>CAUASB010000024.1 GCA_958431815.1 uncultured Eggerthella sp. | reverse complement strand
GGCTCAGGCTCAGGCTCAGGCTCAGGCTCAGAAGGAGCGTATCCCATTGACGCAACAACCGCAGGAGAATCTGCTTCCTCTGCGAAAGTTTTCACCTGGTAAGCTTCATCTGCAATTGAAGAATCATTTGCAGGGGCAGCTGCAACAGAACATTCCTCCGTAGAAGAATCGTTCGATGTTTCATGCTCTTCTTTCGCCTGAACGGCAGCTACCCCACTAGCAAAAGGGAGGCTAATCCCCTCTTCACCGATAGTCAGCTTACCAGCCTGGCACAGCTCTACTACGGCAATCGCCAAATCACCCTTCTCAACATCGCTGTACGCCATACTCAAGAACGACAAATCATGTGTCCCCTTAATCAGCGAAAACAGATCAAGAATTTTCTTTTGAATCTCCTCTGGCTCCATTTTCAACATCCCCTTCCCTACCTGATCTTCGCCAACACGTCTTGGAATTTGGCGTAGTTCACTTTCACGCCGTCGTCTAAATCGATTTCGATCATCTGATCGGCCAGATGATGCAGTTTTTCTTCGAAGGCAGTTGCCTCGGTTAGTTGGTCGTTCAGCTTCTTGATGCGCTTGTCCAGCTTCACGCGAGCACCCTTTTCCGCTGTTGCCAGCTCGTTTTCCGCAAACTCGATCTGAGTGCGGTAGCGGTCTTGCTGCTGATGCACATATTCGGTACGCACGCGCGCCAGCAAATCAGGCTGGTAGCGGTGCATGTAGATAAGCGCGCGGAAGCCCGCCTTCTTGCCCGAATCGAACAACCAATAGATGGGGCGCTTCTTGTATGTTTTACAGTGGTCTTTGAAGAATTCTTTCAGGAAGTACTGGCGAATCACCTGACGTGGCGATCCTTTGCCACCCAGCGCATCGGCGATGAACCGCAGATTCTGCTCCAGCGTTTCTTCCCCATATACCGCTTCAACGAACTCGACGAAACGGCCCACGATATCGTCCCCAAAATACTCTTCGTCGGTAATGGGAATAACGTTGTCGTCGTCGGGCATGAAGGTAACGTGCTCTGGATCGGGCATCTTTGCCAGGTAGTTTTCCAGCGTATCGCCCTGGTCTGCCAGCACCAAACCATCCACGTCCAGTGAATAGCGGCCAAACATGCAGCCCACCGCGTAGCTGATAAGGCTCGTAATCTCGTCGCGCTTGGTGCGCACGTATTTATTGCCCTTGTACGATTCGGGAATGTCCTCTTCCGTGTCGAAGATCTTCGCCACCGAAACATACTTGTCCTCAACTTCGATAGGAACCTCGCCCACCATGTTGTAAATCTCGGCGAAAATGCGGTTCAGCTCTTCCTCGTTGGCACGAAGCTGTTCGAATCGCTCGTTTACTTCCTTTTTCCGGGCTTCGTATTTATCTTCAAGAAGTGTTGCCATGTTGGTTCTCCTTACATGGTGTAGATTTGGGTGGGAATCATGCTCAAAAGCCTTTTCACGGCTTTCGCCTGGGCGCTTTTACCACTAGTTAGCTCATCGCAGTTCAGCTCGCTTAGGTAACAACCCTCGAAATTGGGAGCCATGAGTTTGGCAATATCAATATCGGCGCCGCATTGGTAAGGACCGCCATCTATCCGGTTCCCTAGGTCAAGGTAGACGTACCCCTCTTCGCCTTCGTACCAGCGAGCACCCGCAAACGCGTACTCGCCTTCAGGAAGATGCTCGAAGAAATAAGCTAACTCGCCTTCAAATAGCTCCATCGATACCGCAAACGAAAACGCCAAAAACCAGGTATTGCCACTTCTTTTCAAGCGGACACTATCGGCATCGGCGTAGGCGAACACTTCCGAATGAGTACTGAAAAGCGGAGCAAGGTCGAAACACGTTTCCGCAATTGCATCGGCGATGTCATAAAGCGCTGTTGCGCCCCTGCCATCCGAAATTCCCCGGGCTAGCGCATCACCCTTTTCAGACAGACCAGCTGCCATGCAGTATTCGCGCACCATTGCTGCCAGAACAGTACGGGTAGTTTCTTCACTCCCCGCAAAAACAAGGCGAACCGGATTACACCTATGTCCATGCGTCTTTCGTGTCTGCAGCGTTTCGCAAGCTGCTTTAAGAACGGGGCGCAGTTTTTCGCCAATATGGACATCGCCCACAATATGCTCAGTGCGACGCGCGGGCTTAAGCCCGTACTTTTCCAGCAAGCCCGCGTGCATTTCCAACACCTGGTAGGCGTACAGATACACCACCGCCTTGTGAAAGTTGAACGCGTCTTCGCGTTTCACCGATATGGATATGTCGTTTTCCTTGCCGGTTTTGGCTATTAACGTGTACGTAGAATCGAAACGCGTGCGCCCATTGTGGTTGAATTCGTAGCCGAACCTACCTTCCAAACGACATACGAAGAGGTTTTTGTTGGCAACCAGGTTGCCGTCGCTTTTCCTGGTGGCAAGGCTGGCTATCCACTGCAGCATTTCATCGGTGGTGGTTAGCGCCATTACGCGCATAAAATCACCGAACACCCTGCGCGCCTGCGCCGCCGTTTGCGGGTATTCCTTGGAAATGGGTATGCCCTTAACGGCAGTAAGCGCGGCGGCGGTAACAGGAAACGAGCGCGGACGCTCCGTTTCCTGAAGCTTTGTTAAGCTGGTGAACAGCCGCCCCTGCGAGGGATACGAGATAAAAATATCCAGACCATCAACGTTGATGGTCTTAGAAATCGTCTTTCGAAAAGCCTGGTACGGCACTTCTTCTTTGGAACTCACAGCGCTCACCTCCTAGCCTTTTACCTGGTGTTTTAGAACATGTGTTCGTGTATAATTATATCTTGAAAGAACACCTTGGGTCGTGGTATAAAGTAGTTGGTCCTCCCGAAAGGGTCGGCCTCCAAGAGCCGGGGGGTTTCCCCCGGCATTTTTATTTTTCAGGAGGCTGCAATGAATGAAGAGCTTTCGGTATTCGTAGACGAATCTGGCGATATCGGAGAGAGATCGCGCTACTACCTCATTACGCTCGTATTTCACGAGCAAGAAAACGACATCTCCCCTTATATCGAGATTTACCTTATCGACCTTGGAGACAAAGGGCTTCCCGATATACCTATGCATGCTGGTCCACTTTTGACCAAGCATGAAAGCTACGAAGAGCTTTCCATTGAAACCAGGAAAAGCTATCTTTCGAGCTTCCGAATCTTCGCATCCCATTTGCCATTCAGCTATATGACCCTCGCCTACAAAAAAGCGAATTTCAAGACGATGCAAGCAAACTTCTCGACCGAATGAAGAGAGATTTGATCAACGGCCTTTTCGACAACATTGCATACCTTCAGAAATTCGATGAAGTTAAGGTCTATTACGACAACGGACAGGCAATCGTAACTAAAGCCTTGCACGATGCAATCGAATACGTCCTTGCTAAAGATGCAATTGTCTACAAGAACGCCAACCCTGCCGATTATCGGCTGCTGCAGCTTGCAGATTTTCTTTGCACGATTGAACTCACTGCCCTTAAATACCAAACAAAAGACCAAAGGCCTACAGATACCAAGTTCTTTGGCGAATGGGGCTCCTTCAAGAAGAACTACTTGAACAAGTTCAGAAGGAAACGGCTCAACTAACGGTTTAACCAATAATATGGTATAAACAGACCAGCGTTCCGCAATGGAGGGCTGTCGAAGAGACGAAGGGTTTCCCTTAGTAATTTCTTTGACTTCTCCATCAACGAAGGCTGTCGAAGTAGCCGGAAGGTTTCCTCCGGCATTTTTTATGCTCTCCACCATTGCCCTAACGTGCAGAAGTTGCAGAGCAATTGACTGCTTAAACAGGTTTAAGTTATAAAGATATCGGTCAACCCCACAAGGGTCGGCTTCCAAGAGTCGGGGTCTTACCCCCGACAATCTTTTTGCTTTCTCGTTTACGGGGGCTGTCAAGGACTGGGGGATGTCCTTCAGCATTTTTATATTCGTCTTACAGGCGGCAATAGCCAAACAAGGGCTCGTCAGCCAAGGAGATGTGCGTCTTGCATGCTTCATGCCAGGTCAGCGCCATTCTGTAGAATCTCATACCAAGATTCCAAGGTGGATAGCTTCACCAACAGCCTGAATCTAATCTCTAGCTTCGGTCCCCTATTCAAACCAACATCGTATTCAACCTTATCGGGGTTTGACCCGTCCTCCATAAAAATAAATGCTTCCCCATCAATTTCTTTGACGGCAAGACGACCATGGGCAAAAGCGTTCCTGATGTGCCTGCAAACACTTTCGATACACGAGTCTTCCTTTGAATCGCCCGACTTACCGACAAAGCAAGCACAACGCTCGTCAAGGGAATCAAATACACTTGCCTCATTGGTGCCCAAGTTGCATCCGATGAGTGCAGGCTTAACAGCAAGACGCTTATATTCGAATTCAAAGTTCGTGCAGTCGAGACCAAACGGAATAAGGAACTTCTCATCAAATTTCAAACGATTATTGGCTCTCGATCCATTTTTAGGAGCATCATTCGACTTGAATAGACCGATGCACCCAGGATTAGCGAGCTTAGTTGTCTCAACTACGGGACATCTGAGAACGAACCAGGAAACCAACTTCTCAATTCGTCGATATAGCTCGCCATCTAGTGCATCTATTGGATTTTCGTCAAGCGCACCCAAAAAACCCTTTTGGACAATTACCAATTCGGACTCTTTGAATTTTGTCTCTTTTTCTTTCATCCTCAATCACCTAGCTCGGAAGGTATCATTCAAAAAATCCGAGATATTTCAGTAAGTACCTACCTGGCCGAAAAACAACCTGCCAATAGCAATTGCCTTTCATTTGTCATAGAAACAAAGGCTTCATCACGACCAAAGCCGAACCTTCTCGTATAGCTTGGTTTTCCTGAACCAAACAGCCAATCGAAATTCCCTTGACCCCACAGATCTTCTTACCTCACGAATAATCTCCGTGGTAAATCGATCAAGGTCGATGTCGTCCATAAGAGCCTGGTCGCGTTCTGAAGGACGAGGTGAATCGTCTAGCAAGCCAAGCTCTCCAAGGTATTCAAGCTCGAGAACATCCCTATCACCCAGGCCTTTCTCCGCATCGTGCCTTGCCTGCTCTGAGGCATTGTG
>CAUASB010000023.1 GCA_958431815.1 uncultured Eggerthella sp. | reverse complement strand
ACCTACAACCCTCCGGTTAACAGCCGGATGCTCTGCCGTTGAGCTACCGAGGAATTCGGTGCGTTCTTCGTGACGCAAGAAGTTATTATACGCATCTTCGAAATCGGTGCAACCACTTTTTCGAAAAAAGTTTTAACTTCTTTTTCGCCTGCGAAAACAGGGGTTTAACGCCTGCGCAGGGAAGGCCTTCTGCGGCCGCGGTTAGAACGTGAAGCGCGTTTGGTGGGGCGCTTGGGATTGGGCACCAAACGGTCTTCGGAGTACTCGAAGCCCTCAACATCGTGAGTTTCGAGCAGATGATGCGTGTGGTACTCGATTTCGCGCAGATCAAGCAGCTGGTCGGGTGAAAGGAACGTGTAGGCCGCTCCCGATTCGCCCGCACGGCCTGTTCGGCCGATGCGATGGATGTAATCCTCGGGGGAATCGGGCACGGTAAGGTTCACCACGTAGCTAACGTCGGTAACGTCAATGCCGCGTGCCAGCACATCGGTGGCAACCAACACATCGATTTTGCCTTCGCGGAAATTCTTCAGTGCGCGGTCACGTTTGCCCTGGGGCTTGTCGGCGTGGATGCTGTCTGCCTTGACGCCGGCATCCTTCAGGCGTGTGGCGCATGAATCAGCTGATTGCTTGGTGCGTGTGAACACGATGACGCGATCAACCCCCTGCTCTTTCAGCAGAGCCACCAGCAAGTCTTGCTTTTGACGCTCGGAAACGGGCAACAGATACTCACGTACCGTGTCGGCAGTTTCGCCCTGGTGGGCAATCTCGATAACCTCGGGGTCGGTTTGGACCAACTTTGCTTTTGCCTGCACATCGGGCGTCAGCGTGGCGCTGAACAGGAAGGTTTGACGATTCTTGGGCGTCATACGCACGATGGAGCTGACGGGGGGCCAGAAGCCCATGTCCATCATGCGGTCAACTTCGTCAAGAACCAGGTAATGGATGTTCTCGAGCGAAAGGAGCCCTTGGTTTGCCAAATCGAGCAAGCGGCCCGGCGTGGCAATAAGCACATCGCAGCCCTTGTTGATCTTGTCGATCTGCGTAGAGTACTTCTTTCCGCCGATGATGGTAACCGTGCGGAACTTGGTGTGCTGGGCGATGACCGTTGCGGTTTCCGTTATCTGCTGTGCCAGTTCGCGCGTGGGCGCAAGGATCAAGGCGTAAGGTCCCTTCTTAGGGCGTTTCGACCCGAAATGGCGCACCATTCTATCGAAGATGGGCAGCAAATAGGCAAGGGTTTTGCCTGTTCCTGTTTGGGCGGCAGCAAGAATGTCTTTCCCTGCTATTCCTGGGGGAATGGAAAGCGCTTGAACAGGGGTGGGTTCGGTGAAGCCAAGCTTTTCGATGGCTTCCATTGAGGGCTTGGACAGGCCAAGCGTATTAAATGTTGCGGTAGTCATGCCTTTAAGTGTAGGGGTTGGCTGCGCAATAGTCTATGCGCAAGATATCCAATGGTATACTTTCCCAATGTATCTTATGCCGCGGTAGTGCGGCTGAATCCCACATAGAATCAAACGAAAGAGGCACTGTTCGTTATGAGTTCGAATAGCTTTGAAGCAAGCCAGAAGCGCAGCGAGGAAACCCGCGCCGACCTGGAAGTAAACCCTGGCAAGTACCGTATGCTCACGGGCGATCGTCCTACCGGTCGCTTGCACTTGGGCCATTACTTCGGCACCATCAAGGAACGTGTGGCTCTGCAGAACAAGGGCATTACCACGCGCATTGTTATTGCCGATTATCAGGTGATCACCGACCGCGATACTACGGAAAATATCCAGGACAATGTGCGTAACATGGTTATCGACTACCTTGCGTGCGGCATCGATCCTGAAAAGACGATCATCTTCACCCATTCGGCTATTCCGGCCTTGAACCAGCTTATGCTGCCGTTCCTTTCCTTGGTTTCCGAGGCGGAACTGCTGCGCAACCCCACCGTCAAGTCGGAACAGGAAGCTTCTGGCCACGCCCTTACCGGTCTTCTGCTTACGTATCCGGTACATCAGGCTTGCGACATTCTGTTCTGCAAGGGCAACATCGTGCCGGTTGGCAAAGACCAGCTTCCCCATATTGAGCAGACCCGCCAGATTGCGCGCCGTTTCAACGAGCGTTTCGGCTATGTGTTTCCCGAGCCTGAAGGTCTGCTGAACACCGATGTTCCCGAGATTCCGGGGCTTGACGGCCGCAAGATGTCCAAGAGCTACGGCAATGCCATCAGCCTTGCGTTCACGGCGGAGGAAACTGCGAAGATCATCAAGAAGTCCAAGACCGATTCTGAGCGTTTCATCACGTTCGACAAGGAAAATCGTCCTGGCGTTTCGGCTCTGCTTACCACCGCTGCCCTTTGCACGGGCCGTACCGAGGTTGAAATCGCCGAAGAGATTGGCAACGGCGGTTCCGGTACGCTGAAGAAGTATGTGACCGAGGCGGTTAACACCTATCTTGCTCCCATTCGTGAACGCCGTGAAGAGATTGCTTCTAAGCCTGGTTATGTTGAGGAAATCTTGCACGAGGGCAACCGCAAGGCAAATGAGATTGCCAACGAAACGCTCGACCAGGTTCGCGAAGCAATGCACATGGTGTATTAATCCGATTGCTTTCCTTCACTTGTTCATCGAAACAGGCTGCCTAGTGCAGCCTGTTTTTGTATGGGGTATGGTTGTCTGCCCAAAGCAAAGAATGCCCATGGCAATTAGGGCAAAGTAAGGTAAAATACTCAACTGCAGCTTTGCAAAGGCTGTAGTTGGGCCCATAGCTCAATGGTGGAGCAGGGGACTCATAATCCTTTGGTTCTCGGTTCGAATCCGGGTGGGCCCACCACTTTGCACCTAAGCCGTCGCATTTCTGCGGCGGTTTTTTATTTCTTGAGGCTTGGATGGACGTGAATCAGCAGAAGGGCTGTGGCTCGTTTTCGCTGTCGGTGTTTGACGGTCATTGGGCGCTGCTTTGCGGCATCTATCATTGCCCTCTTGCTCGTCCAATTAGCCGCAGCGGCTAGGGGCTTCTAGCAACATTGATATAAATCGGCTTCCGCCTGAGTCCTGCGACAGATGAAGGCGAGCACTCGATGCGCTGAAAGCCATCGTAACCTGGCGTTTAGCTCATAAGCAGTTGAGAGCATAAAGAAAGGGAACCTTGGGTTCCCTTTCTTTATGAGGAGCTGTCTTTTGGCTGCTCTCTTTATGTTGAACATGCAGAACTACTTCTTTACTTCCTTGCGGAACTTCTTTGCCTTCTTCAAGGTTGGGCGTTCTTCGTCGATCTGCTTCATGGTAACGATGGTCATGGCAATGAGCATAATGTTTACCAGGCAGGCAAGGCTGGTGATCTGGATCATGCACAGGGCAACAAGCTCAATAGCGATGGAGATACCCAGAAGGGCATACAAGAAGATATTCAAGAATTTCGGGTCTTGGCGGTCGTACATCCAAGCGAAGCCCTTGAAGTTGATGATAACGCTTGCTACCGCAGTCCAGAGGCAGATCAGCGCTTCGACACGAGCCAACGTCGCCACACGGTATCCGTTGTACTCCCAGCCGCCTGTTGCGCGTAACTCCCAGTCGGTGAAGGTTTCACCGGAGAACCAACCCATCAACATGCAAGCAAGGCCCCAAATCAGAAGAACGATGGCATAAATGAAGTAGCCGTTCCAGATGTTATGCATCTTGGTGCGAAGCTGCGTCATGGGGTAGCCGTCGTCACCGATCTTGGTACCGTCTTCGGTGTACCAAATCTCAAGAGGCTTCTTTTGGGGCTTTTCCTCTTGTTCCTTCTTTTTGTCCTTCTTCTTGAAAAGTGCCATGTATAACCTTTCCGTAAGGGATAAAGCGAAAAACACGAATCTTTATTTTATACGATATTTGGGTAAAGACACTGCTCCGAGTGTCCTTACCCAAAGAAAGACAAAAGTTGAAATGATCCAGTGCCTTCTATTGCTTTGCGCAATGGGGGGATAGGGGATAAAAAAAAGGGAGGAAGCAAAGCTTCCTCCCTTTCCGGAATCTAGCCAAGATAACTCTTGGTTATAAGAGTCAGAACTAGTCGAGCTTAGAGCCAGCGATCCAGGTCTGGTACTCGAGGGTACCGTCATGATCCTCGATGCCCTTAGCGATGGTGATGCGCTGAACGGTAGGAGCGCCTTCCTCAAGCCACATAGCGCGGCAGTCGCGATAGAGGAGTTCGGTAGGACCATAAGGAGAATCCTCGAAGTAGCCGTCGCCACCGAAGATCTCGAGCATCTCGTCGGAAACGAGACGAACGGTGTCGATGGAGAACAGCTTGCAGATTGCTGCCTTCTCGGAGATGTACTCGCCATTGTTGTCAAGATCGAAGTCGTCGCAGAAGTCGATGATGGAGCAGCGGAGAGCATGGATCATCATCTGCATGTTAGCGAGCTTAACCTTGATAGCCTGACGCTTGATGATCGGCTTACCGAAGGTTACACGGTCGCGTGCACGAGCGATAGCCATCTCGAACATGCGCTGAGAAATACCGAGGTTAGAAGTTGCGATGTGTACGCGGGAAACCGCGAGAGAGTGCATAGCAACCTTCATGCCCTCGCCGCGCTTGCCGAGCATCAATTCGGGCTCGAGCTCAACGTTGGTGAACTTCAGGCCGGTGTGACCGGAGCCACGGCAGCCCATCATGTGAGGCATAGGAACGATTTCGAAGCCAGGACGATCCATAGGAACGAAGAAGGCGGACAGACGATCGTCACCCTTCTTGTCAGGATCGGTTACGCAGATTACGTAAGAGAACTGAGAGCAGTCAGTGTGAGAAATGAGCCACTTCTCGCCGTTGAGGATCCACTTACCCTTTTCTTCGTCCCATACAGCGGTGGAGTGCAGGTCAGCACCGGTGCCGCCGGACTTCTCGGTCAGAGCGAAGTTGGTGAAGATGGTCTTGTCCTGGAAGAGAGGCATGTACTTCTCTTTGATCTCGGGCTGACCGAAATCGTTGAGGATGCGCCAGTTCAGGTCAGATGCATAGTGCATATGCATACGCATGCCCGAAGGACCACGGGAGAACTCTTCCTGAACCTGCAGGATTTCCTTCTCGGAGAGGCCCCATCCACCGTACTCTACAGGGAGAGAGTAACGATAGATGTCGTTGTCGATGTTGGACTGGTAGAACTTCTCGGGGAACTTGTTGGTTACCTCGATTTCCTTCTGCCATTCGGTGTAAGGACCTTCGACCATTTCGCGAACCTTCTTGAGGTACGCCTTGAACTGCTCGTCGGTGATGGTTGCATTCGGATTCATAAACCCTCCTAATCGGTTTGTGAGTGGAACCTTGCGATTCCTGTTTAACCCTTATGCGGCAGATTCCGGATATTCCGCTACGAGCAAGTTTAGCATTCCCGCGCTAAGAAGTGTCCAATAGGATATATGCGATCTAAAAAGTTTATTCCATAGGTTCGTTCTATTGTTTTTTTGAGGCTCAATAGGCTTCATGAATGATCGCTGGCGCATTACGTGCATACACATATATTAGTAAGGATTTAAG
>CAUASB010000022.1 GCA_958431815.1 uncultured Eggerthella sp. | reverse complement strand
TCAAGAAGCGCAAGAACTACAAGAAGCTGCGCGGCCATCGTCAGCAGCTCACTCGTATTCAGATCACCAGCATCGCTTAAGTAGAGGAGGAATACTAATGGCACATAAGAAAGGTCAAGGTTCCATCCGCAACGGTCGCGATTCGAAGGCTAAGCGCCTTGGTTGCAAGCGCTTCGCTGGCGAATTCGTCGGTGCGGGCAACATCCTGGTCCGTCAGCGCGGCACTCACTTCCACCCCGGTGAGAACGTGGGTCGTGGCAAGGACGACACCCTGTTCGCTCTGTGCGAAGGTACGGTAGAATACACCAAGGGCGCACGCCGTAAGGTGCATGTCCGTCCTCAGGCATAAATACCGCCTAATTTGGACTTCAAAGGCCCTCTGCATCGCAGGGGGTCTTTTCGTTTAGAATTGAAGGATAATGTTTACAGACAAGGTTCGCATATTTGTTAAAGCAGGCGATGGCGGCGCGGGTTGCATGTCGTTTCGCAGGGAAGCCCATGTTCCCAAGGGCGGCCCTGACGGCGGCGACGGCGGCAAGGGCGGCGACATCGTGCTTGAAGCCGACTCGCGCATCTCTTCGCTGATCGACTACCGCTTCAAGCATCATTTCAAGGCAACGCGCGGTACCCATGGCAAGGGCTCCAAGATGAACGGCGCCAACGGTGAGGACCTTGTTCTGAAGGTTCCCGTTGGCACCATCGTGCGCGAATTCAACGACGAAACCAAGGAAACCGGCGAGGTTATTGCCGATCTTACTCACGACGGCGAGCGCATCATCGTTGCCCGTGGTGGCGTTGGCGGTCGCGGCAACACGCACTTCGTCACCTCCACCCGCCGTGCCCCCGCCTTCGCCGAGCTTGGTGTTCCGGCAGAAGAGTGCTGGGTCGAACTGGAAATGAAGCTGATGGCAGACGCTGCCCTGGTGGGCGTGCCCTCTGCGGGCAAGTCTTCCCTTATCTCGCGCATGTCTGCCGCCAAGCCGAAAATCGCCGATTATCCGTTTACCACGCTTGTTCCCAACTTGGGTGTTGTAAAGGCTGACGAGTACAACTACGTGGTGGCCGACGTTCCTGGCCTTATCGAAGGCGCCCACGAAGGCAAGGGCCTGGGGCACGAGTTCTTGCGCCACGTTGAGCGCTGCGCCATCATCCTGCACGTCATCGACCTCACCGGCGGCTACGAAGGTCGCGACCCGGTGGAGGATTACCGCATCATCAACAACGAGCTGAAGGCGTATTTGCCTGAATTGGCAGAACGTCCGTGCATTGTGGTGGGTAATAAGATCGACGCCCCTGGCGTGGAGGATGCTGCCCGTCGCCTGGAAGAAGAGGTGCGCCGCGATTCCATTGAGCGCGCTGGTGGCAACGAGTATGCCGAAAGCCCCCTGAACCCGCGCGTGTTCTTCACCAGCGCGGTTACGGGCAAGGGTGTTGATGCCCTTATGAAGGCAACGGGTGCCAAGGTAATCGAGCTGCGCGAGCAGCAGCGTAAGGCCGCTGAAGGCCAGGAGCACTTCGACCAGATCTGGCAGCATCGCCGCGACGAGCGTGACAAGAAGTTCGAGATCACCAAGCTTTCCGAAGGCGTGTTCCGCGTTACAGGCAAGCAGGTTGAGCGCATGGTAATCCAGACCGACTGGGAAAATGACGAAGCAATCACGTTCTTGCAGCATCGCTTCAAGCGCCTGAAGCTCGACGAGGCGTTGGAGAAGGCCGGTGCGCGTGACGGCGACGAAATCCGTATCTTGGAGTGCGCATTCGAGTTCGAATCGGCGCATATGCATGAGGATGTATTCGGGGGATTGGATATCTAGGGCATGAGGAACGGCAAGAAAGTCATAGTAATCAAGATCGGCTCGTCAACGTTGGTGAACGGGCAGGGCAAGCTTGATCGTGCGTACTTCGACGGTCTTGCCGCTCAGATCCATGCGTTGCGTCAGGCGGGGTGGAGCCCGCTTATCGTGTCGAGCGCCGCAATTGCCTGCGGGCTGGAGGCATTGGGCATCGAAGAGCGCCCAACCGACATGCCCTCGCTTCAGGCTGCGGCATCGGTGGGTCAGAACGCCCTGATGGCAACCTACGCCGAGGCGTTTTCTCGCTATAACGTGCTTACCTCGTGCGTGCTCATCACGCGTCATTCCACGGCGCAGCGTAGTGCCTATCTGCATGCGCGCGACACGCTGGAGCGCCTGCTTGACTTCGACGTGGTGCCCATCATCAACGAAAACGACACGGTTTCGATCGAGCAGATCCGTTTCGGCGACAACGACACGCTTGCCGCCTTGGTTTCCTGCCTGGTGCAGGCCGATATGTGCGTTATCTTCTCCGATATCGAAGGGCTCTACACGGCAAATCCCAATACCGACCCTACGGCGACGTTGGTGCCGCGCGTGGAACGCATCACGCCCGAGCTCATGGCCACGGCCGGGGGCGTAACCTCGAAGGTGGGCAGCGGCGGCATGATAACGAAGATCCGTGCAGCCCGCGTGCTTATGCTGGCGGGTATCCCCATGGTTATCTGCCATGGACATCATGAACGAAGCCTGGAAAAGATTATCCACGGGGAAGCGGTCGGCACCTACTTTGCCGCCCGCAACAACCCCCACGACATTTCACCGCGTAAGTTGTGGATCGCTCTGGGCGATACCGCCAAGGGCGTGCTGGTAGTTGACGATGGTGCCAAGCGCGCCTTGGTCGATGCCGGCTCGTCTCTTCTTCCGGTGGGCATCGTCAGTGTTGAGGGGTCGTTCTTCCGCGGCGACATCGTCGACATCAAGGATACCGAGGGCCACCTGTTTGCGCGCGGTAGGGTGAATGCTCCCTCTTCCGAGGTGAGCTTGGCGCGCGGCCGTTCCCAACGGGAAATCCATGGCAACGAATTGCTTGCCAACCTGGGCGACAAGCCCGCTGTCCATCGCGATGAATTGGTGGTGTTCGAATGAGTGAGGCATTGCGTGCGGCGCAACAGGCCAAGGCGGCCAGCCAGGCCATGGCCGAGGCGTCGTGCGAGCTGAAGAACAAGGCGCTGCATGCTATGGCAGTTGCCCTGCGCAAGGATTCGATGCTTATCTGCGCTGAAAACGCTGTTGATTGCGCTGCTGCCCGCAAGGCGGGGACGAAGGAATCGTTGGTAGACCGTCTTTTCCTGGATGAAGCGCGTGTTGAGTCGATGGCTTCGGCTCTTGAGAATCTTGCGGCTTTGGAAGATCCGACGGGCAAGGTTCTTGAGCGCCGTACGCTTGAAAACGGCCTTAAAATTCGCAAGGTATCGGTGCCGTTAGGCGTTGTTGCCATGGTGTACGAGGCGCGTCCCAACGTCACGGCCGATGCGGCGGGCATATGCGTGAAATCGGGCAATGCCTGCGTGCTGCGTGGCGGTTCGATGGCCGTCCATTCCAATACGGCTATTGCCCAGGTGCTGCGCAGCGCCATTGAAAGCGTGGGCCTGCCTGCCGATGCCGTTGTGGCCATCGAGTCGACCGATCGTGCAGAAACCGATGAATTGCTGCGTTTGCGCGGATTGGTGGATGTGCTCATTCCCCGTGGCGGGGCAGGGCTTATCCAGCATTGCGTGGAATACGCCACCGTTCCCGTGATCGAGACCGGTGTGGGCAACTGCCATGTGTATGTGCATGAATCGGCTGATTTCGATGCGGCGCGCAAGGTCATCCTCAACGCCAAGACGCAGCGCCCTGGCGTGTGCAATGCATGCGAATCGGTGTTGGTAGACGCTTCGATCGCCTCTTCCTTCTTGCCTCATTTGCTGGCCGATCTTGCCCATGCAGGCGTGGTGGTGCACGGCGATAGCGTGGTTCGCACCATTGCCGAGGCTTCTTTGCCAGAAGGACACGGCCGCCTTCAGGATTTCTTCGTGGACGCCACCGAAGAAGACTGGGGACGTGAGTACCTGGGGTTGGAAATCAGCATCCACGTTATCGAAGACGGGGTGGAAGAGGCTATTGCCCACATCAATCGCTATGGCACCAAGCATTCTGAGTGCATCATGGCTTCCGATGCGCATGCCATAGCCCTTTTCCAGCGCAGGGTCGACGCGGCGGCGGTATACGCCAACGCGTCAACCCGCTTCACCGACGGCGGCGAGTTCGGGCTGGGAGCTGAAATCGGCATTTCCACGCAGAAGCTCCATGTGCGTGGCCCTTTTGCCCTCGAAGCCCTTACCAGCACGAAATACCTGGTAGACGGCACGGGTCAAGTAAGGGGGTAACGTGAGCGCTATCGATGTTATCGAAACCGTGCGTGAAATGCGTGCCTCGGAAGCGGGGTACCGGCAGCCGGTTATCTGCGAACGTTTCGATGATTTCGGCCAGGATGGCAAGCCATGTCGCTTGGGAATTATGGGCGGTACGTTCGACCCTATCCACAACGGTCATTTGGCTTGCGCCGAGCAGGCGCGTGAAGACCTAGGGCTGGACGTGATCTTGTTCATTCCCACGGGTAATCCCGTGTTCAAGCGTGGGCAGCACATCGCTCCCGCCAAAGAGCGCCTGGCAATGTGCCGCGCCGCCATTGCCGACAATCCGTACTTCGATGTGAGCGATATCGAAATTGCCCGCGGGGGAGACACCTACACTATTGACACGTTGCGCACGTTGCGCAGCCATTTCCCCTCTAACGTTGAGCTGTACTTTTTGGCGGGGGCTGACGCTATTGCCACGGTTTCGAAATGGCGCGGTTCCGATGAAATGGGCGCGTTGGCGAAGTTCGTGGGGGTCGATCGCCCGGGATACGAACTTTCTGACGAAAAGCGCAAGCAGATCGTCGAAGCGGCAAAGGGAATTCCCATTTCTTTCGTTACCATTGAAGCGTTGGAGATCTCGTCAAGCGAGCTGCGGCGGCGCTTGGCCCAGGGGAAGTCGATTCGCTATCTAACGCCGCAGGTTGTAGTAGATCACGTGATGGAACACGAGTTCTATCGTGAGGGGGCACACCATGGCTAAGGGAAAGAAGAAGGCACAGACGGCCGAGCCTACCAAGCAAGAGCTTTCGGAATTTGCCTATAAACCCACTGTTGCGCAGGGCCTTGATGCGGAAAAGCCGTTTGGGTCCCAGTCGTATAAGTGCATGAAGGGCTTGCTGATGCAGCGCGTGAACCCGTCGCGCTATGTGCATAGCATTTCGGTTGCCAAGACGGCGCGCAAGCTTGCCCGCACCTATGGCTACGATGGTCATGTTGCTCGCATGGCGGGTTTGCTGCACGATTGGGACAAGGCGCTTCTGCCCGAAAAGCTGCAGCAGCGCATTTCCGATTTCGATCTTGGCATCGATGCGGAAACGGTGCGCACCATGCCATGGGTTCTGCATGGCCCGACGGCCGCGGCGGTGTTGCGCCGTGATTTTCCCTGTTTCGGCGAAGAGGTGTTCCAGGCAATCGAGCGTCATACGGTAGGAGCACCCGATATGGCGCCGCTTGATATGATCGTTTTCGTGGCCGACAAGATCGAGCCGACGCACGATGTTGCCGAGTACAAGCGCCTGTACAAGCAGATGGGTTCCCTGAGCCTTGAAGAGATGTTCTATGCCGTGCTGAAAGAAGGCATGGGGTATCTGGTGCGTGCTGGCAAGCCCATCAGTTATGATTCTGTGACGGTTTGGAACTGGTACAACGGTGCCGGTTCCCACGAACAATAAAGGAGAACGTAAGTGCAAGAAGCATCTTCTCGTGAATGCGCGCTTATCGCTGCCCGTGCAGCTGACGAGCGCAAGGCGACCGATATCGTCGTTATCAAAGTCGGCGACGTGCTGGACGTTACCGATTATTTCGTTATCGCAACGGGCGCTAACACGCCCCAGGTAGAGGCGATCCTCGACAACATCGAGGAAAAGGTCCGCGAGGAAGGCGGCATGAAGCCCCTTTCGCGCGAGCAAACCAAAGACCATTCCTGGGAGCTTTTGGACTACGGTTCGTTCGTGGTGGACATCTTCCAGCCCGAATCTCGCGAGTTCTATCGCCTGGAAACGCTTTGGGGCGATGCTCCCATCATCGATTTGGCCGAAGCAGGCGTTGAGCATCCCGAGTACAGCGAGCGCATTGCCAAGCTGGTTGGCCACGTCGAAGAAGCAAGGGCTTAGCATCCAAAAGGGACCGTCCCTTTTGGATGCCCTGCTTTTATCAAGCAAGAACCCCTTGAGGCTATAGTCCTCAAGGGGTTCTTGTCTTACTTAGCTGTTCAACCTGTTGTTTCTGTCCAAAAGGGACTGTCCCTTTTGGACAGTTTCCTATTTGGCGCGTTTCAGGATACTTACGGTTTCCACATGGAACGTCTGGGGGAACAAATCAACGGGCGTGGCCTTCACCAGCTCGTAGCCGACGTTGGAAAAGCGTGCTATGTCGCGTGCCCAGGTTGCGGGGTCGCAGCTTACGTAGGCAACGCGTTCTGCCTTCGATGCGGCGATGCTTTCGGCAACGCCCTTGGCAAGACCAGCACGTGGCGGGTCTACCACCAACGCGTCCAGATGCCCCAGCGTGGGAAGCTCGCGGGCGCTGTCGCCGCCGATGACCTCGATTTCTCCATCGATGCCCTCCATGTTGCGGCGCAAGTCACGCACGGAAGATGCGGCGGACTCGACGGCGAACACGTAATCGGCGCGCTCGGCCAAGGGCAAGGTGAACGTGCCGGCACCGCAGTACAGGTCGGCAACCACGGAATCGGGGCCTACTTCCAGCCCGTTAAGTACCAGTTCGATCATCTTTTCTGCCTGAGCGGTGTTCACTTGGAAGAAGCTCGGTGCGCTGATGCGGTAGGTGTTTCCCGCCAGCTCTTCGGTCCAGTGGCCCTTGCCGTACAAGGCTTCTACTTTCTTCACCTTGCGGGCTTTGCCAGTATCGGCGATAACGCGCACGATGCTGGTGCATTTCAGTGCGCTGGAAAGGGTGTCGGCTGCCGCCTTGCGGGGAAAGCCGGTGGGGCCGGTCCACAGTGCAACCTCGATATCCTTCGTGCGCACGCTGCGGCGAACGCCCACGCGGAAAATACCCAGATCGTCATGGCCTTGCAGGTAGGAGAGCGCTCCGCGTAGGGCACCTGGCGCCTTTTCGATGCCTTTGGCGCCTAAAAGGCAGGTTTTGGGGGCGGCGGCAAGTTTGCCACCGCGTTCATGGAACCCCAGCATGAACAAACCGCGTTCGTCGCGACCAGCAGCAAGTTCAAGCTTGTTGCGGTATCCCAGCTGGCGCTTCGAGCCCACGCATTCGCCAACCAATTCCTCGGCACGCTCTCGTGACACGCCGCCGATCTTGGTAAGCTGGCTTACCACGCTGGCCCGTTTGGCCTCAAGTTGGGCGGGATAGCTCAAATGCATCCAAGGGCAGCCACCGCATACTCCGTAAAACGGGCATGCCGGTTCTGCACGCAGGGGGCTTTTCTCGTGGAACGCGGTAATCTTCCCCTCGCGGAACGCTTTTGCCTCGTGTGTGACCTCCGCCTCGACCACATCGCCCGGCGCGCCGCCGGCAACGAACATCACCTTGCCGTCTTCAGCGCGTCCGACCGCGTTTGCTCCGTACGTCATGCCCGTGATTTCGATGCGCATTATGGTCTCATCCTTTGGTTTTCATGGGGAAATAAGAATGTTGTAAATCATAACGTATAATATGAGCACTTGGGCCCTCTTAGCTCAGGGGATAGAGCGTCTGCCTCCGGAGCAGAAAGTCGCAGGTTCGAATCCTGTAGAGGGCACCATTTGCATTTTGTACGAACCCGCTGGATGTCAAGTCTGGCGGGTTCGT
>CAUASB010000021.1 GCA_958431815.1 uncultured Eggerthella sp. | reverse complement strand
GCACTTCGCCATCTACCTTAATGCGGTAGTGGCCGGTGTACTCGTCGTTTTTCTTCAATGCCTCGCGAACAGCCTCGGGGCTGATTGCCTTTATAAACCATTCTTTGTCGTCGGGATGCACGCGCTCGGCACAGTAGGTTTTAAGTACATCAAGATATGAATAGCGAGTGCCGATTTCATTCTTGTTCAGGCCGGTGGTGACGTAGCCTTCAAGCTTCAAGATACTGATGGTTTCCGCATCAAGGTCGGCCAAGAACACGTTAAGGAAGCCGCGGGTAAGGGCATTGACGATGCGCAGCTGAGTGCGGGTTCGGTCTAGAAGCTCGGCAAGCCCCGTTTCGGTGGATTCCTCTTCGGTACATGCCGCGTTGAGTGCGTTTTCGTTCACTTTGTTGTTGCCCAATGCGCTGCTATCCATCATGTTCCTCCCATGACTGCGCTCAATCCGGTGCGCAACGTAACAGATTGAGCCACAAGCGATAACCATTTTACTTCAAACATCGCAGGTGAGGGCGAAGTTTGGGCGTCAAACAGAAAGAGCGCTTCCTGTTTTTCTGGGAAACGCTCTTTTCAGATTCGTTGATTGTTACTGGGGCGCTAGTGCATCAGAAGCTTTAAGATGCGCATTTTCGCCTTCGTGAAGGGTGGAACGCGCACAGGAATCTCGATCTTGGTAGACTTCGTGAGCGTCGATTTGTAATGGGTGAAACAGTCGAATCCCTGCTTGCCGTGGTAAGCTCCTATGCCGCTTTCCCCAAAGCCGCCGAAACCCATGTGGTTGTTTGCCAGGTGGATAACCACATCGTTGATGGTGGCACCGCCGAAGGGAAGGGCTTGGATAAGCTGCTCCTGTAGCACCTTGCTTTCGGAGAAGATGTAGCAAGCCAAGGGGTGCCCGAAGTTTTCAACGTACTCGTATACCTCATCAAGCTCTTTCCAGGTAATGATAGGGAAGACGGGACCGAATATCTCTTCCTGCATCACGGGGTCGTCAAGCGATACTCCGGTGAGGATGGTGGGCTCGATGCGCAACGTGGCACGGTTGCGACCGCCCCCGAAGGCGATGCGGGTTTTGGGACCATGGTTGTCTATCAGGCCACATACGCGGTTGAAATGATGCTCGTTGATCATATGGGGGTAGTAGTCGCACTCAAGGATGCGTTTGCCGTAGTAGTTCAGCAAATAGGTGGCAAGCTCTTCGGCAAAGGAATCGGCAACGCTTTCGTGAACCAGGAAATAGTCGGGAGCAACGCAGGTTTGGCCCGAATTGAGACATTTGCCCCAGGCAATGCGCTGCGCGGCGCGCTTGATGTTCGCGTCGGCGGCGATGATGCAGGGGCTCTTTCCACCCAGCTCAAGCGTTACATCGGTAAGGTTTTCTGCGGCGGCATGCATGATCTGACGGCCGACGGCAGGGCTGCCTGTGAAGAACACTTTGTCAAAGTTCACTTCCAAGATCCATGCGTTCATCTCTGCGCTTCCTGGCAGGTAGCGCACCAGGCGCTCGTCGAACGCCTCTTCGCAGAGCCTCTGCAGGAATGCGCTTGTGGCCTTCGCGGTGCGCGATGGCTTCAGCACCACACAGTTGCCGGCAGCCAGGGCATCAACCAGGGGCACCAGGGCAAGCTGGAGCGGGTAGTTCCACGGCGAAAGCACGGCAGCCACACCGAAGGGGGCGGCGTACACCTTCGAGCTTGAGGGGAAATGAGCAAGCGGCGTTGGCACATGCTTTGGCTTTGCCCAGCCGTACATCTTTGAAAGGCAGAGGCGGATCTCTTCGTAGACGACGCCCAGTTCGGTGGCGTATCCTTCAAATGGAGCCTTGCCTAAGTCGGCCCGAAGTGCATCCAGGGCTTCTTCTTCGTGTTTCTTCAGGTACGTGCGAAGCTTTTCCAGCACCGCACGGCGGTAGTGGAGTGGCAGGGTGGTGCCGGTCTTGAAGAAGGCGCGCATTTCATCGACGGCATGTTGCACCTCTTCGGCGCTTTTGTACTCGCGTGCCGGCTTCGCTTCGGCTGTTGCGCGGGCGTCTTCCTTTTTCGCTTTTTTGCGTTTGGGCTTTTCCACCGTGCGCTTCTTCGGCTTGGGTCGCTTGATGGAGGCACTGGTATGCGCTTTCGTAGTTGCCGGAGGCTCGATGGCTGCTTTTTCTTCCGTTTCCGAAGCTGGCTTTGCCTCGCTGTTCATACGGCGGGCATTGGCGCTTGAGGGATGCGCCCTCTGTTCGTTGTCTACGGAAACCCTCTGCTTGCTTTGTTCTTTTTCAGCAGGTTGGTGGCTTGTTGGGGTAGTTTCAGATGCCATCAGGGATGCTGCCTCCGGGATCGTTGGTGCTGGTTTGCTTAATTTTTCTATTGTAATCGAAGCGTTCTTCTCGGTTCCTTTCCTTCACGGCAGCGGCAAACCTTCGTGCGCTGTTTGTTTCTTTGGCCCGAATGCGGAAATGCTCTCTTCGCTTCTTCACGCGAATCAGCGTGCATGAACGGATTCATTCTGCCTTTTCTCGAAGGAGTGGGTTCTTTGCCTGCTGGCATCTTTTTTGCGTGCTATCGTTCGGCAAAGAAGGAAAGGAGCGCTTGTGTCTATCGAAGAATTGAAAGCCGCTATGCCCAAGCCCGATCAACTTTCTCCTGCCGAAATCGAAGCGAAAGCCGAATCGCTTGGCGTGTCGAAATGCGCGATGAGCTTCAAGCAGTCGTTTGTGCTTTCCATCATGGCGGGTGCGTTCATTTCCATGGGCGCCATGTTCTTTCTTCTGGTTGTGAGCGATTCCGCCTTGCCCTTTGCCGCCCAACGACTTATCGGCGGCTGTTTGTTCTCTTTGGGGCTGCTTTTGGTGGTGGTGTGCGGTGCCGAGCTTTTCACAGGCAATACCATGATTGTGATGAGCGCGGCCAGCAAGAAGATTTCCTGGGCCGCGGTGCTGAAGAACTGGTTGGTTGTGTTTTTCGGCAACTTCGTAGGTGCCCTTGTAATGGTGGTGCTGGTGTGCCTTTCCAATTTCCAGGGAATGAACGCCGGGGCCATCGGAACCACTATCGTGAGTGTTGCTGCCGGCAAGATGAGCCCCGATTGGCTGACGTTGTTCGCCAAGGGCATCATGTGCAACTTCTTGGTGTGCCTTGCCGTGTGGATCGCCTATGGCTCGAAAACCGTCGCCGACAAGATGCTGGGTATCTTGCTTCCCATCGCAGCGTTTGTCGCTTGTGGTTTTGAGCACTGCGTTGCCAATATGTTTTTCCTGCCCTTCGGCATTTTGCTTGCTTCCCAGGGAATCTGCCCTGCAGGACTTGATCCTTCCACCGTAACGTGGGCTGGTGCGCTGTGGAATTGGAGCGCAACGGTTCCGGGCAATATCGTAGGTGGCGCCCTGTTTGTGGGCATGGCATATTGGGTTGCCTATCATAAAAAACAGTAACGTGGTGCTTTGGCGTTCGTGCAGTACTGCAACATTAAACTGCCTCGCTCTGCTGCTAGCGGAGCGAGGCAGTTTTGTTTTGGGTTCGGTTTATGCTTACTGCTCTAGCCAGTCGAACAGCGCTTCGCAGTCATTGAAAGCGTTGCCGTACTGATGCCAGTCGCTTGAATTGAGTCCCTTTGCACAGGAGTCATCGAGCATCTTAACCAGCGGGTCGAAGTATCCTTCAACGTTGAGCAGCGCGCTTTTGCCTTCCACTTCGCCGACTTTTGCCTGCGAGATCACGCTGAAGAATTCATCAAGCGTGCCGATTCCGCCTGGCAAGGTGACGAAAGCGTCCGAAAGCGCAACCATGGCTTCCTTGCGCTTGGAAAGGTTTTCGGTTTGGCGCTCTTCGATGCCTGGCACTATTGTGCGGCCCTTTGCGGAAAGGCCCTGTGTGGTGATGCCCACAACTTTGCCGCCGTTGACGAGCACTGCCTTGGCGACATCGCCCATAAGGCCCATATCGTATCCTCCGAATACCAGGGTATGACCGCGCTTTGCCAAGGTTTCCCCGAGCTTTTGAGCGGCATGTACGTAGCACTCGGCAAGGTTGCTCGAAGAAGAGCAGAATACGCAGATGTTCATAAGGGCTCCTGCTACAGTGTTATGGAATGAAGCGCCTGGTAGCTTGCCCCTTTGGGAGCGAGCTCGCTTTTGAAGATGGTGACGTTCGTTGCATGCGCCGTATCGGGCATGGCAAAGCCGTCTAGCGATGCACGCCTTGCGTTTGCATGACGTGCAAGGGTGATGTGCGGTTTGAAGGGCGTTGCATCGTAGGAAATCCCCTTGGTGGAAAGTTCGCTGCGAATGCTCTTTGCCAGGTTCATGAGAGCCGGGGTGGGGGAAATGCCCATCCAAACGGTGGCATCGGATGCATCGCCGAAATATCCAAGCCCTTCAGGGTGCAGCGATACCGGTGCGAAATTAGAAGTTGCCAATTCGATGGCCCGTTGCGTTGCGGCAAGTTGGGTGTTGGTTTCCAAATCGCCTAAAAAGGCAAGCGTCAGATGAAGGAACTGCTCGGGTACGTAGTTCGCCTGCAGGGTAGTGCCAAGGTTATCTTGCAATTTGGCAGTTTCTGCGGCGAAATCGGTTGGCAGTTCAAGGGCGATGAAAGTGCGCATGCGAATCTCCTTCGATCTGACAATGAAACGGTCCATTACTAACCATTTAACTTAGCACCCGAAAATTGCTATTGTGTTACGCGCTTTTGCTCATTCTAGGTTTTATCTGCTGCCTTGGGGTACAATCTTGCTTCGTGTGGCAAGGCGCTGGGCCTTTGGCCACTAGTAGTTTGATCGGGGATTTCATGGATATCAATGAATGGCTTGTCGATTTCACAGGGAATATCGACACGTTTATGTACACCTACATTCTTCTGATCCTTCTTGTGGTAACGGGAATTTACTTCACTATTCGCACGAAGGGCGTGCAGATTCGCTACCTGAAGGATATGTTCAGACAGGTGACCGAGAAAAAGCACGTGGAGGGCGAAAAATCCATTTCTTCGTTCCAGGCGCTGATGGTTTCCACGGCGAGCCGCGTTGGCACGGGCAATATTGCCGGCGTTGCCACCGCCATTGCAATCGGCGGTCCGGGCGCTGTGTTCTGGATGTGGGCTATGGCCATCGTTGGTGCTGCATCAGCATTCATCGAATCGACGCTTGCGCAGATTTGGAAAGTGCGCGGCAAGGAAGGCGAATTCCGCGGCGGTCCTGCTTACTACATTGAGAAAGCGTTGGGCAAGCGCTGGCTGGGCATTGTGTTCGCCGTGCTTCTGATCCTGTGCTATGCCTTCGGCTTCAACGGCTTGCAGGCCTACAACGCCTGCAGTGCGCTTGAATACTACGTGCCCGACTACAACGAAAACGGCCTTGCGCTTATCATGGGCCTGGTTTTGGTGCTTATGACGGCTACGGTAATTTTCGGTGGCCAGAAGCGCATCAGCGTTATCACTTCCATCGTGGTTCCCGTTATGGCGCTTGCCTACATCGCCATTGCTCTGTGGACCACCATCAGCAACATCACCTGGCTTCCCACTGCGTTCGGCGTTCTGTTCGAATCTGCTTTCGACTTTGAATCGATCTTCGGCGGCTTCACCGGCTCGGTTGTGATGCTGGGCATCAAGAGGGGCTTGTACTCCAACGAAGCCGGCATGGGCTCTGCCCCTAACGCGGCAGCAACGGCAAGTGTTTCCCATCCGGTAAAGCAGGGTCTGGTACAGAGCCTTTCCGTTTACATCGACACCATCCTTATCTGCACCTGTTCGGCCATCATGGTTCTAATCTTCTACGTTCAGGATCCTGAAGTTGCAACCGGCTTGAACGGCATGCCCCTTGTGCAGATGGCGGTGAACAACTCGGTTGGCGTAGTGGGTATCCATTTCATCACGTTTGCCATCTTCGCCTTCGCCTATTCCAGCCTTATCGGCAACTACTTCTACGCTGAAAGCAATTTCCGCTTCATCTTCCCTGAAAGCAAGAAGGGGCTTTTCGTGTTCCGCATTGCGTGTTTGGCAGCAATTCTGTACGGTGCCGTGAACAGCTTCGATCTTGCTTGGAACCTGGCCGATATCTTCATGGGCTTCATGGCGATCGTGAACCTTGTTGCCATCTTGCTGTTGGGCAAGTGGGCCTTGCGTGCGCTTGACGATTACACGGCCCAGAAGAAAAAGGGCATCGATCCGGTGTTTCTTTCCTCTTCGATTCCTGGCTTGCCTGCTACCGACTGCTGGCATGAGGAACACTTGAAGGATTTCGGCGACGGTCCTATGAAGGAATATCTGGAAGAATCGGTCGACATGGACTATGCGGGATTGAAATAGCACTGCTTCTTGGAGCCTTTCGGGGCTCCTTTTTTTTATTGGCTGGTACAACTTCGTTCTTTCGGTTTGCCGGTTTGCGGCTGCCTTAGCTGCTCAACTTTGTCGGATTCAATCACATGCCTGCAAAGGATGTGCGCCGATCCCAATGAGATAAAAGCTGCCCTGGCGAAGGCTTTTAGGCGTTTTCCTGGACTACGAACAAGTAACGAACAAATGTTTGATGCCGTGCTATCATGGAGCGTGGAAGCAAAAAGGGTTGGAGGCGCATTGGCTGACGTTCAGAAGTTGATCGATGGCATTTTGTCCGACCCCCGCCTTGTGAACAGCCGTGTGTTTTCGGGCAAAGAGTACGAAGACGAGCCGATACTGCGTACTGGCGCGCAGATGAAGAATTACCTTCCTGAACAGTACGTGAAAATGAAGGCACTGGCGAAACCAACGTACGATGGATTCGAGTACCGCAGGTCCTCTGAAACGAAGCTGTTCGTTACGCAGGGCAAATACATGGAGCAATGGGAAGACGACTTTCCCTATTCGGGCACATTCAAACGGTATTACCCGACCTATGCCATGATGAGCGATCAGCAGCTACGCGGTTACTTCTCATGGCGTGCCCAGGTTCGCAAAGGCAATGTACAGGAAACTTCGCTTTCGTTTGCCTACGTGTATATCTACGAACTGCTCAACGGCATTGGCGGAAGTACTCCCCAAGAATGCTTCGATAAGCTGTATTCGTTCTGGGTTTCCTATCGCGAATTTGCTCCCGAGCTGAACCGCTATGTTATCTCGTGGCTTCGTGATTTTGTGGTGTATCACGAGCTTGACCCTCGGCTTATCGAATCGTTCATCGATACGTCCTTTGAACAGGCGCTTATAGCCGTGCGTCAAGCGGAGGCATGCGTGCGGGAGGGAAAGGGCATTCCCGATGAAGCATTATTGCTGGCATCGTTGAGCAGGCTTTCTTCCTACCGAATTGAAAAGTCGCGGTTTGCCAAAGAGCGTCCTGACGATGTTGCTTCTGTTGTTGCCAAGGTGTTTGCTGAGTTATGTCTGCATTGTGCTAAGCGCAGGAAGAAAGGGCTGGTTGATTCCTGGTTTGGCGTACGTGATATGTCGCCCCATCCCATGTTTCAATCCGCTGTTTTCTACGAGCCCGTCCCACATGAAGATTGCCTGTACCGCGTGAACGAGGTCCATGCGTATTCGTGCCGTAACGGCAGGTGGTCGGGGTTGCGCAGCTATAAAACCGCAGCTCGCAATGATGAGCTGGGGGCGCTGCTTGCCACGATAGACCGCCTTATGCGTCAGGCGGCTTCCGATCCACATCCTTTGAAAGAGCATGATGTTCCCAAGTACCTGCTTCGCATTATCGAGTCGGCCGTAGGCTCTTGGCAAAAGGCCAAGGCAGAAGAAGAGCGTAAGCGCGTGGTTATCGACCGATCGCAGCTTGAGGGCATCCGCAGTCGTTCTGCCGTTACGCGTGAAGCGCTTTTGATTGAAGAGGAGCGAGGGGAAACCGAGCCGTTGCGTGAAGGCGGATTGGATTTCGCTTCCGATGTTCCCGCCGAAGAGTCTTTGACTAAGCAAAATAGGTTGGAAGGCTCTTTTGCAAACGACGCTCCTGCTGCAAAAAGCATTTCGGCGCACGCAGGAACATTGCAGGCGCACGCAGTTGGCAATGCGTCTGCATCCGGTTCAGCAGAGGCGAGTGATTCGCCTGCAAATGGTTTGTCTTCGGTTGAAGCTGCGTACTTGAAGGCGCTTTTGGAAGGCTTGGATGTAGAGTCGTGCCTAGGCAGCGAATCAGAGGATATCGTGGTCGATTCCATCAATGAAAAACTGTTTGACCTGCTTGGCGATACTGCCTTGGAGTACGGTGCCGAGGGACCGCAGGTTATTGAAGATTATCGTGAAGAGATTCAGGAGGCCATTGGTCGATGAGTGAAGAAGTTAAGGTTCCCCGCCGCATTGCCGCGGTTCTTATCAATTCGCTTAAGGGCGGCGTTGTGCCACGAATCGGACTTCCCTATGTCACGGTAGGCAGGGAAGTTGAGATTCAGGCGCTGCTGCACGATTTGGATCTTATCGCCGATGGCGGTGCATCGTTTCGGTTCTTGGTGGGTCGCTACGGTGCCGGTAAAAGTTTCCTCATCCAGACTATCCGCACCCATGCCATGGGCGAAAACTTTGTGGTTGCCGATGCCGACCTTTCGCCTGAACGCCGTTTGCAAGGTGGTCAGGGGCAGGGTCTTGCAACGTATCGCGAGTTGATCCGCAATCTTTCGACGAAAACCCGTCCCGAGGGCGGTGCCCTCACGCTAGTGCTTGACCGTTGGGTGAAAAATCTTCAGAAGCAAGCAGCAGAGGAAGCTGATTCGGAAAGCGATACAGCGGTTTCCGAAGTTTTTCGCAAGAAAGTCGATGAGTTTCTGGATCCTTTGCGAGAAATGGTGCATGGCTTCGATTTCAGTGCCGTGCTTCAGGCGTATGCCGATGCTTGCCAGGAAGAAAACAACGAAATGAAGGGCTACGTGTCGAAGTGGCTTCGTGGCGAGTACCGTACCAAGACGGAAGCACGTGGTGAGCTGGGCATCAACTCTTGCATCACCGACGATTCTTGGTACGACTATCTGAAGCTGTTCGCCGAGTTTTTGACGGGCGCTGGGTATAAGGGCCTGTTGGTAATGATCGATGAGCTGGTAAACCTGTACAAGATTCCCAATGCCATTACGCGCCAGAACAACTACGAGAAGATTCTTACCATGTACAACGATACCCTGCAGGGCAAGGCGCACCATTTGGGCATCATCATGGGTGGCACCCCGCAGTCCATTGAAGATCGCAGGCGTGGTGTGTACAGCTACGAGGCCCTGCGCAGTCGTTTGGCGCAAGGCCGTTTTGCCAGCGAGGGGCTTACCGATATGCTCGCGCCGGTTATCCGCCTGAACCCGCTTACCTACGAAGAGCTGCTGATTCTTATCGAAAAGCTGGCGGCAATTCATGCAGGCTATTTCGGCTATCAGCAAAGTCTTTCCGAAGACGATCTGATCTCGTTTTTGCAGATTGAATTTGGGCGTGTGGGATCGGACTCTCATCTTACTCCCCGTGAGGTTATCCGCGATTTCATCGAGCTGCTGGATATCGTGTACCAAAACCCCGATGTAGACGTGGCTTCCCTTTTGAAATCGGAAGATTTCGAATATGCCAAGCCTGCCCTTGAAGAGCAGGCTGAAGTTGCCCCGCTTTACGCAGAGTTTAAGATTTAGGGACGTGTGTCGTGAACGCTTTCGACCGATTCGCCCCGTTCGTACAAGATTATATTTTCAGCCATAACTGGGAAAGCCTTCGTGGCATCCAGGTAGCTGCCGCTGATGCGATCTTCAACACCGATTGCAATGTTTTGCTTACCGCTTCTACGGCATCGGGCAAAACCGAGGCTGCTTTCTTCCCGATACTCACCGAGTTTTACGAGAATCCGCCAGCTTCGGTTGGCGTTTTGTACATTGCACCCTTGAAAGCCCTGATCAACGATCAGTTTATCCGCTTGAACGAGCTTTGCGAGGAAGCCGGCATTCCTGTTTGGCGTTGGCATGGCGACGTTTCCGCCTCTCACAAAGCGCGCATGATCAAGCACCCTTCGGGCATTTTGCAGATTACGCCGGAGTCGTTGGAGAGCATGCTGATGCATAAGCACTCCGCTCTTACGAAAATGTTCGGCGATTTGCGCTATATCGTGGTTGACGAGGTTCATTCCCTTCTGCGCGGCGACCGTGGCGGTCAGACGCTTTGCCTGATTGAACGTCTTTCGCGTTTGTCGGGTGCCGACCCGCGCCGTATCGGGCTTTCCGCTACCATTGGCGACCCGCAGATGGTAGGTGCCCTGCTTTCGGCGGGGACCAAAAGGAAGACCATTATCCCGCGTTTCAAGGAACCGAAGCGCACGTGGCGTATCTCCATGGAGCATTTCTATACGTCAGGCCCGCAGGCTCCTGAACGTGATTTTGCATCGTCTCGTACCGATGAGGTCGAGATCTTGGGTGTGGAAAACGTTGCGCCTTCGGCTCTGCCTGCCGCGGGGGAAACGGGTTGCGCTCCTTCGGGCGAGCTTGGGGGCAATAGGAAATCCGGCAGGGTCTCGTTCGATTCGCAAGCCACAACGCCCGATGAGCATGCGCTTGATTTTCCAACCGATGTTGCGCCCAACCTGGCCGACCCCGGCTATGGGTACATCTTCGAACATACGCGAGGGAAAAAATGCCTGGTGTTCTCGAACAGCCGCGAGGAAGCAGAGAGTATCACCACTTCGCTGCGTAGCTATTGCGAGCTGCGCCATGAGCCAGATCGCTTTCTGATTCATCACGGCAACCTTTCGTCTACCTATCGTGAAACAGCTGAAGAGCTGATGAAAGACGATTCATTCGACCTCACTACGGTAACCACGGCCACCTTGGAGCTAGGCATCGACATCGGCAAGCTTGAACGGGCCTTTCAAGTCGATGCTCCCTTCACCGTTTCCTCGTTCCTTCAACGCATGGGACGTACCGGCAGGCGTGATTTGCCGCCTGAGATGTGGTTCGTGATGCGTGAAGACGAACCCGAGCCGCGAACGCTTATGCCCGACACCATTCCCTGGAAGCTGCTTCAAGGCATTGCCTTGGTGCAAGTGTACGCGGAAGAGAAATGGGTTGAGCCGCCGCGGTTGGACCGGCTGCCCTACAGCTTGCTATACCACCAAACCATGGCAACGCTTGCAAGCTGCGGTGAGCTTACTCCCGCCCAGCTTGCCGAGCGCGTGCTTTCCCTGGCGTATTTCCATCGGGTAAGCTTCGACGACTATCGCGTGCTGCTTCATCATCTGCTTAAAACGGATCAGATCCAGGCCACAGAAGCCGGAGGCCTGATCGTCGGCTTGGCGGGGGAGCGCGTTACCAATTCGTTCAAGTTCTACGCCGTGTTCCAAGACGATGAGGAATTTTCGGTCCGTTGTGATTCGCAGGAGCTTGGCACGGTGGTGCTGCCGCCCCCGGTAGGGGAGCGCTTCGCGATTGCCGGGCATGTATGGCTGGTGGAAGAAATCGACAGGAAGCGCCATTTGGTGTACGTGAGCAAGGTGAAGGGCAAGGTTCCTGCATACTTCGGCGAATGTGCTGGCGACATCAACACCAAGATCCTGGAACGCATGCGTTTAGCGCTCTGCGAAAAGCAGATGTACCCCTACCTTATGGGCAATGCCAAGGCGCGTCTTTCTTTGGCGCGTAAGGTAGCGGAAAACGCAGGTGTTACGCGCAAACCCCTTGTTAACCTGGGCGGCGATACCTGGGTACTGTTCCCTTGGCTGGGTAGCTATGCCTTTATGGCATTGGAACGTTTTTTGAAACTGCGTTGCGCAGAAGACCTTGGCCTTCGCTCAATGAACGCGAACAAGCCTTACTACCTGCAATTCCGTATGAGCGCCGATGAGGATATGTTCTACGAGGTGCTGTCCAGGCATGCCCAGATTCCGTTCAGCCCGATGGATCTAGTCTATGAAGGTGAAGTTCCGTATTTCGAGAAGTACGACCTTCTGCTTCCTAAAGAGCTTATACGCAAGGGCTTTGCCTATGGCGTGCTCGACATTGAAGGAATGCTGAAGCGCGTGGGTCAATGGTGCGGTTTGCCCGCCGATTTCCAGGAGGGGCTTGTTAGGCCCTAGCGGTATCATGGAATACATATCATTTAGCAAGGAGGGCCGAATCATGGGTAAGGTACAGGATTATTTCACTGATTGGAACTACAAGAAGCATGCCAAGCTTTGCTGTGGTGTGTATTTGGCGTTGTTCGCTCTTGATATGACGGTGGGCTACGTTATCGCTAAGAAGGTTCTTCCTAAGAAGCTGGAGGAATAAGCGTATGATCCGCCCCATCATGACCAACGAGTTTTTTCTTTCTCAGCCTTCTGAACCTGCAACGGCGCATGATGTTGAAGTGGGCAAGAACTTGGTCGATACGCTTTCTGCTCATGCTCATGAATGCGTTGGTATGGCGGCCAATATGATCGGCGTTCGAAAGCGCGTTATCGTATTTGCTGATGGTGCAGCCAAACGTGTGATGTTCAATCCTGAAATCGTTGGGGCTTCAGGCGAGTACGAGGCTATGGAAGGCTGCCTTTCCTTGGAAGGGCAGCGCAAGGCGAAACGCTATAAGCGCATTACCGTTTCGTATTGCGACGATTCGTTTACTGTGCATCGCGAAACGTTCATGGGATTTACGGCGCAGATCATTCAGCATGAAATCGATCACTGCAATGGGGTGCTTATCTAACCGACGCATCGAACATCAGGCAAAAAAAAGAGCGCGCTCCGAAATTCGGAACGTGCTCTTCTGCTTTTATGCGGGTAAATCTTACAGATGAACCTGGATGAGCTTGGGACGGAAGCCCTTTTCCTCGAGGGCGCTCACGATGCGGTTCTTGTGCTCGGTGCCGAATGCTTCGATGGTCACGCGCAGTTCAACGGCGGCATTGCGGTTTGCCGTAACGAACTGGTTGTGGTCAAGACGCACAACGTTGCCGTTGCAGTCGGCGATGGTTTGCGCAACGCGAACCAGCTCGCCCGGGCGGTCGGGCAGAAGCACGGAAACGGTGAAGATGCGGTCGCGTTGGATAAGGCCATGTTGTACCACGGAAGACATGGTGATTACGTCCATGTTGCCACCGGAAAGAATGGAAACAACCTTCTGGCCCTTGAAGTCGAGGTGCTTCAATGCCGCAACGGTAAGCAAGCCGGAATTCTCGACGATCATCTTGTGGTTTTCCACCATATCGAGGAAGGCAACGATGAGCTCGTCGTCCTTGATGGTGATGATTTCGTCCAGGTTCTCCTGAATGTAGGGGAAAATCTGATCGCCCGGCTCCTGCACTGCCGTGCCGTCGGCGATGGTGCTTACATGCGGGAGCTTTACCACGTGGCCCGCTTCAAGCGATGCCTTCATGCAGGCTGCGCCTTCGGGCTCTACGCCGATAACCTTGATGCGGGGGTTCAGCATCTTTGCCAGCGTGGAAACACCCGTTGCAAGGCCGCCGCCTCCGATGGGAACCAGAATCGCGTCAACAAGCGGAAGCTCCTGCACGATTTCCATGGCGATGGAGCCCTGGCCAGCCGCAACGATCGGGTCGTTGAAAGGATGGATGAAGGTGAGGCCGCGCTCTTCGGCAACATTCAGGGCGTGTTCGTAGGACTCATCGTACACATCGCCGGCAAGGATTACCTCGGCACCCTGTTCCTTCGTGCGCTCTACCTTGATAAGCGGGGTGGTGGTGGGCATAACGATGGTGGCGTTCACGCCGTACTTGCGGGCAGCGTAGGCAACGCCCTGGGCATGGTTGCCTGCCGAAGCGGTGATAAGGCCGCGCTGGCGTTCTTCGTCGGTCAGCGTGCTGATCTTGTAATAGGCGCCGCGGACCTTGTAAGCGCCGGTGCGCTGCATGTTCTCGGGCTTAAGGTAAACTTCGTTACCCGTTTCTTTGGTAAAATGAGGGCTGTAAACCAGTTTGGTTTCCTGGGTTACTTCCTTGACCTTTTTGGCTGCTTCTTCAAATGTACTGAGCGTCAGCATGGATGTCCTTTGATCTTTACGGTTTTACGGCTCGTATAGAAGCCATGTTATACGCAAAAGGGTACTATGAGTACGTACTTGTTGCGTGACGTTTATTATGCGCCACCTTTTCCAAGGAGGAAACCATGCATTCTATCAGTACCGAAAAAGCACCTGCCGCAATCGGCCCCTATTCTCAGGGCGTTGTGGTGAACGGTCTTTTGTTCGCTTCGGGCCAGATTGCCCTGAGCCCCGAGACGGGCGAGCTTGTTGGTACCACCATCGAAGAACAGGCCGAGCAGGTTATGAAGAACGTAGGCGCTCTTCTGGCTGCTGCCGGTACCGATTTCGATCATGTGGTGAAGACCACGTGCTTCCTGGAAGACATTTCCGACTTTGCCAAGTTCAACGCGGTATATGCGGAATCGTTTGGCAAGAAGCTTCCTGCCCGTAGCGCTGTTGGCATTGACAAGCTTCCTAAGGGCGCGCTTATCGAAGTCGAGGTTATCGCTTCCGTAGAAGACTAATGTAGTCTGTCCGTGGTTCGGGTGCCCCGTGGCTCTGTGCGGGACAC
>CAUASB010000020.1 GCA_958431815.1 uncultured Eggerthella sp. | reverse complement strand
CGTGTTAAGTTTGTTGCAGAGCACGGCAAAGGAGCATTGAAGCGCCGTAGCCAACAGATTTTAGATGCGCTTTCGTAACCGTTTATCGCTACAGGTACGTTAAATTTAAATTTGTGGCACAACAAAAACGTTTTTAATACTAGGATAAAAGGACCAACATTCTGGCTTGAATGTTGGTCCTTAATTATTTCAAGGCAAGGAGTCGATTCATGGCAAAGCACACTGTAACGCTTATTCCCGGCGATGGCATAGGCCTCGAAACCACTGCTGCTATGCAGCGTGTTGTAGAGGCAGCTGGAGCTGAAATCGAATGGGAGATAGCAGAAGCTGGTGCTCATGTGATGGATTCATGCGGTACTCCTCTTCCTGAATCCACCGTTGAAGCGGTGCGAAGGAACAAGGTTGCTATCAAAGGGCCCATCACCACACCAGTTGGTACGGGCTTTCGTAGCGTTAATGTCGCATTGCGCAAAACGCTCAATCTCAATGTTTGCCTTCGTCCTGTTGTTTCAATTCCTGGTGCAGGTGGGCGCTATCAGGATGTGGATCTTGTTATTGTCCGCGAAAATTCAGAAGACCTTTATGCAGGTATTGAATTTGAAGAGGGAAGTGAAGAAGCACGCGAGCTTATCGACTTCTGTGCTGACCATGGTGCAGGAATTATCAGGTCTGATTCGGGCATCTCAATCAAGCCAATATCCATCACCGCTTCGCAGAATATTGTCCGTTACGCTTTTGAATACGCGATGAAGCATGGCAGGAAAAAGGTTACTGCTGCGCATAAGGCAAACATAATGAAGCATTCCGATGGATTGTTCCTTCGTACTGCTCGTGAGGTGGCAAAGGAGTATGAAGGGAAAGTCGAATTCAATGACAATATTATCGATGCCTTTTGCATGAATCTGGTAATCGATCCTTCGCAGTTCGATGTCATTGTTTTCCCTAATCTCTATGGCGACATTGCAAGCGACTTGTGTGCTGGATTGGTGGGCGGTTTGGGTATTGCGCCCGGTGCCAACATCGGTCCCGATTATGCAGTTTTCGAGGCGGTTCACGGTTCTGCGCCTGATATAGCCGGCAAGGATGTCTGCAATCCTACCGCTGAAGTCCTTTCGGCGGCTATGATGCTCGATCATCTTGGTGAACTTGACATTGCCCAAAAGATTCGACAAGCAGTTCGTGAGGTTTATGCAGAAGGTAAAGTCCTCACAGCTGATATTCGAAAAGCTACTGGATCCGATTTGCCAGCTGCAACTTGTACGCAGTTTACCGATGAGCTGGTATCGGCCTTAAAGAAGATGGCGTAAATCCTTTCAAGCTTTGACGCAACGTTAATAGGGTCAGTCAAGAAAAGGCACCTTGATTAAGACCTAACCAAGAAGGAGTTCAACATGTCGAATCGAACTGAGATTCTAAATGTTAATGGGACTGAATACACGTACTACCCTGTGAACCGCATAAAGGGTTATGAGAAGCTGCCGTTTTCACTTACGGTTCTTCTTGAAAACATCTTGCGCAATGTCGATTCCGACGAAAAGGCTCGTGAGTTTTGCGGTCGGTTGATTAAGGCAGGCCTTTCAGGTGAGACGGGAAGTGAAATCGAGTTCAGCCCTGCTCGCGTCCTTTTCCAAGATTTTACTGGGGTGCCGGTTTTCGTGGATTTTGCGGTAATGCGTGAAGCATGTGCGGAACTTGGCGGTGATCCGAAAAGCATCAATCCTCAGATTCCGTGCGATTTGGTCATTGACCATTCGGTAATTGCGGATGAGGCGGGTTGTTCAGGCGCCTTGGAGAAGAACATGGGACTCGAGTTTGAGCGTAACAAGGAGCGCTATGAGTTCCTGAAGTGGGCGCAGGGATCTTTTGAGAATGTGCGCATTGTTCCCCCCGGAGCCGGCATTTGCCACCAGCTGAATATCGAGCGTTTTGCTTCGGTTGCCATGACCAAGCAGACCAAGAACGAACAGCTGGTCTATTTCGATACGCTGGTGGGAACCGACTCCCATACGCCCACTGCAAATGGTATCGGCGTTCTGGGCTGGGGCGTTGGCGGCATTGAAGCAGAGGCTGCGGCGCTTGGGCAGCCTATCACCACGCTTGTCCCCCGCGTTGTTGGCATTAAACTCACGGGCTCCCTCGCACCTGGGGTCAGCGCCATGGACGTTTCCCTCACCTTTGCTCAGATGCTTCGCGCTGAAGGGGTTGTTGGTTGCTTTGTCGAATGCTTCGGCGAAGGCGTTGCGGCTTTAAGCGCAACGCAACGAGCATGCATTTCCAACATGACTCCCGAATACGGTGCAACATGCACTCTATTCCCGGTAGACGATAAAACCCTTGGCTATTTGAACCTTACCGGTCGAAGCGAGGAACAAATTGCGCTTGTTGAGGCATACGCAAAAGCCCAGGGCTTCTGGAACGACCCTGATGCCGAACCGCGCGTTTATTCAAAGGTTTTGGAGCTTGATCTCTCACAGGTCAAGCGGAGTGTTGCTGGCCCTTCGCGACCGCATGATCGTATCGACTTGGACAACGTCAAGGAAAGGTTCAAGGCGTTGTGTGCTGAGCGTTCTCTTGACTGCAGCAAGAAGGCAACGGTGGACGTTTTGGGGCAGGGCTACGAAGTGACACATGGTGCGCTTGCTATTGCGGCGGTGACTAGCTGCACCACGGCAACCGATGCCAGCATGATGATCGCTGCTGGTGTTTTGGCGCGCAACGCAAGTAAAGCGGGCCTTTGTCCGAAGCCGTGGGTGAAGACCATTCTGGCGCCAGGCAGTCGTGCAACGGAAGACATCCTTGATACGGCGGGACTCATGCCGGGTTTGCGTGACTTGGGCTTCTACACGTGCGGCTTTGGATGCATGAGCTGCATTGGCAATTCGGGCCCAGTCCTTCCTGGTATGCATGCTATCGCTGACAAAGTAGAGCTCGCCAGCGTTCTTTCGGGCAACAGGAATTTCGAGGGACGAATTTCCCCCGATGTGTCACAGAACTATCTTTGCGCTCCGGCTTTGGTTATCGCCTATTCGCTGGCAGGCACTATTGACTTCGACTTTGAGACCGAGCCTTTGGGGGTAAATAAAGAAGGTGAGGAAGTCTTTTTGAAGGATATCTGGCCGGACGAGGCCGAAGTGGCGGAATTGCTTCAGCAGAGCAGGACCAAAGCGGTATTCGATAAGGCTTCCGAGGGCTTGTTTGAAGGCGATGCCAAGTGGAAGTCTCTTGGTAAAGAGGCAAGCGATGTATTCTCATGGGATAAGGATTCAACATACGTTCGCCGCGCACCCTACTTCGATGGCATGAGCAAAGTTGCTTCCGCGCCGAAGGGAGTGAAAGATGCACGCGTCCTCCTGAACGTAGGCGATTTCATTACTACCGACCATATCTCTCCGGCAGGGTCTATTGCCGAGGGCTCACCGGCGGCTTGCTATCTCGAGGGCCACGGCGTCAGGAAAGAAGATTTCAATACCTATGGTGCCCGTCGTGGCAACCATGAGGTTATGATGCGCGGCGCCTTCGCAAACGTGAAGCTGCTCAACAAGCTCGCCGATGGCAAGCGCGGTGGATGGACGCGCGATTTCCTGGATGGAAAGATCAAAGCCGTATACGATGCTGCTGCGCATTATCAAGAGGAGGGCATCGACCTGGTTATACTTGCTGGCAAAATGTACGGCAGCGGCTCCTCCCGCGATTGGGCGGCGAAGGGCCCGATGCTTCAGGGCGTTCGTGCCGTATTCGCTGAAAGCTTCGAGCGCATCCATCGTTCAAACCTTATTGGCATGGGAATTCTCCCGTTGCAGTTTGAAGAGGGTGAAAACGCGGAAAGTCTTGGTCTTGATGGATCCGAGCGAATCAACATCGGGGATATTGATTTCTCGAAGGGGTTGCCAAATCCGAGCCACGTGTGCGTTACGGCAGAAAAGCCGGATGGGACAGTGATTTCCTTTACCGCAGTAGTTCGAATCGACACGCCAACGGAAGGGGATTACTACTACAACGGAGGAATCCTCCAGTACGTGCTTCGTCAGCTTTCGTAGTTCTGGCTTGCGGCATTTTATGGCAGGGTGCGGGGATATTCCTCGCACCCTGCCTTTTTGTTCCATAACCGGAATTGTTTCCGATACAATAAACATTTATATACAAACAAAGGGAGGAGACGTATGCCAGATCCCAATCAACAAGGACCCATGAACTGGGCCGACTTGCTGAATCAATTTGGCGGCGCCGGTGGGCACCAGGGCCAAGGCGCTGGCGGTGGCCACCGCGGTGGCGGAGAATTTGAAACGCTTCGGAACCGCTTTGCTCAAATGAGCAAAAAGGCGTTTGTTGTTTTAGCCGTCGTGATTATTCTTATCGCTGCTTTTTGCTATTGGTGGTTCCATCCGCCAATCAACATCCACAGTGTCGATCTGTGGCTGTTCCTTGCTGTGTTCGTTTTGTTCCCGGCTTTTCTCGTGTTCTTCATCTTCTACCAGATCTACGATCGTGGTATGGGCAAGCGCGAGAAGAGCGAAAAGAAGGCAAAGCGTTTCAAGGGCTTGATGGTAGTGCCTGTTGTCATTGCGCTTGTGGGCGTTTTGGGTGCTGTGGCGTCGCTTACGCTGTTCCCTGGCAATGCGGAAAAGTACTCTTCTATCCTGCAGACCACCGATGGTGATTTTGCCCAGGAAATTCAGGAAGCAGATTATTCCACCATTCCCTTCATCGATCGTGATTCGGCGGTTCTGCTGGGCAATCGAACCATGGGTACTATGGCCGACTATGTAAGTCAGTTTGAGATTTCGGACTTGTACTCGCAGATCAATTACAAGGATGCTCCAGTACGGGTAAGTCCCTTGAACTATGCTGACATCTTCAAATGGTGGTCGAATCGCGAAACGGGCATCCCCGCTTACGTTATCGTCAACATGAGCACGCAGGATACTCAGATCGTACGTCTTGACAATCCAATTTATTACTCTGATTCCGATCCGTTCTTCAACAACGTTGATCGCCACGTGCAGCTTACCCACCCGTTCTATATCTTTGGCGAGAAATCGTTTGAGATTGACGACAACGGCAAGCCTTATTGGATTTACCCGGTAATCGATTACACGGTTGGTCTCTTTGGCGGCGAAACCGTTTCTCGCGTTGTTCTGTGCGATGCAAGCAGCGGTGAGTGCCAGGACCTTTCCATCGATGATGTTCCCCAATGGGTCGACCGCGCCTATCCTTCCGAACTGCTTATTCAGCAGTACAACTGGAGCGGTTCGCTTTCCGGTGGTTGGATCAACTCTTGGCTTGGTCAGAGTGGCGTAAAGCAAACCACGCCTGGCTCTAACGGCCAGCTTGGCTACAACTACATCGCAAAAGACGATGATGTGTGGGTATACAGCGGTGTAACGTCTGCAACGGCGGACAACTCGATTATCGGCTTTGTTCTGATCAATCAGCGAACTGCCGAATCGAAGTTCTATGCGGTTGCCGGTGCAACCGAAGAATCGGCGATGAGCTCTGCTGAAGGCCAGGTTCAGAACCTGAAGTACCAGGCAACGTTCCCGTTGCTTATCAATGTGGACGGCCAGCCGACCTACTTTATGGCCTTGAAGGACAATGCGGGCTTGGTTAAGAAGTACGCCATGATCGATATCCAGCGATACCAGAACGTTGCGGTAGGCGATACTCTTGAAGAAACCGAGAAGTCCTACAAGAAGCTCTTGAGGGCAAACGGTGTGGCCGTGGACGACGGCAAGGGCGCAAAGGTTTCCGATGGGTCGGCTACCGGCACCATCTCGCTTATCTCACCTGTTGTACTTGATGGCAACTCACATTATTACGTGATGCTCAATGGTGACGATACACTCTACGATTGCCCCGTGGCTTCGGTGGTCGATGTGGTCCGCTACAAGGAAGGTGACAGTGTAACGCTTAACTTTGCCTCGGGCGGGTCTTCACTCGTTACCGTTGACTCCATTTCTTCGGCAAATCAGGCATAGGACTTTATCTTGCTAGAGCATTAAGCTTTGCGAAACGGGTTCGTGGCAAAATGCCACGAACCCGTTTTTTTTCGCTAAAAGTGTCAGCGACAATAAAGAAGGCCTCCTGCATCGCAGGAGGCCTTCTTGGCTAAGTGCAAACGTGGGTAATGCTTACGGCTTATTCATCGATAAGAACAACGCTTGCATACACTGGACCGTGGACGCCAACTACGCGAACCAGCTCGATATCGGCGGTATTGGAGGGGCCGCTAATAAAGGTGACGTTTGAGGGCATCTGCTCTCCCTGGGCAATCTTCTCTTCCCAGGCCTCCATAAGCTGAGTCATGTAGGGGAAGAGATCGCTCTTGCGAAGAAGGGCGATGTGGCCAATGGGAAGCAGGCATATTGCACGCCCCGATTTTTCCGTGCAGCGTTGCATGATTGTCGCAGTTTCAGCAATGCCGGCAGACGCGAACGTGATGCCGATGGAGGCATTCTCGGCTCGTCCAACGCTCTTCTCGCGGGTTTCGGGGTTCCAGCGCTCCGTTTCAAACGATGCCGCCCTGAGGGCATCGGGAATCTGATAGGCATCGATTTCCGGTACGTCAGCGTAAACGATATGACCGTCCTGCCCTATTTCCTTTGCCAGATCGACAACGGTCTGCGCAACGTTTTCGCGCGAAGACTCACGGACAATCGTGCCCATTTTAGCTGCTTCGGTTTTGAACCACTCGGAGAGTTCCGCCACACTGTAATCGCGGTAGTCTCCCGGCAGGGGAGCATGCGTTGCTTCGCAGGGCTCTACATGTGCTGGAGGCTCGGTTCGTCCTAATGCTTGGGAAATGGGCTTCAAGAACTCATCAAGGCTTACGGTGCTCATTAGTTTTCCTCCTGGCTGGCATTCTGCGAGGCGACGTGCTTTTTGTGCTCCTTGAACCAGGAACGGAATTTCTGGCTGCTCATAGGATCGAGGTTTCTGGACGCAAGCCAGCCATTAAGCACGGGGATCCAGGTGTCGCTGCGGTCGAGCTGGTTGGTTTTGCCCGATATGATCTTCATTGCAGGCGCTGCTGCAGTAGTGAGGGCTCCGTAGGTAATGCGGCTAGAGAATGTGGCTGCCGCTGCCGTGAAAATCGCTTTTTCGATAGGGGATACATATCCTTGGCTTACCACGTTGCGGCGATGCTGGGAAATAAGCATGGGCAAAGGCACCTTAACGGGGCATACTTCTGCGCACTGGCCGCACAAGCTGCATGCGTAGGGGAGCTTTGCCGCCTTCTCATAGCCAACCAGAAGGGGCGTTAGAACAATGCCCATGGGGCCGGGATAGATGGAGCCGTAGCCGTGTCCGGTGATATGACGGTAGACAGGGCAGGAATTCATGCAGGCGCCGCAACGGATGCAACGGAGCATGGGGCGGAACTTGCTTGCCAGGATGTCGGTGCGTCCGTTGTTCACGATAACGATATGGACATTCTTCGGACCATCTGCCTCGCCGTTGTGGCGACAGCCGGTGTTGATCGAGAAAGAGCCTGAGATCTTCGCGCCTACTGCACTGCGGACCAAAAGCTTCATCATCACATCGAGAGAACGCAGGTCAGGAACGATGCGTTCGGTGCCCATGACCACAATTTGGGTCTCGGGGATGCTCGATGCCATGCGGGCATTGCCCTCGTTGGAAACAAGGGTGCAGGAGCCGGTTTCGGCAACGCCGAAGTTGCAGCCCGTGACGCCAACCGATGCGTTCATGAATTCAGGGCGAAGGATCTTGCGCAGGAAACGCGTGATTTCCTCGGGATCATTGGTCCCCTCGTAGCCTTTCTGCTCATGGTACAGATTGCGGATGGACGTTCGGTCGAAATGGAGGGCAGGCACCACGATATGGGAGGGCGCATTGCCTGCGGTTTGGATGATGTGCTCGGCGCAGTCGGTTTCAATCGCTTTGATGCCGTGTTCTTCAAGGAATGCGTTCAGCCCGATTTCCTCGGTCATCATGCTCTTCGATTTCACGCAGGACTTTGCGCCAACCGCTTCGAAGATGTCGAGGATGCAATCCAACGCATCGGCATCAGTGGGCGCGAAGTGCACATGGGCACCGTTTTTTTCAGCATTAGTGGCAAACTCGCGAACGTAGTAGTCAAGGTTTTCAAGAACGTGGTCGCGAATGGTTGCCGCATGGGTGCGAAAGTCTTCCCAGTTGTCCACATCGGCAACCAGGGCATCACGCTTTCCCGTGATAACGTCCTGTGCCGTTTCGATGGCATGGTGCTTGAACGTATCGGAAAGGGAACGATGGATGCGGTCCTCAAGCGGAGAATCGTCGTAGATGATCGACATCGTCTATGCCTCCAATCGGGAATCGAGGATTTGAGCGATGTGGAGAACCTTCATGTTGCTCGATACAACGCCTTGCTCATTGAGACGATCGAGGGCGCCTTTGATGTTCATGAGGCAAGCCTGATCTGCGCCGCACAGGTAATCGGCGCCCGTCGCAAGGGCGAAGGCAACCTTTTCCTGGACCATATGGCCGGAAACTTCCGGCTCTTTGACGCTGAACGTGCCACCGAATCCGCAGCAGCGGTCTGCTTCGGGCATTTCAATATAGGACAGGCCCTCGACATTTTTAAGCAGGGTAAGCGGCTGCTCCTTCACGCCGAGCATACGGGTAAGGTGGCAGCTTTTGTGATAGGTGACCGTGCCATCAAGATGAGCTCCGACATCGGTAACGCCCAAAACATCGACAATGAACTGGGTGAATTCGTAAATGCGAGGAGCAAGCTCGGCGATTTTTTGGCTATATTCGGCGTCGTCGGCAAAGAACTGCGGATATTCCGCTTTGATTGCCCAGGCGCACGAGCCGGTAAGGGATACGATGGTGTCGTATCCGCTGTAGGCATCGATAACCTGCTTCATCATGGGCTTCGCTTCTTCGATATAGCCCGAGTTGGTGAAGGGCTGTCCGCAACATACATGGTTGTCGGGGAGCATTACCTCGCAGCCGAGCTTTTCCAGAACATTGACTGCGGCGATTCCCACTTCTGGGTAAAGCATGTCAACCATGCACCCTGGGAAGAACGCGACTTTCATAGGGGTCCTTTCTCGATAGACGTTTCCAGATTCAGGGTTTGCGCGCTGTTTTTCAAGAACATGTTTGTAGGCGCTAAGACAGGGGAAGTGAGCGGTGATAAAAGGCCGATATTCGGCGATAAGGGGAAAATAACGAGCTTTTCAAAATCGAGTGTTGACATGACGAGACGTCAAGGTAATATGTAAGGGCTGTTGTTAACAGCATTGTTGTTTACCTAGTTCCGCTGCTCAAGATAGCAGGTACCGAAAGGTTTAATCGCTTTATGCGGCCCGCCGAGGTGGTCGATAAGTATCGCGCTTTACGGCCCCTGCGTCTTAGGACGGAAGGGGTCGTTTCTTTTCTCAGGCACGACTCCACCCATTCGGGGCGGAACCCGAGTTTGAGAAAAAGGAGGTGTACATATGCCAAGTGTAAAGAACGAAACCAAACTTGCACAGATCAAGGAAGATCTCGAAAGCGCAGGCGCAGTATGGGTTGTAGACGCATGCGGTCTTACCGTAAAGGAGACCCAGGAGCTTCGCCGTGCTGTTCGCGAAGCAGGCGCTTCCATGAAGGTTTACAAGAACACCCTCATGCACATTGCTCTTTCCGATGCCGAGCTCCCTACGCTCGACGATATGCTGCATGGTCCTAGCGCATTCGTATTCGCTGGTGACGATATTGCTGCTGCCGCTAAGGCGGTAAAGGAGTTCTCCAAGACCAACGAAACCCTCGAAATCAAGGGTGGTCTGATGGAAGGCGCTGCTGTAAGCGCTGCTGAGGTTGAAGCTATCGCTTCTCTGCCTTCTCGCGAAGAGCTCTACGCACACATCGCTGCTGCAATCAACGGTGTTGCTCAGGGTCTTGCTACCGCACTCAACGGGGTACCCCGTGGTCTGGCTCAGGTTACCAAGGCCGTTGCCGACCAGAAGGAAGCTGCGTAAGCATGCTTCAAGCAGCGTAAAGTGCGCTGCATAGTAATTGATGAAATGCTGGCTGCAAGCATAAGGGTTTGCAGCCCAACGAAAGGAAACTAACATGGCTGTTTCTCGCGAAGAGATCATCGAAGCTCTGAAGGAAATGTCCCTGCTCGAGGCTTCTGAGCTCGTAAAGGATATCGAGGAGACCTTCGGCGTATCCGCTGCTGCTCCTGTTGCTGTTGCTGCTGCTCCTGCTGCTGGTGGCGAAGCTGCTGCTGAGAAGACCGAGTTCGACGTTGTTCTCGAGGGCTTCGGCGACAACAAGATCGCTGTTATCAAGGCTGTCCGTGAGATCACCGGTCTTGGCCTGAAGGAAGCTAAGGAAGTAGTAGAGTCTGCTCCTGCTCCCGTTCAGGAAGGCGTAGCTAAGGACAAGGCTGAGGAAATCAAGGCTCAGCTCGAGGACGCAGGTGCTGCTGTATCCCTGAAGTAACTCATTTTTTAGAGTACTTTCCGAAAAGCGCTCGGCTTATGCCGGGCGCTTTTTTAGTTGTAGATGCCTGAGTCTGCAACCTGCTGGTTTCCACGTTGCATCTTGGAAACGTCCTTTTGAATCAACGGGTGTTTTATCTGGGCATGCGTATAGTGTTGCAATGGACGGTAGCCCCGCTTGCGATTGGGCGCCATCCTTAATGAAAAGGAGGTCCTGATGGAAAAGGGATATTTTGCTGCCGCGTGGGGTGATGTTACTAAGTCTCCGGGCTGGGCTTCCACGCTTCTGCGCTTAGGTGTGTTGTGCCTTGTTCCCGTATTTGGCGTGATAGTTCTTTATGGCTATTTGTTTTCGTGGGCTCGTGACATCTCATGGAACGTTCATCGCCCCTTGCCTAATAAGCTGCTTGCCAATGAAGATGGCGCCTTGTATCGTCGTGGTTTTTTCATCCTTGTTGTTACGGTGGCTGCCTCCCTTGTTCTTGGTATCATTAGCTCTTTGCTATCAGCATGTGCAGGGGCGCCTTTTGCTTTCGGGACTCATGGCAGCTATTGGCTTATCGCTGTGGGAGCGTTGCTTTGGCTCGTTGGAACTTCAGCTAATATCGCCTTGGCTTTTCTTGCTGCACTGTTTGTCTGGGTCGGTTCAATGCGCGTTTCGCTTTATGGGACGCTTTCGTCAGGCTTTCAGATTCGAAAAATATGGTCAATGATGCGTTATGACTTCATTGGTCTACTGCGTATTTTGGGCATGAACATTTTGATCGGGGCAGCTATATGTTTTGCTGCTTTTGTTCTGGCGGCGTTTCTTGTGCTCTTTTGCGGCGGTTTGATTTGGCTTGCCTCGGGCGATTCTTCGTCGACGATGTTCGCTGCAATTCTGCTTGCGGTGGTCGGTGCAGCTTTCGTTCTCGCATTTCTCTTTGCTACTGCTCTGCAAAACGCTTTAACTATTCGCGCATTAGGCTATTGGACTCGTCAGTTTGAGGTAAGCAAATGGAGTGGCCAGGAAGATCCTATGCCTTTCGAACGGCTTTCCCGCAGTGTTCCCGCATCGGCTGATTCGCAGTTCCGTAGTTCGTCTTCCGCCGAAGAAAAAGAGGGTAAGACGGCCACCTCAAACGATTTGACCGATACTGCCCGATACGATTTTGCGAAGTCCCCATCGGTTGCCTCGCCTATTCCCAATGCGAACACGGGTTTCGTGGCGAAACCAGCTCCTTTTAAGGCGCCGGGTTGGGGCGTTGCCTCGCCTGCCGTTTTGTCTGGTGGCAAGGAGGTGCCGTGTTCTAGCGGTCCTTCAACTGCAGATGGAAATGAAGGCAATGAAGACGATGCAGCGTCGGAAAATAGAGCACATGGTGCATCTAGCTGAAGCTTCGACACGCTAGAGCGGCAACCTTTTTGTCTACTGCCGAGCGGGGCTGCGGCTGATATTGGCAAAAGCCAGGAATTCAGCCTTGCTCCTTGCGATGCTTTTCTTCTGCGATTTTGAGTAGCGTATCGTTTAGAATTTGATACACCTCGCGCGTTTGTCCATCCAAGCATGCGAGGTGTTTTTCTATGGTTGCCATATCCCCCCGTTCGGCGGGACCGGTAAGCGCTGCAACCGTTCCTTTTTCTGCAATGTGCATGGCGTTTCCCAAGAAAAGGTGGGCCACCGCTCGCTCTGCTCCTTCAGGGGTGAAACCGCATTTTGCCAATTCATCACACGCAAGGCGATAAAGCGCAACCACATGGTTCGATGCCAAGGCGGCAGCTGCATGGTAACGAGCTTTTTGCGCGGTCTCGATTACCTGGTAGGGGTTGCCCATTGCCGCCACGATCGAAATCGCATCGTTGAGCCTTTCCTCGTTTCCCTCAATGGCGAAAAACGCTTTCGAAAGCTCTTCTGTGCTGGTAGTTTTCGAGGGGATGGCAAAAAGGGGGTGAATCGAATAGGCGTAAGCGCCTCGCGCGTTGCAGCCGGCAAGCTCGGTGGAGGGTAGGGCTCCACTGCAATGGCAAATTAGCTTTCCCCTTAGCGCTCCATCATCGCATTGCGCTTCGATTTCCTGCCATGTGGGCACAATCTGTCCGTCAGGGGTCGTGATAAACAGGGCATCGCATTCGTTGAGCAGTCTTGCTCCATTGCTGAATGCCTTCGATGAAGTTAGCTTTGCTGCATGCTCGGCCGAAGAGGGCGTTCTGCTTGCATAACCAACAATTTGATGCTCTCGTGCGAAGTAACGCCCCAAAGAACATCCTACTTTTCCTGCTCCAACAAAACCGAGTTTCATGTTCGGCTCCTAGGCTTCGACGGGGGTTAGCTCCCCTGTGGTTGAATCGATGATAAATCCACGTACCTCGATGGTCTCAGGGATCAAGGGATGGTGGGCAATGGTTCGAACAGTTTCCCTTACGCTTTCTTCGCCGTCCCCGAACCCTTGCAGCCAGGTTTCGAAATCGATTCCGCAGTAGTGCATCATGTCTATGTGGTCCTGGGATATTCCCGCATTGAGCATATGCTTGATCATGCTATCGGCGTTCATATGCTGAGCTCCGCAATTGCTGTGGCCGATCACCATAATTGTTTCAACGCCGAGCTCGAATACAGCAACCAGCAGACTTCTGATCACGCTTCCAAAGGGGTGAGAGATTACTCCCCCAGCGTTTTTGATTATCTTCGCGTCACCGTTCTTCAGCCCAAGTGCTGCGGGAAGCAGCTCCGTCAGGCGCGTGTCCATGCAACTGACAATGGCGAGCTTTTTGTCGGGGTACTTGTCGGTTGAGTATTTAAGGTAGCCTTCCTCTGCCACGAATTTTTTGTTGAAGGCCATGATTTCGTCAACGGTGTTCATAGTCGTCCTTGCTTGTTGATTTGTTTTCGGTAGAGATGACGTAAAGCTATTACTGGATGGTGGGCAATCATGCGCGGCCCGCTATAGGCCATTATCGTGCGGATCTTTTCCCTCATTGCTGGTTTGTAGCATTGGATTTGGCAGGTGTCGCAGGTTCCTCGGTGCTTTTGCGGGCATTTACGCGTTCGCTCGAGCGAGTAAGCAAGTGCCGAAGAGCATTCGGGGCAAAGGGTCTTTGACTGCCTTGAAATATGATGATGGCCATGGCAGTAGATACGCGCCATGGCCATCAAGGTCTTTTCGTCTTGCTCAAGCCTTTTTTCGTCCTTGGCGTCAAGAAGATGTTTTGTCATGATTGCGCTTTACCCGTAGATACGCTTCAACTCTGCGTATGCGGCATCTGCCTCGTCCATGACATCGGTGATGATCTTGGCAACAGGCTTAACTTCCTTGATGACAGGGGAAATCATACCTGCAGAAAAGGCGCCATTTTGGTAATCGCCGTTATGTGCGCGAGCAATGGAACCCGTGCAGTAATCGTTGAGTTCCTCTTCGGATGCGCCGGCATAATACCGTTCCCAAAAACCGTCAGTGAAGGGGTTCTTGATGCAGCGAACCTGCTTTTTGCCTGGGATGCCGGAAAGAACCGTGGCGTTATCCTTCGATTCGACGATAAGCTTTTTGTAGATATCGGATACCGTGCATTCTTCGGACGCAAGGAATATGGTTCCCATCTGAATGCCAACGCAGCCAAGAGCCAACGCGGCAAGCAGGCCCCTACCATTTGCAAAGCCGCCAGCTGCGATTACGGGAATATCGACCGCTTCAACAACTTGGGCAACAAGGGGAAGGGTCGTCATGGAGCCAATATGCCCACCGCCCTCTATGCCTTCGCAGATCACCGCAGCTGCACCAAGCTTTTCCATCTTCTTCGCTGCGCGGGCGTGAGGAACAAGAACGATTGCTTTGATTCCCGCATCGGCGAGTTTGGGCACGATGGATGCCGGGTTCCCTGCCGAGACTGTGCAAATCTGAACATTTTCCTCGATGCAAACGTCAGCGATCTCGTCAATGCGATTGTTTTCCATGATCAAATTCACGGCAAAAGGCTTATCGGTCAGCGAACGTGCCGTTTTAATTTCCTCACGCATATATTCTGGGGTGTCGAATCCGCATTGGATAACGCCCAGACCGCCAGCATTGGAAACGGCAGCGGCAAATTTGCCGTCAGTAATATGCGCCATAGCACCCTGGATAATTGGATATTCAATGCCAAGCAAGTCGCAAAGTTCGGTTTTCATAAGCTTCCCTCCATAGCTATGTGATCCCACTACTCAATTTTGAGCATAAGCGAAGCATAACATTATTAAGCAATGAGAAATATACGCCCTGGAATACCGATTGTGCATGGTGCCGAAAACGTGCCAGATGGTAACACGGTCCTCTTTTGTTCACAAATCCTCCACATGGAAAAACAAGCCTATGACCTGGCATTTCAAAGGGAAGAGCCGCATTCTCGGGGCGTCTGGCCGGAAACCCCCTTGCAATCGGCCC
>CAUASB010000019.1 GCA_958431815.1 uncultured Eggerthella sp. | reverse complement strand
GAGCAGGGGACTCTTAATCCCAAGGTCCGGGGTTCGAGTCCCCGACGGTCCACCAGTTAGAAGCAAAGCCCCAGCAATGGGGCTTTTTCTTTTTTTGTTGAAAGTTCAACGTAACGGGGACTCGAACCGATGAGGTGAAAATCCGTTTAGAAAATATGCCAGTGGCATATTTTTAGGATTTTGTCCCGAAAGCGTTAGCTTGAGGGGTTGAGCGGCGAAGCCGCGGGAGTCCCCGACGGTCCACCAGTTGTTTTAAGCCCGTTCTAACGAACGGGCTTTTTCGTTTGAGGCGTAATGACGCTGCGCGGGAAGCTGACGGCACAGCTGCCGCTCCAAACGGGCTTGACGCGCAAAGCACGCCTGGCGCCCGCTTTCACGGCATCTGCACTCGTCAGCTTCCCGCTCGCTGTTTCGTCCAATACCAGGGCTTTGCTAACGCCCTTTCGGGCGTTTTGTTTGAAATCGCTTCGCTCTTCAAACAGGTGTTGGCAGTCCTTATTCCCTCGATGCAGCTTGTGTGGGCATCGGGAACAGTTACCTGCTCATTTAACTTGCTGGTTCTTTTCCTCGCCGTTTGCGATACGGTTCACTGTACCTGCTTTTACGTTGGTAAATGCTCTGAGGCGCATTTTCCGTGTTCGCCTAGGGCTCTTCTAGTTTACTTTCTGGTCAGCAGGCTAAAATTACCCTCGCATACGACTGTTAGGGGGCTTTTGTGATACGTGTTGCTGGGGAAGCGGATATTGCTGCTATTGCTGATACTTATACGGAGCTTCTTGTTTATGAGCAGGAGCATGGGAGCAACTCCAATTGGAAGTTGGGGGTTTATCCCACCATTGCGGTGCCGAAGCGTGCGGTTCCTGCTGGCACGATGTATGTGCTGGAAGAAGAGGGAGAAGTGTGCGGCAGTATGATCTTGAACTATGCGCAGGCAAAGGAATACGCCGATGTTCCTTGGCAGTATCCTGCAGAAGGCGAAGAGGTCTGGTTGTTCATACGCTGTGCATTCCACCGCGCAAGGCTGGCCATGGGTATGGTCGTGCAATGGTGCGCTTCGCCCAGAATCAAGCAGCGCGCCTTGGATGCCGTGTTATCCGCATCGACACCTATGAGCATAATGAACCGGCAAAGGGGCTTTATCTGAAATCGGGTTTTCGCATTGCGGGGCACGGGAAAAGCCTTTTGGAAGGCGTGATCGAGGAAGACCAGGTGTTCCTGGAATACCTGGTGCCTCGCGCCTAGCATCCGCCAGTGGGCACCATTGCTTTTGCTTCCATGAACAATGAGGGGCAGTTTGCTATGATTGTTTGCGCTCTGCTTTGCGGGGCGTTCGCTAAGTGCAATGTGAAAGGAACATCAATGGCCGTTCTGGTTAAGGCTGCTGCGGATGAAACGTCTGAATGCTATCAGATTCTTGACGAGGGAAGGGAATTCCAAAAGGCTCAAGGGTTTACCCAATGGACCGATGATTACCCTACCTTGCAGACGGTCAAAGATGACATCGCCAACGGCACGGGGTATGTGGTAAAGGTCGACGGTCAGATTGCCGCCTACATGTGCATCGATTTTTCCGGCGAGCCCTGCTATGACAACATCGAAGGCGCATGGCACTCTTCCGATGCCTACGCTGTAGTACATCGCATGGCCTATTCTTCGAAGTTCCGCGGCATCGGCCTGTCCGATCAGGTGTTCGCTCTGATCGAAAAGTTCTGCCTTGAAAACGATGTGCACACCATTCGCGTTGACACCGACTTTCCCAACAAAAGGATGCAGCACATCCTGGACAAGATGGGCTACAAACAGTGCGGCACCATCATCTTCCAGGGAAGCGGAAAAATCGCATACGACAAGTTGCTGTAAAGCATATTCGCCAAAGGCTCGGGTAGGTTGTCTGCCCGAGCCTTTTTTGCGTGTTGGGTTTTTCTGTCGATTGTTTTGGTAGGGCTTTTGCCGGTTAGGTCTGGGTTACTTTAGAAGAGTATCTTTATCGTTTGCGCTGGGGGATGCCTGTGGAAGTTTTTGAGCTCGTCTTAATGCTGTTGTTGGCCGTTTTGCTCTCTTCCATTCTTGAACAGGTTGTCCCACGCGTTTCTTCCCCTCTTATCCAAATTGCCTTGGGCATCGGCATTGCCATGCTGGCTATTTCGCCCATTGAGGTGAATCTTGACCCAGAGCTGTTCCTGGTGCTGTTCATCGCGCCGCTGCTGTTCAACGATGCGTTGGAAGCCGATAAGAAGAACCTATGGGACAACAAGGTCACCATTGTCTCGTTCGCCATCGGTTTGGTGGTGGTTATCACGCTGTGCGTGGGCTTTGTCCTGCACTGGCTCGTGCCCTCCATTCCGCTTGCGGCTGCTTTCGCCCTGGGTGCGGCGCTTGGCCCCACCGATGCGGTGGCGGTGCAGGCGCTTAAGAAGGAAGCGAAGCTGGGCAAGCGCGAAGGTGCCATTCTGCAGGGCGAGGCCCTGATCAACGATGCGTCGGGCGTTGTCTCGTTCCAGTTTGCGGTTTCCGCTGCAGTTACCGGTGCCTTTTCTCTTGCCGATGCGGCAACCTCATTTGCCGTTGGCTTCGTAGGCGGTATTGCCCTTGGCATCGTGTTGGCGGGCGTGTTCCTTTTCTTCAGCAAGCGCATCCGCGAAATGGGCTTGGACAACGTGACGTTCCATGTGCTGTTCGAAGTTTCCATGCCCCTTGTGGTGTACTTGTTCTCGGAACTGGTAGGCGTTTCGGGCATCCTTGCGGTGGTTGCATGTGGCATTGTCTGGTCGATGTTCCGTGACCGTAAAATCTCGCCCTACCAGTCGCGCTTGAACATCGCCCTTACCAGTGTGTGGAAGGTAATCGGCTTCGTGCTGAACGGCGTGGTGTTCGTCCTTTTGGGCATTCAGCTTCCCAACGCCATGCAGAGCACGTGGGACAACCTCTACATCAACAATTTCGTGCTTATCGGCTACGTTTTGCTGCTCACGGCCCTTATCGTGCTCCTGCGTTTCGCATGGGCGCTTGTTATGACGCGCCTTATCAAGAACCCTGCTACCGGCAAGCGCGACAAGTTCAGCTGGCGCATGGTGAAAAGCTCGCTTGTTACCACGGTGGGCGGGCCGAAGGGCGCCATCACGCTTTCCATCGCGTTCACCATCCCGTTCTTGCTTGCCGACGGATCCACCTTCCCGCAGCGCTCCCTCATCATCTTCCTTGCTTCGGGCGTTATCGTGTGCACGCTGTTGCTGGCAAATTTCCTGCTTCCTGTGTTGGCCCCCAAGGAAGAGTCCGAGGCCGACGAAGATGAGGTTGAGGAACTGATGCGCACGAAAATCGAGATCATGCGCACCGTTATCGAGCGTTTGATGGCCGATTCGACCGAGGAAAACGACCGCGAGACGAAGATCGTCGTTTCGTCGTACAACAACCGCATCCGCACCATTCGCTCGGTTGCCGATTTGGACGAGCCTGCGGTGGCGAAACTTCGCATCGAGGTTATCGACTATCAGGTAGAGCAGCTTATTGCCGCGGTGGAGCGTAGGGAAGTGGAGGCCTTCGATGCCTTCGAATACCTGCGCCGCCTTACGAAGCAGAAGGCGCTCATTGCCCATTCGAAGGAAAAGACGTCGTATGCGGCGGGGCTCCGCTATGCCCGTTTGCGCAGCACATTTGCCATGGCGGTGCGCAGCATCAAAGGCGTGTTCACGCCGGGCAGCAGCGAAGACCACGAATCGATGGACAAGGTACGCGAGCTTGCCGAACGGTATGCCGTCGAGTACCTGCAGAAGCTGGTGAACAATCCTGATTACCCGAGCGAGGTTGTGGCAAAGCTCATGATCAACCATGAACGTGCCCTTTCGGTGTTCGACCGCGAAGACGATGCCACCATGACATCTGAGGCAGTGGAAAACGCCACGGTAAGCATCGACGATATCCAACGCCGCGGCCTGCAGTTCGAGCTTGAGGTTATTCAGGACTTCTATGCTTCGGGCAACCTCACGCGTGCTCAGGCAAAGGATATGCGCGACAACGTTTCCATGATGCTGCTCGATTTGGAAGAGTACGTGTAGGGGATTGCCGTGGACCAGGAAAAGCTTCAGCGCATCAAAGACCAATTGGCCAGCGTTCCCACGGAACCGGGCTGCTACCTGTGGAAAGACAAGCACGGCACGGTAATTTATGTGGGCAAGGCAAAGCAGCTGCGCGCCCGCATGCGCCAATATGTGAACTTTCAGGACGATCGCGCCAAGATACCCCTGTTGGTTTCGCAGATTGATTCGTTCGAGTACGTGGTTACGGCCAACGAGCACGAAAGCTTGGTGCTCGAGCGCAACCTTATCGAACAGTATTCGCCGTACTTCAATGCCGACTTCAAGGATGACAAAAGCTACCCGTTCATTGCGCTTACGAAGGGCGATGTGTTCCCGGCGATCAAGTACACCCGCGAAGCGCACAAGGCCACCACGCGCTATTTCGGGCCGTATACCGACAGCCGCGCTGCCCGCAACCTTGTGGATATCGTGCGCAGGATCGTGCCCATCTGCTCGTCGTCGTGCTCGGAATGGCGCCGTTTGAACCGCAAGCTCGAGCAACAACCCTATGAAGAGGTTGAGCTCGACGATCGCCCGTGCTTCGATTCGCATGTTGGTTTGGGCCCTGGCGCCTGCTGCGGTGCCATCACGCCTGAAGAGTACCAAGAACAGGTGCGCAAGGTGGAACGTTTCCTGGCGGGATCGCACAAGGAATTCGTCGATGAGCTCAAAGCGGAAATGACCCAAGCTGCCCAAGAGCTCGACTTCGAGCGCGCGGGCCGCATCAAAGGCCGCATCGACACGGTGGAATCGCTTGCGCAAACCCAGCATGCCGTTTCGTCGCATCGCCTGAATGCCGATGTCATCGGCGTGTACCGCGAGGAAACCATTGCGGGCATTGCCGTTTTGATGCTTCGTGAGGGGCGCATCATGAACGCCAACGAGTTCATCTTCAACAAGGGCAAGGATGTTCCGGCATCCGAGCTGCTGCGCATGTTCGTGCTGCGCTACTACGGAACCACGGAATCCATTCCGCACGAGCTTATCGTCGAAGAGGTGCCGGAAGACGAAGACGTGATCTGCGAATGGCTCACTGAAAAGCTTGCCAGCGTGCACGGTGCCAAGGTGTTCTTTACCGTTCCACAGCGCGGCGAAAAGGCCGCTTTGATGGAAATGGCCTCCCGCAACGCGCGCCATGTGCTGATGCGCTACAAAGCCCGCAGCAGCTACGACGACGACCGCATCAACGATGCGCTTCTACAGCTGGAAAGCGCGTTGGCGCTTGAAGCGCCGCCGATGCGCATCGAGTGCTTCGACATTTCTACCATCCATGGCCGTTACTCGGTTGCCTCGATGGTGGTGTTCACCAACGGGCGTCCCGACAAAAGCCAGTACCGTAGGTTCAAGATCCGCATGGAATCGGACGAGGCGAACGACTTCGCCATGATGAGCGAGGTAATGGCGCGTCGCTACTGCAAGGAACGTCTTGAAGACGAGCGCTTCGGTAAACGCCCCGACCTGATTATCTTGGACGGCGGCAAGCCTCAGCTTACTGCGGCCATCAAGCAGTTGAACGAGCTGGGAGCGGGCGATATCCCGATATGCGGCCTCGCCAAGCGCGATGAGGAACTGTTCGTTCCCTGGCAGGATTCGGGCCCGGTGGTGCTGCCGGGCGGCAGCCCCAGCTTGTACCTGGTGAAGCAGGTACGTGACGAGGCACATCGTTTCGCCATTACGTTCCACCGCGAGTTGCGCGGAAAGGGCATGACCACCAGCATTTTGGACGAAGTTATCGGCATGGGCCCGAAGCGCAAGAAGGCGCTGTTGAAGGCGTTCGGCTCGTTCGGCGCGCTGCGCAAGGCATCGCTTGACGAGATCAAGCAAACCCATACCGTCCCCGACCACGTTGCCGAGGACGTGTATGCTGTATTGGAACAGTACAACACCAAGAAGGAAACGCATCCGCAGGAGCAACCGGAATAACGTTCTACCTGCGTTTACACAAGGAGGCCGCAATGGCTCAACCTGAAACCAACCAGGATGCCCCCACCGAACAGGAACAGGCAACGCATGCCGTTCCCGATGTGGTGATTATCACGGGCATGAGCGGCGCAGGCCGCACCGAGGCAATGCACACGTTCGAGGACTTGGGCTACTTCTGCATTGACAACCTGCCCCCTTCGCTGATCATGAACATGATCAGCCTGGCAAGCCTTCCCGGTCAAAACGAGATTGGCAGGAAGCTTGCCATCGTGTGCGATGCTCGTAACCGCGAGTACTTCAAGCAGCTGGTGGGCGAGCTCGCCAACATGGAGGCGGCGGGTGTGACGTTCCGCGTCATCTTCCTTGATGCCGCCGACAGCGTTCTGATTGCGCGCTACAAGGCATCGCGTCGTCGCCATCCGCTGTGCATCAACAATAAGCGCTCCATCGGCCAGGCCATTTCCTACGAGCGCGGCTTGACGCAGGAACTGCGCGCGCTGGCCGATTCCTACATCGACACCTCCAACATGAGCCCGCGCAAGCTGCGTGAAGAACTGCGCCGTCTGTATTCGAAGGAAACGGCGAAGGAGGGCATGAACGTTACCGTGTACTCGTTTGGCTTCAAGCATGGTGCTCCCACCGACGCCGACATCGTCATCGACGTGCGCTTTTTGCCCAACCCCTTCTACATTCCCGAGCTGCGCAACCTCACCGGCCTTGATTCCCAGGTGGCCGATTACGTGCTGAACAACGAGGAAACGCATAAGTTCCTTGCGGCATGGGAGAACCTGTTGAACTGCGTGATGCCCGGCTACGTCGCCGAAGGCAAGCAGCAGCTGGCCATTGGCGTCGGGTGCACGGGCGGCCAGCACAGAAGCGTCGTTCTTGCCAACAAGACCGCCGAGCTTCTTGCCGCGCAGGACTACAACGTAAACGTCTACCATCGCGACATCGCGCTGGCGGACACGAATAAAGAGGTGGAAAAATGAGTCAGGGAGGCTCCCGTTTAGCGGGGCATGGCTTCCGGCTCGATGCTTCTTCCACGCAGGCGTTCCAGGCTATTGGGGCGCTCCATCTTCCGAATCCGTTGAAGAGCCCGGTCGATCCAACGAAGCTCAAGGCCGTGGTGATCGGTGGTGGCACGGGTGCGCCCATGTCCATCCGCACGCTTTTGGCCATGGGCGTGAGCACGTCGGCTGTTGTTGCCATGGCAGACGACGGCGGCTCTACGGGCATCCTGCGCGAAGAGGCGCATGTGACGCCACCGGGCGATATCCGCAAGTGCCTGGCTGCCTTTGCTGCCAACCCCGACGACCCGCTTACCAAGGCCTTCAAGTACCGTTTCGATTTCGCACGCAACCACACGCTAGGCAATTTGATGCTCTCGGCGCTGGAAAACGCAACGGGTTCGTTCCCCGAAGCCATCAAGATCTGCGGTCAGCTGCTGGGCGCGCGTGGGCATGTGTATCCGTCCACGCTGAACAACGTTACCCTGTGCGCGGAAACGCGCGATGGGCGCATACTGCGCGGTCAGTCGATTGCGGGCAAATCGTCTACGGCATTGGAGCGGGTGTGGCTTGAGTCGCCCGAACGGTGTTTGCCGTATATGGAAGCGCTGCGTGCCATTCGTCAGGCCGATTTGGTGGTGCTGGGGCCAGGGTCCCTATTCACTTCCATTATCCCGAACCTTCTGGTGCCGGGCATTGTGGACGCCATCCGCCAGTCGAAGGCGCGCACGGTGTTCGTGTGCAGCTTGGCCGACCAACAGGGCGAAACCTGGGGGCTTTCTGCCCGTGAGCATGTTGAGGCCCTGCTTCGCCATGGCATGGCAGGCTGTTTGGACTATGTGCTGATCCATTCGGTGCAGCGCCCTGAGCATCACCATTTTGCCACCGAGGCGTTCCAGGCCGTTGCCGGCTTGGGCGCACGAAAGAGCAGGATGGTGGAACAACGCGAGGGCACGTCGCTCGAGGCGCGCATCCGCCCGGTGAAGGTGACGCAGGAAGACATCGACGCCATTCAAGCGCAAGGACCGGTGGTGCTGCTTCGCAACATGGCCGACCCCAAGCGTCCCACCTGGCACGATCCGCAGGCACTGGCCGACGCGTTTATGGGGGTGCTTAAGCTATGTCATTCACGGCAGAGGTAAAAGAAGAGCTCTCGCATGTAGAGCCGGTGTGTTCCCATTGTGACGCTGCCACGCTTGCAGCGCTTATCCGCATCGAGGGCAGCATATTCTTAAGCGGGCCGGGGCGCTTTCGCTTGGAAATTTCCACCGATGTGCCGCAGGTTGCCCGCTTCATCATCAGCACGCTGCACAACCGCTATGCGCTGAAAACCGACCTCACCATGCGACGCAGCGTGCTGCATAAAACGCCGAACTGGCTTATCGACGTTCCCGCTCAGCCAGGGCTCAACGAAGCGCTGTCGGAGCTTGGCATTGTGGGTGAAGGCGGCTTGAAGCGCGGCATCGACCACGAACTGGTGAAGAAGGAATGCTGTGCCTCGGCGTACCTGCGCGGGGTGTTCCTGGGAAGTGGCTTCATCTCGAACCCTCGAGGCGATTTCCATTTCGAGCTTACGGTGGAATCGCAGACCATGGCGAACGACATCGTGGAGCTGATGGAAGCCAAGGACATCCACGCAAAGGTGGTTGAGCGCAGGAATTCGCATACGGTGTACCTGAAAAGCGGGTCTGCTATTTCTGCGTTCCTCGCTTATGTGGGGGCTCATCAAAGCGCGCTTAAGATGGAAAACGAGCGTGTGCTGAAAAGCGTGCGCAACGATGTGAATCGCCGTGTCAACGCTGAAATCGCCAATCAGGCCAAAACCGCCGAGGCATCGGTCGAGCAGATCCAGGCAATTCGCACGGTGCTTGAGCACCAGGACATCAAGACGCTGCCCCATGCCCTGCAAGATTACATTCGCCTGCGCGTCACGTATCCCGAGGCAACGCTCAAGGAACTGGGGGAGCGGGCAACGCCGCCGCTTTCCAAGTCGGCGATCTACCATCGCGTGCGCCGCATCGAGCAGATGGCAAGCGATATCGCCAAGTCGTAGCGCCGCATACCGCGCACGTTGTGCCGTTCGCTGCCGTAAACCCCTCACTTGCAGCCAGTAATCCCCGCTAAAGTGCGGGGATTGGCTTTTCAGGTACAATAAAACAGCACGTGTTCTGAACATGGTGCGTTGTTTTAATTCAGGCATGAAAGGGGAGCCTCATGGCAACCAAGGTTGGTATCAACGGCTTCGGTCGTATCGGCCGACTTGTTTTCCGCGCGATGGAGAAGGATCCTGCCTTCGATATCGTTGCTATCAATGATCCCGGCAGCACCGAGGCAAATGCTCATTTGCTCAAGTACGACTCCATTCACGGTCGCGTGTACGATGAGGTAAAGGTCGATGGGGACAACATCATCGTTGACGGTCATTCGGTTCGCGTATTCGGCGACCGCGACCCGCTCAACATTCCTTGGGGGGAAATGGGCGTAGAGCTGGTTGTTGAGTCTACTGGCTTCTTCACCGACGCAAACCAGGCTCGCAAGCACATCGAAGCGGGCGCAAAGAAGGTTCTCATCACGGCACCTGCCAAGAACGAGGACATCACCATCGTTGTGGGCGTCAACGACGACAAGTACGACCCCGAAAAGCACAACATCGTTTCGAACGCCTCGTGCACCACGAACTGCCTCGCTCCGTTCGCCAAGGTTCTCATGGACACCTTCGGCATCAAGCGCGGCTTCATGAACACCATCCATTCCTACACGAACGACCAGAAGATCCTCGACCAGGCTCATAAGGACCTTCGTCGCGCCCGTGCAGCAAACCTTTCCATGATTCCTACCACCACCGGTGCGGCTCGTGCGGTTTCCCTGGTTCTTCCTGAACTCAAGGGCAAGCTCGATGGCTTCGCAACCCGCGTTCCCACTCCTGACGGCTCCATGGTCGACCTTACGGTTGAGCTCGAGCGTGAGGTAACCATCGAAGAGGTAAACGCTGCCATGAAGGCTGCTGCTGAGGGCCCCTTGAAGGGCATCCTTGCCTACATCGAAGACCCGATCGTTTCTTCCGATATCGTGGGCGACGACCATTCCTCCCTGTTCGACTCCAAGCTCACCATGGTTTTGGGCGGCAAGGGCAACCTGGTCAAGTGCGTTTCCTGGTACGACAACGAGTGGGGTTACTCCAACCGCGTTAAGGACCTGGCAAAGATCATGATGCAGGCATAAGCTTCTGCATTTTGCGTAGTGAAAACGAAAGAGAGCTTTCTGAAAGGAAGGCTCTCTTTTTAGTGTGAATCGAAAGGCTAGCTATGAGCAAGGTAAAAACCTACACCGATGCAGACGTTGCCGGCAAGCGCGTTTTGTGCCGTGTTGATTTCAACGTGCCCCTGGATGGCACCACGGTAACCGACGATACCCGTATCAAGGCTGCTCTGCCCACTATCGAAAACCTCATCCAGCGCGGAGCCAAGGTTGTGCTGTGCAGCCACCTGGGCCGTCCCGAGGGAACGGGCTACCAGGCCGAGTTCTCGCTGAAGCCCGTTGCCGAGCATCTTTCCAAGGTGTTGGGCAAGCCGGTTGCGTTTGCCACCGACACTATTGGCGGGTCTGCTAAGGCCACGGTTGCCGCTCTGAACGACGGCGATGTGTGCCTGCTTGAAAACCTCCGCTTCGACAAGCGCGAGAAGAAGAACGACCCTGAGTTCGCCAAGGAATTGGCAAGCCTGGGCGACGTCTACGTAAACGACGCCTTTGGTGCGGCTCATCGCGCACACGCTTCCACGGCTGGCGTGGCCAAGTACCTTCCCGCCTATGCAGGCGCTCTTATGACCATGGAAGTTACCACCTTGACCTCGATGCTCGACAAGCCCAACCATCCCTTCGTTGCCATCCTCGGCGGTTCGAAAGTTTCCGACAAGGTGGCTGTCATCGATGCGCTTATCGACAAGTGCGACACGCTCATCATCGGCGGCGGCATGTGCTTCACCTTCCTGGTTGCCCAGGGTTATACCGTAGGCACTTCGCTTATGGAGCAGGATTGGGTAGAGCGCGCTGGTCAGATGCTGGAAAAGGCAAAGGCCAAGGGCGCGAGTATCCTTCTTCCCACCGACGTGGTATGCGCCGATGCGTTTGCCAACGATGCCAAGACGGTTACGTGCGGCGTAGATGCCATTCCGTCTGACATGATGGGCCTTGATATTGGTCCCGACACCACCAAGGCATACGCAGAGGCAATCGCAAAAGCCAAGACGGTGTTCTGGAACGGCCCCATGGGTGTGTTCGAAATGTCTTCTTTTGAAGCAGGAACCAAGGGAGTTGCCCTTGCCGTGGCTGCAAACAAGGAAGCTGATACTATCATTGGTGGTGGCGACAGCGTTGCCGCTGTGAACAAATTCGATCTTGCCGACCAGATGACCTTTATCTCTACGGGCGGCGGTGCCTCGATGGAACTGGTTCAGGGCGAAGCCCTTCCCGGCGTTGAGGCACTTAAATAAGGAGGCTCTTCATGCGCACCTATCTTATGGCAGGTAACTGGAAGATGAACAAGACCATCCCGGAAACCGTTGTGCTTACCCAGCAGCTTGCTAACCAGTACAACCGCAAATGGGATGACGTCGATATCGTTATCTGCCCGCCTGCGATCGACATCAAGTCGGCCTACACGGTGCTTGACTTCGACAAAACGAAGATTTCCCTTGGTGCGCAGAATGTGCACTGGGAGGAATCGGGTGCCTTCACCGGCGAGATTTCCATCCCCATGATCAAGGATGCCGGCTGCGAGTACTGCATCGTCGGCCACTCCGAGCGCCGCGAGATGTTCAACGAAACCGACACGACGGTGAACTTGAAGGTTAAGGCGCTCGTTGCCGTGGGCATTGCCCCCATCGTATGCGTGGGCGAATCGCTTGCTATGCGCGATTCGGGCGACTACGTTGAGTTCATCACGGCACAGGTGCGTGCTGCCCTTGCCGGCCTTGATGCGATGGACATGAAGAACGTGGTTGTTGCCTATGAGCCCATCTGGGCTATCGGCTCGGGCCGTACCGCTACGCCTGAACAGGCAGAAGAGGTGTGCAGCGCTATTCGTGCCACATTGGCTTTTGAATTCGGTCAGGATGTTGCCGATGCAACGCGCGTCCTGTACGGCGGTTCCATGAACGTCGGCAACGTTGTCGATCTGCTTGCGCAGCCTGATATCGATGGCGGTCTGATCGGCGGGGCTTCGCTTAAGGCCGATTCGTTCCGTCAGCTTATTGAGGCTGCTCACGACGCACAATAAGACCACGGATTTGCACTTGTCAAGTGCTGGCCGGATTCTTATAATTAATGTTTTCGTGAGACTATTTAGGTAAGGATGTTACGTTGTCTATCGTTGCGATTATCTTTTCTGTCCTGCTGGTTGCTTCCGGCATCGGGCTTATCATTTTTGTTCTGCTTCATTCCGGCAAGGGTACGGGCGTTTCCGATATGATTGCCAGCTCTATCTACAATAACCAGAGCGGTTCGAGCATCATGGAAAAGAACCTCAATCGCATCACCATCATCCTGGCAGCGATTTTCCTCATTTCCTTGATTGTTCTGATGGTGGTATATCCCCAGGGCACTATTTCCAAGTAAAACGAAGTGTTTTCGAGCGGCGCAGAGATGCGCCGCTTTTTTTATTGTGAGCGAGGTTTCAGTTCTATGTCGTTCTGCCCTGAAATCGGGGGGGATCTTTTGCTTCGTGGTGCACTATGCGGTATTGCTGCGCGTAAGCCGTCAGCCTTTGATATTTTAGCTGGCCTGAAAGTACTGCTTTTGCCGTGGCCCTAGTTGGATCAATTGCCTTGGCGGGTGATGCGTGCTTCGATGAGAACAGCAACGTTGCAGGTGTCATTGAAGGTGCGGTGTAATGCCGACATTACTCAAACACGATATGGCAAGTAAATGAAAAAATGGGGTAGAGCAATAAAAAAACGCCTAAAAGGCGTTTAAAAAAGCTGGTGTCGGAGGCGGGATTTGAACCCGCACGCCCGGTAAAGTGGGCACTAGCACCTCAAGCTAGCGTGTCTGCCGTTCCACCACTCCGACGTGGTATGTAGGCAAAAGCAAAGTAAATAATGGTGTCGGAGGCGGGATTTGAACCCGCACGCCCGGTAAAGTGGGCACTAGCACCTCAAGCTAGCGTGTCTGCCGTTCCACCACTCCGACGTGGTTATATGTTGCTTTCGCAATGCAGCGATAGATATATTACCAAAACTTGCATTGTGTGCAAGGGGTAATTTGAAGAAATTCCCGTTTTGCCTATTCAGATGCTTCCTGCAACAGCTTTTCGACAAGTTCCCATTCTTTTTCCGTCTGAATGGGAACAAGGGATAGGGCGGCCATGCCACTTGCCTCGTTGAATTCGACGGCATTGGGATCGTAGATAGAGGCGTACACCGTGGTATTGCCCTCTTCGTCGGTGCTGTTGTCGGTGTATACGATGTACGATTTGCCGGTTTCCTCGCTGGCAAATGTGAAAAGGGTCTCGCATTCTACCAGCATGCCCTCGGGTGTGATGGCGTTGAAATGGACGTTCTGCTGGAACTTGGTCTTGTTGGCTTCTTGCTCGTTCATGATTGCGGCCTTTCTGCCCTTTTTGCGGAGCCTGATTTTGGTCTGACATTGAATGATAGCAGGTTCGTGGCAGTGGCAAGGTTTCAGGTATTTGGGCATTCTTCTTACGTTTGCGTGACGTCCCTTGAAAACGTCTTTTATGGCTGGTAAGGTACCTTCCCGCTATGAAAGATCTGAGCAAAGCATACATCGTCATTCGCAGGCCCCTAGCATTTGGGGCCTCTGCTGTGGTTGCTCAGGTTCGTCTTGATCAACCGCTTTCTTCCTGTCGTAACTGATAGCTTCGCCGTAAGCTGAACACCGCTCTTCCTGGAATAGGGAAGGGTCTAAACCAATAGTTACGAAGGAATATTATGGCTGATAACTCAATCTCCTTGCCTGCCGGTGGGCGTATCACCGGCGTTCAGATTCGTATTGTTGCCGTTGTGGTGCTGGGCGCGTTTCTTGCCCTGCTGAACCAAACGGTCATGTCTCCTGCGTTGCCTGTTATCATGGCGGACTTCAATATCGATGCAGCAACGGCTCAGTGGATTATGTCCATCTACCCGCTGGTAAGCGGCATTATGGTGCCGGTTTCCGCCTACCTTATCGACAAATTCACCACGCGTGCGTTGTTTTTCGGTGCGACAGCGGTATTTGCGCTGGGCACTCTGCTGTGTGCAGTGGCACCCGATTTCCTGTTCCTTATTATCGGGCGTGTTCTGCAGGCGGCGGGCTCTGGCGTTCTGATGCCCCTGGTTGCCGTCGTTCCGATGCTGGTGTTCCCCGTGGAAAAACGTGGAACTGCAATGGGCATGGCCGGTATCGTGATGTCCGCCGGCCCGGCAGTGGGCCCTGTTGTGGGCGGTGCCGTTATCGATGCCTACGGGTGGCGCACGATGATCGGGTCTATCGTGCCGCTTGCACTGGTCGTTCTTGTTCTGGGCGTGTTCATGCTAAAGAACGTAGGTGAATTGAAGAACCCGAAGCTTGATTTCGCCTCGGTTGTTCTTTCGACCATTGCATTCGGAGGCTTGCTGTACGGCTTCTCGAGCGCTTCGACGTTTGGGTGGGGAAGCGCCATGGTGCTTGGCCCCATTGCGGCTGGCGTGGTGTGCTTGGTGCTGTTCGTAGTGCGCCAGAACAGGATCGAGGAGCCTCTTTTGCAGCTGGGCACCTTGAAGACGCGCGAATTCCGTGTGGCAGCCATCATCGTTACGCTTATCAATGCCGCATGCCTCGTTACCAACACTTTGCTGCCGCTGCTTCTACAAATGGCGCTGGGCGCTTCGGCATTCGAAACAGGTATGGCGATGCTTCCTGCGGCAGCGGTGGGCATCATTATCAGCCCGATTTCCGGTGTGGTGTTCGACAAGTTCGGGCCGCGTGCCATTTCCATCTTCGGCCTTGCCCTTATGACGGGTGCCTTGTTCCTGCTTTCGCTTTCCACGGTAAGCACGCCTATCTTGGTGGTGGCGCTGTTCTGCATGCTGCAGGCGGCTGGACAGGCCTTGGCCAACATGCCGGTTAACACGTGGGGTGTCAATGCGCTTGAGAACAACATGATCGCGCACGGCAACGCCATCGCCAATACCGGCCGTCAGGTTGCCGGCGGCTTGTGCACGGCGCTTATCGTTACCGTGATGACGAGCGTTACTGCGTCTGCGGGCGTGAGCATGGATATTCAGGCGGCAACCGCGGTAGGGGCTGGCGTTGCCTACAAAGTGTGCGCCGCCATCGGTCTGGTGTCGTTGATCTACTGCATTTTCAGCGTGCGTCCTTCAAAGAAGCGCGCTGCCAACCAGAAGGAGGCCTAACGGTCATGTCCGAGATTTTGTCTGAGCCCATTCCTCTTGAAGCCGAGGGCGTTCCGGTGTCGCACGTGATGATAGAAGACCCTTTCACATGCACTGCCGATGCCACGATTTCCGAAGTGGTGCGTATCCTGGCCGAAAACGGCGTAAGCAGCCTGCCCGTGGTTGACGACAACAACCATGTGGTTGGCTTCATCAGTGATGGTGACATTATGGGCGCCATCGCTCAGCACCGTGCTCACACCATCTTTACCGGTGGCGATGCTTCTATGCTGTATTTCGACGATCAAAGCTTGGAACAGCGTATCGATGGTTTGAAAGATCGTTCTGTCATGGACTTCGCAACGCGCAAAGTCGTATGTGCGCGTCCCGATCAAAGCATTGCCCGCGTGGCGGCCTTGTTGGCGAAAAAGAAGTTCAAGAAGCTTCCCGTTGTAGACGATGAAGGCAAGCTTGTTGGCGTGGTACGCCGTTCGGCAATCACCAAGTATCTATTCGGCCTCATCTTCAAATAAAGCGATGGGCCGCCCCGATGCAAACGGGACGGCCCATAATTTGATGCTCTTACGCCAAGATCTTCTTGAAGGTTTCCAACAAGTGGGGAATCTCGATAGGCTTGGAAATATGCCCATCCATTCCTGCTTCAAAGGCGCGGCGCTTATCTTCTTCGAAGGTGTTTGCCGTCATGGCAAGAATCGGCGTCCTGCTATGACGCAGCTTTTCCAGCTCCCTGATGGCGCGCGTTGCCTCGTAGCCATCCATGACGGGCATCTGAATATCCATAAGCACCAGGTCGTAGTAATTCGGTTGCGCCGCCTTCATAAGCTGAACCGCTTCCGATCCGTTTGCTGCGGTTTCTACTTCGAATCCTGTTCCTTTTAGTATCTCCTGGGCAATTTCTTGATTGAGCTCGTTGTCTTCAGCAAGCAAAACGCGCTTTCCTGTGAAATCGGGGATATCAGGCTTCGTTTCGGTATGCTCTTCTGGAGTAAGCTCAAGGATTCCGCGAAGCTCTGACATGAACAGCGGCTTTGAGCAGAATGCGGTAACGCCCGCATCGCGTGCCTCGTCTTCGATGTTCGACCAGTCGTAGGCGGTAAGCACGATAATGGGCTTGGAATCGCCGACGATGGAACGAATGCGGCGCACGCATTCGACGCCGTTCATGTCGGGCATAAGCCAGTCGATGATATACGCGTAGTACTCGTCGTTTTCGTTGTGGGCGAATTCCGCACGATACACTGCTTCCTTGCCCGAAAGCGTCCAGTCGGCACGCATGCCGATGCGCAGGAGCATCTTGGCAACGCTGGTGCAGGTTTGCAGGTTGTCGTCTACCACCAAGGCGCGCAGTCCCTGAAGTTGAGGGATGGGGCCGTTGTCCACGGCCTCTTCGCCGATGCGGAAGCTCAATCTGACAATGAACTCGGTTCCTTTGCCCAGCTCGCTGTTCACCTCAATGGTTCCGCCCATCATGTCCACAATATTCTTGGTGATGGCCATGCCAAGGCCTGTGCCTTGCGTACCGCTTACCGTGCTGCTGCGTTCGCGCTCGAACGCTTCGAACACATGCTCTATGAATTCGGGTGCCATGCCGATGCCGGAGTCTTTAACGCGGAATTCATAGTTGGCGTAGCCGTTGGCAGGCTTGCCTTTCTGCGTAATGCAGATGCTGACGTAGCCGCCAGGTTCGGTGAACTTCACGGCATTGGAAAGCAGATTCAGGAGCACTTGGTTCAAGCGAAGCTTATCGCAACGATGTTTTCGTTGGTTATGTCCACCGTGTCAACGAAGAAATCGAGGTGACGCGCTGCCACATCTGCCTGCACGATCGTTTTTAGGTCGTGCATGATGTTCGCCAAGTTCGCGTCTGATTCTTCGATCTTCATCTTGCCGCTTTCAATGCGCGACATATCCAGCACATCGTTGATAAGCGACAGAAGATGGTTTGATGAGGTTTGGATTTTCTGCAGGTAGCCCGAAACGGCTTCTTGGTTGTCGATGTGCGCCGCCGCTAAGGATGTGAAGCCGATGATGGCGTTCATGGGCGTGCGGATGTCGTGCGACATATTGTTCAAGAACGTTGTTTTGGCGCGGTTGGAATGCTCTGCTGCGGCAAGCGCATCGGCGAGTACCTGACGGTTTCGCGTTTCTTCGGCCATGATGGAGTCGATGTTCTGGAAACCGGCAACCACCTGGTTCAAGTGCAATCCCTCTTCGGTT
>CAUASB010000018.1 GCA_958431815.1 uncultured Eggerthella sp. | reverse complement strand
TGGCGCAGTTTGGTAGCGCACTTGACTGGGGGTCAAGGGGTCGCAGGTTCGAATCCTGTCAACCCGACCAGCAAAATCAGCTGGCTAGGAAATTACCTAGCCAGCTTTTTTGTTATATAGCTTCATATACCGTACGGCCGGGCTTCCCCATGTAGCCCGGCCAGACGAAAGGGATTGCGCAGATGCTTCTTAGCGAGCTTAAGCCAGGCCAGCATGCCAGTGTCGAATCGGTTGGCGGATCGGGTGCCATCAGGCGCCATCTGCTTGATATGGGCCTTACCCCCAACGCATCCATCACGCTGCAGAAAGTTGCCCCCATGGGCGACCCGATCCAGATCACCGTGCGCGGCTTCGAACTTACCCTTCGCCTTGAAGAAGCGAAGAACGTAAGCGTCAATCCCGAAGCGCACCCTGAAGCACGTCCTAAAAAGCACCGCATTTACCCCGACATCGAACACCCCGGCCTGGGCGAGCTTTCCGGCACCGGCGACTACCGTCGCCATACGCAGCGCGAAACAGCCAAGAAAGGGCCGCTTACCTTTGCTCTGGTGGGAAACCAGAACTGCGGCAAAACCACGCTGTTCAACCAGCTTACCGGCGCCAACCAGCACGTGGGCAACTTCCCCGGCGTCACCGTTGATCGCAAGGACGGCACCATCCGCAGCCATTCCGAGGCCACGGTAACCGACCTGCCGGGCGTGTACTCGCTTTCGCCCTATTCCAACGAGGAAATCGTCACACGCGACTTCCTGCTTGATTCCAAGCCCGACGGCATCATCAACATCGTCGACGGCACCAACATTGAGCGCAACCTGTACCTCACCATGCAGATCATGGAGCTGGGCATTCCTATGGTGCTGGCACTGAACATGATGGACGAGGTGGAAAAAAACGGCGGCACCATCCGCGTGAACGAGCTGGAAGCCAAACTGGGCATCCCGGTAGTTCCCATTTCCGCCGCGAAGAACGAAGGCGTCGACGAGCTGGTAGACCACGCCCTGCATGTGGCGCGTTTCTGCGAGTTGCCCGAAGACATCGACTTCTGCCCCACCAGCGAAGAAGAGCACGACCCGCTGGGCGCCGTGCACCGCTGTATCCACGCAACCGCCCACATCATCGAGCCCTACGCTGAGCAAGCGAACATTCCCCTGCGTTTCGCCGCCACCAAGATGGTGGAAGGCGACGAGCTTATTCAGGAAAAGCTGAGCCTGCCCGCAAGCGCCACTTCTTCCATCGGCGAGCTTATCGCCGCCATGGAACAGGACGCCGGAATGGACAGCGAAGCCGCCCTGGCGAACATGCGCTTTTCCTTCCTTTCGAACCTCTGCGACGAAACGGTGGTGCGCCCACACGAAAGCCGCGAGCACAAACGCAGCGTTGCAGTAGACAAGCTGCTCACCGGGCGCTTCACGGGCATCCCCTGCTTCTTCGCCATCATGGCGTTCGTGTTCGCCATGACCTTCGGGCCCATTGGCGGCACGCTTTCCGATTTAGTAAGCGATGGCGTGGACATTGCGCTTTCAGCCCTTGCCGATGCGCTTGAGGCTTGGGGGCTGAACCCCGTTGCCGAATCGCTGCTGGTAGACGGCGTGGGTGCTGGTGTGGGCGCGGTTATCGGATTCTTGCCCACCATCGTTACCCTGTTCTTCTTCCTTTCCATTTTGGAAGACTCAGGTTATATGGCGCGCGTCGCCTTCGTAATGGACCGTGCCATGCGCCGCATCGGCCTTTCGGGCCGTAGCATCGTTCCGCTGCTGATGGGCTTCGGCTGCTCGGTTCCCTCCATCATGGCCACGCGCACGCTTTCCAGTGAACGCGACCGCAAGATGACCACCATGCTGGTGCCGTTCATGAGCTGCAGCGCGAAGCTGCCCATCTATTCGATGCTCATCGCGGCGTTCTTCCCACGCGCAATGCAGCCGGTGGTGATGATCGGCATGTACGTGTTCGGCGTGCTCTGCGGCATCGTGTTCGCCGCAGTGCTGAAGCGCGCCCGTTTCCGCGGTCAGCCGGTGCCGTTCGTTATGGAGCTGCCCAACTACCGCTTGCCAGCCGCTAAGAGCGTTGCCCGCCTGGTATGGGACAAGGCGAAGGGCTTCATCAAGAAGGCGTTCACCGTGGTGCTGGCTGCGTGCGTGATCATCTGGTTCCTGCAAACCTTCGATGCCCATCTGAACGTGGTAGACGACGTTGACACCAGCCTTCTGGCAGCCATTGGCGGGCTTATAGCGCCGCTGTTCGCCCCGCTCGGCTACGGAGACTGGCGTGTGGCAACGGCGCTTATGACGGGCTTCATGGCAAAGGAAAGCGTGGTTTCCACTCTTACCCAGGTAATGGGCGAAGGGGTCGACCTCACCATGCTGTTCACGCCGGTAACCGCCATGGCGTTCTTGGCGTTCGTGCTGCTGTACACGCCCTGCGTAGCCGCCATCGCCACCGTGCGCAGCGAACAAGGCGGCGCCCGTGCCGCACTGGAAATGGTGCTGCTGCAATGCGGCATCGCCTGGATCGTTTCCTACGTGGTGTACGCCTTCGGGTTGTTGGTAACCGGCGGCATTGCCCAGTTGAGCCTTACGGGGCTTGTGGCCGCCGTTGTTATCGCTGCAGCCATCGGCGTGTACCTGAAGCTGCAGAACAAGGAGATTGACCTGACACCCGCGCGCACTGCCTGCAAAGACTGCAACCACACATCGTGCGGATGCCATTAGACCGCAGCGCTTTTCCCTCAGGCGCCTCCAGCGATTGACGCTAAGCCTACTGCTTGCCTTCTGGACGCTTCAAGCAACCGCTAACCAGCTGCTTGTGCCGCATCTATGAGCAAGCAGGAAAACCTCGGTCTAGGCTTACGCACGTACCAGACGGCTTTCGTGGGGCTTCAGTAAATCAAGAAGGTTAACATGCAGTCCGCGGTAGTCAGGGCATACCTCTTCGAGCACCGATATACAGCTTTCCGGCGTGAAACGGGCAATCCATATTGTTTCCCGCTTCAGTTGGGCAAGCCATGCTTCCAGATAATCGAGCCCTTCCAGCGAATCGTCAACGGGCACACTCAGCTGATATTGGATATCGCACGGTACCTCGTGGGCGGCAAAGCGAATATCGTAGCGCACCGGCACATCGCCGATGCTTGCCAAGGTATCACGTAACGAGATATTGCGAATGGGCGGCATCATTGCACACACTTCCCGCCACGTGCGCATCAAGGCCGCCTCCCTACGTTCAAGCTCGGCAATCTTCTGCTCATAGAAACACTGCGGATTCCCTGCAAGACCACGCAGCGCCTCGGGTGAAACCGTATCCGAAATGCCCAATACATAGCTCGTCGACCGCATAATCTGATACATCTCACATTCAGAGAGCGAAGAAGATTCACCATGGCAGTACAGCGTTGTCAAATGTGCCACTACTTCGTTGAAGCCTTCGAACGCTCGCGTTTCCAAGCCATGATTATCGCATCCACGTTGCTCTGCGTGGCACAAGCTTCGTTCAGCAGTCCCCTTATCGCGTTGCGCTAGTGATACCTTCGACAAAACCGGACCCTCACCTTGCACGCCAAAGTCCATGCTACGCATCAAAATCACCGGCCCACAGCTCTCCGTCCCAGCCATCTGCTTGGTCCGAGTATTCCCATTCTGCCGGATCCCAGTGATAGGTTTTGCCGGCACTGTCGGTAATCGAATACCCTTCGTCTCTTAGCTCGAACTTCTTCAGCACCACGTCAACATCGATAAGCTCGCACGCGCCTTGACATTCTTCGAATGCTGCCAGCAATACGTCCACGATTTCCGCATCGCCTACTTCAATTGCCAGGGAGGACCGCAGCGTGTAAAACAGCTCCACTGCAGCGCATAAGGAACTTGCCGCATCATGCGCCGCTAACACGCTTGAGCGTGCAAAGGCGTTAATGACCAACTCGACAGACCCACTGCCGAACTCGACTCGACCTGCCTCCCTCAGCGAAACGTCACGCTGGTCAAAGATACGCTGCACTTCTTCCGCAGTAAGCTCAATGCCGCTTTCTTTCAATAGCGCTTGGGTATGCGATTGCAACACCGGAGCGCACCCTTTCGCCAACAACCAACCACATGCTTCCATTCCAAGCCTCCTCAATTAGTCGATAAGGCTTATTACACCCTGTAAACCCGCAGTTCAAGACTGATATTTTTGCCAGATATCTGGTAATGTAGGCAGCATCGATCAAGGAATTTCTACCTAACTTCTTCCTGACAAAAGCCTTAATAGCCGTTTTGGCACAACGTGCGGTCCTACAATAAAACTCGCTTTATTTCAGTAAAGGAGCTGGGGTTTAGATGAACCGCGAACAACGCATTCAACTGATCGGGCAATTCAAGCATCTTGTTTCCGAGAACAAGATGCTTATCGTAGCGGCAGTATGTGCCACCGTTTTCGTGTTCCTTTTAAGCGAGGTGCTTGAAAGCGAATCGATGAAACTCGATCAAGCAGCGTACTGGCTTATCGTCGAGAACCTTCGCCAACCCTGGCTCACGCCTATCATGGAAAGCTTTTCCAACTTAGCAACACCGGTTTCCATCGCAGTGCTGTGGGTTGTTATCACCGCTTTCGCACCCGGCAAGCGAGCGGGATGGTGCACTGCTACCAACCTTGTGCTGGCGCTTGCCCTGAATCAGGTACTGAAGGCGATTGTGCAACGTCCCCGCCCCGACGGGTTCCGCTTGGCGGAAGCGAGCGGATTCAGCTTCCCCTCAGGTCATTCTATGGTTGCCATGGCGTTTTTCGGATTGCTTATCTGGTTCGTGTGGCGTTACGAGAAAGACAACATCCGACGCGTGCTTCTAATCATTGCCCTGTGCGCGATAATCGCCATGATCGGCATCAGCCGCGTGTACTTGGGCGTTCACTACGCCAGCGACGTTCTGGCAGGCTTCTGCCTTTCCCTGATTTGGCTGGTATTCTTCACCAAGGTCATTGCACCGCTGTTCGTGGGAAACGAAGGATTGCGACCAGCAAACAAAAGCTAATTACCTAAAGCGCGCTTGGGGAGCGCCCTTGTTTTATCGATTTCCGGCGAAACGTGCAACGGAATAATGGGGGCCATGGGCAAGTAAGCCCCACCCCTTTCCGCCGCAAAACTTAAAAGAGCCTGTTCAATCGCGTAACGCGTAATTGAACAGGCTCTTTGCTATGCGAGTACAGCGCTGCGCATACCCGCCGCTACAGGAACGTGAACGAATCAACTTCCTCGGCGGTTTTCCCTTCAGGAAGCTGAATGCCGCGACCCTCGGTGCAGTACTTCAGCAGCACTTCCCTGCCGGCATCGGTAAGGCCAATACGACGATCGCGCAGCTTGCGCAGCGTGTTCTGCAGGTCTTCTGGAACAGGAGCCAAAAACTCCAGCACCTCCCCCGTGCGAGGATGCTCGAACTCAACGAAGTACGAATGCAGGAACTGGCGCGTAAGGCCCAGGTTGTCCGCCTTGCCAGGGGTGCCGTACATCGGGTCGCCCACGCACCAATGCTTGATGTACTCCATATGCACACGGATCTGGTGTGTACGCCCCGAATACAGCTTGCATTCGATAAGCGAAAAGCCGTTGTCCTTGTTAGACGACTCGAAACGTTCCAGTACCTTGAACGTGGTAACCGAAGAACGCGCCTGCGGTTTATCGGACACCTGCATGCGGGTACGCACCTTGTCGCTGCGGAAAATCGGCGCATCGATAAGACCAGTGTCGCTGGCGATGTTGCCGTGTACCAGGCACAGATAACGCCTGTTCACGTTACGAGAGCGGATTTCGTCCTGCAACTCGAAACCAATCTCATCGTTTTTCGCAACCAGCATAAGGCCGCTGGTGTCGCCGTCCAAACGATGGACGATGCCCGGACGGTCGTCGCCCTGGATATGAGCAAGATTTTCGCGCCCATACTTGTAAATCAGCGCATTGGAAAGCGTTCCATCGGGATGTCCCGGCGAAGGATGGCAAATAAGCCCCGCCTGCTTGTTGATGACGGCCATATCGTCGTCTTCGTAGTACACGTCCAGCGGAATGTCCTGCGGCTCCAAGAACACGCGATCGTTGTTCTCAAATTCCTCGTACACAATGAAATCGCCCATACGCACCAGCGTCTTCTTCGTGGGAGTTTTACCGCCCACGAATACCTTGCCGGCTTCGATCTGCTTTACCGCCTTGCTGCGCGACTCGTACAACCCCGATTCGTACAAAAAGGAATCAAGGCGCATATCGTTGTATGCTTCGGTAACCGTTGTTGAAAGGCTTCGCGCCATTGCTTACTCCTCCTTGGTTGATTCGGGGCTTTGCTTCCCCTCGCGTAAAATCTGAACAATCCAGCACACTGCCAGCAGGGCAATGCCGCAGGTAACGCCGATATCCGCCACGTTGAAAGTGGGAAAATCGATGAAGAGCGGCGTGATGAAATCCACCACGTACCCTTGGAAAATGCGATCGTACAGGTTGCCGATGCCACCTGCGAACAAAAGTCCCAGCCCAATCATTTCTACGACGCTGGAACGGCGCGCCCAATATACGGCGAATACCGCGATACCTACGCACATCAATGCTGTGACGATAGCGATAACGGGCACATTGCCGGCAAAAGCGCCCCAAGCGACGCCCTTGTTATGCACCAAATTAAGCTGCAAGATGCCCAGCACATCGGGCACAGCAACCTGCCCTACCCGAAAATTGCCATCGAAGAACACTTTGGTAGCACGGTCGATGACACACCACAAAAACGCGCAACCCACCCATATGGCAAGGTTGCGCGCAAAGCGGGTGCCGCCGTGCTCGGCGGCACCCGAATCGTTTTGGGAAACGTTGGTCATTCCAGGCAAAGGTCCTATTCTTCGCCTTCGAAGCCGATGGCATCGAGCGCATCACCGCAGCGCTTGCACACATGCGGATGGTTTGCGTTGCCGCCCAGCTCGCGGAAGTTCCAGCAACGGGGGCACTTCTCGCCCTGCGCTGCAACTACCTCGCAACCGAGCTCAGTACCCTCGACGAATTCAACGCCGGCAACGATAAACAGTTCCTCGAACACTTCAACGTCAAAGGATCCCAGTAAAGCAAGGGCAGCAGCGGGAACCGTTACCTTAACGGCAGCCTCCTGGCTCTTCTTGATGGTCTTGGCACCACGTGCTTCCTCAAGCGCCTTGGTCACTGCATCGCGAACTTCCATGATGGTTGCCCACTTCGACTCAAGCTCTGCCGTGTCGGCGGGAAGCGCGGGAACGAAGCCCTCGCGCGTAGGCCAATCGGTAAGCTGAATCGACTCGACGCGACCCTCGCGGTTGCGAATAGCCTCGGGGTAATGCTGCCAAACCTCGTCGGTGGTGAACGTCAGCACAGGAGCAAGCACACGAACCATAACCTCAAGGATGTTCATCAGAACGGTCTGAACCGCACGGCGACGCGGGCTTGCCGGTGCCTCGGAGTACAGACGATCCTTCGCAACGTCCATGTACACGTTCGAAAGGTCGGTTACGAAGTCGTACGTTGCGCGGTACACGCCATGGAAGCGGTACTCGTCGTAAGCCTTCGTTACCTCGTCGAGCATAGTGGCGGTCTTTGCCATCATGTACTGGTCGATGGGCTCAAGCTCGTCCCATGCCACGTAATCCGTCGCATCATCGAAGTCGCTCAGGTTGCCCAGCAGGAAGCGGAAGGTGTTGCGGAACTTGCGGTACGTGTCAGACGTGCGCTGCAGGATCTCGTCGCCGATGGAAACGTCCTGGCTGTAATCAACCGAGCTGGTCCACATGCGAAGGACCTCGGCGCCAAGCTTCTTGTTCACTTCGTTCGGGTCAATGGTGTTGCCCAACGACTTGGACATCTTCTTGCCGTCTTTGTCCATGGTGAAGCCGCAGCTGATAACGTTCTTGTACGGCGGGATGCCATACGCAGCAACGCTGGTAAGCAGCGAAGACTGGAACCAGCCGCGATGCTGGTCGGAGCCTTCCAAGTACACATCGGCAGGACGCTGCAGGTAATCGCGTGCCTCGCAAACGGAAGTGTGGCTTACGCCCGATTCCCACCAAACGTCCAGAACGTCCTTGTCGGACGTCAGATGCTCAACGCCAGCGCCGCACTTCGGGCAGCAGGTGTCGGCGGGAAGGAACTCTGCCGGCGACTTCTTGTACCAGGCGTCGGCACCTTCGGTCTTGAACAAGTCGATAACAGCGTCGAACGTTGCCTCGGTTGCCACCGTTTCACCGCAGGAATCGCAGGTGAATACCGGAATCGGCACGCCCCAGTAGCGCTGACGGGAAATGCACCAGTCAGGACGGTCGGCAACCATGGCGCCAATGCGGTTGGCAGCCCAAGCGGGATACCAGTTCACTTCGTTTTCGATGGCCTTTTTGGCCTTTTCGCGAATGCCGGTGTCGTCCATGGAAACAAACCACTGGGTGGTTGCGCGGAAGATAACCGGCTGGTGGCAGCGCCAACAGTGCGGGTAGCTATGGCTGATATCAACATGAGCCACCAAAGTGCCCTGGCCGCGCAGCCATTCGATGATGGCGGGGTTGGCCTCGTCGGTGGTCATGCCCTCCCATTGACAGGAGCCCGCATAGAAACGACCCTCGTCGTCGATAGGCATCTTGATTTCCTTGATACCCGCAGCCTGGCACGCATTGTAGTCGTCAACGCCATGGCCGGGAGCCGTGTGGACGCAGCCCGTGCCGCTTTCCATGGTAACGTGGTTGCCCGTAAGCACCACACCGGTTTCATCGGCATAGATAGGATGAGCATACGTTGCGCCAGCAAGCTCGGAACCGGCGAAGATGAGCTTCTTGCCGTCCTTTTCCAGGAAGGAAAGCTCGCCCCAGCCAGCGGTTTCGGCAACCGCGTCTGCCAGTTCGTTGGCCATGACCAAAAGCTGGCCGTCAACGATGGCAACCGCATATTCCGCAATCGGGGAAACGCATACGGCCTGGTTAGCGGGAAGCGTCCAAGGGGTGGTGGTCCAGATAACCACGCCGGACTTTGCGTCGGCCATACCAGCTGCCTCGGCAGCTTCCTTCATAACCGCAGGCATCTCGGTGAAGAAGAACTTCACGTAGATGGAGGGGCTCATCTCGTCGCTGTACTCGATTTCAGCTTCAGCGAGCGCGGTATGGCAATGGCTGCACCAATGGATAGGCTTGCGACCACGATACACGCTGCCATCCAGGTAGAGCTTCTTGAAGATCTCGATGTTGCCAGCCTCGTATTCGGGCAGGTAGGTAAGGTAGGGGTTGTCCCATTCAGCACCCACGCCAAGACGCTTGAAGCCCTCACGCTGGCCGTCGAGCTGCTTGGTGGCGTATTCGCGGCAGATCTTGCGGAACGTTGCCGTGTCGATCTTCGCCATCTTCTCTTCGCCGAGCTGCTCTTCAACCTTGTTCTCGATGGGCAGGCCATGGCAGTCCCAGCCAGGAACGTACGGAGCATAGTAGCCGCGCATGGACTTGTACTTCACGATGAAGTCTTTGAGGATCTTGTTGAAGGCATGGCCGATATGGATGGGCCCATTAGCGTACGGAGGACCATCATGCAAAATGAAGGGTGCGTTGTCCTTGTTCTTTTCAAGCACCTTTGCGTAAATGTCAATGTCATTCCAGTACTGAAGGCGCTTGGGTTCGTTTTCAGGCAAGTTTGCACGCATCGCGAAGTCGGTGCGCGGCAGATTCATGGTTTGCTTGTAGCTGTTGGCCACGATGCACCCTTTCTTCATCCTTGTGTTTTTGTATAACCAGGAAATTATACCCGACTTAACCGTATAGCGAAGCGTATGAATGGCTTGCCTCGTGACAATCTGAAAATAATCACGAGGCATGCCTCTTCCATCCCCACCCCGAACTCAGCGCAGCAATCATCTATGAATCTGATGCATAGGTAACGTTTTAGAATGCACCATTCGCCTTTTACCTGGCGCACTACAATGCAAGTGGGGACACAACAAAGGGGGCCATCATGGCTGACGGAAAAACGAAAAGCACGGCAGGCCTTTACACGCGTGTCGATCTCGACGAGGTCCTGTACACCGACAATTTCACGGTGAACGATCGCTGCATTGGTTGCGGTCATTGCGAGAAGATTTGCCCTGCTGAAGCCATCAAAATGGAAAACGGGCGCCCCACCTGGGTGAAGGACCAATGCCTTATGTGCTTTGGATGCTTGCGAATGTGCCCTATGTCTGCCATTCACTACGGCGAGGCTGAAGCAGCAAAGCGCACCATGCCGAAAGCGTCCTAAACAAAAAAATTCCCGCTGTTTTCAGCGGGGACCATGGCAGGTGGCTTATGCAACCGAGCGATGCTGGCCTTGGATGCCGACGGTGGAAGAAATCTTTATTCCCAACTCCGACATATCGGCTCGTGGCTCGCTCCTGGAAAATGCCCCATGTTCAGGGCAAACCCCGCGATAAATCACTTTATCGGGAACCAGCTCCACGGTAATGTCCAGCAACGTTCCGCATTTCGGGCAGGTGCCCATTGTTTCTACGCTTGGAATCTTGCTCATAGCAGTTTCCGCCTCTCCCCATGCGGGCCAAGCCCGCGTCAATGCCGCTCCCTCTTTCTGCGGCAAATGAACGTGTTCACATATTCGAACAACCCCACTATAACGCTTTTCGTTGCATAGTTGAACACGTTCACATATAGGAAGAAATGTTGAGGAAAATCAACATACTTTCGCAGAGTATGCTAGCTGGTTCCTCAGGGCCGAAGTCCTTGGGTTGAATTCGGCTCGGGCAACAACGATGCTCGCAGCAATGCAACTAGGCCACGAAATCCCAGATCACTTTAACGAAGAAGATAAGCAGAACCGTGATGGTAATGGGGCGTGCAACGGACCCGCCGTTCTTGGTGAAGCTATGGGAACCCAGATAGTTGCCGCCCATGTTGGCAAGACCAGCCAGCAAGCCCAGCAGGATCATCACCTGACCGTTGGCCAAGAACACAACCAGTGCAGCAAAGTTAGTGGTGAGGTTGATAGACTTCGTTACACCTGCTGCCGAGTCCAAGCGCAGGTGCGCCACACCGGTAAGCAGCAGCATCAAGAACGTGCCCGTACCTGGACCGTAGAAACCATCATAGATGCCCACCGCAAAAGCAATGACCATGCACAAAAGCATAGTCTTTTTCAGGGAAAACGATTCGAGCCCTGCCGCATCGAAGCTTTTCGACTTCATAACGTACACAGCAGTAAGGGGCAGCACGATAAGGAGGAAAACGCGCAGGAAGCCATCGTCGGCAAGCAAAAGCAGGTTCGAGCCCAAGAAAGAACCTAAGAATGCAAAACCGATACTGGGCAAGGCCAAACGCAGGTTGATGAAACCCGATTTCGCATAGTGAAACGTGGCAACCGCAGTGCCCATGCAGGAGCTGAGCTTGTTCGTGGCGATTGCAGCATGCGTGGGCAGCCCCGCAATCATGTACGCAGGAAGCGATATAAGCCCGCCACCGCCGGCGATAGCGTCAACGTAGCCGGCCAAGAATACCAGCACCAGAACAACGGCCAAGCCCCAAGGCTCGGTACCGAAAAACGACGTTGTGAAACTTGCAATCATATCCATAGTGCGTGGAATTCTACACCGCTCAACGCCTGTTGCATTTTTGTGAATTCATCTTTACAAAAGCCACATCGCAACTTCGTAGTCCCTTGTATCCAAAAGGCATCCAAAAGGGACAGTCCCTTTTGGATGCCTTTTGGATGGGACAAAAAAGCGCCGCACGGTTGCCCGTAGCGGCGCTTAATAAAAATGGGAGATTGGAACCTGTCCCCATTTCCCCGTTACGCGCGGGTGGTTTCCACTTCGTCTTCGGTGTGGAACTCGGTTTTGGTTCCCTGCTCGTCGGAATGCTGCTTTTCCTTCAGCTCTTCGGCCAGGTTCGCCTTTGCAACCGAGATCATCAGCTTGATGCGGTTCAGCTGGTTTACCTCGGAAGCGCCGGGGTCGTAGTCAACCGCAACAATGTTGGTGCCCTTGTAGCGACGGCGCAGTTCCTTGATAACCGCCTTGCCCACCACATGGTTCGGCAAGCATGCGAAGGGCTGGGCGCACACGATGTTCGGCGCACCGTTGCGAATGAGCTCGCACATCTCGGCGGTGAGCAGCCAGCCTTCGCCCATGGAATTGCACAGCGAAAGGATCTCTTCGGCGTAGCTTGCCAACTCGAAGATATCCGTCGGCGGCTCGAAGCGGTTCGACTTCGCCAGCGCATCGTTCATCGGCTTGCGCAATTTGGCAATAGCGGCCAAGCCGGCCTTCGCACCCATAGCGCCCTTCTTCGACTTGCCGACGCCATCCTGCTGGAAGATGGAACCAGCGATGCCGAACAGGAAGAAGTCGACCAGGCCGGGCACAACCGCTTCACAGCCTTCGGACTCGATTACGTCTACCACCTGGTTGTTTGCCGTGGGATGGAACTTAACCAGAATCTCGCCCACAACGCCAACGCGCGGCTTGGTGCCTTCACCCTGCAGCGGCAGGTTGTCGAAGTCGTCGACGATGGCGCGCACCGTCTTCTTGTAGCGGCCGAACTTCTCGCCTTCGCTGATTTGGCGCTTGCACTTTTCCATCCAGTAGTTGAACAGCTGCTCCGCTGCGCCCTTTTCGATTTCATAGGGGCGCGTGCGATACAGGCACTGCATAAGCAAGTCGCCGTAGAACAGCGCAAAGATGGCGTTGTACAGCATGGTTGCCGTCACCTTGAAGCCCGGGTTGGATTCGTCAAGCTTCTTGAACGCCAACGAAATCACCGGGATATGGCCCAGACCTGCCGCCTTCAGCGCCTTGCGGATAAGGCTGATGTAATTGGTTGCGCGGCAGCCGCCGCCCGTTTGCGTGATGATAACCGCCAGCTTGTCGGTGTCGTAACGGCCCGAGGTTACCGCTTCCATGATCTGGCCGGTAACCAGGATGGACGGGTAGCAGATGTCGTTGTTCACGTACTTCAGGCCAGCATCCACCGCACCGTGGTCAACAGCGGGCAAAAGCTCCAGGTTGTAGCCATTTGCACGGAAGATAGGCACCAAAAGGTCAAAGTGAATCGGCGCCATCTGCGGACACAGAATGGTATAGCCGGCATCCTTCATTTCCTGGGTGAACTGCACCTTCGGGAATGCCGTGGACTCCGCTTCGCGCGCATGCTCATCGTGCATCAGGGCTTCCGCCGTGCTGCACGCCGCCCCACCCTGTTCGTGGGCAATCTCGGCCGCAACCGCAGCACCCGCCTCGGCTTCGCGCTTGCCGGTTTTAGCTTCGATGGCCGCTTCGCGTGCAGCCACATCGGCTTCCAACTTGTCGGCATCGATGCCGCATACCGGGCATCCGCCTTCAAGGGCAGCCTGCTCAGCGCGCTCGTCGGCCTGATCTTTCAGGGCTGCCAAAAGCGAGCGCACGCGAATGCGAGCCGCACCCAGGTTGGAAACCTCGTCGATCTTCAGAACGGTGTAGATCTTGCCCGAGCCTTCCAGGATTTCCTGAACCTGGTCGGTAGTGATGGCGTCAAGACCGCAACCGAAGCTGTTCAGCTGAATAAGGTCCAAATCATCGCGCTGGGTAACCACCTTGGCGGCACGGTACAGGCGCGTGTGGTACATCCACTGGTCAACTGCGCGCAACGGGCGTTCCACCTGGCCCATATGGGCAATGGAATCTTCCGTGAACACGGCAAGGCCGAAGCTGGTAAGCAGCTCGGGGATGGCGTGGTTGATTTCGGGATCGCCGTGGTACGGACGGCCCGCAAGCACGATGCCATGAACGCCGTGATCTTCGATCCACTTCAGGGTTTCCATACCCTTGTTGTGAATGTCTTCATGAAGCTGTTCGTCTTCCGCCCATGCAGCGTCTACCGCTTCCGCGATTTCCGCCTTCGTGGGAGCCTTGCCCGCACCCATGAGCTCAGGATGCTTTTCGACGAGCTCTACATACAGGCGTTCCTTCAGCTTGTCCTTCATGTGGTACGGCACGAAGGGGTTCAGGAACTGGATATCGGTTTCGTTCAGCGCGTCGACGTTGAGCTTCAGCGCCTCAGAGTAGCTCATAACGATGGGGCAATTGAAATGGTTGCCCGCGGTTTCGTCTTCCTGACGCTCGTACTTGGCGCACGGCATCCAGATGAAGTCGATGTCCTTTTCCAACAGGTTCATGATGTGGCCATGGGAAAGCTTTGCCGGGTAGCACACGCTTTCGGACGGCATGGATTCGATACCCGCTTCGTAGGTCTTTTTCATTGACGGGTCGGAAAGCACCACACGGAAGCCCAGCTTCGTGAAGAACGTGAACCAGAACGGGTAGTTCTCGTACATGTTCAGCGCGCGCGGGATGCCCACCGTTGCACGGGTAGCTTCTTCCTTGGAAAGCGGCTGGTAATGGTCGAACATGCGCTTGGTCTTGTACTCGAAGAGATTGGGAACCTTGGCTGCTTCTTCTGCAAGGCCCGCGCCCTTTTCGCAACGGTTGCCCGTGATGAAGCGGCGGTGCTTGCCCGTTTTCTCGTCTTTGCCGAAGTCGTTGATGGTAAGCAGGCAATGGTTGGAGCACGCCTTGCAGCGCACGTTGCGATGCGTGGGCTCAAGCGCCAGCAGCGATTCCAGGTCCAACATGGAAGTATGCGCCGGCGCGCCAGTTGCGGCTTCCTTAGCGTGAGCGCGGTCGCGCGCCAGAAGCGCAGCACCGTAAGCGCCCATGTTGCCAGCAATGTCGGGCCGAACCGCATTGGTTTCGGCCAGCTGCTCGAATGCGCGCAGCACCGCATCGTTCAGGAACGTGCCGCCCTGAACAATAACCTTCTTGCCCACTTCGCGGGGGTCGCGAATTTTGATTACCTTGAACAGGGCGTTCTTGATAACGGAAAGGGCCAGGCCAGCGGCAATATCACCCACCGTGGCACCTTCCTTCTGCGCCTGCTTCACGCGGCTGTTCATGAACACCGTGCAGCGGCTGCCCAGGTCAACGGGGTTTTCAGCCTTAATGGCACTCTGCGCGAACTCGGAAACGTCCAGGTTCAGGCCCGATGCGAAGCTTTCGATGAACGAACCGCAGCCGGAAGAGCAGGCCTCGTTCAGCATGATGTGGTCGATAACGCCGTCTTTCACGCGCAGGCACTTCATGTCCTGACCGCCGATGTCCAAGATGAACTCGACGCCGGGAAGCATTTCCTGCGAACCGCGCAGGTGCGCTACCGTTTCGATTTCGCCCGAGTCAACGCGCAGGGCTTCCAGCAGCAGCGCTTCGCCGTAGCCGGTTACCGTTACATGACCGATGGTTACTTTGGGCTTGCCTGCCTCATCGACGGGAAGCTGCTTGTACAGCTCAGCCAGGGCGCGCTTGGCACAACCCAGAACATCGCCCTTGTTGTTCACGTAGCTGCTCCACAGAAGGCTGCCGTCTTCGGCGATAAGCGCGCTCTTGAACGTGGTTGAACCAGCATCGATGCCCAGGTAGGCCGGGCCGACGTACGTTGCCAGGTCGGTGCGGCGCACCTTCTCCTTGTCGTGGCGCTCTTTGAATTCGTTGTAGTCGGCTTCGTCTTTGAACAGCGGGGGCAGGCGCACTACTTCGCTGCCCTGTACGTCGCCCAAGTTCTCCAGGCGGGATACCACGTCGGAGAGCAGCTCGGGCTTGGCCTCGGAGCCAGCCAAAGCGCAGCCGCTGGCCACAAACAGGTGGGCGTTGTCAGGCACGATGATGTGTTCTTCATCGAGTTCAAGCGTTTCGTAGAAGCGTTTGCGCAGTTCAGGAAGGTACTGAAGCGGGCCACCGAGGAATGCCACATGGCCGCGGATAGGACGGCCGCACGCCAAGCCCGAAATGGTCTGGGTAACAACCGACTGGAAAATGGAAGCCGCGATGTCTTCCTTCTTGGCGCCTTCGTTGAGCAGGGGCTGCACGTCGGTTTTGGCAAACACGCCGCAGCGGCTGGCAATCGGATACAGCACGGTGTGGTGCTGCGCCAGTTCGTTCAGGCCCGTAGCGTCGGTATCCAAAAGCGCAGCCATCTGGTCGATGAACGCACCGGTGCCGCCGGCGCAGGTGCCGTTCATGCGCTGTTCGATGCCGTTGTCAAAGTAGATGATCTTCGCGTCTTCGCCACCAAGCTCGATGGCAACATCGGTCTTGGGGATGAAGGTTTCAACAGCGGTTTTGGAAGCGATAACTTCCTGCACGAATTCGATGCCCAACCACTGGGAAAGCAGCAAGCCGCCCGAGCCGGTGATGGCTACGGTAACTTCCTTGTCGGGGAACTGAGCCGCCGCTTCGCGCAGCACTTCCAGCACCGTTGCACGCACATCGGCGTGGTGGCGGCGGTACACGGAGTAGACGATTTGCTCGTCAGCGTCCAGAACTGCAACTTTTACCGTGGTTGATCCCACGTCTATGCCAAGGTGGAGCTTAGGGGCTCCAGCTTCGGTTGCCATGGTGAATCTCCTCACATTCGAATAGGTTCGCCGGGCTTGATGAAAAGCAGGCGCATGGCAATGAGGGCCATTTCCTCCGAGCTTTCCTTCATGCCGGTTTCAATCCAATGGGTAATGACGCCTAAGTACGCCGAAGCGTAAAAGGCCAGGTAATAGCTAACAAACGGGCTAGGATCGTTTCGATACTGCTCGTGGAGCACACTTTGGATAAGGTGCGTGCACACCGAATCGCGCAAGCGCGGGCCGAAGGCGGCGTCACCGCCGGGGCCAAGCACCGCATGCAGAAACGCGCCCTGTTTGCGCAGATAGTCGAAGAGTTCAACGAGGAACGGCAACGGGCGCTTCATAAGGCGCACGGCTACCACATCGCGCACGTTGAACGCTTCCATCTGCGTTTGGATGTGCGCAAGGTCGGCCATCACTTCATCTTCGAAGGTGGCAAGAAGATGTTCCTTGCTGCGGAAATGGTTGTAGAACGTGCCACGGTTAAGATCGGCGGCGGAGCACAGGTCGTTTACCGTGATGGCTTCGAAGCCCTTTTCTTCCATAAGGGAAATAAGCGCGCCGCGAAGGGCCTTCTTGCTGCGCGTGATGCGGCGGTCTTCCGCGCAGGACGCAGCAGAACTGGCGCCATCGCCAAAAGACGGCGCAACGATGCCGGCGTTGTCAGTGCAACGCAGTTGTGCGCTGGAACCAGCTGGCACGATAACCTCTTCCCCCTTGTGCGGTCGCTTGCGAGCTCGGGCTGCAAGTTAGACAAAGCGACCATTAATGAACACAGTGTGCAAAAACATAGTACCAAGGGGTACGGAAAGCGGCAAGAAACGGCTCCGTAACCATGAAGGTGGTGTGGAGATGGGAGGCAGAGGACACTTATCTGATGCTCGTGCAAAAACTCAGACGTTGAGCCAAGGTTGCCGCATCAATGGACAAGCAAGGTACATGGCCCTGGGAATCTTGGCAGCAACGGAGCTCTCCACTCTTGAAAAGCGCCATCGCTGTGCATTAGTTCAACACGTCCAACTTTTCCAATGCTTCAACAGCACCAATGTCGGCAGGCAGCCAATTTACCGAGCGAAGATCAGCACTTCCAAGCCATTTCGCAGCCGAATGTTCAAGCAATTCTAAGTGACCATCCACAACCTTGCAAAGAAAGCAGCCCATAGACAAGTGAAACGAAGGATAGTCATACTCAACCTGACAAAGAAATGAGTCAACCGAAATTGTAGCTTTCAGTTCCTCATGGATTTCTCGAATAAGCGCTTCTTCCGCCGTCTCCCCCTTTTCAACCTTTCCTCCAGGGAATTCCCAACCACCTTTGAATTCGCCGTATCCCCTTTGAGTTGCAAATACTTTTCCATCATGAAGAATTGCCGCAGCAACCACGTTTATCGTCTTCACGAGTAACCTCCCAAGACATCAAACCTCGCATCGAGGACCTTTCACCTGCCGGGCACCGGCAGGATTCGCCGCTCTACGCATTTATAAGCCGAGTCGGAATCGAAGGCGATCAACCGGATAAGATCTCAATAGAACATTCATCTGGGATTTCATTGAAGCACCATCGGAGGGCATAAATATGGGAGACATCGAATACAACGTGATTGACTTTTCCGCCAGCCTTGAATCAAGCTTCATTGACTCAAGCAAGAAAGCCGACGACCGCTATGCTCCAAAAATCCTCAGCAATAGCGATTCAGCTTGCAATGTGCTTTCCGTCCTTAAAAAAGAATTCGCCAACTGCACAAGTTTTGATTTATCTGTAGCGTTTATAACTTCAAGCGGTATTCAAATGCTCACCGAAATCCTTGCTGAATTGAGCAGCAAAAAAATACCAGGTCGAATCCTTACCTCAACATACCTTTCTTTCAACGAGCCTGATGCTCTTAGAAAAATCCTCGAATACCCAAATATCGAGGCGCGTATTTATCAAGGCAGCCTGCACGCAAAAGGATACTTCTTTGATCAAGATGGAATTTCCACCATAATCATTGGAAGCTCTAACCTTACGCAGACAGCTTTGACCTGCAATAAAGAATGGAACGTCTTGTTTCGATCGTTTCCAAACGGAGAAATCCTCCACCAAACAAAAGAGGAATTCTTGAAACTATGGAACGACAATCTCACAACAGCAATAACCAATGCATGGGTTGACAATTACGAAGCCTACCTCGATTGCTCCCCAAAGAGATATAGCCAATACGCACTCGAACAAAACCAAAGCAGCCTTACGATAAATGGTTCTGGCACCACATCAAAAATCAAACCAAATCAAATGCAATCTCAAGCCCTAGAAGCCCTGAACGTCTTGCATAAAAGAAACGAGCCGAGAGCCCTGTTGGTCTCAGCGACCGGAACAGGAAAAACTTACCTTTCGGCCTTTGAAATCGAAAGGACAAAACCCAAAAAAGTTCTTTTTGTAGCCCATAGGCAGCGAATTCTCGATGTCTCTCAAAAGAGTTTCGCTGATGTGCTGGGAGATACGTATACCTACGGTCAATTCAGTAATGCTGGGGAAAGAAACGCAAGCTGCCTATTTGCAATGGCCGTTAACTTATCAGGGCATTTAACGAACTTCTCGCCAGAAGAGTTCGATTACATCATCATCGATGAAGCACATCGAACAGGAGCGAAGAGCTATCAAAAGATATTGGCCTATTTCCAGCCAAAATTTATCCTGGGAATGACAGCAACCCCAAGCAGGACAGATGGATACAACGTATACGAATTATTCAACCATGTAATTGCTTATCGAATCACCCTGCAAGACGCGCTCGAAAACGAAATGCTCGTCCCCTTTCACTACTACGGTATTGCCGACCTAAATATTGATGACAAAGAGGCGGATGACTTCTCTGCTTTTTCACAGCTCACTTCCGAAGCACGCGTCTGTCATATAACAAGAAAAATTGAAGAATACTCGGTGCGCAAGAAAGACCGTAAAGGTTTGATTTTCTGCAGTCGAAACGAAGAGGCAAAAACGCTATCTGCCATGTTCAAT
>CAUASB010000017.1 GCA_958431815.1 uncultured Eggerthella sp. | reverse complement strand
ACCATGCGTTGAATCATATTCGCGATTTCTTACGCTAGCTCCCCTTCAATTCCTTAAAAACCGAAATAAGCGGAAGCGGAGCCCGATATGCGCCGCCTAACCCCTCCTCGTCCAGAAACGCAGCAAGGCCCGTTCGAAAAAAACGAACGGGCCTTGCTTGATGCGATGGTTTCGCGCTTACAGTTCGGGCTTTGCCTCTGCTGCAGGAGCTGCTTCTTCAGGGGTGTCCTCTTCGATGAAGTTGCCGAAGAGGGGCTTGCCGTCCTGGCTGAGCTCTACCATACCGGTAAGAACATCAACGTACTGGTAGGACTGACGGGCAGAAGCGCCGCGCTTGCGCTTTACCTCCATGATGAACAGCTGCGGATGCACCTGCATGAGCACACCTTCGCTTTCAACGATTTTCGAGCGGCCCATGTTTGCACGAACGCGCAGCTTCTGGCCAACGTACTGGCTCAGCGTGTCATGGATGTTGCCGATAATCTGTGCTTGCTTTGCTAGATCCATAAAAGGTTGTTCTTTCCACTTTGGACACATTAATACATAGCTAGTCTATCATCGCCGCTTATGCTACGGGGCAATCTTCATCTTGTAACCATAGACATACTATTGGCTATTCGAGGTATGCGCCCGTTTGACGGTTCCACAGATGAGCGTATTCCCCACCCTGCGCAACCAGTTCATCGTGCGGGCCGTCTTCGACGATCTTGCCGCCATCAAGCACCACAATCCTGTCCAAGTTGGCAACCGTGGAAAGGCGATGCGCCACCACGATGCAGGTGCGTCCTTCCATCAACGTAGCCAAAGCGTCTTGCACCAGTTTTTCGCTCTCGGAGTCAAGGGCGCTGGTGGCCTCGTCCAGCACAAGCACCGGGCAATCAGCCAGAAGCGCACGCGCAATGGCAATGCGTTGGCGCTGGCCGCCCGAAAGCTTAACGCCGCGCTCGCCCGTCACCGTATCGAAGCCCTGGGGAAGCTTCTCGATGAATTCAAGGGCATTTGCCTGCTTTGCCGCCGTGCGGATTTGCTCGGGCGTTGCATCAGGCCTGCCGTAAGCGATGTTTTCCGCAATGGTGCGATGGAACAGCAACGCTTCCTGCGGCACGTAGGCAATCTGACGACGCAGGCTTTGCTGAGTAGTGTCGGCGATGTTCTGTCCGTCGATGAGGATGCGACCTTCCTGAATGTCCGACAAACGCAGCAGCAACTTGGTGAGCGTGGTTTTGCCCGCACCGCTCATGCCCACTAAACCAACACGCTGGCCAGCTGGGATATGTAATTCGAACTTGTCGAACACCTGCGTCTTCGCATTGCCGTCGGTATAGAAGAAGTCGATGTCCTGGAAATCAATGGTGCCTTCGGTCACCTTCAAATCCGGCGCGCCAGGCTTGTCGGCAACAAGGCGCGGCTCGTCCAAGATGGCCGTCATGCCGCTGGCATCGCCGAAAGCGCGGTTGAAGCGCTGCAGGCCGTTGTTGATGAAGTTGAACTGGTTCGTAATGGTGTAGGTGTAAGTGAACATAACCACCAACGTGCCCGGCGTGATGCCGTACCAGGCATTGCCTCCCGCGATGAACACCGTAACCACCGCCATGATAACCACCGTGATGCACGCCGTGATAATGCCACGGGTAAGCGATGCCCACATGCGCTTCGAATCGCGAGCCACCACTTCCCTGTTCGCCTGGTCGAAAAGCCCTCGTTCGTAATCTTCACGCCCATAAGTTTTCACCGCCAGGATGTTCGCCACCGAATCGGACAACTCACCCGAAAGCTGGTTCTGTGCGCTGGCGGCCTTTTCGTTCAGCGAAAGGATGCGCTTGTACAGGTAATAGGAAATGCTGGCGTAGATTACCAACAGCACCATGAGGATGGCAACGTAGAGCGGCACGCGCGGAACCAAAATGGCGCACGTGAAGATAACCGAACAAACAACCGGCAGAAACGGGAACATGATGGTTTCGATTAACTGCTGGTAAGCGCTCATAAACTTGGTGGTTTGGCTTACCAGAGTGCCGCCGAAACGGTTGGAGTGAAACGACATACTCTGGTTGCACAGGGCATCGAAGCTCATGGTTGCCAAGTCGTACGATGCGGCGATTTCCAGCTTGTACATGGTGTAATCCTGCAGCTTGCTGGCCGCTTGACCGAACACATTAATAAGGATGAGCGCCACAATGTAGGGCCCGAACACTTCCATAACCTGGTCGGCACCAACGGGATCGGCGCTCACCTTGTCAACGATGAGGCTCATGACATACGGGTTGCCGTAGCTGAGCAGGGCTACGAACGCGAAGGTGGAAAGCATCAATGCAGCGAACATGCCTTTATGCTTGCGCGTTACTTGCCAGTAGTAATGAAGGGTTCTACGAGTTAAAGAAGGAGTGGCTTTTGCCATCTGGTTCCTTTCATGTGTTGAACGCACTATAAGAGGCGCAGGGTGCTGCGTATCGCACTCCGCTTCCGCTTGCTTCGGTTTTCAAGGAATTGGCTTTTTGAATTCGGTGGAAGAAACCGCAAAATCAGCTCGATGCATGATTCAGGAAATCCCCTACGTTTTCGATCGAATACCTAGGGCGATTTCTTGAAGGCAATTCCTCGAAAACCGCGCTCCAGAGGAGTCCGCTACGCAGCACCCTGCGCTTCAGATCATCAATTATTGAATACCATTGGTTGGGCACGAGGCGCAGCGCCCCATGCCCAACCAGAAAAGGGCTGAATTACGCTACTCGTGCATGGCAAGGTATGCCTTGCCCAGCTCGATGAATGCTTCTCGCTCCAACGATTCACCACGCGCTTTGGCGGAAATACCCGCCTGCTCAAGCGTTTCGGGAATGCACGCCAGCATGCGATCATCATGCGTTTGCGGGTTGGAGAAGTAGGTTTTCAGCGAGTTCGCAATGGTTTTGCGGCGGTTGGCAAACGATGCGTCGGCCATGATCATGGTTGCACGACGCAACTCGTCGGGCAGTTGTTCGGCGCGGCGATCAAGGCGGATAACGGCGCTCTTCACGCGCGGCGGCGGGAAGAAGTTGCCCTCGGAAACCGCGAAACGGCCATGGTATTCGGCCAAAAGGCCCAGCTTAACCGTATAGGCGCCGTAATTCTTCGTGCCGATTTTCGCGCACATGCGATCGGCAACCTCGGCCTGCACCATGATGGTTTGGCTTTGCAGCGATTCATAACGCTCGAAGAAATCGAGCACGATGGTTGCCGCCACCGCGTAAGGCAGGTTGGCAGCAAGCTTGTTCGGCGCAAACGGCACCTGTGAAGGCGCAACCGCCAGGGCATCGCCCGGAATAAGAGTGAACTTGTCGGCCCATTCGGCACATGTCTCTGCCAACACGGCCGGCAAATCGGCGTCCATTTCGATGGAGCACACTTGACCAGCGCGCTGTAGCAAGGCAACGGTCAGCGTGCCAATGCCAGGACCAACTTCCAACACCTTGTCTTCAGGGCAAAGCTCCGCCAAGTCGCAGATATGCTGCACGATGCCGTCATTAATAAGGAAGTGCTGCCCCAGCGCCTTCTTCGTCATAAGGCCATAGGCTTCAAGCACCGCGCGCGTTTCGGCAACGCTTGCCAAATATGAAAGCTTGCCCATTAGGCAACACCCCACTTTCCTAAATGTTCCGGCTTAACGTGCTTGATGCCGATAAGCGGAATCACTTCATCAATCGAAAAACCTGCAAGAGCCATAGAGGAACGGACGCTGGCAACAAGCGGGTCGTACCCATGCGGGTCACCGCCGTCACCCACCACGAAAAGCGACAAAGGTCGCTTTTCCGGTAGCGTTTCGCCCGCTTTCTTGCGCTCCAGGTACGGCCAAAAGTACGGCTGCAGCCGGTCGAGCACCGCCTTCATCTGCGAGGGCACTCCGGCAAAATACACCGGCACCACCAACAGCACCCTATCGGCACTGTCCAGCTCATCGATGAACTGTGTCATATCGTCGTCCATGACGCATTCACCGTTGGTACGGCAGAATTCGCAGCCGTTGCACCCGGAAACGTCCATGCGCCCAACTTCGAACTCGACAAGCTCCACTTCGGGCGTGCGCTGCTCGATAAGCAGCTTCAGCATACGCACCACGCGGGCGCTTTTGCCGTTCAACCGCGGCGAGCCGTTGACAACTACCCAGCGAGTCATACCGCTACGCATTCTTCGCCGCATGACTGCACTGCCAGGCGGTAGGTTCACAGTCCAGCAGGCCAAGCGCATTGCGGTACAGCTGGCCTAGCAATTCTGCACGTTCCTCTTCCGACTGCTTGCCCAGAACCTCCAACAGCTTTTCCGCGGTGAAGATCACATGCGCCGGCCCGCAGTCCACCCCGCGCATAGGCTCGGGGGTCATATACGGGCTGTCGGTTTCGGTAAGCAGCAGGTTATGTGGCACTTTCGTGGCCGCCGCACGCACCTCATCAGCCTTTTTGAACGTGATGGGACCACCATAGGCAATGTAGCAACCGTGCTCGGCCCAAGGAGCAAGCGCTTCTTCGTCAAGGTTGAAGCAGTGCAGCAACACACCCGCCTCGGGGAATCCCTCTTCCTCCAGAATAGCCAAGCCTTCGTCATGCGCTTCTCGCATATGCAGGATAAGCGGAATGCCCGCCATCTTGGCAAGCTGCACCTGACAACGGAACACCCCCCGCTGCATCGCACGCGGCGAAAGGTCGTAATGGTAATCGAGCCCCACTTCGCCCAGCGCACAGACACGCGGGTCGGCCAAGCGATTCACCAGCGTGCGCTCCATGCGCGTATCCCACAGCTTGGCATTATGCGGGTGCACACCTGTGGCAATACGCAGGTGCGGAATACGAGGGATGTACTGTTCCAAGCCCGCTTCCTCAAGCGTGGTGCGCGCGCCTTCCTGCCACGCCTCGAGGTTTTCGAACGTGGTGTGGTCGTCTTCGGCGGGGTCGCACATCGCACATATGAAACGGACGTTGTGATACGCGCATTTAGCCAGTTCACCAGCAGGATTCTTCAGCATTTCCAGGTGAGCATGGGTATCCGCCACCGGAGCGCCCAGGACGGGCGCTTCCACTTCGCGGTACTTATGGTGCTTGCGTTTCTGAAAAAAGGAAACGCTGAACGCACCCTCCTCAACGAAGACGGCGTTCAGCGATTGCGTTCCCTCGGTCATTGTTCCGACCGCTTCCACTTACTCGATGGAAAGATCGATGGCATCGGCGTCCAGGCGCGGATACAGCGGATCGCCCACAGAAACAGGGGAACCTGCTTCGAGCTGACCCCAAACCGTTGCAGCCTCGATGTCGGTGGTTGCGAAAATATCGCCCAGGCTCAGGCGGTTGAATACCTCAGCGGACGTGTTGGGCGCGAAAGGCGCCATGTACAGCGCGATGATGCGGATGGCTTCCAGGGCGTTGTAGATAACAGCAGCCAGCTCATCAGCGGTTTCCTCGCTCTTGGCAAGGTTCCACGGAGCGGAATCTTCAACGTACAGGTTCACGCGGCTTGCCAGCTTCTGAACCGCAGCGGCAGCGCCCGTGAAGTCGACGTCGCCCATGCACTTGTCGTACTCGGCATACAGCTCATCGGCAATCTCGCGCAGCGGGTTTTCCTCGGCGCCGGCGGGAGCAGCAGGCACCTTGCCGTCGAAGTACTTCTTGGTCATGTTGAACACGCGGCTGCACAGGTTGCCCCAGGTGTTTGCCAGGTCGGCGTTGTACACCTGAACCATGCGCTCGATGGAAATGGAGCCGTCATGGCCGAACTGGACGTCGGAAAGGAAGTAGTAGCGGTATGCGTCAACGCCGAATGCCTTTACCAAGTCGGCGGGCTTCACGGCATTGCCCTTGGACTTGGACATCTTTTCGCCCTTGGTAAGCAGGAAGCCGTGGCCGAATACCGTGCGGGGAATGGGCAGGCCAGCAGCCATCAGCATGGCAGGCCAAATCACGCAGTGGAAGCGCGTGATGTCCTTGCCCACGAAGTGGTACTGCATGGGCCAGCGCTGCTCGAATTCGCCGGCACGCTCTTCGCTGGCGTAGCCGATGCCCGTGAAGTATGCCAACAGTGCGTCTGCCCATACATAGGCAACATGGCCTTCATCGAAGGGCAGCGGAACGCCCCAGTCGAACGTGGAACGGGAAATGGAAAGATCCTTCAGGCCGCTCTTCACGAAGGAAACGATTTCATTCTTGCGCGTTTCGGGGCGAATGAACTCGGGGTGTTCCTCGTAGTACTTGAGCAAAGGCTCCTGGAACTCGGAAAGCTTGAAGAACCAGTTCTCTTCACCGCTTGCCTTCTGAACAGGGCGTTTGCAGTCGGGGCACACGAATTCGCCTTCATCGTTCTTCAGAAGGTCGCTTTCGTTGTAGTAGGTTTCCTCGTGAACACAGTACCAACCCTCGTAGGAGCCCTTGTAGCAGTAACCCTTGTCGTAGAGGTCCTGCCAGAACTTCTTCACGGTTTCGGCGTGACGGGGCTCGGTGGTGCGAACGAAGTCGGTATAGGTGATGTCGAGCATGTCCCAGCAATCGCGGAAGGCCGGTTCCATGGAATCGCACCAATCCTGCGGCGTCATGCCCTTGGAAGCTGCCGTGTCGGCAACCTTCTGGCCGTGCTCGTCCATGCCGGTTACGAATGCCACGTCGTAGCCGTTCATGCGCTGGTAGCGCGCAACCGCATCGGCAGCGATGGTGGTGTAGGCCGTGCCCAGGTGGGGAGCCGCGTTAACGTAGTAGATGGGAGTGGTGAAGGAATAGGTTCCCTTGCTCATGCTCATGCTCTCTTTCTTGGCGAAAACGGCTGATGATGCCGCCCGCCGCTTCAGATTACTTGCTTGCATCTGCGCATTACCGCGCAGGGTTTAACTGAGCTATTTTAGCACGCTTGCGCAAGGCAAACGGTGCTGATGGAACCAGAAGCCTATGCGGGGAAGATTCGACGAAGACACCGGCCCACCTGTTTCTTGGGAGCGCAATGCAGAGGACGGAACCCGGCTGCTTTACGGAACACAGAGCAGACACCCGCCAGCGCTAGCCCTTCCGCCCCGGGTTCAAGATGCGCTCGCGCTGCTTCCAGTCGGGCATCACTTTGCTCATAAGGGTTTTGAAACCTGCACCGTGGTTAGGCTCCAGCATATGGCACAGCTCGTGCACCACCACGTATTCCAGGCATTCGGGCGGGTACAACGCCAAGCGGATGTTGATGCATACGCGGCCCGTGGTGGGCTGGCAACTTCCCCACCGGCTTTTCATATTGCGGTAGTCGAGCTTCTGCACGTGCACGCCCAAAATGCGCTCCCATTCGGCGACCAACGGCGGCACGCACGCCTTCACCACCGCGCGCCATTGCTCGATTTCCTGCTTGCTGGCCCGTTCGGCCCGTGCCGCCGGGGATTCGGCCTGAGCAGCCTGCTGCTGGCGCACCCATTCAGCCTTCGCGGAAACGAAGCTGCGAATACGCTCCTGGCTGGTACCGTACGGTGCCGAAAGCGTCACCTCGCCCGTTGGGTGTACGTGCAAACGGATGCTCTTCATCCGCTTCAACGTAACGTGGACGGCAATGCCATCTACCTGCAGGATGTATGTAGAAGAATTCGGCATTTCCCTCCTGCCCTAGGTCCATTAAAAACAGCGAGCGAACCCCTGACGAGTGCAGATGGTGGGGGCAAACATGCCAGTGGCATGTTTGGTTTCAAACCATGCACCCGAGCGGGTGCATCCTGCGCAGCTCTGCTGAGCAGGATTGCCAGGCGTGCTTCGCACGTCCAGCCCGTTTGGACCGCCAGCTGTGCCGCCAGGGGCTCGCGCAGCGTCATAACGCCTCTAGCGAAGGCTCCGCTAATCGTAGATTAGCGGAATCGTTCAACGCTCATGCAGCGCATGGCGTTCAGGATGGCAAGGATCGCCACGCCCACATCGGCAAATACAGCAAGCCACATGGTTGCGATGCCCACCGCAGCAAGCGCCAACACCACGAACTTAACGCCCAACGCGAAGATGATGTTCTGCCATACGATGCGCATGGTTTTGCGCGCAATGGCAATGGCGGAGGAAATCTTCGAAGGCTTGTCGTCCATCAGCACCACATCGGCTGCTTCGATGGCGGCATCGGAACCCATTGCGCCCATGGCAATGCCAATATCGGCACGGGTAAGCACCGGAGCGTCGTTGATGCCGTCGCCCACGAAAGCGAGCTTGCCCTGTTCAGACGTTGCGCCCAGCAGGCGTTCTACCTGGTTAACCTTGTCTTCCGGCAGAAGCTGGCCGTGGAATTCGTCGAGCCCCAGCTTTTCAGCAACCGCTTGGGCAACCTCGGTGCGGTCGCCCGTGAGCATGACCGTCTTCTTCACGCCGGCAGCATGCAAGCGTTTGATGCATTCAGCCGCATCGTCTTTCACCACGTCGGCGATGATGATGTGACCAGCATATTTACCGTCGATGGAAACATGCAGGATTGTGCCGGTAAGCTCACAGTCGTGGTAGGCCACGCCCTCTTCGCGCATAAGCTTGTCGTTGCCAACCAGCACCACGTGCTCGTCCACCACGGCGCGCACGCCATGGCCGCCTTCCTCACGCACGTCGGCAATGCGCTTCTGGTCGATTTCACCCGTGAACGCTTCCTTCACCGAAACGGCAATAGGATGGTCAGAATACGCTTCAGCATGAGCCGCAATGGAAAGGATGAGGTCGGGGTCAACTTCCGCCGCCGCATCGGGATGCACGGCCACCACGTTGAAGCTGCCGTTGGTAAGCGTGCCCGTCTTGTCGAACACCACAGTTTCCGTATGGGCAAGCGCTTCCAGGTAGTTGCCGCCCTTCACCAGAATGCCCAGGCGGGATGCGCCGCCAATACCACCGAAGAACGAAAGCGGAACGGAAATCACCAGCGCGCACGGGCACGAAACAACCAGGAAGGTAAGGCCGCGTTCAACCCAGTCGGCCCAGTTCTGACCGAACAGCAGCGGAGGCAGCACCGCCAGCGCAAGTGCTCCGATGGTGACGATGGGCGTGTAGTAACGCGCGAAACGCGTGATGAAGTTTTCGGTCTGCGCCTTCTTTTCGCTGGCGCTTTCCACCAATTCCAGAATGCGCGAAACCGTGGACTGCTCAAAGGGCTTGCTTACCTTCACCGTGATCTTGCCCGTCATGTTCACACAGCCGGAAATCACCTCGGCGCCTTCTTCAACATGACGCGGCACCGATTCGCCGGTGAGGGCTGCGGTGTCCAGCTGGGTAGAGCCTTCGACGATTACGCCATCGAGCGGGATGCGCTCGCCCGGCTTCACCACGATTTCATCGCCCACGCCGATTTCGTACGGGTCAACCTGCACCAATTCGCCATCACGCATAACGTTGGCGTAGTCGGGGGCGATGTCCATCATATCGGCGATTGACTGGCGCGATTTGCCTACGGCGTAGCTTTGGAACAGCTCTCCCACCTGGTAAAACAACATTACCGCAGCGCCTTCGGCCATATGTGGCTGCGAATCGGGGAACAGCACCAGCGCGAACGCGCCCACCGTGGCGATGGTCATCAGGAAGTTCTCATCGAACACCTGGCCGTTGACGATGTTGCGCACCGCCTTGTACAGCACGTCGTAGCCTGCAATAAGGAACGGGATAAGGTACAAAACGAACTCGAGATACAACGCGTTCGTTTCGCCACCAACGTACTGCGCCAACGGAACGAACTCCGTCACCGCGAATACCGCAGCAAAAATGACGAGCGCCGTAACGATTCGGTTGCGCGTCCTTTTCTGCTTTTTGTTCATGTAAAATCCTTTCACAGCGTATGCGGGTGCATCGGATCTTGGTAGGACGGATGCCCCGCGTTCGTTTTTCTGGAGGCTCGAAGAGTTAGCTGGAACAGCGAACTTTGTTGAAGCCCATAGGCCAAGGAAACAGCGGACGAGACGCTGATAAGTGCAGGTGGGTTGAAAGAGAAAGGGCCGGCCTCCGTGCCGCCCCGCCAAATCGAAACCCACAGGTCAAGAAACATCAGCGAGCGGGATTCTGGCGAGCGCAGATGCCGTGAAAGCACGCGCCAGACGGGCTTCGCCCGTCAAACACGCTTGGAGCGGCAGCTGCACCGCCAGAATCCCGCGCAGTGTCATCGCGCCTCCCCGAGAACGTACGTTAGCTGGCAAGCTAACGTACGATGACCATATCGGGCTCGATCTTGTGGCAGATCTTTTCCGCTTCGTCGAGGATGGCGTCCATCTTTTCGGGCTCGGCGTCGATTACCAGTTTCTGGGTCATGAAGCTCATGGAAGCGCTGTTCACACCCTCGATGTTCTTGATGGCATCTTCCATCTTTGCAGCACAGTTAGCGCAATCAAGGTCCTGAAGCTTGAATACCTTACGCATGGGGGTTCCTTTCCTCGTGGGTTGTCGAAACTGTTCAGCGGGCAATGCCCGCACTGTTACCTTTGCTTTTGCCGGGACACTTCCCCAGCAGCGGTTACTCGCAAATATGGGTCATACCCTGAGCGAGCATGGTGTGCACATGATCGTCGGAAAGCGAGTAGATAACGTTCTTGCCATCACGCTTTGCACGCACCAGACGGCTTTGCTTCAACGTGCGCAGCTGATGAGAGACAGCGCTTTGCGTTGCGCCGATTTCTTCCGCCAAGTCGGCAACGCATTGGTCCTGCGCCATCAGCGCATACAGGATCTTGATGCGTGTGGTATCGCCGAACACCTTGAACAGATCAGCCAAGTCGTACAGCAGCTCTTCATCGGGCATCATGTCGATGGTTTCATCAACGCCGCAACCGCACGAACGTGCATCGGTTTTAGCTTCCGCATCGCTGGCAGGCTGGACGCACTTTACGTCGGAATCCTGCGCCTTTGCAGTTTCCTTCTTGTCTGAGACCATCGTTTAACCTTCTTTCATGTGAACAACTGTTCATATGATAAACCGTATGGGCATATCGCGCAAGGCAATTCACGGCTTTGGGCTTGTTTGGGAGCCAAACACAAGCAGCACACCTTGAGAGCCGCCAAACCAGAAATTGGCCTCTGCTTGGCAAAAAAGATGGCTAAAGTACGATCATCTACTCGCTAAGACGATCTTATGGTTTTGCAAAGCAGTATGACCTGGGGTTTTTCGAAGTTCATAAGCCAGGTTCGGCGTCGCGAAAACAGAATGTCGTACTTTAGAGGCCTTTATTGCCATAACGGATCTGTTTTCGGCTTGTAGGAAAAGCTCAAACCAGAAATCGACCTCCGTTTGGCAAAATATTCGACTTGTGAATGACTTTTCGTCTCTGAAGCGTTGATCTTGGCTTCAGGGCCCCACAAAACCCCAGTTCATTTTGCTTCTTAAACCTGAAGGGCCTTCTTTACGTATAAAACGCCATTCACAAGTCGATTATTTTGCCATCACGTACCCGTTTCTTGGTTCTGACGCCTTGATTGATCTAGCAAAAGGCGGGCCGTCAGCTCCAACAAAATGCAAACCCATCGTTGAGCAAACGCCTCGCAACATAGCTTTAGTCCAAAGGCGCAAGGCCCAGCCGCGTCCCAGCGCCCCATGCAAACAGTAAACAACCTGCCCACATACGAAAAAGAGCCGCAGCATAATGCTGCGGCTCTTGGCCAGTCAATCGAATTCTCGAAGAAACCCCTACTCCCCTTTGCGCACCTTACGGGCAATCTTGTCGGCAACCGAGAGCGATTCGCGACGGTCGGAACCCCAGAAAGAAATGGAGATCATGCCGGCGCCGACGTGGCTGCCGATGGTGGCACCAATATTGTGCTTGATAACCGTGATGGACTCATCCTGCTTGGCGAGAAGGTTGGAGAGCCTATCGGCATCCTTTTCGCAGTCGGCGTTGCCGATAAGCACCACATTGTTGTTTTCGGCATGGGCCTTTTCATAGAAAGCAGCAAGCTGCTTCAAGCCTTTCTTGCGGCCATGGGAAGCGCCGGCAAGCGAAAGCTTTCCGTTGGTGTCGAAGTTCAGCAACGGCTTCAGATCGAGCTTGGAACCGGCAAACGCAACCGAAGCAGGAATGCGGCCACCACGGTGCAGCGCATCCAAGTCGTCCACCATAAACAGCGTCTGGACGAAAAAGCGTGCCTCTTCAGCCCATGCAACCATTTCTTCTGCCGTAAGGCCTCGCTCGCGCTGACGCAGCGCTTCCAAGATGAGCAAGCCTTCAGGCGTGGAACCTACTAGCAGGTCAACGATGTAAATGGGGGCTTCGGGATGTTCCGCCTTCAGCTGGCTCCAAATAGCGTAAGCCGTGCTGTAGTTGCTGGAAATGCCGCTTGAAAAGCACAGGTACACCGTGGGGACGCCCGATTCGATGGCAGCCTTGAAGGCAGCCTCGGTTTCGGCGGGAGCCACCTGCGAAGTGCTGGGCGTGGCGCCGTTGCGGATATTGTCGTAGAACTCTTTCGGCGTGATGGACTGGAAGAAATCGTCTTTGTACGTTACCCCATCGATAATGTAGTTGAAGTCGAGTCGGGTTACGCCTTCCTGCTGAACAAGTTCCAGGGGAAGGTCACACGTGGAGTCGATGATCAGATTACATTGAGCGGACATAGCGCTCCTTTCAACAAGCGCCCAACCTGCGCTTTGGATTCATTTCGTATTTCAAAGCATTGTAGCGTAGAACCCGAAAAGCTCCCGCGATGAAGGGCTGAGGGCAGCCCCAACCCTTCATTGCACAGCAAACTTCCGCAAGTCAATGCCTAATCGCTCGACCATGCGGCACAGCTCTTCGCCGCTGGCGCACTCGATGTCTGCCACATCGAGCACAGCCGCGGGAAACCCCGCAAACATCGAGGTACCGCAATAGTCCAGCAAATACGCTCGTAGAGCATCGATGTCGATATCCACTATCACGGCAAAACCCTCCTACTCGCCCATTCCCGGCAACCTAAAATTAAATGGCGGCAAACGAAATCTCGATACGGTATTCCTCGCGCCAGATTATCACGCCTGCCTTCTTATCGCGCGCAACCAGGTAATAAGCATCCTTCGCTGAAAAGTTCAAATCGGAACGCAGGCTGAACTGCACCTCCAGCACACGGTTTTGCGGGTTTTCTGATGCTTTGTCGGCATGCGCTTTGACTACAGTACTTACTTCATTCCCGAAAGCATCAGTAAATGCCAGCTCGTATTCGCAGGGCAAAGTTTTTCCTGTTGCTGGCGCATCCTGGATAAGCTTTACGCGAAACGGCGAATTGGTAATGCGTCGGCTATCCGAAAGCACGCTCAACATAGCAGGTTGCGTGGCTTCAAATTCCTTCGAACGTGCATTAACTTTATAGAATCCCACTACGGGAACGCACATTTCCTGCATGCTAACACCGCCATGCACATAATGAGATGTGCCGCCGGGCCGTTTGATGCGCACGCTTTGACGCGGCGCCAGCCCGATATGCTCTCCACCCTCAACAGCGTCCATATTCATGCGGATAAACAACATGGCGTCAGGGTTTTCTGCACCAAACCAGCTATCCAGCTCGGCAGAATGAGCCACCAGATGGCGCTTACCGGAAATGACATCAGCACCCGGAAGGGAGTCCTTACCCACCTTCTGGCATTCTTTCAACTCGTGACGGGTATACAGGAACCCATGATCGGCCGTTATAACCACACGTGCCGCTGGAGCATCAGCGCAAATGCGCCGCGCTAAAGCACACAATTCACCAATCGTATCGGCGCAAGCATCGAACACATCTTGTTCGGTGGTGGGCTTTTCGCCCGTAGCGTCAATTTTGTTGTGATACAGGTACACTAAACCGGCGTCTTTCAGCATGGCTTTCCGCTCCACACTGGGCATTTCCAGGTATTGCGATACTCGCAGAGCACGCGCCGCCGGTCGCGCTGTACGCAGCACCGCCTCACGCTGTTCGGTAGTCGCTGTAGGCATGCCGTCTGCAGAAACAGACCCCTTATCCCAATCGAGTGACAGTGTTTTCTGCGGAAGAAGCGCCGGCATGCCAAACTCGGTCACTGTAGGGAATATGCCCTGCATGCTGCCGAGCTTCACCTTGCCACCACGCTCGCGGTTCAATGTCTTAGCGATGTCGCAAGCAACTTCATAACGCAATGCATCGGACACCACTACTACCGTGGTTTTCATATCGGAGTATCCCGGCAAGGTATCCCAAAAGAAATTCCGCTGCTGCGGCACGCCTGCCACATAGCCCCGCTTTTCCCACTGTTCCGATGCAGCGCTAGTCCAACAGTCGCAAACCTTTGCCAAAAACCAGTTCTCATACAGCCTCTCGGCCCATTCGGCAACACTGCGTGAAGGATTCTCGAGTACCGCGATACCCACCTTCTGGCATGCGGAATACGCCATGCAAAGCTTGCGATAATACCCATCCATACGCCACCAATCATTTGCATAGGCATCCCAAACCTTTTTGGCATCAGCGAGGGTAAAGGCCCCAACATGGCTTTGCTCAAATTCCTTCATGGCAACGGAAGCTTCCAGCATCTCAAAATAAGCGGAAACCCGTCCGTACCACGCCAAATCTTTACGGCGGTCAATTACCGCATGCGTTTCCTCGAGGCGGTTCGAGCCACCCGCAACAGAGGCAAACAATTGCTGCAGAATAACCTCATTCACGCAAGGAAGCACATCGCATTCCAGAACATTGGCAAGTGGAAGCTCGGCAAAACGGGCAGGTAGGTTGTATTCGTCTTCCACCAATCGACATACCTCAAACAGGTCTTCCGCAGCGGAAGGATCTCGATCCCAATCCTTAATCAACGCCATACAGAACGGCGCATATGGTTGGGCAATGTGTGCCTCCAAACCAGAAAGCGCTCCTTCAGGCATAACATGCGAAGCGGCCGTAAGCAGAAGATGGGCGGCAAAAGCACTGAGCGAATCGCAGTCGGTCAGGCTGCCCCGATAACCAGTTCGGCGGCTAACCAGGTTACCAAGCGTTTCTTCGGCATTGTATTTTGCCAACAACAGTTGCGCTTCCTCGAAACCCGAATGCAGCAGCAGCTGCAGGTATGCGCGTACCACGAAAGCAACATTGGCTTGGTCGGGATGAGTAGCACCAAGTACTGCCGCCAAAATGCCCAATTCAACGTCTTCGTCCGATGCAGGTTCCGGCATCAATGCGGAAAAACGCTTTATACGCATTTGCGCTGCAAAAAATTTCTTATGCTTCTGCAGTGCTTCCCGCACAGTCGCAGATTCATCAGCACCGATCCGATCCGCCAAAAGCGAGTAATAATCCGCCTGGAAGTGGTCGGCGTATAACTCAACATCAGCAAGCCAATCGCCTTCAACAGCACCGCGAGACTGCTTTCGATACAGCAAGATATCGTTTACGGTATCTTCGCGGTTCACCAGACGTTTTACGGCAAACATCACGCCATCTTCAGCCTTCACAAAGCGAATAGCACGCACCAACTCGCCCGATGCGATCATCGCGTCGTCAACGGTACCCGAACCATCGAGGCCTTGCTGCGATAGTTCATCAAACTGATCCTCAAACTCTCCGTCGGCATCGTGCCACACCACAATACGTCGCTGCGCACACTCCTCCAGAGGTTCAGCGAAACGCTGCTTCAACTGCTCTATTACATCTATTTGGGACATATGCCTCTATGCTCCTGAATTCTGAACAACCTGAAAATCCGAACCCTTTTCGTCCGACTCCTCTTCAAAAAGCCCCTTAAACACTTTGCGTAAATCCGATTCATCGGTGTCACCCGGCTCCAGAACACCACGATCGATCGCTTCAAGCATTCGCTGTTCTTTCTCTTTCAAACGGTTATAAATGTTCTCATCCAACGACCACTCTTTCTGCTCCAGACCGCACTTGCCCATGAGGCTGTATGTCGTCTGCATAAACAGATATTGGGTATATTGGCCCGGCTTCAGGCCCAGGCGATGAATTCGGTCCTTCGACTGCAGAAGGTGCACCAGGTTATAGCTGTACTCGAAATACACCGCATCATGGCAAACCGAATGAAGCGAAACCGACTCCGCCAAGGTCTGTGGATTCGTCACCAAAATCGAAGGTCCGTCTTCTTTAAATGCGCGAAGTATCTCGTCACGCTCTTCTTGCGGGGTGTCACCGCAAATAACGTTGGCGGTAAACCCGTAAGTACGTAGATCGCGCTCAAACGAATACATACTCTTCTTAAAGAAACACCAGACAACCACGCTCTTGCCCTGCTCAGCCAGATTGCGTACCGCATTCAAGCAAGCGAGATATTTTGACGAAGGAGTGCACTTATCGATAAGTATAATTGCGTCTGGGTCGCTCACAAATGACGGCACTTCTTGGTCGATAGAGACGTCCGTATCAAAAAGCCCAAAGCAGTCACCCTCGTTTACCGGCAACAGCAACATTTGAGGGTTCGATTCAAGCTGCAAGATACGCATAATCAGCGCAAGCGGCGAACGCTTATACTCATCCCTCAAAATCCACAGCAGCTCATTCTCTTCTGGTGTGGCATCCACCCTCATAACCTGGTCGGGCGAGGCCTCGGGCACATTCAAACTCTGTTTGTTAGTACGGCAGAAAAACGGCTGAAGCGCCTTATTTATCTCCGCCGTTTCATCGGGGTCTGGATTGGCTAAATATGAAGTGGTAAATCCAAAATAGTCGCCATATTCAAGCGGATACAGCAAGTGAAGCATGTTGTAGATATCCGAATACGAATTGGGAATAGGCGTTCCGGTAAGCGCAACCACATATTTTGCCCCGCGTGCAGACTCCAATGCGGCATTAGCCCTGATGCCACCTATCTGCTTCACTTTATGCACTTCATCGAATACCAACATTGCGCTTGTGGAAACCAAGCTTTGAACCGCACTCGCATAGCCTTCTAACGCTTCGTAGTTGATAAGAATCAAATCATAACGCGTACCGTTGAGCCTTAATTCTTGGTATCTCGTGTTCCTTGGCTTGTTCTTCCAACGAGCATCGTGAAAGCACAATGCAGCAGGAGCTTCTCCAAAGCACGTTTCCCATTCGTCTTTCCAGGAACCGAAAGAGTTCTTCGGCCCCACCACGACTAAACGCTCTGTCAGATGAAGGCTCTTTAAATATGCGAACATGCCAAGCGTGGTAGCCGTCTTGCCGCTGCCAGGCACCGAAAAGTTCGCAGACTTCCCCATCGTGCACATGTAGAAAGCATCCCAAAGCTGACGCTCCAGCAACGGACGTGCCATGAGTGAATTAACCACGCTGGAAAAATGAGCAAATTCATCAAGCACTTGACTGCTGTGCGCTTTAATAGCAAGACCTACCTGCGCCTTTTCGCGAATCAGCGACTCTCTTTTCTCGGTTGCCTGTTCGAACGAATTATCGAATACAACTTCGGCCTTCTCCGAGTCAATAGACGAAAGAGCCTCTAGCACTTTCTCTACATCAGTTTTAGGAAGGTTGGGGGGAAACAAGATTCGTTGCCCCTCCAACCCGACCGAGCGCCGACGCACAGCAGAAAGCCGAACTTTCCAGATGGAAGACTTAACGAAGTCCTCCATCTGGATGCCCTCAACAACTATTTCAAGGCCATTTCGGTATGAAACCCTAAGCCTCATCCGAAGCACCGCTTTCATCCAAGTCGGCAATCAGGGCCTTGGCATAAGCAGAAATCTCCTTCAAGCCACGTAAAGCCTTACGCCTGTCTTCTTCGGAAAAACGAGCGAACAGCGACCCTTCCACGCTTTCTAACAAGCTTGCTGCCGACATGATGTTTTCAACCGGAGCAGAAAGCACCTTGCTTGCCTTGGCCTTTTCGCTGGCAAAATCGAACGTATCATTGAATTTTTGGACAAACTCAGAATCCCCGCGAACCTCATCGCGAATAGAGTCGAGGGACACCTTATCCATCTTTTCCAAGCGATCGGACACCTCTGCGGCCAAGTCAAGCTCCTGCTGAATAAAACCTGGAGCAGCAGAAGATTCAAGGATGGGCTTGAATCGGCGGATGAAGCGATTGAAGTCGCTCTGCGGGCCCGCAACGATGTTGGCGAAAATGCATGTCTTCAAATCTTCCGCTTCATCGTTGTCGGCACATTTCTTCATCAAACGCGGCATTTCCTGCAAAGCGCCGTTGATCTCGAGTTCACGTGCAAGGTGATACTCGTTGGGGCAATTGCAGAAGTCAAGAAAATCAGCCATAAGCCTTGCTCGGGCAACCAGGTCTTTTACTTCTCGTATGGGAACGTTTGCATACTTCGCATACTCTTCGGGGGTAAGCAGTCTGTTTTTCAAAATATCGTTGTAGATACCTACCAGGCGATCAATAGGGTTGTAGTCAACTTTTCCCTCTTGACCAAACTGGATGGCAAGCTCCAATTGCTTCACGCGCTTAGGATCGCTTGCGACGCTCATAGGCAAGACCATCGCATCAATCCAGTTGAATGTTTCGTCTTCGGCCGCAAGCTCACGCAAGCAGGTAAAACGACGGTTGCCATCGATAATCAAACCATCCTCCAGCACAATGGCTGGTACTTCCTGCCCGTAAAGACGAATATTGTTGCGCGTTTTCTTCAATGCCTCGGGGTTGCTTTGCCGAATGAATTCGGCCACCGCATTGTTGTAGGCAGGACGCCCTTCAGGAGAGGGATCGACCGCCCCTCCATTGCTCGCATAAGAACTCATCCATGTTGCAATACGATCGTTTTGAGGGTTGTAGTAAAGTTCGTCAAGGCGAATTCGATACACCTTGTAGTTCTGCGCCACACCATCGATCGTAAGCTTGCTAACGCGACCTGTTTCCTGAACGTTTCCGCGTTCGATTCCCTCTATTGTTAAAGCCATTCTTGGACCTTCTTTCCGTACTCATTCTCGGAGCTGAACACCATGTCAAGCTCTTTCTGGTAATAGCAATCAGAGCGTTTCACCAAAGAACGAAGCCTGCTGAGCTCCACTTCAATGCCAAAACTTTCGGCCAAAATACCTGATAGTTCCTCGAGTTCAAGGGCAGGATTTTCTTCCATAACCCACTCAACCAAAAGGGATCCGCTATAGCTCCCCTCCGTCCGGCAGAACACCTTGCAGTTTCCAACACGTGTTTTCTTGAGTCTGCTGTTCACGTACCCCATACTCAAAAGCGACTCATAGAAGAACTGGCCGAAACCCAATTCTTCCTCAAGGCAATCAACCTTGTGTTTGAATCCGGCCTTACGCAAGCTGAACACGGTATAAGGCACACCCGGTTCCATGAAATCAATTGCGCAATTCAGGTAATCTTGCAGGTCCCAACGCGAAACTTTTGAATCAAGCCGCATAAAAGGAGCGGTTGCCACATACGAGTCGTCTGCAACCTCAACGAAATCAAACTGGCGCTTGGCCCTTTCAAGTTCGGAGCGAAATACCTGGTGTCGGAAAACAGCTTCGCCAAACCCGGGATCCTTAACGGAAAAACGCTTTTTGCCTTGCAGCAAACTTGCGAAATATTCCCTAATGTTTGTGTTGTAGTCGAACACCAAACCATCGGAAAGCTTTCGGCCTAAGGAACCCAATACTTCAGGAGACAGAACATCAACAGAGCTTTTCGGGAACCGGACTTCAAAACGAGTTTTCAGCAAATCTGCCGAATAGCAAACACCACCGTTTTCCAACTCTTCCCGCAAGAAGTCCTGCTGCTCACCGCTCAATACATGCTGATCATTCGAAGGGTAGTACTGATTGCCCCTTCTTAAATCAATTACTCGTGGCAAATATTTATCGAAGAACAGCTGCCCTGTAACGCCATAGCGTTGACTGTATTCCTTTTCAAGGGCCGAAACATTGACGGGACCTATTTCACCAATCAACTGACGAAGCTGAAACTCACTCGATGCTTCGCCAAGCTTAACCAACGGGTACTCGCCAATCTCGACCCCAGACGCAAAATTGCAATAATGGGAAGCCACAAAATGGACCTCGACATCATTGCGCAAATCAAGCTCTTCGCACTCTTCTTTGAAATCCGCATCATGACTAAGCACATAGGCAAAACCACATTCAACATTTCTTCCCGCTTGTTTGGCAAGAAGACGAGAAAGCTCACCGAAATCAGCTGAAGAGAAATCGTAATAACGAACCATCATTTGGGATTTATCGTCGGAATATACGCTAACAATTGCGCAATCGGCATCGAGCAGCTTCCCGTAGAACTTCCCTAAATCCTCCAGAGCAGTCCATTCTTCAGCCGGAAACCGCTTTTTGGCCAATTTCAAGTACTGTTGCCAAAGGTCAACCAAAAGCCGTGGCTGGTCACTAGCATATTTCTTCACTACATATTCAAGAGCAGATTCCGCATCCACCTCAGGAATGCCGTCTTCTGCAGGATTGCCAGATTCGCTTAGCGTCTCAGAAAGCTGGGCACTTTCCGGTTGTTCGTCCGCATCATGCAGGATAGGAATTTTCCCACTTTTCGGAGCAGTAGAAACATCCGCCAGGAAGCGGAACACATTCACTGTTTGGCCCGTTATATTTGCGAACTTAGCAGGCGTGAACTCATACGTTTCAAACATCGGAAGGAAACGTTCCTCGATGATAAGCGGACGCATGGAATAAACCTTTTGCAAAAGCGTCTTAACCTGCGCTGCATCTGTTTGGAAAATCGAAGCACATGAAGGTAAACTCGCGCCATTCACGCGAGCATTTACAAGATGCCCAAGGTTGTCAGGCAAACTATTCAGCCATTCGGAAAGATGGATAGTGTCCATCCTGAAGTCGAATGTCCCATCTTGGGTGTTGCATATCAAGCCTTTCCTGTATTCGCGCTTTAAAGCCCCAGCCGCATAACGCCAGTTGGCATCATCAGGCAAGGTAACTGTCACATAAGGCTTGTCGCTATCGAGCGCAGCAACATTTGCTCACAACCTTCGAGTCAAGGTTGCTTGCGCCACTTTCCCGACGTAGGCCATTGAACGAAGTTGCCTTGCCACTTCCCGCACCGACGGACTATGACCATCGCCCTTCCTCAAAACCTCAGTTGCAAGCGGAATCGCAAACACATTGAGCTCTTTTTCGGAAACAGGGTAATCTGCTCCCTCAAAGGCATTGCGTACATCCCTGGACGCCATTGCCGCCGAGCGAGAATAATGTGAAACGAATGCGTCATAGCTTTCGCCAAAACCTGCAAGCCCATCATCACTCTTGAGTTTCTCTATCTCGCTATAAACCATGCGCGTACTATTTGCGCTGCGTTGATACTTTTCGGCGAATTCTTCCTCGCTCAGCGAAAGCACGTCGGAAACTTTTGTGGCACCCTTTCGTTCAAGACGCTTTACGAGCAAGGGGTCAAGATCAAGGGACGAAAGAGGGATCTCGCCCAAACCAGACGAAAGCGCCGAATCGATGCTGTAGCCATTTTTACTGCATATCGAATCAACGTCGCACAGAACGCCGAACAGGTCGAAAACGAATGCCTCCGATCCGGAAAGGCTAACAAGCACTTTAAGTTGTTCTTTACTGAGAGGGTCAGAAAAGGCATAAGCCCGCTGCTCTAGGGCAATAGAGGCAGTTAAACGAGGAGCGAAAGCTGCACCAGGGTTTTTGCTCCCCTGCCCAAGTTCACGCACCAAATCAGCAATCGTCTTTATGCCAAGCTGACCAAGATATTCAGCGCATTCATCATCAAGCATGAGCACGCCAATAGGATCAGCGGCAAACACCAGAGAACGACTTGTTGGCAGCGACGGCATTTGCTGGGTAGCGTTTATCGGCCGACTATCGTCAGCGGATTCGTTATTCTTCTCATGTCTGGCGTCATTATGGGCTACCGCTTCCAACACCCCTGTTGCAGCAGCCGCTTGCGAACTGTTACCCCAACCGGGCACTTTATCGAATCCGTGCCGTTTGAAGTAGGCAAGGAGAGCATCCTTTACCTGCTCAGTAAAGATATAGCCCGTATGATATTTTCTCTCGAAACCATCGCGTCCCATATCGACCAAAGTTCCGATAGACATAAGACCGCTGTCAAGGTTGCGAAGCCTACTTCTGAACTGCTGGCTCACACCCAACGCATAAATAGAAGGCTTCTTCAAACTC
>CAUASB010000016.1 GCA_958431815.1 uncultured Eggerthella sp. | reverse complement strand
CATATTCATCAAGAGCCTTTTCCATTCTTTTCCGCAGGGAAGTAACTAGAGTGATTAGGTGTCTACTGCCGCAAATCTTTACGTCAATCTCGATGGAAGACAAATCATGCAGCCCTTTACCGTCCGATAAATACTCGAAATCCCTTTTTAGATTCCTCAAAATCTTAAGCAGTTTCCGATAAACCTTGAATCTACGGTCAACAAGGTCTTTTTTCATCTCATGCCTTGCCGTAAAGAACGCAACAAGAAATGATCCAGCAACGGCGATCAATGCAGTAGCTATCCCAACCGCTCAATCATTCATAGCCAATCACCTACACCAAGGGGTGGCGTTTGAAATCCCAGGAGGTCTCAAACGAGTCGTAATCAAGCCGAGAATCAATAATGCACTCAGAAACAATAAGACATACCCTATCGGAATTCTCTTGGCTATAGATAAATGGATATTTAGACAGCTGGCCCACTTCGAAAGTTATAGTGGCGGAGAGGAAAGAGCTGCACGCTTCATATACAGTAGAGTTGACCAGCCCCAGGATGTATTCAAGGGGTGCAGAAAAGGCGAATAAGCTTGACCCAGCGGCATCAAATAATGTACCAGCTGGAGAGTATCGAAAATGAAGCTTGCCGCTCGATATCAAAGACCAAGTTATTCCCTCCTTCATTTGCCAATCTAGACTTTGCGGGCGAGAGCGAAGATTCCCCTTTTCATCTTTGAAGTTCTTTATCTCGTAACCATCATTCTGCCAATTCACAACGTAATCTCTGTTTCCATACCATTTTCTGTATTGGCCTCCCTTGCTGTATGGAAACCACTTCGTATCAACATCCACAAAGCAACTCAATAAAGATTCCGAAGGCTCAAACCAGAACCTCAAGAAACGATCATTTTCACCTGTTTTCAGACCTTGCTTTAAAACGGCAGCAGAGTCCAATGACGCCTCGCAAAATGAGGACATAAGAGCATCACTAGCCCAATAGGCTATTGGGGTGCCGGGAATTTGGGTGAAGGTTTTGGCATTGCGGCGGTAGAAGTAGCCGCAATCTGGGTTGGCGATGGCTTCCAGGGCGGCAGCTTTCTTTGCTGCTTCGCCCACTGGGTCAACAAGACGCAAGTAAGCGCCTTCCAGACCGGGCTGGCCAACCGCAAATACACTGGCAGTGGTAGACACCACTTCGCCACCGATGGAATCGAAACCACGAGCACCAATATGCGCCATGGACACAATGGAATTCTGTTCAATAAGCTTGGTGCGCATCTTTTCGAAGCTGCCTAAGAACATCCAGCTTTGCATGGTTACCATGGCGGAATAGCCGTGCTTCTGCACCAGGTTGAAACCGCGCTCAATAAAGCACGTGCACAAATCGCTCTTCACATCGGCATAGTTCTTCTTAATCCACTTGCTCATAAAGGGGCTGAAGCTGCTGCTACCCATGTAGGGCGGGTTGGCCACTACGCAGGTGAACTTCCTTGCCAGGGTTTCGCACGTCTGTTTTGCCTGTTGTAACTTTTCGGCAACGTTAGCGCCGAACAGGCTTGCCTGACCTGCTTCAGCGAAGCGTTGGTATCATCACGAACGGCCGCTAACTCGGCTTTGTTAGGATTCAGCAAGCTGCCAATCTCGTCCAAATGTGCCAGCGCATCAAGCAGCTGAGGCCGCTGCAGCAGTGCCGCGCCCTCAGGCAGCTCATCTTCCTCGAATACCGTAGGCGCGATAACGTTGATATCTGCCTGCACGCCGCGGCTGAAGAAGCGGCGGTCGTGCTCACGGGCGCACATCGCCAACGCCAAATGGGCAATCTGAGCAGCTCGAGGGTCAATTTCCATACCCGTAAGGTTGTTTTCCAGAATAAGCTGAGGAATCTCGCGCTCACGGTAACCGCGCTCTGTATACATTTGAAACAGCAGGTCAAACGCATACACCAAAATATGGCCACTGCCACAGGCGGGATCGCACAAGCTAATATCCTCGAGGCCTTCGATGCGGATGAAATCCTCATGCTCGGCATCGGGCTCAATGTAGTACTCCATACTTTCGCGCAGGGTGCTTTCGGGGTTGTTCAGCATCCACAAACGCCCCAGAGAGTTTTCCACCATGTAGCGCACAATCCACTCGGGTGTGAACAGCTGCGTTGCGGGTGCAATATCGCGCGCGGTTGCCTTGCGCTTCGACTTGAAAAATTCGTCCTTTACCTGCGAATTGTAGAACTGGTACATCCAGCCAAGAATTTCTACCTTGCTCCAGCCAATACCGGCTTCGTCTTCCCCGCTCCACGGAAGCTGGGCAACCAGCTGGCCCACCACGCTTTCCTTGCGCAGCAAGCCGCTAGGAAGCAAAAGCTCCAGCGCCGAACCTACCGGCTCGAACACTACGGGCAAGCATTCGGCAAGCTCGTTGCATTGCGCCAAGAACAAGTAGCGGAACAGCGGCTCGTCTTCACCCGCTTGCATAAGCGGCACAATCTCTTCCTGCTTGGCATCGGGAAGGTCGATATCAAGTGCCTCCTTCACGATTTCCGGCTCAAAGGCGTTCAGATTGTCCACCGCGCAGAACACATGCACGCCGCTAGGCAGATAGTCGTGCAGCTCCATAAAGCGGATGGCGATGATGCGGTTGAACCAGGTGTAGGCTGCTTTGTCAAGCAGGGCATCGTGGCCCATGCGTGCCTGCATTTCCAGCAGCTGAGCACGCTGCTTCTGCTCTTGCGTGGAAAGCGCCCTGCCACCTACCGTTTGCGCATCGGCGGGCTCGGCACCCTCTTCCATGATGCCGTAGCGCTGCATGCGGTTTTCCACTTCGTTCAGCAGCTCGGCACGCGCCCAGATGCAGTAATTCTTAATAGCGGTATCGTTCATGACTCTGCCCCACTAACCCAAACGAATGGAATCGGCATCGGAAAGCTCGGCCAGCAGCTTTGCGCGTACTTCGGCCAAGTAGGCATCCACTTCCGCTTCGCTGGAAAGCACCTTGCGAGCGCACACGTCGGTGCGCTTTACCACCTTCACCTTGGGTTCGGGCTTGGGTGCAGGCGTATGCGTCCGATGTACGCGAGTTACCGCTTCGCCGCTTTCGGTGGTAGTACGCACGGCAACTTCGCGCGCCTTCTTCGCACGGGCGGCTTCCACAGCCCTATCAACGTCGGCATAAGCCTTGTCGCACCACGTTTCAAAACGGGATTTCAGGGAATCCAGCACCGATGCTGTTTCCGCCGCATGGATCTGCGCTTCCAGCGAATCGCACATGCGACCCGCGCCTTCAACGGTACGCTTTGCTGTTTCGACGAATTCGTTCTGCTGGGCAGCATAGGCTGCAAGCTCTTCCCTGCCCTTGCGCACTGCATCAAGCAATTCGTTGCGCATAGCTTTCACCAGCGCCGAATGCGCTTCTTCAAACTGCTTACGCAGGCCCGGCAATTCGCTTATACGGCGGTAGGGCTCTTTGAGTGCTAGGATTTCTTTTGTCTTCGCAATGGCCGCCTGGGCTTCTTCGCTGCTGTTCAGGTAGAAGCCATCCTGCTTGGCAACGTTAAGCATCTTCACGGCATCATCAAACAAGCGCTGCTGACGGTCGAAAAACTCATCCACTACTTCGATATCTTCCGCATAATCGAGAAGATCGTCTTCCGCTTCCTCTACGGCTTTCAGCAGCGCTTCGGGCTGCGAGCGCTGCGCCAGCACGGCATTAGTCGCGGAAGCGCCCTGCTCAACCACTGCATAGCCAGGGTATGGGTATTCACGTATGCCCACGTACTTTTCGCGTTTCAGGGTTTCGCAATGATCTTTCGCCTTTTCCAGTTCCGCAACCACACGCTTCACCAGCGCATCTTCATCGGCCGCGGAAATACGCTCGTCACCGAACTTGCCTATGATCTTCGCCACATTCTTCAGCAACTTGTCGGAAGCACGCACGCGCTGTTCAAGCGTTATCTGATCTGCGATTTTGGCGTTGCACAGCAGCTCATAAGCATGCGGGTCGGCGGCAGTGACGCGTTGGCCCTTGTTGTTAAGCGTGGCCTTCTGCGCGGCAATAAGCTGCGCTACCACCAATCGCGTGTCCACATCGCGCCAACCATAGGGACGCGCATCGAACTTGCGCAGGATATCGCCCAGCGTGGCCTTCTGGTGCAACTTCGTTTGCAGTTCCAAGTACGTATCAAGCTCTTCCACTGCCTGCTGGTTGGCGCCGCCGGTGCCTTCCAACGCACTCTGGGCGTTGCCCGTCAGCGTACGGCGAATATCCTCGTTCGAAACAGCAGGTGCCGTAATGTAATCCGCTTTGGTGAAGATGGCGCTTGCCAGCTTTTCCAGCACCTGGTCGAACACCTGCTTGGCGTTGGTGGCACGTACCGTTTCCATGTGTCCGTTAACTGCGCAGCGGGCATGCACTACGGTATCTTCCAGAAGCGCCTTGGCTTCCTTCTTGTTGGATGCCGATTCCTCTTTCTTGGATTTGATGATCTGCTGCGTGCTTGCAGAAAGCTGCGCCATAGCGTGGGTGCGGGCGTATTTGTCGATGCGCACGGCATTCAGAAGCACTTCATAGTAGTCGGCTTCGTCGGAAAGCACCACCAGCGCCTGGTCGTTGGAGCGCAGTTCGATTTCCCCGTCGGATGCATTGGCAAGCTCGCCTGCCAGCGTTACCACGGAAAGCTTCATGCCATTTTGCGATGCGCCATGAATGGAGGCATCCACATAACGGTCGATAGGGAAATTATTCGCGCCGCGCGTAAGCTTGCGAGAATCGTAGATGTCGTCAAACAGAATCTGGCTGATAAGCGATACCACTTCGGCGGGCTCTACCCTTACATTCTTGATTTCACGCGCGATGTCCTGCTCTTCGTCGGTAAGGAAGTTGTACTTGGCTCCCTGGCGCGCCACATAGCCTTCACGCACCAAACGGTCCAGCGAGCCCTTTACCCCTTCACGCAGCTGCACCATATCGGCGTTCATATCCTGCACCATCAGGATGGCGATGTTGTTCAGGCTTGCTTCCATGTAGGTTACGTAGCGGATAAGGTACAGCAGCTTCAGAACACGGATGTCTTCCGGCTGCAAGTTCTGATTGGATTCGGCAGCACGTTCGGCGCGGTCGATTACACGGATGATGCCATGCTCTAAGTCCTTTGCGATCGTATCGAAGAAACGCCAGAACGGCACTAAGGCGGAAAGCTCTTCGTTTTGCACCGCCTGTGCAGATTCCTGGAAGGCGGAAAGCATGGAGCGCTCGCCAACGGACATATGCTGCGCCTTCACGCCACGCTTGCGGATTTCCTCCATCACGTCGGGCAGTAGCTTGAATTGATACTCGGCAAACGGATAGGTATCAACAAAAATCGGTTTCGCCGTCATAGCCAAACATGTCGCCAGGCAAGTCTTCAAGCGTGAACAGATTCCGTAAAACAGCACTTTGATCTGCATATTCGGCTTTAAGAGCACTGGCTGCGGGCGCGTTTTTGTCCAGTACGCGGCGCTTGATAACTTCATCAACACTGCGGCTGGAAAGCGAAAGGCGCGTGTTGAAACGACCCTGAATTTTGGAAAAGTCGTCTCCCACAACCATAACGATGTCTTTGATGGCTTCCTGGCTGGTAACCATTACCCACACGCGGCCCTTGCAGCGCGCACCCAATTCTTCCACCAACGTTTGCAGGCTCAGCATCAGGTTGGTGTCGCTACCGATGAACTGGCCCACTTCGTCCACCATGAACAGCAGTCGGAACTGGCCGCCGTTTTGCGCGGCACGTGCCTCGGCGTATTCGTTTACCTGCTGGGCAAAACGGTCTACCGCAATAACGTCGTCTTCGCTGCCATCGAACCAATGCTGAGCAGCGCTTTCGCTCATGCCAAGCACTTCTTGCAGTACCTGCACGATGTCGTCTTCGAAGTAAGCATAGCTCTCGCGCGTTTCAAGCCAGGGCTCGCCGTTTACGCGTTCGAACGCTTCGCGGAACTGCTGGGTTTTGCCTTGGCTGTCGATGAATTGCTCCAGTTTGGCAAGCTTCAAATCCTCGCCGAAGAAGCCCAGGTTTTCGTAGAACACGCGCTCGAACGCACGCAGCAGCGCGGTTTTAGCGGTATCGCCCGTTTTCCACTGACCGCCTTTGCTGTCGATGTTGAACAGGATGGCTTCGGTGGGTACTTCAGCACAACGGCGCATTTTGCTGTACACCAGGCTGTCTTGCATCTTGCCGTCGAAGTAGTCGATGGCGCGCTTGCCAGCTACCTTTTCATTTGCCAACAGGTAGGAAAGCATCTTCAGGAAGTGCGATTTACCGGAACCGAAGAAGCCGGAAATCCATACGCCGATTTTGTCAGTGGGAACATCGAGCGCTTCCTCGTAGTTTTCGAAGAACGCAGCAAAATGGCCTTGCAGTTCGCGCGTCACCACGTATTCGGAAAGCTCTTGCTGAATGGAAGCTTCGTCGTTTTGGGAAACTTTGATTACGCCATTGATGGAACGGTTGATGTCCTTGGCAAACAGGTCTTTGATGATCATTGCTGTTCCTCCGAAAGGTCAAAAGCCCGATAGTAGTTGTCGCTTTTCAAGATGCTGAACAGGCGAAACTCTCGCCCGTTAAAGGTGCCGGGGTAGGCAATGACCACAGGCACGTCAGCGAAGTCCGCCTGCATGTTGTTGAGCAGATCGTGCGCGCGACAGAAGGGATACACCTCACCCACACCCGTGACGATGATCACGTCACGGTATTCATGAGGCTGCGTAAGCTCTAGAATTTTCTTTGCGAACACTTCAGGCGAAGCGATTTTCTGCAGCTGTTTCAGCTGCTTTGCCGTACCCGTTTTCAACTCTTGTTTGGGAACGGCTTTCAATATTCGCTTTTCTTCCAAGATCTGGATGAATACGTCGTAGAGGTTTACGGCCTTCACGGTGCAAGGAAGCTTGCCTGCCTCCGATTCCTCGGTAATGCGGCTGAAGAACGCGCGGGCCTGCAATTCCAACGAAAGGTCGTAGCAAAACGTGAAAAAGCCCACTTCGTTGCCGATGCCCTTGTTAGAGAGGAAATCTTCTTCAGTTAAGCGTTGGCGCAGCAGCTTGCAACGACTGTCGAAATCGTGCTGGGCACGAGCCGCACGCGAGTGTTGTGCAACTGTGTTTTGAGACTGGGAATTCTTTTCAAACGCAGCCATTTAACACACCCCGCTTTCGCCGAATGCGGGAAGCAGATTCGCATCGCCGTTGGCAACGATGCATTCCTTTACCCCTTCGCTCAGCAAAGGGCACATAAGCTTGGTTGAAGTGCGTTTTTCCAGGTAGCCCGCTTGAACAAGGCAGTTCGTAAGCGTACTTTTAATGCGGCGTATGGTGTTGTCTGTCCAGGAGGCAACAGACGAATCTTCCACCTGCATACGCGTGAAGAATGCGTTGAGGTCTTGGCGGGTTAGCTCGGCTACACCCTGCTGCAAATGCTCGGCAACCACTTCGGTCATGAAGCGGCCCATCAGCGGGTACACCAGCATCATCGCGTACAAGTTTGCCTGCGCCGCTTCTTCAGGCAAGCCGTTGACTACGATTTCGGCGAGCTTTTCGGGGACACCAGGCACGCCTGCGTCGAACGCGTCAGGCGGTACAGGCACGCGCGCGTGATGCGACGAATATCCGTGGTGTTAGGGTATTGGAAAAGGTTCTGTTCCTCAACGCGGGCCATTATGTCCGCGTCCGTTAGCCCCTGCAGTCGCAGGGCAGCAACTATGCGTATTTCACGAAGGAGGAACTGCTCGCGTGTGAGGCTGCCCCCCCCCCGAGTTTTTCTGGCTTTGACCATCTTCAACTCCTGGGAGGTTCCACCGCTTTCGGGCGGATTTGTCACTTTAGCTAACTATATTAGCGCAGCACACCAAGGGTGTCCTCGGCTGAAAGGCCAATGAGTTCCCGCCAAGGTGGAATGGATTAGCTTACGCTTTTTGCGTCCGAGCGAGCTACACCGTAGCAGACCACACGGCATCGGGTGTCCACCGCACGGTACTCGCAAAGCTGTTTTTGGTGTTATTGGTCATAGAACATATGTTCGCAATAAAGTTTAGTTCTACTTACGCAATTGAATGAAGCAATGAAAGATGTGGGCAAGATGGTACCCGTACCTGCTTTGCGAGATGAGCTCTTTGAAGAATACGATCGTCACAATGGCCCTCTTAAGTTCGTCATGAAGGGTCACCCTAGCCTTTACGTAATCAGCGAAAACGATCTCTTCGGAAATGAGCCATATTGCCCTGTTGAAGATTTGGTCGAAATAGACGCAGGTTTTGAAGGCCTTGAAAACAGCCGTGAGCGCAATGCGTTCGAAGCCCTAGAAGAAATTAGCTTTCGATACGGAACATAAAGTCACCAACTGCCGCTTCTTTTCTTACCGTTTGAAAACTGCGAGTTAACTATAAGTTAGCCTATGGTAACTTGCTTCTTGAAATTAAGCGGTCGGGCTTGCGCAACACCAATCCGCAAGCCCGCCCAACGAACAAGGAGCAGTACCTATGAGCAACGTAGCGATTGTATTTTGGAGCGGCACCGGCAACACCGAGGCCATGGCCGATTTCGTAGCTGAAGGCGTCGAGGCAAAGGGAGGCACCGCGACCATCATCCAGGCGGCCGACTTCGGCGTAGAGCGCGTGCCCGAATTCGATGCCTTTGCCCTGGGATGTCCCGCCATGGGCGATGAAGAGCTTGAAGACACCGAGTTCCTTCCCATGTACGACGAAGTTGAACCCCTGCTGGAAGGCGAAAAGGTGGGCTTCTTCGGCTCGTATGACTGGAACAATGGCGAATGGATGGACTACTGGGTGCAGCGCGCCGAAGAAGCCGGCGTGCAGCCCATGGAAACCGTTATTGCGAAAGATTACCCTGACGACGAAGCCGCCGAAGCCTGCCGTCACCTGGGAGAACTGCTGGCGTAGCCGAAAAAATGGGGACTGTCCCCATTTTCTCAAAACTGCAGCTAATGCGGCGGGAATTGACCCCGCCAAGCTGAAACGCCCCAGCCCGGGAACTTGATAGACAAACCATCTGGGCTGGGGCTTTATTCGCTTCCAGGGTGCCAGAAGCGCAAATCATCGGTACGTGCGCGCACTTACCTCTTGCGCATTACCACCGTGATGGTGTTCAGGTATTCGAGCGCTCCCGCCTCAACGGCAGCCCTGTCACCTTGCGCGTACTCGTTTTTGCACTGCAGCCAATCGGACCACGCTTCTTCAGTGCACTGCATTTCGCGCATTTCCAAGATCTCGATGCCGTCGGTGCGCTGTAAAAGCTTGCGCCACCAGGGAATATCATGAATGAAATCAAGCTGTTCCGGCGTCCATGACTCAAACAAGCACGCTGGCGGATTGCTGTGGCAGTCGCGCTTCATGCCTGGAATGCACACGGCAATAAGCCCATTTTTCTTCACATAGGGCAAAAGTTTCGTGCCCAGATATTCTGGGTCGCGCCCAAAGTAGTTATAGGAATCGGTGCTTACCACCGCATCGAAGAACCCTTCTGCAAAAGGAAGGCCCTGCGAAGCATCGATTTTCATAGGGATAATACGGCGATTCGACAAACCAAGCTCTTCGAAGAAACGCATGTTGTCGCTCGGATCGCTCCACAGGTCGGCACCATAGGCAACGTAGCCGTACTCACGCGCCAACAACGCCGTGGTTATGCCGGTGCCGCTGCCCAAATCGAGCACCACCGAACCCTGCGGAATGACCTTTCGGCAGCTTTTAGCCGTTTTGGAACCTGGCACGCCAGAGGACGCAACCTCATCAACAATGGAGAGCATTTCTTCGCACAGTTTAAGCGGGTTGGGACCCATAATTTTGGATAGAACAAGAGATTGAGGAAAGCTGTTCGCTTTTGGGAACTGCATAGTTATTTCCTTTTCTGTAAAGAATGAATAATCAAGTTGCTGATTCGAAGCAGCCACGCAACGGGAATTTGCAGAGAAGCAAAGCGGCGCAAAAGACGTATGCTGCACGTACACGGACAAAACGTCGCGCCAAGCAGGGAAATTAACGCTAACGCGAATCTTGCTGCCGGTGCATAATCTGGGCAGCCAGCCAGCGAAACGAAGCAGATCATTTAAGCGTATAAAGCACTAAGCACCGCACTGGCACTTCTCTAATGCATATATTCAGTTGCGTGTTCTTTACAGAACAATGACCAAAAAGACATCCCCTTGAAGGATTTCAATGAAGGCGCGTTTCGCCTTCGCTACCTGGAAGTATGACGTTTGCGGGCGCAGAGGTCAAAATGACAAAAAGGGACTGTCCCCATTTTGATAAGTTTGCCATAGCATACATTCAGCGGTAAAGTTAGCCTTGTCTAACGTTACTTGCGTGAAGGGAACCAAATGGCAACGCAGCCCCAGCCCTATCTTTCCGTTACCGATCTTTACAAGCACTACGGCGAAGGCGAAGCCCGGGTAACCGTGCTGCAAGGCATAAACACGCGCATAAACAAAGGCGAGATCTGCGTGCTGTTGGGGCCTTCCGGCAGCGGCAAAAGCACCTTCTTGAACGTAATCGGCGGACTGGAGCCAGCCGATGCGGGCAGCATCAACGTCAACGGCACCGAGCTCACCGCACTTTCCGCCAAGCAATTGGGCGAATATCGCCGCACCGAGCTGGGCTTCGTGTTCCAGTTCTACAACTTGGTGCCCGATCTTACCATCCGCGAGAACATCGAGGTATGCCAGTACCTGAGCCGCAACCCCCTGCCTATCGACGATCTGCTGAAATCGCTGGGCCTATGGGAGCATCGCAGCAAGTTCCCCCGGCAGGTTTCCGGCGGCCAGCAACAGCGTTGCGCCATTGGCCGCGCATTGGTGAAGAACCCCGGCCTCCTGCTGTGCGACGAGCCAACCGGTGCGCTCGACTATCAAACTTCGAAGGAAATCCTCCAATTGATGGAAGAGATTAACGCCGATTACGGCTGTACCATCGTCATCGTTACCCACAACGACGCAATCAAGAACATGGCCCACCGCATCCTGCGCCTGCGCGACGGCAAGATCGTCAAAGACGAGGCAAACGCCCAGCGCATTCCCGCCCGCGAACTTACCTGGTAGGAGCGCACCATGCTTTCGCCTCTCGCAAAGCGCTTTCCGCGCGAGCTGAAGAACAACCTGGGAAAATACCTGGGCATTTTTGCCATGATGGTTATGGCTATTGGCTTGACCAGCGGTTTTCTTGCCGCTGCAAGCTCAATTAGCAAAATCATCGACGGAATGGATGATGCCGACCTTATTGAAGACGCCCGCTTCACCACAAACTTCGAGGCAAGCAGCAAGGCCCTTTCGGCTGCAAAAGAAGCGGCCCAGGATGCAACCGGGTCAAATGTGCACCTGTACAAAAGCTACAGCTTCGACGTACCGTTTTCCGGCGGTAATGCGGCCGAGGGAACCATTGCACGCATATACCAAAACCGCACGAGCGTAAACCTTGCCGCCTATGCGGAGGGCACCGAACCAGCAAACGAGCACGAAATCGCACTCGACCGCGTATTTTGCGCCCATAACAACATCCAGGTAGGCAGCACCGTTACCGTTGCCGGCAGGGAATACACCGTTTCAGGCATCATGACGCTGCCCGATTACAGCGCACTGTTCGAAAAGAACAGCGACTTCGTGTTCAATTCGCTCACCTTTACCGTTGCCACCGTGACCAGCGATGCTTTCGCCGCCCTCGATAAGGCGGGAACCGCACCAGCCTACACCTATTCGGTGCGCTTCGACGACCGAACCTTAAGCGATGCCCAACGCGTCGATGCCGAATCCGACATGGCCGAAGCGCTGAGCAGCCATAATGCCGTGCTTTCCGACCTAACTGATCGCGCCGCCAACCAGGGCATTGGCTACCCCGCCGACGATGTGGCAGGCGATCAGACCATGTGGAAAACGCTGATGCTGATGCTCATTGTTATCATGGCATTCATGTTCGTGGTGCTTACTGGCAGCACCATCGAAGAGGAAAGCGCCATCATAGGCACGCTTTTGGCCTCCGGCTGGCGTAAGCACGAGCTGATGCTGCACTATGCGGCCCTTCCCTGCCTGGTAGGCATTGCTGCGGCAATTGTCGGCAACCTTATTGGCTACATCACCCTAGCGGAACCCATGAAGAACCTGTACTACAACTCGTACAGCCTGCCGCCATACCATGCCATTTGGGATTGGAACGTATTCCTTGTCACCACGGCAACTCCGCTTGCACTGCTTGTTGGCATCACGTTTTTGGGGCTGGCGCACAAAATGCGCTGCACGCCATTGCAATTCCTACGCCACGAAACATCCCGCGGCGGCACCAAGCATGGCATCGCCCTGCCGGAGCGCCTGCGCTTCCCTGCCCGCTTTCGCCTTCGCGTGTTCCTACGCAACATTGGCAACTTCACCACGCTGTTCTTCGGCATCGGCTTCGCCAGCATGCTGCTGCTGTTCGGCCTGTGCATGATGCCCACCATGAACAAGTACGCCGAAATGCTGAAAAACGATGTGGTAGCCCAGCATATGTACACGCTGAAAGCGCCCCTCGAAATCGACGGTACCGCATCGGAACGCAGTGCCTATGCCGCAGCCGACAAACTTGCCAGCACTGAAAGCATCGGCGACCTTGATCTTTCTGCAGAAGAACTGCTCAGCGCGCTTCTTGCTATACAGAGCATCGATGAAGACGCCCACCCCGTGAACACGAAGGAAATACCTGCCACAACCATTGCGCAGGCAGAGAAATACGCTGTTGCCTCGCTCGAATACGAACGCCCGAACGGCGCGGGAGCAGAAAGCGTAACCGTGTACGGCGTCCAACCTAATTCGCGTTATTGGCCCGATTTGCACCTAGAGGCGGGGCAGGTGGCGCTGAGCCGTGGCCTGCAGGAAAAATTCGGCATTTCCGCCGGCGATACGCTGCAACTCAACGACAAATACAAGGGCAAAGACTACCAGTTCACCGCCAACAGCGAATATGGCAGCGAGAGCACCATGGCGCTGTACTTGCCCCTAAGCGATTTCAACAAGACGTTCGGAAACGATGCTGATTATTTCAACGGCTATGCCTCGAACATTGCGCTTGACCTGGATGAAAAGTACGTTGCCAACGACCTAACGCCCGAAAGCATGGAGAAAATCGCTGCTCAGATGCTTAATTCCATGGGCGACATGATGGATATGATGCTGGGCGTTGCCGTGTGCATTTTCCTGGTGTTCATGTACCTGCTTACCAAAACCGTTATCGACCGCAGCGCTCGCGTCATCAGCTACATGAAGGTGTTCGGGTATCGCGATGGCGAGATAAACAAACTCTATATTCGATCGATAACCTGGACTGTCGTGGTTTCGGTTATTGCCTGTCAGCCGCTTATCGTTACGGTGCTGAGCGCTCTTTTCAAAGGGATGCTGATGGACAATGCGGGCAACATCACCGTGTATGTGCCGCTTTCCGCCATGGCCGAATGTGCCATTGTTGGCCTAGCAACCTACGCCGTGGTGGCGCTCCTGCACATACGCCGCATCAAACGCGTGCCTATGGCGTTAGCGCTAAAGGTGCAGGAGTAAAGATTGGGGTCGAGGGTCTCTCTCCCGGCCTCGCTTTCGCTTGCTTCGGCTTTCAGGGAATTGGATTTAGATTCAGTGGGAGAAATCGCGGAGATTAGTTCGACGCATGGTTCGCCATATCCCTACATCGCCGATCGAATACCTGGGGCGATTTCTTTTCGGCAATTCCCTGAAAGCTGCGCTCCAGAGAGGCCGGGAGAGAGACCCTCGACCCCAAGGCATGGTGGGAAACGAAGAGGGCCGGTTGAAAGGCTATTCCAACCGGCCCTCTTATTCGCTTGACAGTCTAAATGCAAAACTGGGTTAGGTCTGCATCGCGGAGGAAGGCTCGTTCGGTTTCGTCGGATTCCTCGGTTTCGATGAAGATGAAGCCGAGGGCGCCTGTTGCTTGGGCATCGAATTTATGGAACGCTTGCAAGCCGCTGAAATGCGAGAGAAACGCATCGTAATCGAAGGCGCACTCCCCTGCCGCCAAAGCATCGGGCGCAGGAATATAGCCCATGCAGTAGAGCTTGCCTTCCTTGCCCTTAAGCAGTTCATCCCACTGGGGCTTCACGCCGCGCAGGAAGTAATCGTAGGTATGGAAGCCGTACCCGTGGTAGGCAACTTCCGTGCCGCAAATACCGGCAAAACGCAGTGGATTGAACTCGATGGGCGAAATCACGCCGTTTTCCATGCGCGTTTCCACATGCACGGGGAAATTCTTCGCACCCACGTACTTGTTCACTTCCGTAAGCCATTCGGCAAAATGCGCAGCGTGCTCGCGGATAACGGAGGGACCTGTGATATAACAGCGGTCGCTCGTGTCGGCTTCGTTGGCGAATTCGTGGCGCAGCACATCGAGCACCACCGCTTCACCGCATTCGTCAAAATAAGCATCTACCGCATACTCGGTGCCGCCCAAGTACGATTCGATGATGAACGAACCTTCGCCCAACGCGCTTTCCGCATAACGCGAGCGCCATACTGCAAGATTTTCGCGAATATCGGCCAACGCGGCATCCCACTGCTCGCGCGTTTCGATCACGTACACGCCAACGCTGCAGTAACCCACGTTGGGCTTCAGCACAAAGGGCGCATGGAGCTCGGCGAAGTTGATCGACGGCAGCTGCTCCGTGGGAACTTCGCGATACTCGAGGTTCGGATACATCGGCGCCAGCAGCGCACGCATACGTGCCTTGTCCTTGAACGTGGCAATAGCGCCCGTCATGGTTTCGTCTTCGATATGCTCGGCAATCCAGCCAAAAGCATTTTCCGATGTGCAAATAAGGCGCTCACCTGCGTTTACCCGTGCCGCAAACGCGGCATCGTCCAACACGCAAATATCATGCTGCGCGGCAATTTCTTTCGCCATGCCGTTTGCCAGTACTGGCTGCTGGGTGCGTTCCAGATATTCAATTAATTCCGGAGCCGCAAAGGGCTCGTCTACGATCATCATGAGGGGTCCTTTCACCGCAATAGCGTTATGCGCATTCGCGTTATTGCGCCATCTAGTAGCTTATAGCTGATCCGTCATCTTAAAACGCTGCACCGTCTTCTATGAGACTATTGATGGAACCAAATTTCTATCGCGAATTTCCTCTTGATATCTCAATCAAAGGAATATGCGCAATTCTTTTTTCGCTTTCTGGTCTCAAGGCAGATGAAAGCGCATAAAAAGGAATATCCTCGATCACCCCATCGATAGAATGTTCCGCAGCAGAAACTCTAATGGCCCGTACTGGGGTGTTCTTTTTTACATAAGCTGCCAAACTTCTTGCTCGAAGATTTGTCCCATATTTAACTTCAACGGGTACAACGCCTTCGGTGTTTTCGATGCCATCGACAAGAAAATCTATCTCGGAACGAGTTGAATCGTTTTGATAGTAGCTGGTGGCACGAACTCCAGAGGCGATCATTTCCTGAAGCGCCAACTGTTCACCAAGCGCACCTTTAAATTCCCTGAACACCCTGTCGCCTTCAAGAATCGCCCGTGAAGGCAAATTGCTCATTGCAGCCAAAAGCCCAACATCATGCAGAAATACCTTAAAGCACGAATCGTCTTGATAGCTGATCAGAGGGACCCTGGGGGTAGTGACCCGTTTCACGCGATGTATAAGCGCCGCATCTTCAAGCCACTGCAAGCCATCTTCGAATTCCCTCGCGCGCGCCGATTCTCGAATACGCCTAAAGATAAACTTCTTATTTTCTTCCGCTAAATTTGAAGGAATGGCATTCCAAATAAGATGCAAACGCTCCGCAAGCGTTGCATCAGCGTATTTGGAAAAATCTTTCCTATATGATTCCAATAATTCGTTTTGAATACGTCGAACTTCGCCAAAATCACGCGTTGCCACAAACTCAGACACGCATTCAGGCATTCCGCCAACGTACAAATACATGCGTACCAACTCAATGAGCTGATTGTGGAACGGCGATAGCGCATCCCAATTCAGATCCTCTATCAACTCCGCAACTTGTTCCATGCCTAATGCGTCAAGAAATTCGAGAAATGAAAGTGGATGCAATTCAAGAAATGACACTTTCCCGACGGGAAACGATGTTCCATGCAGCTCGATGCCCAAAGAAGACCCCGCAACTGCCACCGCATATTCAGGCGCTTCTTCGCAAAAGTATTTGAGTGACATGATTGCGCGCGGAACCGTTTGAACCTCATCAAGAATCAACAACGTTTTATTCGGCTCTATTCTCTCTCCGCTTTCCGCTTGAAGAATGGGAATTAGCCTTTCAGGCGTTAACGGGCCATCAAACGCGGCAGGCATACGTTGGTTATTTTCGAACGAAATATACGCGACATTATCGAAATGCTGCTTTCCGAATTCGTTCAAAAGCCACGTTTTTCCAACCTGACGAGCCCCTGTGAGGATCAACGGTTTACGCCTTTTAGAATCAGCCCACTTTTCCAAATCGGCCATAGCATTTCGCTTCATGCCCTTACCCCACACATCCCTCATGAATTACTAATCACGTTTTTATATAGGTTATTTTCTTCTAGGAACACATTTTTTCATAGATAAAACGTTTTGCTTTGCACGCTTTTACATAGGAAGACGCATAGGAAACCGGGAACTATGCATTTTAGACACATAAAGCACACTGAAATGCCCTGCTCCTTGTCTCCAGTTTTTAACCTGCTGATTGATTTTCAAACATTCGATAAACCTGAAGGTCTTAGCGCGTTTTCGACAGGGGAAATAGCCTTTTATTTTTTTACCCGTTTTTAAGCACTTTTTAGAGGGTTAAAGCAAACCGAGTATAGAAGCAACGAAAACCTCGGTTGAAAGGAAACCCCATGAGCGCACAACATGCCCGTGCCACCGCAGCCCGCAAAAGGACAGCTTCCCCCGCAGCAATCGCAACAAGCGTAATGCTCACGGCCGGCCTGGCGCTGCCCACCATTTTGCCTGCAACGGCCCACGCACAGAACGTATCCAACGAAAACGAAAGCCCTTCGCTTTCCAAAAAGGCAGAGCCCAGCAACCGAACTGCCGCAGCGCTGATTCGCCAGAACTTGCAGAACGCGAAAACCGCCGCAGAACTTCAAGCGGTGCTTGCCGAAGCGCAAGAGGCCTACAACCAGGCAAAATCCGAATATCAAACTGCATCCGAACCCTACAACGCAGCAGCCGCCGCACAGGCAAAAGCAAAGCAAGCCTACAGCGATGCTGCCACATCGGCAGCTACCGCACGCACGGCAGCCAACGATGCGCTTGCCAGCCAGATCGATGCCGCACAAGCTGCAGCCGATGAGGGCGAAAAGCAGCTTGCCGCTGCAAACAATCAGCTAACTACCGCAAAAGCAACTGCCGCCGAAAAGCAACAGGCATACGAGGCGGCGCAGGAAAAAGCCCAGCAGGCAAACGATGCCCTGGCAAAGGCGAAGGCAGCAGCTGCCGAGGCAACACCGGAAGCGCTTGCCAAGGCGCAGGAAGCCGTTAAGGCTGCCCAGACAGAAGTTGATTCCGCCACGGCTGCCCTTTCGAAGGCTCAAAGCAACCTTAAAAATGCCCAAGCTACCGCCGCAAACGCAAAAGAGGCGGCCAGCCAAGCAAAAGAAAAGCTCGCTTCCGCGAAAGCAGCTAAGGCAAACGCCGACAGCGCCGTAGAACAGGCAACCAGCAATCTCGCCGCAGCCAAAAGCGCGCTCGATTCGGCAAAGGCAGGTGTCTCAGACGATGCCCTTTCTGCAGCCCAAGCTAAAGTCGATGCAGCCGATGCAGAGTTAGCCGCCGCAAAGGCAAAGCAGCAGAAGGCGGAAAGCGCACTCGCTACTGCCAAGAGCGCCGTTTCCGCAGCTGAAAGCGATGAAGCTGTTGCCGAGCAAACGCTTGCCGCCAAGAAAGACACTGCATCAAAGGCGCAGGCTGCCCTCGATTCGGCACAACTTGGCCTTTCCGATGCCAACAACAGCCTCATCGCTGCAAAAGCGGAAAACACCAACGCCATTGACGCAAAGCAGAAGGCAGACGATGCCGTAGCTGCCGCCCAGGCAGAAAAGCAGGCAGCCGACAGCGCCGTTGAACAGGCAAAGGCTCAGAAAAATACAGCCGATGCTGCGGTAGCTAGCGCGCAGGCAGAAGTTGACCGCATCAACCAGTCCATTGATGCCGCAAACGAACAAGCAAAACAGGGTTCACTTGGGTTCGTTAACTGGATGCTTGAGCAGAGCAACCTTACCGAGCAGCAGAAAAAAGACCTTGAACAGGCAAAACAGGTGATCGAAAAAGCCACACAGGAAAGCTTCGACGAATACGCCTACGGGGACCGTGCATCGTACATGCCCGCCGAGCGCAACAACATGGTTACCGTGATCGGCGACGAAAAGGATGCCATCAGCCTTGTCAACTTGAAGAAGAGCATCGACATCATGAAGAAGATCAACGAGCTGCGCGCTTCGGACGATAATTTCGTGGGCAGCATGAAGCGCAACGATTCGCTCACCAACTTCTATTTCATGGCAGTGGCGCAAACGGGCGCCGACCGCGGAGCGGGGCTGATGAACCACTCGCTTCTGCAGGTGAGCTGCGAAGACCTCGCCTTTGGGTATTCCGACCCGACAGCTGGCTGGTACACCATGGAAAAGAAGACCTTTGACAAGATCAAAGCCGAGCTTGGCATCACCGAAATCAACCATGCAACGTTGCAGCAGATTGAGCACGAAGCTGAAGCCCGCAACGTGGTTGTAGGCCATTACACCAACCTGTTCTATGCAGCCGACCAGCTGATGGGCGTAGGGTTCACGCAGTACCGCAACACCTCGTGCTACAACGCTTCAGAATCGAGCTACTACAAAAGCCGCTACGCCTGCTACACCATTGACGAATTCGAGGCGCTTATCGCCGCCTACCAGGCATATTTGGACAATCCGGGAAGCGGGCTCGATGTAGCGAAGGCCGCGCTCGTTCAGGCTCAAAAGCAGCAGAATGAAGCAGCAGAAGCTCTTACAGCCAAGCAGCAGGCATCTGCGAATGCCGCCGAAAAGGCAGCGCAAGCGCAGGCAAATCAGGCAAGGGCCCAGCAAACGGTGGCTGATTCCGAAAAGAAAATTGCCGAAAAGCAGCAGGCAGTGGCCGATGCCAAGGCCGCCGTCGCCCAGGAACAGGTTGCCCTCGATGCCGCGGATTCCGCTGTTTCCGCAGCTGAAGAAGATATTGCCGCCAAGAAACAGGTTGTAGCCCAAGCGAAGCAAAATGCTACAGGGTGCGAAAATGAAGTGGCAAGCGCCGAAGCGGAAACCACCGCTGCACAGGAAAAGAAGGATGCTGCAACCAAGGCACTGGGCGGTCTTTCTGCCGATTTAGCGACCGCCCAGAAAGCTTACGATGATGCCGTAGCAAATCAGCAGCACGCCGTTGCTGGCCAAACCGCGGCAGCTAAAGCACTGACAGCAGCCGAATCCGAGACCACCAGCGCAAATGCCAAGCTGGAGAAGGCAAACGCAGACGTTTCGGCCAAGCAGAGCACGGTAGATTCCGCTAACCAGCAGCTTTCCAACGCCAATCAGGCCCTTACCGCTGCGCAAGACGAAAATACGCGTTTGACCAGCGCAATCTCCGCGGTTGAATGCGCGCAGGACGAGGCCAATGCCGCAGCGGCCGCGGCAAACCAGGCCAAGGAAGAAGCCAATAACGCCGCCGAAGCCATCCCCGCCGCAGAGGAAACCGTTGCCCAGCGTCAGCAGAACCTTTCCAATGCTTCCGCCACACTGACGGCTTTGAAGGCAATCGACGCCAACGATGCCTTCGCCAATGGTGTCGGTAACGCCCAGTTCTCCGACCTGGATGCGCTGTATGCTGCCGCCCGCCAAGCTCAGGCTGAAGCTGACAAGGCAAAAGCAGCGCTTGATGCTGCCGAAAAAGAAACCAGCCGCCATTCCGAACGCTACGTACTAGCGCTGCTGGACTACCAGGAAGCAGAGAAAAACCTGCGCGACGCTCAGGCTGCCTACGATGCAGCTGCGGCCAAGGAAGCAGCTGGCAAGAAAGCCAGCGAAACAGAAGCAGCAAAGTACACAACAGCCAACGGCAACGCAGCAAACTCGGCTGTCACGCCCGCAAGCCTGCAGATGAACACTACGGAAGCTAGCACTCAGCAGGCAAAAAGCCCTTCGCCCAAAACCAGTGACAACACCGCAAACACCACAGGAGCAGCAGCCGCCCTTGCCGCCGCAGGAGCTGGTGCCGCCCTATTCGCCAGCACCCGCAAACTCCGCCGCGCAAAGCATGTGAAGTAGCACAGAAGAAGCGGCGTAAGCCACGTCATCAACAAAACCCAGCTTAAACTAAAGCTGCTCGGGGCAACTCAACTCCCCGAGCAGCTTGTCCGATGCAGATAGCCCGCACTAGCACAACATGCATATACGTCGCCCACCGCAATCAACCGCCTTGTTTTGCAAGTTGCAACGTTTTCACTTTTCAGATTGCAGTTTTTCTGAACAGCAAGTCGAAGGATCAACCCCCAAATACCGCATGCGATCGGCTATCACATTCGAGGGAACCACCTCCTCTTCCATACAGCGCCTTGCGAACGAACCACCGGTCCCCGCGAGCAAATCATCATCTATCCGATGTTTCAGCGCAGGATACTCCGCCAAAAGCTTGCGCACCTTTCCCACAGCCTCAACACTGCCGTACACCTCTTCAGCAATGGAAGAAACCGAACGTTCCTCGTCAAGGAACATCCTTCTTGCCGTCCCTTTCTTTGCTTTCTCGCGAGCATTCTTTGCCTCGTTCTTGCACTGCTCGCTGCAGTACTTTCTCTGCTTGCCCCTTGCCTTGACCAGCGAAAACCCTCTTCCACATACCTCGCAGCGCTCGATTTTCACCTGGCCAAGGTCGCACGCAAAGCGATACCACAAATAGCTGATGTAGTTAGGGAACACCATGAACCCGTCGCTTTCGTCTGAGCAGAAAAAATCCACCCCTACCCCCTCGAGGTTCAGCGACACAATGGCATGAACCAGCTTTTGCAGGTGCGGCACGTCCGCCTTGCTGAAAGGAGCAAAGTCCGATTCAATTTCCTTGCTAAAGTTTGAGCGGTCCCATTTGGCATCGGTCGCATCGATTCCCAGGCCTTGAGCTTTTGCAATGAGGGTCTTACGGATCAATGTCTTCTCGCATCCCCCCTTCCCTGCATCGCCCTTACCCTTCGCAGTTACAGGGGCATCCTCCCTATAATCGACCAAAGAAGACGCAAACTGGTCGCACACAACCAGATAGTCCAGCGGTGTAATTTCGTGCTGGAATACAAACAAGCTAATAGTTAGAAAATGTCTTTGACCGCACGTGCTCAGCCCGATGAACGCATAATCGTGACCACTTTGCGTGACATAGCGCTTTACCTGCGGAAACCCCGACTCATTCGGAAAGAGCACCGGGATAGAGCTTTCGCTTATTTCCGACATCACATTGAACAACAAAAACGGTTTGCCTTTTCCCGCTGCAAGCCTCGTTTTGGTTATCCATACCCCGTCTTCACGGTAAAACGGCTCAAATCGCAGATCATCCGATTCGTTGGAGTTAACCACCGATTGAATGACAATAGCCGACTCAACGAGCAACGATTCGCCAATCCAATCGATAAGCTTCTCGGTTCTGTTCGGCCCAAATAATGGCCCGGTGCTTTGAGCTATTTTTTCGATAAGTATATGGTCGGTTTTAAAACCCGAATCGCACAGGAACGCGAGTCTTTCAATGCTTGCAGCTGCTACCTTCTTCGCATGTTTGTCAGCTTCGCGCGAACCGGGTTCAACGAAGGTGAAGCGTATTTCAACATCGTCACCCAAGCTACCCTTGCCACACTCGGCACGCTTCGCGGGATACTGCCCACGAACAGTACGAATTTGATCCAAGGGATTCATCGCCCCCCAAACGTTGCCCCCGAATAACGAAATTCATCTTATTCCATAATGCAAAATTTTTACTCGTTTTTTCTCACTTTATAAGGAATGAAAAACAGATCATTATTTCAGTAACGACAATGTTCACTGTTTAACCAGATAGATTGGCTATTATTTAAGAAATGAAGAGGCAAGGAGTTGCTATGTTTTGCCCCCAATGCGGAAAAGAAATTCCCGATGAAGCAAATTTCTGCTCATTCTGCAGCGCCCCTGTGCACCCTAAAACCTCTTCGAATACAGAAGATGCCTTGGGGACAAAAAGCAGCCTAAAGCAGACACTGCGCTCAAGCCGTCGAATTCCCGGCAAAATGCTAACGCACATAGTTATTATCGCCCTTGCGCTGGCCCTGGGTGCATCCGTGGCGTACGCAGCATACTATGTGTATACAAATGTGTATCTGCCTAGTCAGCAAGAACAGCAGCAACTCGCTTCACAGGATCAAAAGCCTGCCTATACCGTTAACACCGTCACAACAGACGTTAGTGTGCCTTCTGACCCCCTCTATAGTTCAGGCAAACGTGCGTCAGACACCTGGTCGTATCCGCAAATCGTTTCTTCTACGCCCAGCAGCGCTATCGACAACATCAATCGCCGCATCCAAGAAACGATGGAGAACACTGCCGCAAAGACAAACGCTTACCCCGACACCTGGGATGAAATCCAAAACAAGATGGAAAGCGATCCTGACGAATATGGGGCGTGCACCCTTACCAGGGGAATGGACATCACTTATATGGATGACACCTACGTTTGCATTCGCGATGCAGGCTATGCCACGGGATGGGGCGCGCACGGCTTCCATTTCAGCCAAAGCCAGACTTATAACTTACAAACCGGCGAGCTGGTTGACCCCTGGACGGTCTTTGGCATGAACAAGGACGAAGCAATTTCCGCGACGAAACAGGCAGTAAAGACTTATTTGACTGCAAACCCAAGCGATAACTACAAAACCAGTGAAGTGGTCAGTTATATCGACGACCGCATCAATAATTACAACAACGGATATTCAGTTAACGAATCAGCTTCATCGCAAACTTCTAGCCCCTTCGTCATCACCAACGAAGGCCTTGTATACATGACCAGTGATTACGAGTTGGGCAGCTACGCATTCGGAACCAGAAATATCCTGGTTAAAGGATTTGGCGATGATTCCAAAGTAGGAACCGCCATCGAGCTCAGCAACCCGCAAGTGACTACTAGCTAAGAAAAGCAAAAAACAGCAAATGCAAGAGGCCAAGCTTTTCTTGGACAACCATCCTAGCTAGCCTTGTACCCGCCCCCCCCCAGCATAAAAGCGCCATGTTTTAGTGAGAGCAATGGCGCTTGATAAATCGCACAGGCATACATTGGAGCGTTAAATGGATATCGGCAGATAGCATTTCCCCAGATGGTACAATTGATGCCGATGCATGCGCCGATGAACGTGCGTCTTTGACCGGTAACATTTCCCCAGATGGTACAATACGGGGCAGGTGATCCTCTTCCGCGGCCTAGTCTTTGACCGGTAACATTTCCCCAGATGGTACAATTGCGGAGCTTCGTGCACTTCGGTGCAATGTGTCTTTGACCGGTAACATTTCCCCAGATGGTACAATTGATGGAAAGCGAGATGTTGCGCGAGCGCGTCTTTGACCGGTAACATTTCCCCAGATGGTACAATTGATTGCGAACTCTACTACGCCACGCCGCAGTCTTTGACCGGTAACATTTCCCCAGATGGTACAATAACAGCGGCACCGCGTCTGGATGCTCGCCGTCTTTGACCGGTAACATTTCCCCAGATGGTACAATTTGATGTGCTCGAACCTCGCGGCGAAGCCGTCTTTGACCGGTAACATTTCCCCAGATGGTACAATCGGCCGTCGCATCCGAATAGACATCGATCAGTCTTTGACCGGTAACATTTCCCCAGATGGTACAAT
>CAUASB010000015.1 GCA_958431815.1 uncultured Eggerthella sp. | reverse complement strand
GTGTGTATAGTGTCTGGTTATTGCTGTCAAGTTAACAGTTTTCTTGGTACTTGGGTGAATGGGTCCCCCGTGTTAGACCTATGGGTGCGTGACTTGCTGCTGCGCTTTATTGCGTAAACCCTGGTAAACATTGAAAAATTGATTAAACCCATATACCAAAAATGGGATAAAACAAGTCTGGCCTTTTACAAAATGGGGGGGTGTAGTCGAAATTGGTAAGAAATCTTTAATCAAAACTCCATAGAGGGGACAAATATGGCTGAAGAAAAGAAGGAAGCCGAATCAGGTACGGGCAGCAAAGGCGGCCGCCGCAAGAACGTTGTAATTGCGTTGTTAATTGTTTTGTTGGTGGCATCGTTGGGCGGCTTGGCCTACTTGGGCTGGACGGCCTTGCACCCCAACACGGAAGGCACAACCATTTCGAACTATGACGGCATGTCCCGTGAAGAAATTCAGGCGGAGCTTGATCGTCAAGCCATGGAAAGCCGCATGACCATTTCGGTTAACTCGCAGCCTACTTTGCAAAACGGCAAGGTGCGCGTAAACGTGATGAACGATTCATCCAATAAGTTCTGGCAGAGCTTCACGCTGGAGCAAGACGGGCAAACGCTGTACGAGTCGGGAGCCATCGAACCTGGCAACGCTGTTGAGTGGGTAGATGCATCTAATGCTCATGCTGGCACGGCAACGCTTACCATTTCGGCGCTTGATGCCGACAGCAAACAGCCTCAGGGCAACCCTCAGTCGATTGAGGTGAACATCGTGCAGGGCTAATGCCGCTGCACCTTCTATTGTGATTTCGCGGGAGAGCCCCGTGGGACTAGATACATCCATCATCGAGGAAAGGACCTAAGATGGAAATGACACACCTGAAGGGCAAGCTCTTCGCCGGCATCGCTGCCGTATCGCTTGCAGCCTGCGCATTTGCTGTACCGGCTTTTGCAGCAGAAGGCTTGAGCAAGGATGCTGAGGTAACAGTGCAGAAAGATGCAGGTCAGGTTGATTGGACCGTGCCGACGAAGATCCCGTTTGTTACGGCGGCTGACGGCACGACGATTGCGCCGTCCGAAAAGGCTTTGCAGATTACGAACAATTCTGATTTTGCAATCCATGTGACGAATGTTCGGTTCTTTCAGCGCAATGATCAGATTAACCTTGTTGGTCAAAACGATCCCATGACGGCGAACAATTCCCTGTGGTTCACCATGAAAACGGGGAGTACCACAGTTGATGCCAAGAATGCATCGGACGGCTCTGGCGTAGATGTTTCTAAAGATAAGAATTTCAACATGGGATATGCGGGTTCACAGACCAACTCGATCGGCATTGATGCTCAGGGTAAGATTGCCCATGTAAGCCTTGATCTTTCTGAACCTCAGTTGATTGGCAACGTCATTTGGACCGTTGCACCGGGTGCGGCTGAATAACTTCAAGGTTGCATCATGGAGGGTAGAAATCTAAAGAACGTGGCGTGTGCGATGCTGCTTGCATTGTGCTTGGCTGCGCCCTCCGCCGCGTTCGCGGATTCAACGGGTTCCACCGATGTCACTCTGGTGGCGGCTGGCTGCCAGCCCGGTCAGGTAACACGCGAAGTGGATGTGTCCCAGCAGTACGCTGGCGCATCGGCGCGCACGGGTGACACCAATCAGCTTCTGGGCTTGTTGGCGCTTGCCGGTGTTGCCAGCTCTTCGGCAGCACTGTTGGCTATGGAATCTGCCCGCAAACAAGACTAACGCGCATCGGCGGTGGGGCTGCTTGCCCCATCGCCGACCAGCATTTCATTCGTTTCCATATTTGGAAGGTTCTCTTATGAATAAGACGATATTCGGCAGCATACAGGGTATGCGTTTTTCGGTTGTACTGATGCTTGCCGTTTTGGTAGGTGTGTTTGCCTGCATGGTGCCGAATGTCGCCTTAGCCGATGAAGAGGGGTCAACTTCGTCTGACGACTACCAGATTTCCATCGAGGTGCCCACCGAGGTGCCGTGTCACCTTATGGCCGATGGAACGGTTCTGACGCCTGAAAACTGGACCATTCAGAACCAGAGTAAATTCCCGGTGCGCTTGAGCAACGTCTCGGTAGATGCTTCAGAGCATTACCCGCAGGGCCTTACCGTGAGCGCTACGAGCGACAGCGGGTATACCTTGTGGCAGTACAACGGTAGCAAGGTCGACTTCAACCCGGGCTACGATTTCTGGTTCAGTGATGTTGTCAAGTGGAATATTCCTAAGCTTACCCGTGAAAACGCGGGGGCATTTCTTGATGATGTTTCGAAGGGCACCGCTACCTTGATGAACGTGAGCCTGACGTTTCAGGGAAATTTGCCTCAGCCTACGGTATCCATCAGTGGCGACACCTGGGTCGATGCTCCGATAACGGCGAGCATCCAAGACGTTCCCGATGGCGTCGCTGCCTACTACCAATGGCAAACCACCACCGATGGAGTGAACTACACCAACATCAGCGGAGCAAACGAATCGACTTACTATCCCACGAGCAACGAAAAGGACAAGCACATCCGCTGCCATGTTTCGTTCGACAAAAAAGGTGACTACATAATTCCCGATGCTTGGTCGAACGTGCTAGGCCCCATTAATGCGACTGCTGTCTCGTTTGCCATTTACACAAAGAAGACGAACAACTACGGCGCTGCTTCAACGTTGAAGTTCTACAAGAGGCCTGCAGAATCTATTCCTAAAGTGGGCGACACGTTCGAGGGCGACAAGGTTGATGCGATATTCAGGGACTTCGAGTACCACGATGCCTACGACAAGCCTAAAGATGTTCCTTGGTACAACTATACGAACAGCAAGAACCGTCTTGACCGTGTAAGCGTAGTTGATTTTGTTGATAAGGGCATCAGGCCCCAGAACATCAAGAACTGGTTCGCCTTTGACATGGACTATGAGGAAAAATGGTATTACCTTGATTCCATTGATGCTTCGAACCTGGATACATCCCAGACGAAGGATATGTCGTACGCGTTTTACGGCTGCTGCTTTATTCGAGACTGGGATTTCCATCAGAATTTTGATACCTCTAGCGCAACGAACATGGCGTATATGTTCTACGGTTGCGATGGGTTCAGGGAAGTAGATTTCTCTAATTTCCGTACCCCGAATGTGCAGAATATGTCCCATATGTTTGACGGCACCACGTTGTATCACATAGATATGTCGCAGTGGGATGTTTCGAACGTGACTGATATGTCCGGGATGTTCTCGAACTGCTCGTGCCTGTCTTCTGTGAAGGCCCCCAAAAGGGTTTCTGACAAAACCGATGGTGTGGATATGTCCCGCATGTTCAGTGGATGCAATCTCCCAGTTCGACAATCGAGGCTCTGCTACCAAAATGGACCACATGTTCGATGGCGTTAGCGGCAGATACTCGTTTGGCGAAGTCAAACTTGGTGAAAACTTTGGCTGGTACGGGGATGAAACTGATGAAACCTCCCGTTTGCCAAGACCAGTGGTAGATTCCTCTAGAATGATGGACGGTTTTTGGCATGCGGCAAGCGATGGCCAGCAATATCTTCCTTCACAAATCCCCAGCTTCAAAGCAGACACCTACTATTCAGCGGGCGTTCCTTTTGCCGTGTACTCGGAAGACGACCACAGCCTTGTGTTCTACACCAGGGTTGCGAACAAGGTGCCCGAAGTGGGCAGCATGTTTATGGGCAAAAAGGTAACGGCGCTGTACAAAGGGTTCACCGCCGATAGGTATACCAGCGCTGATGCCGTCCCGTGGGCGGAGCATGCCGCCGACATCGAGCGTGTTTCGGTAGCGGAAAACGAGATATTCCCTGGCTCGACGGCATATTGGTTCTTTGGCTTCAAGAACATGACCAGCTGCGATTTGTCGAACCTTAGTACAACGAACTCATCTGATATGAGCTACATGTTCTGTGGCTGCAGTAGCTTGAAGAGCCTTGATGTGGGGCTGCTCAACACCAATCAGGTTTCGAACATGAGTCGTATGTTCAATGGGTGCTCGTCGCTGACTTCCATAGACGGCCTGAATAACTTCAGCACGGCAAACGTAACCAAGATGGATTACCTGTTCAATGGTTGCACGGCGCTATCTTCCCTCGATCTGTCGAGCTTTGACACGTCCCGTGTTACCAATATGGAAGGGATGTTCAGCTGGTGCTCTTCGCTCACCTCTCTTGACCTGTCGAGCTTCGATACCTCGAAGGTGACTAACATGAGGAGCATGTTCGATTTCTGCACGAAGCTGGAGTCCCTCGATGTTTCGAGCTTCAACACTTCGAACGTAACGATCATGAACAATATGTTCCGTAAGTGCGAAAGCCTAAGGGCTCTTGATCTTTCGGGCTTCAACACTTCAAAAGTCGCCCATGCTGAAAACATGTTCCAGCTTTGCGACAGCCTGATGGAGGTAACGTTCGGCGATTCCTTCAGCTGGGTTGGCAACTACTGCTATCTGCCCACGCCTTCTGATGAGTATGTAGAGAAGGCCGACGGTTACTGGCATGCTGACAGCGATGGCACGGTGTACGAGCCTAAGGCGATTCCCGCCAAGAAGGCTGATACGTACTATGCTGCCGATTACCAGGCGTTTGCCGTGTACTTCGACAATGGAAGTTTGAACTTCTACAAGCGCAATGTTGCGCCCGAGGTCGGCGACCAGTTCGATGGCGCAAAGGTTGTGGCGGTATATACCGATGTCGAAGGCGACCCCAGTGCTTCTGTGAGCACGTATTCTAACGATGGCGCCTACAAGGCACCGTGGTACGAGCATCATGACGACATCACATCGGTGAATGTAGTTGACAAGCGCATCAAGCCTGTATCGATAATGAAGTGGTTCAGTGATTGCTCAAAGCTTTCTTTCTGCGATTTGACGAACCTGGATATGTCGAAGTGCGTCAATGCGGATGGCCTGTTCAGCGGCTGCAGCAGCATATGGAAGATCGAGCTGGGCGGTAAAGTTGGTTCGGTTGACCTGCCCATTCCGGATGCGCAGCATATTGATGGCGCGGATGGCAAATGGTACGTTTCAACCGACAAGGGCAACAAGGAAGGCTTGGCGCACGATGCCATTCCTGCCAATACCCAGGCCACGTACTACGCTTATCCTTCTAAAGCGTTCGCCCTGTACTCCGATGACGATTCCTCGCTTGATTTCTACCGCGATTTTGAATTGCCGAATACGAGTGATGTCTACAGCGGCAAGAGGGTAACCGATCTGTATGCTGGGGTTGAAACCGGCTCGTATGCATCGGCAGATGCGGTGCCGTGGGCAAATCACGCTTCGAACGTTACCAACGTTTACATAACCGAAAACGGCCTCCATCCTACTTCGATGGCGTACTGGTTTGCGGGCTTCACGGGCATGGAAACCTTTGAGTTCCCGTATCTGGATGTTTCCAGGGTCACGGATTTCTCCCACATGCTCGATGGGTGCTCTAGCCTGAAAACGCTTAATATCACCAACTTCACTACGTTGCCCAACGAAACTCGACAGCAAACTCCTGCCATGACGTCGATGTTCGACGGGTGTGTTGCGTTGACTCAGGTGATGGTGGGCGATACGTTCGCATTTGCTGAAGATGGTCTTCTGCCCGCACCTGATGGCGAGCATGTTTCGGGTGCCGACGGCAAATGGTATGCCATGAGCACCGGCGAAGGCTACGACCCCAAGGACATTCCTTCGTATAAGGCGGAAACCTATCGTGCCGACCATGGTGATTTCCAAGCTTTCGCAGTGTACTCGGCTGCCAGCGACGGCGAGCCGGCAATCCTGAACTTCTACAAGCGTCCTGTTATTCCAGCGGAAGGAACTGTTTTCGATGGCAGGGTTGCGACCAAGGTGTTTACCGGTTTCGAAGATAGAACTTATAGTGTTGCAGACGACTTGTGGGAAGCCTACCAAAATAGTTACATATATTCGAGTGTGACCAAGGCGACGGTTGTTGACTACGGCATTGCACCACTGAACTTGAGCCATTGGTTTCATAAGTTTTGGTCTCTAGAAAGTGTTGACGTATCAAAGCTTGACGTTTCGAAAGCAAAAGAAATGGTCGAGATGTTCCACGAATGCGGAAACCTTACCTCGATCGACTTGAGCACCTTCCAAACTTCGAGCGTTACCGATATGGAAAGTATGTTCGCAAGCTGCTATAAGCTCAAATCGGTCTCGTTCCCTGAGTCGTTCGATACGTCAAATGTCACCGATATGAGTCGTCTGTTCGCTAATTGCTACGACCTGGAGAGCCTTGATCTGTCGCATTTCAATACGAAGAAGGTAACCGCTAGTCAAGATACCTTCACCAACATTACCGGCTTGGCTACCGTCAAGATTGGGCCGGAGGTTCATTGGCTGAAAGATGGGGTTGGTATCAGCTTTCTGCCCACGCCCGCAAGCGGCAAGTGGCATGCAAAGTGGGGCCCTAATGAGTACGAAGGCGATTATGCTCCCGGCGAGCTATGTAAGATACAGGGTGATTCGGCAACGCTTACGGCTTCGCCTGTGGATTTTGCGGTTTACTTTGCTCCTGGTCCGAATGATCAATATCCTGGTGCTTTGGAGTTCTATCACCGCACCACTCTTCCTGAGCCTGATTGGTACATTAACGACAGGAAGATTACGGCTGTCTATAGCAACATCGACAATACGTCTACCGATGGAACAAACATTCCCTGGGCTAGCGTTGCCTCGACCATCAAAAACGTAACGACGGTAGATGCGATAGCGCCTACGTCGACGGCTGGGTGGTTCAGCGATTTCAGTCAAATGAATAGCTGCGATATTTCGAAGCTCGACACCTCGAACGTTACGAGCATGACCTATATGTTCTATAAGTGCGAAGGGATGGACACGATTCAGTTCCCCGAAACGTTCAATACGTCAAAGGTTGAATCCATGTCCGGCATGTTTAACCTATGCGGTGCCCTTACCAAGATAGATCTTAAGGGCTTCGATACTTCGCACGTCACTAGGATGTCGCTTATGTTCCAGGGGTGCACTGCTCTTACTTCGCTGGACATTTCGAATTTCGATGCTTCATCGTTGCAGTACGCTTACCATATGTTTAGTTCCTGCAATCATCTTTCGACGGTAACAATTGGGTCGAAGTGGAAGTGGTTGAGCGATCAAGATGCTTACTTGCCCGTAACGTCCATCCACCCCAAGTGGTATGCAAGCGATGGAACGGGCTATTTGCCTAAGGATGTTCCCATCCCCGCCACGGGTACGGCAACGTACACGCAGAACCCGCCTGCGCAGGCGGCTGCTCAGGATGCGAATAATCCTGCAACAGCCGACCCGAGTGCTGCAATGGCATCGGTGCCGCAGGGGGCAGAGGCTACGGCCGCTTCGTCTGGCGGTTCGGGCGCCGCATCTTCGAAGAATGCGGTAGGAACAGCGCCAGCCGGTACGCAAGGCACTGACTCTGCTGCCGTGCCCGCTGCAAAGAAGGAGCAGGCGGTGGTAGAGGGTTCTGCCGGTGAAGGAGACGCTCCTTCTGTAAGCACGCAATCTGCCGCTGCCGGCGGAAAGCCCTTAGACAATCACGCGGAATAACAGCATTGGCCCCTTGGCACTGGTTCAGGCATTCTGCCTGACAACGTTGCCAGGGGGCTTCTGTTTCATGGTATGGTTGGGTGCGCTGTTCTTGAAAGGATTGATATGTTTCGCATCAACCATGCAATTCTGCACGTATTTGATTTCACTTCCTGTGTGAACATTTTCTCCCAGGCCGAGCTTGACCTTGAAAGCAAGCAGGTTAAGCAGTACATCACCAAGCATGTGCGAAAGGGCCTGAACCACCTGGACAACAAGCGCGGCGAGTTTTCCGTCGACAGTTCGTTTGCTCCTGAGCTGCGTGCATACTTTGCGGGTGAGCGTGATTTCATCGGCCTTTCCACGCAGATTGCCGAGTTCATTTCCAGTGAATTGGGACGTATGAGCAAGGCGGAGTCTACCGACCTTTTGGTGGTCGATTTCGAAGAGGAAGCCAAGCTCGAAGGCGGCAGCACCGACGATGCCGAAATCGAGGCATCGTTCGAGGGGCGCATTAACCGTTACTTCGGTATCTTCATGTTGGAAAGCCGTCAGGCGTTCATGCATTCGGTGGGCTACGGCGAAAACGGCGAGCCGTGCAATGCCATTGAGCGCCACCATGCCATTCTGCCCAACCCGTCACAGAAAATTTCCTCGTTTGCCATCATCGATGCGCGCACGCTTGAAGTTGCCTTCCAAGACAAGAAGCGCACCATTGCCGGTGAAGACCGTTACCTTATTCCCGATGGCCTGCTGCAGTGTTCCATGGAAGCTTCCAGCAAGGAAGTGATCGACGAGATCACCACCATCGTGGAAGAGGTTGCTGAAGAGTACGGTGCCAACACCACTGTGGCGCTTACCCGCGCAAAGGCCTACGTTTCCGAAGCTGCTGAAGAGGGAAGGGGTGTAGCGCCACACGAGCTTGCGGCAGAAGTGTTCGAAGACGAGCCCTTGCAGGAACGCTTCGTGGAAACAGCTGTCGAGGAAAACATCCCTGAGCGCGTTCGCGTGGATAAGAAGGCGGCGGAGCGCATTACCCGCAACCATAAGATCCGCACCGACACGGGCATCGAGATCACGTTCCCCTCTGAATACGCTCACAACCCCGAATTCATCGAGTTCGCCAGCATGCCCAACGGCCTTATTTCCATCGAGCTGAAGAACATCACCCAAATCGAGAACAAATAGCACGTCAGGTAACAGGGAACCGTTTGCCAAAGGCACCAATTGCCCAGCAGGGAAGTCCTGCTGGGCTTTGTTGTATAGGGTAAGGCTGGTACCGGGCGCAAAAAAAGAGCTCCGAGAATCCCGGAGCTCTTTTCAGAAGCGATAGGTTCAGATCTTAGAAGACCGGTACAACAGCGCCTTCGTAGGTGTTGTTGATGTAATCGCGAACCTCGTCGGAGTTCATGGCCTTAGCAAGAGCCTTGATCTTGTCGGAGTCCTGGTTGCCGTCCTTTACTACCAGCAGGTTAGCGTAGGTCTTAGCAGCTTCGGAGTCTGCGCTTTCAACAGCCAGAGCGTCCTGGTTTACCTTGAAGCCAGCGGCGATTGCATAGTTGCCGTTGATGCAAGCGATGTCAACATCGTCGATTACGTTAGGAACGTTGGCAGCCTCGAGCTCGTTGAAGGTGAGGTTCTTGGGGTTGGAAACGATGTCGTTTACGGTAGCGTTTACGCCAGCGCCGTCCTTAAGGGTGATCAGGCCTTCCTGCTGAAGCAGAAGCAGTGCACGAGCCTCGTTGGTGGCATCGTTGGGAACAGCAACCTTAGCGCCGTTCTTCAGCTCGCTGAGGTTGGAATCCTTCTTGGAGTAGATAGCCATGGGCTCGAAGTGGATTGCCTCAACGGATACCAGGTGGGTGCCCTTTTCCTGGTTGAAGTTGTCCAGGTAGGGGCCATGCTGGAAGTAGTTGGCGTCAACGTCGCCGTTCTCGGTTACGTCGTTAGGCTGAACGTAGTCGGTGAATTCCTTAACCTCAAGCGTGTAGCCTTCCTTTTCAAGAAGGGGCTTTACGGCGTTGTTCAGGATCTCAGCATGCGGGGTAGGAACAGCGGCAACGGTGATCTTCTTGTCGTCGGAATTGCTGTTCGAAGAGCAACCGGTAAGAGCCAGGGCCGCAAGGGCGAAAGCCACGATACCGGCGAAGAGGGCAACCGCCGCCTTCTTCGTGGTGAGGGAGTGAGTCATTTCGGTTCCTTTCATTCTATAGTGGGCGGTAACCAGCCGCCCAAAAGCGATGGGTTTTATATTAGGGATTTATTACGTTTTGGCAACGCGGTTTGTTATCGCTAAAACCAAACCCTGGTTATAACTAAGCTTCGGTGAACGCCGAATGAAGGTGTGGTTTTACTGCGATGATGCAGGGTAATAGGCAAAAGAACCGTATTTGCCCACTTAATAATCTTTCCAAGAGCAGTAAACTGTTTTAGTTACTATCCATGTTTTCAGGGGGAAGAGAAACACTTCATGAAAGGCTCCAACAAGCAGGGTTCCAATCAGGCCTCTCAGGGCAAGCACGCCGCATCGCCCGAGATTTCAGAGACCAAGGCATACACCCCGCTTCAGCAGGAACAGCCCGAGATTTCAGAGACCAAGGCATACACCCCGCTTCAGCAGGAACAAGTGGTAATCGACGGCACGGTGCTTACTAAGCAGCAGTCGAAGAAGAAGCCCGCAATCATTGCGGCTATTTCCGTTGTGCTGGTTCTTCTTGTTGTTTACGGTGCTGGGTTCCTGTTCTTTTCGGGCCATTTCTTCCCGAACACGAGCCTGAACGACGAGGACTTTTCCCTGCAGGCAAGCGATGCCCTGGCTTCGAAAATCGACAACCAGGCCAATTCCTACACGCTTACCATTTCAGGTGAAGGCTTCAACCATCGCCTAAGCCAGAGCGAAACTTCTATTCAGATCGACCCGCAACAGATTGCCGAAAACGCCACGAAGCGCCAGGACGTGCCCCTGTGGTTCATCGAGGTGTTCCGTCAGCACGACGTTTCCGACATCGTGGTTGCCGACTACGACGAGGATGCCCTTAGTTCGGTGATCAAGGAACAGGTCGATGCGTTTAACGCCAACCAAACCACGTCGGTCAACGCCACAGTTACCTACAGTCAGCCCGTTGATGCTTTCATTCTGAAGCCTGAAGTGAACGGCACGCAGCTCGACGTTGATGCCGTGTGCGCTAAAGCAGCCGAATGCGTGAAGACGATGCGCACCGACTGCCAGCTTACCGACGACGACCTTATTAAGCCCAAGGTGGTAAGCTCCGATTCCCGTGCGGCTGAAGCGGTGCAGAAAGCTAACCAGCTGTTCCCCGACAGTGTTTCTTTGATGCTCAACGGCTCGGTGAAGGCAGCCACCATCGACAAGGCAACCTTCGGCAGCTGGCTCTACATCAACCCCGACGACTATTCCCTGGTAATCAGCCAGGACGGTGTTTCTTCCTGGGTCGATGAAAAGGCCAGCAGCATGAACACGGTGGGCACGCAGCGCACCTACACCCGTGAAGATGGCAAGACCATCACGGTTTCGGGTGGCACGTTCGGTTGGAAGGTAGACACCAGCTCGCTTTCGCAGAAGGTCTACGATGCCCTTGTTGCAGGCGGGGCAACTTCCATCGACGTTCCCTGCAGCCAGACGGGCGATGTGTACAACGGTGCCGGTGCGCGTGACTGGGGTGCCTACGTTGACGTTGACCTGAGCGATCAGACGGCACGTTACTACGACGCGAACGGCAACCTGCTGCATTCCTGCGGCGTTGTTAGCGGCAAGCCCGTTCAGGGACGCAGCACGCCTACCGGTGTGTATTACCTGAATAACAAGGAAAGTCCTTCCTCCTTGGTTGGCTACAAGTCCAACGGCGAAAAGGATTATGAGACGAAGGTAAACTACTGGATGCCGTTCGTGGGCAATTCCGTTGGTTTGCATGATGCCCCGTGGCAGGCTTCGTTTGGCGGCACGCGCTATCAGACGAATGGCAGCCATGGGTGCGTGAACCTTTCGTCTTCCGACGCTCAGTGGTTCTACCAGAACCTGAGCAAGGGCGTTTGCATCATCACCCACAACTAAATTACAGGGGCCGCCTTCGGGCGGCTTCTTTGTTTTGGCGTGGTGGGGTATACTAAAGCAGCTGTGCGCCCATAGCTCAGCTGGATAGAGCAGCGGACTTCTAATCCGAAGGTCGTAGGTTCGAATCCTACTGGGCGCGCCATTGCACAAAGTAAGGTCGAAGGCCGCTGAAGCTTTCGGCCTTTTTCGTTTCCCGGCGCCAGGGAGGAAACGCTTTCTCTACGGCGTTGGCGTAAGATGCGCGCTGCATGCTTGGCTTGCTATGCTGAAGGGCAGCAACGCATTGCACGGTGCAGATTCGAGTTCTGCAAAAGGAGTGTTTCGTGGATTTCGACAATAGGCCGATTGGCGTATTCGATTCCGGGTTCGGTGGCCTGACCGTTGCGCGAGAGATTATCAAGCTCTTGCCTGAGGAAAACATCGTCTACTACGGCGATACCGCCCACTGCCCCTATGGCCCCCGCGAGCCAGAGGAAGTGCGCTCGTTTGTTTTGAATATTTGCTCGTGGCTTATCAGGCAGAACGTGAAGATGATTGTGATTGCCTGCAACACGGCAACCGCTGCTGGTCTTGAGGCAGCGCAGAAGGCGTTCGACGTGCCCATCATCGGCGTGGTGGAGCCCGGTGCTCGTGCGGCAGCGCGCGCAACGCATAACCGTCGCGTGGGTGTTATCGCAACGCAAGGCACGGTTGATTCGGGCGTGTACACGCGTGCCATCCGCAACATCGATGCGGGCATTACGGTGTTTTCCACGGCAACGCCGAGGTTCGTGGAAATTGCCGAGCTGGGCATTCAGATGGCGAAGGGCCCCATTGAAAGCTACACTTCCATGGCTTCTAAGGTGTTCATCCGCCCTGCTTTCCAGGAAATTGCCCAGGATTACCTTGATCCGCTGCGCCGCTGCGACATCGACACGCTGGTTTTGGGGTGCACGCATTTCCCGCTTTTGAAAGCGCTTATCGGTGGCGTTATCGGTACCAACGTGAAGCTTATTTCTTCGGCGACCGAAGTTTCGCTTGATTGCAAAGACTTGCTTACCAGGCGTGAAGCACTGGCTGAACCTGGCAACAAGGCGGTGCGGCGCTTTGCTACTTCGTCAGACGACATCGATGAATTCGGTTCGTTCGGCGAGCGCGTTCTGCAGATGCCGCTTGGCACCATCGAGCATATTGTTCTGTAAGGCTCTGGAAAGGGTTACGCAATGAGTAAAACCGTGGTGATTGCCACCAACAACGCACATAAGGTGGAAGAAATCGAGTCGGCTTTGAACTTCGAGGGTTGGGAATACCAGAGCTTGAAGGATGCCGGTTTGAAGTCTGACCCTGAGGAAACGGGCACGACGTTCTTGGAGAACGCACGCATCAAAGCGCGTGCTGCGCAGGCGCTTTCCCATACGGCGGTGCTTGCCGACGATTCCGGCCTTATCGTAGATGCCCTTGATGGGGCGCCAGGCGTGTATTCTTCGCGTTACAGCGGCGAAGATGGCAACGATGCAGCCAACAACGCAAAGCTGCTTTCCGAGCTTTCCGGTGTGCCTGCTGAAAAGCGTACGGCGCGTTTTGCCAGTGTGCTGGTGTTCATCGATGAAGACGGCACGGAAACGGTTGCAGAGGGCTTCGTGGAAGGCCATATCGGCTTTGAGGGGAAGGGCCAGCATGGGTTCGGTTACGACCCGCTGTTCTTGCCCGACGAGTACCAGGGCGAAAAGACCATGGCCGAGCTTACCCAGGACGAAAAGAATGCTATTTCGCACCGTGGAAATGCCCTGAGGGAATTAAGAAAGAAGCTTCAACCAGCTGAATAGTTCTGGTATACTATCTAACCGTTGCGTTCGGGATGTGGCGCAGTTTGGTAGCGCGCCTGCTTTGGGAGCAGGATGTCGCAGGTTCGAATCCTGTCATCCCGACCATTTTTTTGCGGGTGTAGTTCATTGGTAGAACCTCAGCCTTCCAAGCTGATGAGGCGGGTTCGATTCCCGTCACCCGCTCCAGGTTATGTTGCGAGCAAGGTAAACTCCTTGCTCGCTTTTTTATTTCAGCAAGGTAGTAGGGAATCGAACCGATGAGGTGAAATTCCGTTAAGAAAACGTGCCAGTGGCACGTTTTTAGGAATTTGCCCGCAGGCGCTTAGCGCCAAGGGAAAGAGCGTTCGAAGAACGCGGGATTCCCGTCACCCGCTCCAGTTCGTTTTGCGCCGTTCTTCCGAACGGCGCTTTTTCGTTTGAGGCGTAATGACGCTGCGGGACGCGCTAGCGGCGCAACTGCCGCTCCAAGCCCGCTTGACGTGCGTTCGCACGCCTGGCGCGGTCTTTCACGGCATTTGCACTCGCTAGTGCGCCCCTCGCTGTTTTACTGGCGCATGCCCGGAGTTTGGTAAACGCCCTTTCGGGCGTTTGTCGAATTCGCTTTGCTCTTCGACGTGATGTTTCAAGTTCCTCTGTTTGGTTGCTTATGTTTTTACGACCCTCATTAAAATTTCGTTTCATTTATCTTGAATATGTATGGTGAAATAACTGTTTTCCCGCCTATGACCTGCGATGATATTGGTTTTTCTTGCTTGTCTTATCCCTCGGGGAAGGGGTATTATCTGCTTGTTCAATGCTGATTTTGGGGGAGGCAGCTATGGATAACGGCGAAGGGTTAAGTCGTGAGCTTATGATTTCCATTTTGGAATGCGCTCCGGCAAATATCTTTTTCAAGGACACGGAGTGTCGCTACCGCTTCATTTCTGAAGTGTGCAGTTTGGTGGACAGCGGTGAAGACCATAGCATCATAGGCAAAACCGATCTCGATATCTTCGACGATGAAAATTTGGGCCGCACCTATTACGAAGACGATTTGAACATCCTTAAAACAGGACAGGGCTCCGAGATGATCAGTGAGCTTTCAACCGACGAGGGAACTCAGTATTACCAAATATCTAAGAAACCCGTGACGGACAAGGGCGAAGTCGTCGGCATCATGGGCATTATTAGCAATGTCACCAACGAAAAGCGTCTTGAAAAAGAGCTTGCAGAGCTTTCCTTCAAAGACAAGCTTACCGGCCTGAAGAACCGCAACTACATGGAAGTGCATTCCGATCATTTGATGTGCGGCGAGAACTACCCGGTGAGCTTGGTGGTTGCCGACTGCAATTATCTGAAGCAGATCAACGACACCCTTGGCCATGAATATGGGGACGTGCTGCTGAAGCGTGTTGCCAAAGTGCTTCAGTCCTGCGTGCCCGAGGGCTGCACGCCTATTCGCCTTGGTGGGGACGAATTCCTTATCTCATGCAAGAACACCTCTGCTGACGAGACGCGAATCCTTATCTCGAATATCAAGGAAGAACTTGCCCGCAGAAGCGACGAGACCATCAACCTTGATGTGGCGCTGGGTTTCTACACGGTTTCAGGGAACAGCAATACCCCTTCGTTCGGCAAAGCACTCCACTACGCCGACCAGGACATGTACCGTAACAAGACGCTTGCCCGTTCGTAGCAGAGTGGGACACTTGCCTTGTTGCTATTCGGTTTTCGACTTGGGAAGGTGCACGACGAACTCGGTACCTTGGCCTACGGTGCTGTTCACCTCGATGGAACCGCTGCCGCGCTCTACAGCGTGGCGTACCAGGGAAAGCCCCAGGCCGGTGCCGCCTACTTCGCGGCTTCGTGCCTTGTTCACGCGGTAGAAGCGCTCGAAGATGCGCGACTGGTCTGCTTGCGGGATGCCGATGCCCGTATCCTTCACCGAAATCTCCGTTTCGTGCACGCGCGGCTCAAGGGTTACCAGAATGCTGCCCTCGTCGGTGTACATGATGGCGTTTTCGATGAGGTTGTCGAAGATCAGCGAAGCATCGGAAGGCTCCATATCGGCGTAGCAGTTGTCGCCTGGCTGGGAGCGATCGTCGAGCACCAGCTCGATGCCCTTGTCTTCCGCCTGCCCCTTGTGTGCCAAGTAGCTGGTAGTAAGGGTGCTGTGCAGGTCGGCGCGGGGCGTGCGCTCTGAATTCTGCTGTTCTTCCAGGCGGGAAAGGTCCAGAAGGTCAATCACCAAACGCTGTAGGCGTTCGGCTTCGTTGTCCAGACGGTCGATGAACAGGTGCAGGCTCTTTTCGTCGCCTACATCGGAAGCATCGCGGATGGCCTCCGACAGCAGGCGGATGCCCGCAACCGGTGTTTTCAGCTCATGGCTGGCGTTGGCAACAAAGTCGGATCGCACCTGGTCGAATTTGCGCAGGGGCACCTTCGACTCGCGGTACGTGAACAGCGCGATGGCCGCAAACGCGATGATGCCCATGCCACAGATGATAAGCGCGGTGCTGCGGGTGGTGTCGGCAGCGGTGGTGACGGCGGTGGAAGGCTCGCTGATGCGCAGCGCCATCGCTTGCGCCTGGTAGGTGGCGGGCACCGCAACGTACAACCGATCGGTGTCGTCGGTGGAGCTTACGCGCTGTGCCTCGCCGTTTTCGCCCTGCAGGGCGCTGTCCACTTCCTCGCGTCCCAGATGGTTTTCAAGGGTTGAAGGATCTACCTCGGAATCGGCTACCACATTACCGTCCTGCGCGATAAGGGTTATGCGCAAATCGGTGCCCTCGGCCGATTTTTTGACGAACGTCTGCGCATCGTCAACGTAGGCAAGCGCCTGCGCCTGTGCCTGCGCGGTTGAGGTAAGGTTGGCGGTTTGTCGGTCGAGGATCTTGTCGTTTATGGGGCTTAGGGCGAAAATCGCAAAACACGCTGCGAAAACCAGGGCAACGATCAGGTACACGATGATGAAGCGCCGTTGCCAGCGCCTTGTGGGCGATTCGCTCGCCGCTTTCTTCCTGTCGGGCATGCGCGCGTGCTACTCCTCGGTCTTCTTCACCGGCTCGAAGCGGTAGCCCATGCCGTGTACGGTATGGATGAAGCGGTAATCGCTGTTCTCGTCGAGCACCGAGCGAAGGCGTCGGATGTGCACGTCGATGGTGCGGGACGTGCTCAAATAATCTTCCTTCCACACCTTTTGGGTAAGCCACGTGCGGCGGCAGAGCATTCCTTCACGCTCTGCCAGCGCGAAGAGGAGTTGGAGCTCCTTGCTGCGCAGCTTCAGCACTTTGCCCTTTACACTTGCGGTGCTGTTTTCCACATCAAGCGTCAAATCGCCGAACGTCTGCGGGGTGGTGGTGCTCACGCCATCTAACTCGGAGCGGCGCAGGTTCGCACGGATGCGGGCAAGCAGCACTTCGGTGGAAAACGGTTTCGTTACGTAATCGTCGGCGCCGGCATCAAGGCCTTTTACCTTGTCTTGGTCGGAGTCGAGCGCGGTAAGCATCAAGATGGGCGATTTGAAGCCTTCGGAGCGCAGGTTCTTCGCAACTTCGAAGCCGTTCATGCCGGGAAGCATCACATCAAGCAGGATAAGGTCGGGCTCGATGGAAAGGGCTGTTTCGTAACCCGATTGGCCATCTTCGCATGAGCTGACCGCATAACCGTGTTTGGTCAGGGAAAACTCGGTGGTAAGACGAATGGTGGGGTCGTCTTCGATAAGCAATATAGTAGTCAACGGGGGCTTCCTTTCCTTCAATTGTTAAATTATCGCGGCAAACCCCCGTGCTGCTGCGGTGTTTAACAACTTTTTTTCAAATGACGCGCCGCTTTACCGAACGCTAACCTTCTTTCAAATCTGTGTAACCACTGCAAGGTGTGGGGTGCTCACTATAGTTCCTGCAATCTGGTGTCCGTGCGAACGGGCAGGGCACCGCAGATCTTCAAGAGAAAGAAGGAACTTGAAAGTGAGTACGGTAAGGAACAAGGTTCTGATCGGCGCGCTGGCTTTGTGCTTTGCGGCGGTATGCGGTTTGCTGGCAGGCTGCAGCGGCAACAGCAACGATTCCAAGAGCGCTTCGAACGACGCTTCCATCAACGTAACCTCTCGTGAAGACGGCTCCGGCACGCGCGGCGCGTTCATCGAGCTCTTCAACATCGAGGAAAAGGACGACAGCGGCAAGAAGGTTGACAAGACCACGTCTTCTGCGGCCATCACCAATTCCACGGCCGTTATGAAGACCACCGTTGCAAACGACGCTGACGCTATCGGCTACATTTCCCTTGGTTCTTTGGACGATACCGTGAAGGCAGTGAAGATCGACGGTGCCGAGGCAACCGCCGAAAACGTGAAGAACGGTTCCTACAAGGTTTCCCGTCCGTTCAACGTTGTTACCAACAACGGCAAGAAGCTTTCCGATGTTGCGCAGGACTTCATGAAGTACGTTCTGAGCACCGATGGTCAGAAGGTTGTTGAGCAGGAGGGCTACATCCCCTTGGACGCAAGCACGTCCTACACTGCTTCTGGCCTTTCCGGCAAGGTGACCATTGCTGGTTCTTCTTCCGTGACGCCTGTTATGGAAAAGCTTGCCGAGGCCTATAAGGGCTTGAACCCCAACGTAACCGTTGAGGTGAACCAGTCCGATTCCACCACGGGCGTAACCTCCGCTATCGAAGGCGCATGCGATTTGGGCATGGCTTCCCGCGACCTGAAGGATTCCGAGAAGCAGCAGGGTGCTGAGTCCACCGTTATCGCAACCGACGGCATTGCCGTTATCGTGAACAACGACAATAAGCTCGACAGCCTTACCTCCGACCAGGTAAAGCAGATCTTCACCGGCGAAGTGTCCAAGTGGAGCGAGATCGGTTAGCCAGATGACCCAAGCTAAAGAGCTTATTGCCAAGATGCTCTTTGCCTTAGCCGCAGCCATTTCGGTGGCTGCGGTTGTGGTTATCTGCGTCTTCATCTTCGGTAATGGTATTCCGGCCATTGCCGAAATCGGCTTCTTCAACTTCCTTTTCGGAACCACCTGGCAGCCAACAAGCGACGTGTACGGCATTGGCGTTATGGTCCTGGGAAGCTTTTACGTTATGGCGGGCGCACTGGTTATCGGCGTTCCGCTGGGTATCCTATGCGCGGTGTTCTTGGCATGCTTCGGCAGCGAACGTGTTTCCCGCATAGCGAAGAACGGCGTGCAGTTGCTTGCCGGCATCCCTTCGGTGGTCTATGGCTTCTTCGGCTTGGTGGTGCTGGTTCCCTTCATCAGGAACAACATTGGTGGCACTGGCCAATCCATCCTGTGCGCTTCGTTGGTGCTGGGCATCATGATTCTGCCCACCATCATCACGCTTTCCGAATCGGCGTTGCGCGCGGTGCCGCAAAGCTACTACGAAGGTGCCCTTGCCCTTGGCGCCGACCATGAACGCAGCGTTATGCATGTGGTGCTGCCTGCGGCGACATCGGGCATTTTGGCGTCGGTGATCTTGGCCATTGGCCGCGCCATCGGCGAAACCATGGCGGTGATTATGATTGCCGGCAACCAGGTGAAGCTCCCCGGTGCCATCACCGATGGCGTGCGTACCATGACGGCCAACATCGTGCTTGAAATGGGCTATGCCGCCGACTTGCACCGCGGTGCGCTTATCGGCACGGCATGCGTGCTGTTCGTGTTCATCCTGGTTATCAATTTCGCGTTCTCTGCGTTGAAGCGAAAGGGGAGCAATGCCTAACAACACGGTTCTTACGCGCACCAAACCAGCTAAACCTTCTTCGTGGGTGTTCCGCGTGCTGGTGTACGCCAGCACCGTGCTCACGGTTTTGGCGGTGTGCTTCATCATCGGCTACATCCTTGTGATGGGCATTCCCCAGATCAAGCCCGAGATGTTCGAGCTTACCTACAATTCCAACAACTGCTCGTTCATGCCGGCGCTGTTCAACACGCTTATCGTCATTGTGCTTTCGGTTTCCTGCTCTTCGGTGTTCGGCATTGGGGCGGCAATCTTCCTGAACGAGTACACCGACCGCGGCAACTGGTTCGTGCGGCTGGTGGCGCTTGCCACCGAAACGCTCTCGGGCATTCCCTCCATTGTGTACGGCCTGTTCGGGCTCTTGTTCTTCGTGTACTACCTGCAGTGGGGGCTTTCTCTTCTGGCGGGTGTGTGCACCATGGCCATCATGACGTTTCCCATCATCATGCGGGCAACGCAGGAAGCCCTGGCCGCGGTGCCCGACTTGTACCGCGAAGGGTCGTTCGGCTTGGGAGCGGGGCGTTTCCGCACGGTGTTTCGCATCGTGCTGCCCTCTGCCATCCCCGGCATTTTGGGCGGCATCATCCTGGCCATCGGCCGTACGGTGGGGGAATCGGCGGCGCTCATCTACACTGCCGGTTCCATTGCAGCGGTGCCTTCTTCGGTGTTCGATTCCACCCGCACCTTGGCAGTGCACATGTACCTGTTGGCAAGCGAGGGCCTGCATATCGACGCAACCTATGCAACGGCTGTGCTGCTTTTGGTGTTCGTGCTTCTTATCAACCTGGCAACGTCGGCCGTTGCAAAACGAATCAGCAAAGGAGGAATGACCGATGAATAGCACCGCTAAGATGGATGTTTCGCACATGGATCTGTTCTACGGCGATTTCCAAGCACTGACCGACATCAACATCTCGTTTGCAGAGCATCGCGTTACGGCCATGATCGGGCCTTCCGGGTGCGGCAAGTCTACGCTTTTGAAGTCGCTCAACCGCATGAACGACCTGGTTGATGGCTGCAAGATCACGGGCAGCATCACCTTGGATGGGCAGGATATCTACAACGGCTACGACGTTAACGTCCTGCGTAAGAAGGTGGGCATGGTGTTCCAGAAGGCCAACCCCTTCCCGATGTCCATCTACGACAACATCGCCTTCGGTCCGCGTACTCACGGCATCAAGAAGAAAGCGGAGCTTGACGACATCGTGGAAGACTCGCTGCGCAAAGCCGCCATCTTCGACGAGCTGAAAGACCGCCTGAAGAAGAACGCGTTGGGGCTTTCGGGCGGCCAGCAGCAGCGCCTGTGCATCGCGCGCGCTTTGGCGGTGAACCCGGAAGTGCTGCTGATGGACGAGCCAACCAGTGCACTGGACCCGATTTCCACTTCGAAGATCGAAGAGCTGGTAGGCGAGCTGAAGGCCAACTACACCATCATCATCGTTACCCACAACATGCAGCAGGCGGCGCGCATTTCCGACACCACGGCGTTTTTCCTGCTGGGGAAGATGGTGGAATGCGCACCGACGCAAACCATGTTCTCCAACCCGCGCGACAAGCGCACCGAAGACTATATTTCAGGGAGGTTCGGCTGATATGGCACGACCGATTTTCGACGAGGAGCTTCACCAGCTGCGTGCCGACATCATAGAGATGGCGGAACTGGCGAAAGAGGCAATTGAGGGGTCGTTCGACGCGGTGCGCAAGGTAAGCGCCACGAAGGCGTATTTGGTTGCCAGCAACGATTCGCTGATCGATGAAAAGGAACGCACCATCGAGGCGCTGTGCCTGCGCCTTCTGCTGCGCGAGCAGCCGGTTGCCTCCGATTTGCGCAGCGTGACGGCGGGCCTGAAGCTGATCACCGACTTGGAGCGCATTGGCGATCAGGCTGCAGAGATCTGCGAGATTGCCGCCACGCTTTCCGAAGACGCCGACCTTTCGGCATTTCCCGCGCTTGCCACCATGGCGAAAACCGACTACGACCAGCTTTCCTTGGCAATCGACGCCTACGTGAGCCTTGATCTGGAGAAGGCGCAGGCGTGCCAGGCTGGCGACGATGCAGTAAACCACCAGTTCGAGGAAGTGAAGCGCAGCATCACCCGCCATATCATCGAGCACGAGCTCGATGAAACGTATGCGCTCGACGTGCTGATGATCGCCAAATACCTAGAGCGCATCGGCGACCATGCGGTGAACATCGCCGAATGGGCGGAGTATGCCGTCACGGGAAATCACAAAGGCGTCAACATCGCCGAAGGGGAGTAGTGCGATAATAGGGTATCCGTGTGCATTGGGTGCGCGGATACCACTCGCGCCAGGAATGCCTGGCATTACTTCAGGAGGATCCTATGACTCAATCGCTTTCGGGGCGTCATTTTCTGAAACTGCTCGACTTCACTTCCGAGGAAATCGTTTCCCTGGTCGATCTTGCGCAGGAGCTGAAGGAAAAGAAGCATGCTGGTGTGCTTCACAAGGAACTTGAGGGTAAGAACATCGTTCTGCTGTTCGAGAAAACTTCCACCCGCACCCGTTGCTCGTTCGAAATCGCCGGCCACGACCTTGGCATGGGCGTGACGTACCTTGATCCTGCAGGTTCCCAGATGGGCAACAAGGAATCCATCGAGGACACCGCGCGTGTGCTGGGCCGTATGTTCGACGGCATCGAATATCGCGGCTTTGGCCAGGAAATCGTGGAAACGCTGGCCGAGTACGCCGGCGTGCCCGTATGGAACGGCCTTACCACTGAAGCTCATCCCACGCAGTTCATCGCCGATGCGCTTACCATCCGCGAGAACTTCGGCGATGTGCGCGGCCTGACCGTTGTGTTCATGGGCGATGCGAAGAACAATGTTGCCAATTCTTTGATGGTGGGTTGCGCGAAGCTGGGCATGAACTACGTTGCCTGCTGCCCCGAGGCTGATGCCCCCGATGCCGAGCTGGTAGAGAAGTGCCGTGCCATTGCTGCCGAAAACGACTGCACCATCACGGTAACCAGCGATGTGGAGGCAGGCACCAAGAACGCCAACGTCATCTACACGGACATCTGGGTTTCCATGGGCGAGCCGGCAAGCCTGTGGGAGCAGCGCATCAAGGAACTTTCGCCTTACCAGGTGAACGCCAAGGTTATGGCAAACGCCGCTGACAACGCCATCTTCATGCATTGCCTGCCTGCGTTCCATGACACGAAGACCACGGTTGCCCAGGACATCGAGGAAAAGTTCGGCCTTACCGAAATGGAAGTGACCGACGAAGTGTTCGAGGGCGCGCAGAGCCGTGTGTTCGACGAAGCGGAAAACCGCATGCACTCCATCAAGGCAGTTGTCCTGGCGACGCTGCGCTAGGGAAGCGTTATGAAGAACATCGGCTATTACAACGGCGAAACCGGGCTCTTGGAAGAGCTGAAGGTTCCCTTCCTCGACCGCGTGAGCTTCTACGGCGACGGCGTCTACGATGCAACCATGGCGCTTGATGGCGTAGTGGTGTTCGCCGAAGACCACCTGCAGCGCTTCTTCAACAGCTGCGCCAACATGGAAATCGACCCGGGCGTTACCGCCGATGAATTGCTCGAGCTGCTTACCAACCTGGTTGCCCAGGTGGATGGCTCCTATCATTTCGTGTATTGGCAGGTAACGCGCGGTACGGCGCATCGCAGCCATCCGTTTCCCGAAGGCCCGGCGAACCTGTGGATTATGGTAGAGCCCGAGGAAAAGAGCTTGCGTCCTGCGCCGGTGAACCTCATTACGGTGGAAGACACGCGCTTCTACCATTGCAACACCAAGACGCTGAATCTTCTGCCCAACGTTATGGCGGCCCAGCATGCCAAAGAGGCAGGTTGCGCGGAGGCCGTGTTCGTGCGCGATGGCTTCGTGACCGAATGCGCGCATAGCAACGTGCATATCCTGAAAGACGGTGCGCTGGTAACCCATCCCGCCGACAACCTGATTTTGCCCGGCATTGCCCGCAAACACATTATCGCCGCGTGCAAGAAGCTTGGCATACCGGTAGAGGAGCGTCCGTTCTCTAAACAGGAGCTGATGGACGCCGACGAAGTGGTGGTTTCCGCATCGTCGGAGCCGGGCGGCGTGCTCGCTGCCGCGGTTGATGGTATTGCTGTGGGCGGAAAGGCTCCTGAGCTGTATTCGCGGATTCTCAATGAAGCGGTTACGGAGTTCGAATCGTACGTTGCCGCACGCCGTGCGTGATGATGGTAGAATGAAGCACGCTGCCCATTTGGGGTGGCGTGCTTTTTGATTTTTCGGGGCCGGTGCCCCTTGTTTTATCAGTACATAAGGAAGGTATGTTTCATGACCATTCGTGAATCGCTTGAGTCGGTTTTGCACCAGGCCCTTACGGCCGCTGTCGAGGCGGGGGAAGTTTCCCTCGAAGACATTCCCCAGCCTACGCTTGAGCGACCCCGCGAAGAGGGTCATGGCGACTGGGCCTGCACCATTGCCATGCGCCTTGCCAAGGCGGCGCACATGAATCCCCGCGCCATCGCGCAGGCCATCGTCGATCATCTGCCCGAGAACAACCTTATCGCCTCGTTCGAGATTGCCGGCCCGGGCTTCATCAACCTCACGCTTACGAACGCATCGTTTCAGGCTGTGGTTGCTGAAGCGCGCGAACAGGGCGCCGATTTCGGCAAGTCGCAGCTGCCCGAACCCTGCAAGGTAGACTTGGAATACGTTTCCGCCAACCCCACCGGCCCCATGCACGTGGGCCATGGCCGTTGGGCTGCGCTGGGCGATGCCATCGCGCGCGTTATGCGCCATGCCGGTTATTCCGTTGACGAAGAGTTCTACATCAACGACCAGGGCAACCAGATGAATGTGTTCGGCAACTCCATCGTGGTCCGCTATCAGCAGCTGCTGGGTCAGGACGTCGAAATGCCCGAGGCGTGCTACGGCGGCGCCTACATTAAGGACATCGCGCAGGCCATCATCGACGAAGTCGGCGACAAGTGGCTTTCCGCCGACGAGCAGGAGCGCCTGGTGAACTTCCGCGAACGCGGCTACGCCATGATGCTCAACAACGTGAAGAGCACCCTGGCAACGTTCGGCAACAACTTTGACACATGGTTCAGCGAGCGCTCCCTGTTCGTACCGGACGAAAACGGCGAAACGAAGCAGCAGCGCGCATTCGACGTGATGAACAAGAAGGGCCTGCTCTACGAAGCCGATGGCGCCACGTTCTTCCGTTCCACCGATTTCGGCGACGACAAAGACCGCGTGCTGGTGAAGGCAAACGGCGACCTTACCTACTTCATGAGCGACGTTGCCTACCACTACGACAAGATGCAGCGCGGTTACGACCACCTGATCGACATCTGGGGCGCCGACCACCACGGCTACATCCAGCGTTGCAAGGCTATGATGACGGCATGGGGATACCCCGATGCGCTTGAGGTTGTTCTGGGCCAGCTGGTTAACCTGCTGCGCGACGGCGAACCGGTTCGCATGTCGAAGCGCACGGGCGAAATGGTTACCTTCCAGGAACTGATCGACGAGGTAGGCGTCGATGCCACGCGCTACCTTATGCTTTCCAAGTCGGCCGACCAGGCAATCGACTTCGACATCGAGGTGGCAAAGAAGCAGGATTCCTCGAACCCGGTGTACTACGTGCAGTATGCCCATGCGCGCATCTGCTCCATCCTGCGCAAGGCAGGTGCCGCCGAGGGCATGGACGTTGAAAGCGTTGGCGCCAGCGAGATTGCCGGCCAGCTTGGCCTTGACGGCATTGATCTTTCGGCTCTTACCCACGAATCCGAGCTTGCCCTTATGCGCAAAATGGCCGATTTCTCCGATCTGGTTGCCGGTGCAGCACGCGACCGTGCACCGTTCCGCCTTACGCACTATGCGCAGGAGCTGGCAAGCTTGTTCCACTCCTTCTACGGCAATTGCCACGTTCTGGGCGTCGAGAAAGACGTGGAAAAGGCACGCCTTGCCCTGGTCGATGCAACCCGTATCGTTCTTGCGCTTTCGCTCGACCTTCTGGGCGTTTCCGCACCTGAGCGCATGTAATCGGGTCTTTTCCGTTTGCCTATTATTGCGAGAGGCGTCCTTCGCGGCGCCTCTTCCTGCAACATTTCTTGTTTTTTGCCGCCTACCGCTGCAATTGCTTCGGTAGGCGGCATTCTTTGTTTCTACCGTGTTACAGAAACTTTGCGAAGGCTTTGCCGCTCCGTTTCGGAATTATTATTAAACGCGTTGAGTTTCTACAAAGGAGGTCCCATGAGCTACGTTGACTCCGTCATCGAGCAAGTAAAGGCCAAGAACGCAAACGAGCCTGAGTTCATCCAGGCTGTAACCGAGGTTCTTACGTCTTTGAAGCCCGTCATCGACGCGAATCCCGAGTATGAGAAGGCAGGTTTGCTTGAGCGCATCGTTGAGCCCGAGCGTGTGATTATGTTCCGCGTTCCGTGGGTCGATGATTCCGGCAAGGTACAGGTAAACCGCGGCTTCCGCGTGCAGTTCAACAGCTGCCTTGGACCTTACAAGGGCGGCCTTCGCCTTCATCCTTCCGTAAACCTGGGCATCATCAAGTTCCTGGGCTTCGAGCAGATTTTCAAGAACAGCCTTACCACGCTCCCCATGGGCGGCGGCAAGGGCGGTTCTGACTTCGATCCGAAGGGCAAGTCCGACGCTGAGGTTATGCGCTTCTGCCAGTCTTTCATGACCGAGCTCTGCAAGCATGTTGGCGCTGACACCGACGTTCCTGCTGGCGACATCGGCACCGGCGCTCGTGAAATCGGCTACATGTTCGGTCAGTACAAGCGCATCCGCAACGTTTGGGAAGGCGTTCTTACCGGCAAGGGCCTTTCTTACGGCGGTTCCTTGGCTCGTACCGAGGCTACTGGCTATGGCCTGATCTACTTTGTTTCCGAATACCTCAAGATGAAGGGTGATTCCTTCGAGGGCAAGACCGTTGCTGTTTCTGGCGCAGGCAACGTTGCAATCTACGCAACCGAAAAGGCTCAGCAGCTGGGCGCTAAGGTTGTAACCCTTTCCGACTCCACTGGTTGGATCTACGATCCCAACGGCATCGACGTTGCTCTGGTAAAGCAGATCAAGGAAGTCGAGCGCGGCCGCATCTCCGAGTACGCAAAGCGCCGCGAGGGCGTTGAGTACCATGACGGTCGTGGCGTATGGGGCATCAAGGTTGACATCGCACTTCCTTGCGCAACCCAGAACGAGCTGCTCATCGACGACGCCAAGGCTCTTGTTGCCAACGGCTGCAAGATCGTTGCCGAGGGCGCAAACATGCCTACCACCATGGATGCAACCCAGTACCTGCAGCAGAACGGTGTAGTATTCATGCCCGGTAAGGCTGCTAACGCTGGCGGCGTTGCAACGTCTGGCCTGGAAATGTCCCAGAACTCCGAGCGCCTTTCCTGGACGTTCGAAGAGGTTGACGAAAAGCTCCATGGCATCATGGTCAACATCTTCCATGCAGCAGACGACGCTGCTCGTGAATACGGCGTAGAGGGTGACTACGTTGCTGGCGCCAACATCGCTGGCTTTAAGAAGCTTGCTGACGCTATGCTGGCTCAGGGCATCGTATAATCTCCTTTGCTCATATTGCTTCGGTAACGAGGTATTTTCGACAAAAAGAGGAAGTCCGAACGGGCTTCCTCTTTTTGCTTCGGGAAGTGCTTGGCAGGGCACTTCCTTCTGGTGGTATGTTCGGTGGCTTTAACGTTGCGTGGGCACGAGGACGGTAAGCTGGCTGGGATGTAGCTCTATGCTGTACTCGGTTGCCGGCAACGCTTCGCCATCTACTTGCGTTGGCAAGGGCGCGTGAAGGCTCAGGTGCACCTTGCGGGCCCGGGTGAACGTAAGGTTCGGGTGATGAGTGTGCTTGCCCTGCTTGGCCTTTAAAAGCAGCTTAACGGCCGCTGATGCGCTGAGTGTTGGCGTGGCGTAGCAGATATCGAGCATACTGTCGTTGAGCTTGGCATCAGGGCAGATTTGAAAGCCCCCGCCGTAGCTGATGCCGTTTTGCACGGCAAGCAGGTAAAACTCGATTTCGTGCGGTGTGCCGCCATTGATAGAGATCGTTCCACGGCGGATGTCGCGGTGGTTCATCAGCTGGTCTATGCCGCATTGCAAGTACAGGCTCGTGCCGGTGCGACGCGTTTTCTTGCGAAGCTCTGCTGTGCCCAGGGCGATTGCGGCGTCTAAGCCGAAAGAGAGCGTTTCCAAGAACCAGGTGCCGTTGACGTTTCCAACGTCGATGCACAGGGGCTCTAGCGCCAGGGATTCTAACTGCTTGAGCGATTTCGCCGGGTTGCGATCCATATGGATAGTGCGTGCGAAGTCGTCGCCGTTGCCGCAGGGGATCAGTGCGAATTGGGGACGTTCGGCATGCTCTAGCCGCATAAGGCCGTTGGCCACCTCATGGGCAAGCCCGTCGCCGCCTAAGGCCATAACCGTGTCGAACGCTGCACCCTCAGCCGCTGCAATGGATATTGCGTCTTTCGGGCCTGCGGTGTAGCGGAGTACGAGAGAAGGCAAAGTTTCCTTGTTTCTTTCCCTTACCCGTTCCAGCACCGTTTTGGCATGTGCGGCAACTTCGGCGGCCTTTCCGCTCCGTGCTGCGGGGTTTGCTATGAGGAGGGTTTTCCCAAACATGACGGCTCCTTATCTTTCCTTGATAATACCATCGAGGCTTATAGTGCATTCCTTGGGCGTGCCGGTTTTGATGCGTATGCTTTTACGTGGCGATGACCTGGTGTTATAAGCGAATTAGCGAATCGGGACAACTTTTTTGAAAAAAGGGGGTTGCGCGAAATTCTGATTCCTGTATAGTATCTACCTGCGCAAACGGTGGGTATAGTTCAGTTGGCTAGAATGCCAGATTGTGGCTCTGGAGGTCGTCGGTTCGAGTCCGATTACCCACCCCAGCGCAACCTTGATAATTCGCATCATTGATGCATAATAGATAGCCGTTGAAACATACGGCACTTCTCATGGACCGTTAGCTTAGTTGGTAGAGCAGGGGACTCTTAATCCCAAGGTCCGGG
>CAUASB010000014.1 GCA_958431815.1 uncultured Eggerthella sp. | reverse complement strand
CTATAAGCGCGTGTGTTACAACGAAGAGTAAACGACGTTTACTCTTCGTTGTAACACACGCGCTTATATGCTTCGTAGAGATCGGGGAATACTTTTTTCTGGCTGATGGGTTTGAAGCTCTCGCGCTTGCAGATGCAATGGGTGGTTACCGCGGTAAAGTGCGGTTTGACCTTTTCGGGGTCCTCCCCTTTCAAGTACATCTTGCAGGTGTACTCGGTTTTAACGGCTCCGACCTTCGATACATGCGTTTTAACCACGATGGTGTCACCATAATGAAATGGTGCGCCATAGGATAAGTCGACATGGACTACCGGAGACAGATACCCAGCCTCTTCAAAGTCAGCATAGGGAAATCCTAGCTCGTTCAGAAAGTCAGTACGTGCAACCTCGAGGTAAATAAGGTAATTGGCGTGATACACCACGCCCATACCATCGGTTTCTGCATAACGAACTACGATCTCAGTTGAAGTCTCCATCGGCTCCCTTTCTTTTTTGGATGCCCTTTCGAACCTTTATTATAATGAAGGTTCGAACTTTACCTATAAAGCCAGATAGGACAAGCACAAGATATGTCGCAGAACAGCAGAATAGATCGTAGTAAAAACGCAACTAAGCAGGGGAAGAAGCCGTATTCTCCTCTTACTTTGAACCTGGCTTTCCAATTGGCAGCACCGCATACGTGGGCTGCTGCGCTTATGCCGGTACTGTTCTCCTATGTCTATTGCGCCGTTACCTATTCAGGCAAACTAAGCATATTCCTGGCTCTCATCTTGCTTGCAATTTGTCTTCTGATGCAATCGGCTGTCAATGTGCTGAATGACTATTTCGACTTTAAGAAGGGTACTGATTCGGCCGACAACTCATCCGACGACGCCTTCGATGCGGTGTTGGTCTACAACAACCTCAACCCCAAATCAGTGTTGGCACTTGCGGTAGGGTTTCTTGTGATTGCAGCGGCATTAGGTTTGTATTTGGTATACCTTACCAGCTGGATTCTGCTGGTCATCGGCATCGTGGGAGCATTGATCGTTGTTTTGTACTCGGGCGGCAAGACGCCCATTTCTTATTTGCCGATTGGCGAATTCGTCAGTGGGTTCGTTATGGGCGGCCTTATTCCCTTGGCTTGCTGCTACACCCTATCGGGTGTATTCGAGCCCATGGTACTGCTTGCTTCATCGCCGATCATGTTCGGCATCGGAATGATCTTATTCACCAACAATACCTGTGACATTGAAAAGGATATTCCCGCGCAGCGTAAAACCATTTCAGTCGTTCTGGGAAGGAAGAAGGCGCCCAACTGCTACCATGCCGCAGTTTTGGTATGGATTGTCCTTATCGTCGCGCTTATTGGCGTCTTCTATCCAACTGGAATGCCTCTTGTAATGATTATGGTGCTTGCGGCGTTCCCTGTGCTTCGCGCTATCACGAACAATCCGCTGAATCAAAAATCGCGCAATGCTGCCATGTCTCAGATTGTGATGCTCAACGTGATTTTCGGAGGCTTTTACTGCCTGTCTATAGCATCAAGCGCATTTATTGGATGGGTCTAGAACGATAAACTGTCCTGCAGTTTAATCGAGGTTTTTCCCAAAAGGCCTGTCATATCTGCGCTTTTCACCAGCTCATCTAAGGTGACAGAGCCCTTTTCGCTTGTAAGCCCCGTTGCATAGGCAAGCTGTCCAAGCAGTTCTTCAGGATACATTCCAACTTCGTTAAGCAAATAATCGATGTCGGTTGCCTTGTCTCGTTTTGCCAAACGCTTCCCAGCACTATCGACAATAAGGGGAATATGACCATAGCTGGGCGTAGCAAGACCCAGGCATCGCTGAAGGTATATCTGACGTGGCGCTGAAGTAATAAGGTCGCAGCCGCGGATGACGGACGTTACGCCCATCCAAGCATCATCAACTACTACCGCCAGTTGATAGGCGAATACCCCATCGCTCCTTCGCAGGATGAAATCACCGGAGCATTCTTCCAGATTGAATGTTTGCATGCCCTGGAAGATATCATGGAACGAGATGGGCTGACTGGGAACGATGATGCGCATAGCGGGATTACGCCTTGCTCTTTTGATCGCACGCTGCTCAGCATTCAACATGCGGCATGTGCCGGGATATACCGTCTCATCACCGTAGTGCGGTGCATTGGCCGAATGAAGGTCAGCACGTGTGCAGAAGCAGGGGTAAAGCAAATCTTGCTCTTGTAAAAGCCGATAAGCCTCTTCGTAGGCTTCGGTTCGATTGCTTTGGTAAACCGGTTCGTTGTCCCACTCGAAACCCAAAGCATCAAGATCGCGGAATACCGCGTCAATATATTCCTGTTTCGAGCGGGCGGGATCAAGGTTTTCGATACGCATCAAGCAAGACCCGCCATCTTGTTTTGCAGCAAGGTAGGCAACAAGGAATGAGAATAGGTTGCCAAGGTGAAGCTTGCCCGAAGGGGTTGGAGCAAAACGCCCCACTACCACCCTGCCCTGCTTGCCATGGGGCTCAAAATCAACACGTGCAGAGCTTTGTAAATCATCCAAATCGTGGCATGACAAAGCAAGCCCCTCCCCTAACGCAGAGGAAGGGCTTGCTTTCTGTGGATTGGAATCACGTACCACGACTATTTGCGATGATCGATTACGTGCTTGGTCTTGCCGAAGCTTCGTTCGATTCCGCCAGGCTCAATCAGCTGGACCTCGGAGGCAACCAACATGACTTCCTTGAGCTTGGTGGCAATCATCTTGCGGAACTTGTCCATTTCCTCATAGGAATCGCTTAAAGCAGAAGGCTCAATTTCAACCTTGATCTTCATGCGATCAAGGCCAGTTTCATTGTCAACCTCGATGCGGTAGAACGGCGTAACACCTTTGATGCCGGAAAGGATGTCCTCTACCTGCGAGGGGAATACGTTGGTACCGCGGATAATAAGCATGTCGTCGCTGCGCTTGCGCACTTTCTTCATGCGAGCATGGGTACGACCGCATTCGCACTTCTCCGTAATCACATAGGTCAAGTCATGCGTACGGTAGCGAAGAACGGGAATGCCTTCCTTGTCGAGCGGGGTGATTACCAGTTCGCCTTCTACCCCTTCGGGAACAGGTTCGCCCGTTTCAGGATCGACAACTTCCCACAGGAAATGGTCTTCGGCGATGTGCTGCATATCACGCGAGCACAGGCATTCGCCGGAAACGCCTGGGCCCATAACCTCGGTAAGGCCGTAATTGTCGGTGCAGGTAATATGCATACGACGTTCGATTTCTTCCTTCATCTTAGGAGGACAAGGTTCGCCACCGAACAGGCCGATGCGAAGAGAGCTTGAGGCCCAGTCGAAGCCCTTCTTTTCGCCCACCTCGCACATATGAAGTGCATACGAAGGCGTAGCGATGAGCACGGTAGTGCCATAGTCGTTGATCATCTGAAGATGACGCTCGGTGTTGCCGGAACCTGCGGGAATCATCATGCAGCCGAGCTTCTGCAGGCCGTAGTGAAGTCCGAAGCCGCCGGTGAACATTCCGTAGCCGAAAGCCATCTGGCAGCGGTCGCCGGGCTTCACGCCTGCCATCATAGCCAAACGGGCAATGCAATCGCTCCATATATCCATATCATGGCGATTGTATCCAACCACGATAGGCTTGCCGGTGGTGCCGGAAGACGCATGCAGCTCGATGATCTGATCGAGAGGCACGGCGAAAAGTCCATACGGATAGGTGTCACGCAGCACCGTTTTATCCGTGAAAGGAAGCTTGCGAACGTCTTCAAGGTTCTGGATGTCAGAAGGCTTAACCCCCATTTCATCCATCTTGGTGCGATACCACTCAACCTTTTCGTATACCATGGCCACCTGCTTCTTCAGCTTCTCAAGCTGAATGGCATGGATGCCGTCACGGTCCATTGTTTCAATTTCAGGTTGGAACATAACTGTGTCGTTGTTCTGAGTCATGTGTTGGTTCGCTTTCCTAGGCAAGATCGGATTGATTGATGAGGGAGATACCCTTCGCGGCAAGGTACTCTTCGGCCTTTTCAGGGTCGTCGACCTTGAACGCAATGTACGTGGAAATAAGCGAATAGCTGTACGAGATATTGACTCCCGACTCAGCCATAAGCCCAAACACGCGGCCAAGTTCACCAGGCTCATCCTTCAATACAAGGCACACCACATCGGTTGAGGTTGCTGCAACATCATGCTTCGCCAATACCGAAAGCGCTTTTTCCGGGTTGTCGACGATGAAGCGAACAATGCCGTAGTCGCCCGTGTCGGAAGCCGAATAACCGCGTACGCTAACGCCGTCTTCACTGAACAAACCAAGAATACGGGTCAGGTGACCAGGCCTGTTCTCTACGAAAACGCTGATCTGCTTGATGCTCATTATTGCTCCCCTCGCGCATAGCGCGCACCGCGCCTGAATGCCTCAATGTTGATATCAATGGTCTTCGGCGGAACCTTGCCGCGAATCACTTCTTCCCAAAGCTCGGCAGCAAAAGGAAGCGACACGGAAAGGGCGCCCAGAAGAACGACGTTCGCGCACTTGGTGGTACCCGCCTCACGAGCAATCTCGCTTGCGGGAATCAACGTGGCGTCCATAGCGGTCAAACGCTCACGTGCATTCGACGGCATAGACGCCATACCGGTAAGAACCGGAAGCGGCTTGATAGCTTCGTCGTTCACCACAAGCGAACCGCCCTCTTTGAGAAATGCGATGTTGCGCAGAGCCTCAACCACTTCGAACGAAACAACGCTGTCAGCGCACCCCTCATCGCATACCATGGTTGCGACGTTGTCACCGAAGCGCACAACGGTGGTTACCGCACCGCCGCGCTGGGCCATGCCGTGAATCTCGGAAACCTTGCAGTCTTTTCCTGCTGCCGTGGCAACACGAGCCAGCAAGTCGGCAGCGGTAATGGTGCCTTGGCCGCCGACACCGCAAAGCAGAATGGTATATACCGATTGTTCACTCATCGCTGGCCTCCTTCACGGGGCTGAATAGCATCGAAGTTGCAATACTGGCGACATTGGTCGCACCCAATGCACAGATCGGGGTCAATCGAAGAAATGCCCGTTTCCGGATCGCATGAGATTGCAGGGCACCCGATTGTTTTGCAGATGCCGCATCCCGTGCAGTCGGGAGTTACCACGTAGTAGTCTTTGGGGCTCTTGTCCAAAAGAACACAGGAGCCCTGGAACACGATAACGTCAAGCTCATCGCGGCTTGTTGCTTCCTTGAGTGCAGAACGGACCGCTTTGACGTTGAAGGCGTCAACGGTTTGAACATGGTCGACGCCGATGGCTTTCAAAATACCGGGCAGGTCAAGTTCACGGCTTTCGCGGTGCTGCAGGGTCACGCCATTGAAGGGATTTCCCTGTTGGCCGGTCATTGCCGTGGTGCGGTTGTCGAGGATGCAAACCGTGCCCGCGCCCTTGTTGTACACGGTGTTGATAAGCGAGGTAAGCCCTGAGTGGGCAAAGGTGGAATCGCCAATCACGCCCACTACCGGACGATGCTTCGTGCCCTCCATCGCCAGCTCGAAGCCGTGAGCCATAGAAACCGACGCGCCCATGTCAAGCGTGGTGTCCATGGCAGAAAGCGGGGGCAGCGCGCCCAGAGTGTAGCACCCGATATCGCCGGTTACGATGGCCTTCAAGCGCGAAAGCTCTTTGAACACCACGCGATGCGGACAGCCGGGGCACAGGGCAGGCGGACGGTTCGGGATATCACTTTCGCTTGCACGGTGGCCAGGTATCTCACGCCCCAAGGCTTTGAGAATGTCAGCTGGATGGATTTCGCCATCGGCAGGAAGCGGGTTCTTGAACGAATCGAGCTTCACGCCGCAGGACTTAACGGCATCGGAAAGGTAGGTAGATGCCTCTTCGGCAACATATACCTCGTCAACGCTTTCAGCGAACTCGTTCAGAGCCTTTGCCGGCAAAGGCCATGCAACGCCCAGCTTGAAGATGTCTACATCGGGACAGGCTTCCTTGACGTGCTGGTATACTGCGCCTGCGCAAATGATGCCGATGCACTTTTCGCTTCCTTCAGGCGTATTGCGCTCAACCGTGTTGTAGGGGCATGTTTCCACCCATTCACGGATCTTGGCGATGCGCTGAACCAGAACCTTACGACGAGGCTTGGCGAATGCGGGCATCATGACCCACTTCGCGCAATCCTTTTCATACGGGCGCTTGGCAACTTCGGTACGCTCCCCTACCTGAACGGGCGTTTTCGTGTGGGAGATGCGAACAGTGGAACGCATCATCACGGGCGTGTCGAACTGTTCGGAAATGGTGTAAGCATCTTTTGCATAGCGATGCGCTTCAGCAGAGTCGGAAGGCTCCAAAATGGGAACCATAGACGCCATGGCGTAGTAGCGCGAGTCCTGCTCGTTCTGGGAAGAGAACATTCCGGGGTCGTCGGCAGCGAGGATGACCAAACCGCCGTTAACGCCTGTGTAGGCAGCCGTGAACAGCGGGTCGGCACACACGTTCACGCCAACATGCTTCATGGTTACCAGGACACGGGCACCTGCCGCAGAAGCGCCGACGGCAACCTCAAGCGCAACTTTCTCGTTGGGGCACCATTCGGCATATACCCCCGGAAGCTTCGCAAACGATTCCATGGTTTCCGTGGAGGGCGTGCCGGGGTAAGCGGCACCGATATGACAGCCTGCCTCCCATGCGCCACGGGCTATAGCCTCGTTGCCGGACAAAAGATTCATCTATACACCTCTTACTTGTATTTACTCCGCGTAACGCAGAACGAAGCAGCCGATCTGAACGATATCGCGATCGGAAAGCATCACATGGTCGACGTTGGTGTTGTTGACCCACACACCGTTGAACGAATCGGTGTCGCGGATCGACCAACCATCGGCAACGCGCTCGAGAATCGCATGCTTGCGAGATACCGTCATGTCGTTCAGGAAGATTTCGCACTTCGGGGAACGGCCAATCACGGCGCTGTCGCCTTCCAGCCTATACACGATTCCCTTCTGCCTGCCCTGCAAAACGGTAAGCGTAGGAATGTTCGAGGTGACCTGCGCTGTTTCAGGCTCATGGGATTCAAGCGAGACCGCTTCGAACTTCTGAGTTGAGCCCTGAAGATGGTAACCGCACACCGAGCACGATTGGGCCGAATCTTGCATGGGGCTATTGCAAACAGGACATGTTTTCATTTAACCCTCCTTGTTGGTATTGATCGTAGCATTGCTGCCGTAAATGAGTGGCGTGGTGTTGACCACGGAACTCTCAGCTTGCGTCTGCGCGCCAGAGAAACCGGCAAACAAACGGTTCCACCAGATACTGATGCCTTCTATAGGGTTAGGCGCCGCGCAGCTTTCAGCTGCTACCAGATCTTGCTGCGCGATAACCTGGTTGTGCTGATAGAACGTCACGGTGCCAACCTTCTGACCGGGCGTCACGTCGCCCGAAACAGTATCGAACTGCACGTCTTCGCTTACGTTGCCGTCAAGCGTGAACACCTTTACCGCTGCGGTCGGGTCTGCCAGGGTTGCCTTGAACGTTTTATCCATCCATCCCGAATGGCTCACGTTGGCAACCACGGGAACCGTAGCGCTTGTGCCGGTGCTGGTAGTGTAGGTCGTGGTTTCACTGGAGTGCACCAGAGGATAGTCGATGGTATTGCCATAGACCCAGTCATCCAAGGTGGTGGCATCGGTGAAGCGCTGTGCCTCGGTACTCGAACCCAACACGATGGCGTACAGACGCTTACCGTTGCGCATGACCGCACCGGCGAAGCACTCCCCCGCCTTTTCCGTGTAGCCTGTTTTAATGCCGCAAGCGCCATCGTAGTTGCCGAGCAAGATATCGGTTGACTGCAGCTTCACATCAGCCGACTGGCCGTTGCGCTGCACTTGGATGGTGGTCGCATCGGTGGAAACGATGTTACGGAACGTTTCGTTCTTCATCGCCTCCGTGCACATCTTGGCAACATCGCGTGCAGAGCAGTGCATGTCGGCAGAATACTGATCGAAATCGAGACCATGCGGGTTGGCGAACAGGGCATCGTCCATGCCAAGGTTCTTCGCCTTTTTGTTCATGGCATACACGAACGCGTCGAATGCCCCGTCGGGAACATTCGGATCGCCCTTGTCGTTGAGGGCCTGCTTGATGGAAGAGCCCATCGACTCGGCGATTGCTGTCGCCGCATCGTTGCCCGAGCAGATCATCATGGCCTTCAGCGCCGATTCGAGATTCATGCTGTCGCCGGCCTGCAGCATTGCCGAAGACTCGCCGATAGATGCCGCATTCTGGCTAACCGTGATGGTGGTGTTCTGCAGATCGCCGTATTCGAGCGCCACAATTGCCGTCATGGTTTTGGTGACCGAAGCAATATGAACCTGCGTGTCGGCATCGCGTTCAAAGTACACCGTGCCATCTTCGTCAACCACAATGGAATGCTCGGCAACGATGTTCGGGCAGCTGGAAGCGGTAAGGCCACGGTCCTGTACGCTGAGGCCCGCTACGATGTCAGATGTGCGGACATCGGCAAATGCGACTCCAGGAAACAGCGATGCCGCAAGCGCTGCAGAAAGCAGCGCGGCGGCACATCGCTTGCCAAAAGGCTTGGTTGTCAGCAAAGGATGCTTAGTCAACGGCATAGATATCTTCCGGCTTGCATACATCGAAACCAGCAGCAGAAAGCTTCACGTCAAGCGACGGGTCGGATACCTTGAGCACGTCGTAGGCATGGTCGCCCACGATAAAGCAGTGGGCATACTCGACGTTCACGTTGGTATCGTTCAGATAGTCCATCAGGTTGGCAAGCTCACCAGGCTTGTTGGCAACCTTGACGGCGACAACATCGATGAGCTTGGCGCGGTAGCCTGCCTTGGTCAACGCATCGCACGCTTTCTGCGGAGTATCGCAGAAGATGCGCAGGATTCCGAAGTCGGCGGTGTCGGCCAAAAACAGGGCCTGCATGTTGATGTTTGCATCGGAAATGGTGCGCACGGCACTTGCCAGGCGCCCTTCTTCGTTTTCAAGAAAAACAGTCAGCTGTGAAATCATTAGTGCAGATTCTCCCTCAAGTCGATGATGCGCTTTGCTTTGCCTTCACTGCGCTCAATGGTCTTCGGCTCAACGATCTTCACGTCAACGGCAATCTGGAGGTTTTCCTTCAGGGCCTTCTGAAGATCCTTCTTTAATTTCTCAAGACGGCGAACCTCGTCGAACGGGAAGTCGGGAACCGTCTCAACGCGAAGCTCTGCGTGGTCGAGCGTGCCCTTCGTGGTGAGGATAAGCTGGTACTGGGCAGCGATTTCGGGGAACGAAACGATTTCCTCTTCGATCTGGGACGGGAACACGTTGACGCCGCGCAGGATCATCATGTCGTCGGTACGGCCGGCAATGCGGTCCATACGACGGAACGTGCGGCCGCATTCGCATTCGCCCACGATGATGCGGGAGATGTCGCGTGTGCGGTAACGAACCAGCGGCGAGCAGTCCTTGCACAGCGTGGTGAATACCACTTCGCCCCATTCGCCGTCGGGTACGGGCTTCAAGGTCTTAGGATCAACGATCTCGATGATGAACTGGTCTTCGCAGACATGCAGACCATGCTGCTTTTCGCATTCACAGGCGACACCAGGACCCATTACCTCAGAAAGACCGTAGATATCGAATACCTGGATACCAAGCTTTTCCTCGATTTCCTTGCGCGTTGCCTCGGAGCAAGGCTCGGCACCAAGGATGCCAGCATGAATCGGGAACGTGCGGGGATCGTAGCCTTCTTCTTCGGCCACTTCCGCGATGTTGAGCGCATAGGAAGGCGTGCAGCACAGGCAGTCAACGCCGAAGTCCTTCATCAGGCGAACCTGGCGCTTGGTGTTGCCGGTAGACATGGGCAGAACCGTGCAGCCAGCGCGCTCGCCGCCGTTGTGGGCACCAAGTCCGCCGGTGAACAGGCCGTAGCCGTAGGAAACCTGCAAAGTGGATTCCGGACCGCAGTCGGCAGCGTAGAGGAAGCGCGCGAAGCAGTCGCCCCAGCGCTCGAGGTCGGCCTGGGTGTAGCCCACTACCGTTGCCGTGCCCGTGGTGCCGGAAGAGCAATGGATGCGCACCACGTCTTTGCGCGGCACGGCAAACAGGCCGAAAGGATAGGCATCGCGCATATCCTGCTTGACGGTGAAGGGAAGCTTGGTCAAATCGTCGAGCGACTTGATGTCTTCGGGGCTCACGCCCGCCTTGTCGAACGATTCCTTGTAGAAGGGAATCTTCTCGTAGACGCGCTTTACCAATGCCTGCAAACGCTCGAGTTGAAGAGCTTCGAGCTCTTCACGAGGCATGGTCTCGATTTCTGGCTGATAGTACACTAAAGGCTCCTTCCGTGCCATCAAGCTGTGCCTTTGACGATAACTTTGTTCTTGGGAGCATAATTCGAGGTGAAGCTGTCTTGATGCAGAATTTTGCCATCGTGGTCTTTCACCGCGCGAACGATAGTGATGCTGCTCCCGTCAACCCCGGTTGTCTCAACATACTCGGTACCCGAGGCAACGGTATTGTCGGTTTTGTATACGGTGGAATACGCTTGGCCCTTTTGCCAGTCGCCGTATTCCGTCGAAACCTGATAGCCAGGATTGACTCCCCATAGTGTAGCGGTTACCGATGTTGACGTGTATGACATCACGAGCAAAACATCGGAAGAGGTATCGTTCTTCCAGACCAGGTCCAAGTCGGGATACGCAATAGCGGCATCGCGTCCCTTCGGATAGCTTTCAATATAGAGCGAATGGTTGTAGCGCTTTTCCACCGGATACCCCGCGCAGTACACCGAGTTGAACACCGTGGTGGCAACTTGACAGATTCCCCCGCCAATCGCATCCGAGTATTCGCCGCCCACGATGGCGCCAGCCGATTGGTATCCCTTATCGGGTGTCGCTTCGCCAGCGGTATCGTTGAACGACCAAGTACCGCCGTTCGCCTTCGCAATGGAGTTGGAAAGCAGGTCGGCTGCCGTGTGGATGTTGTTGACACGTGCCTCGTTTCCTGACGAATATTGCGTCGTGAACGAAGAAACCTCGGTAATCAAGCCGAACGATTTAGCGTCCTCGAAGGAAAGCGACGACGGGATATCGGCAGAGGGAACGCTTATCTGCGGAGCCTGCGTCCTTGTTTCGCCAACGAAGAACGTGCTGTTCAGCTGATCGAGCACATCGTCTGCGACTGGAGCAGAGCCCTTGGCGTTCGACGAAACGGAGATCTGCCCCGCATCGTCTTTGTTGAAAGTAACCTGTAAGCCATTCGAATCGACGTTGGAATGCAGGGAAGAGAGCAAGGCATTCTTGGTTTTCGATTCGTCGAACTTCGGTGTTAAGGTCCAGTGGCCGCCGTCGCCCTTCAGCTCAGTGGCAATCAGACCGCCCAAATCAGATGAAGAGGCGTTCCAGGTTTGATCTTCATAGGAAAACGTGGCGCCAGCAGCAATGGAAGCATTTACAGTATCGGCCACCTTTTGCGCATCACGTTCTGAAACCTGAAGCGGCAAGTGTTGCGTTTCAAGAACCGTTTTGGTGTCTTTGTCGGTTCCCAAATAGGTATCGTTCAGGTGGTCGGTAAGCCAATCGAGGGTTACCTCGTTGCCATCGTGCCCGTCGGTAACGGAAGCCACACCGTTGTTGACCGAAATATCGTAGTTGACGCGCTTTTCACCCATGGTCGCCGTCATCTCATCGGCAAGCTCTCCGAGCTCAGTTTCGTTGAACGAGCATGCGAGCTCGACGTTCCAGCCAAAGAGCGCCGCTTTGATCCTGCCGAAAACGCCGCCTTCTTCCCTGCCGGCCTCAAAGGCTTGATCTACCAGGCTGTCCACATCAAGGGTAGCCTCGACTGCGCTGCCGGGAACCGTCCACTGCGTGCGATTGGAAAGCGATTCCTCGTAAGAAATCTGCTCTTCGATGTTCGAATCGGAATCGGAAGACTTCGGATTCTCCAAGTTCTCCTGTGAGGTAAAGAACGTTGCCACGTTCGTGGCAACACGTTGGGAATACTCACTGGAAACTCGATCGATCGCTTCGTCCTTGGTCAGGCCAGCAACATCAACATCGCCGATCGACACACCGGGATAGATCTTGTTGCCGTTTACGAAACTATCGGTTCCAATTCCCACCAACAGCGCAAGCAGCACGACAGCTGCAACGGCAAGTTTCCGTGCTCCAGAGCCATGCTTTTGCCTCTTGGGGGCGGAATACGCTCTTCCCTTTGCATTTTGCGTATGGGAATTTCGATGCGAAGCGGATCGGGATTCTATTTGAGGGGTATCGGCGTATATTCCATCCACCAAGTTCTTTTGCCCCGCCGATCGACCCCTTCCTTTAGGCTTCGGCTGCCTTTTCGCAGAAGAAAACGACCCGCGGTTGCTTGGATAGGTTGATCTTGCCGCAGTCTGGTGGGGCTGCGTTTTCCGCCCCACCCGCTCGGCAGTGCCCTGATTTGCGGAGCGACGCGAATCCGTTACATGGGAAACAGGCGTACGCTTGCTGCCCGCACGCGAAAGCTCGGAAGCCGACGACTTCGTTGCCCGTTTCTTGGGGGCTTCATGCACGGGTTGCTTAGGGGCTTCGACCTGAGTCCGCTTCGCACCCTGCTCGCGAATACGGTTTATCTGTTCGGAAGAGCGTAATGTCCGTTCAGCAGGCGACGGCGCCGGCGTGGCAGGGCGATGCGGCACAGGTCCGGCTTGGTTGCGCTGATCGTGCGGGCGATGGGCACTGGATGCGTTTGCACGTGCACGATCAGGACGCTGCTGGGAATGTGCTCTTCGCTGGGTATTTCTGCGTTGCTCAGGCATATGCTAAGCGGAAAGGTTCTCAGAAGGCACGCCTTCTTTTTCACGTTTCATGGCAGCGCGCATGCCGCTGATGCCCTTAACGATGTAGTACGTGGTGGTGATCACGCACAGAATCAGGCCGAGGTACGCAAACCAGAAGCCCCAGGAGTATAGACCGGCGCACAATCCAGGAAGCCATGCAGCATCGACAACACCCAAGCCTTCAAGAAGGGGCATGTTGAGCAAAATGCCGGCAAAGCCCACATACAAGAACGTGGTTGAGAATTTACCTAAATAGATTACAGGGACGCGAACCTTCCAACGGGAAAGAAGATAGCTGCCGCCTACGAGCATGAACAGGTCGCGCGCAACCACGAACACGATGATCCACAGCGGAAGGCGTCCCACCAAGAACAGGCCAAGTACACCTGAAATCATAAGCAGGCGATCGACGAACGGATCAAGCAGCTGACCCAGCTTCGACACCGAGTTCGTGCGGCGGGCAACCTGACCGTCCACCCAGTCGGTAGATGCGGCAACGGCGAAAACGATGGTGGCAGCAAGATTGAAATCGTTGAACAAGAGATACAGGAACACCGGGATCATGCACAAACGGATAGTGGAAAGCAGGTTCGGGATCGTAAGGATCTTGTCGCTTACTTCGTATTCTTCGGTGCTTTTACCCATAAAGTTGTCCCCCACACAAGAACCGGGCCCCAAGGACCCGGTTCCAAATGTACCGTATCGCTTTTTGGATGCGCTTATTCAGCTGCGTCCTGTGCTGCTTTCTGTTTTGCAGCCTTGGCCTCTTTGGCTGCTTTGATTCTAGCAGCTTTCTCGGCTTCTTTACGCGCCAGCTCGGCCTTTTCCTCTTCAGTGGGTTCGGGCTTCTTGAATATCTCAGTGGATTTCTGAGTGCTGGGATGAACAAGCACCGGTTCCATAGCAAGGCACCCTTTGGGACATTCACGCACGCAGGTATCGCACTGGATGCAGTTGAAATGGTCGATTGACCAGGTACCTTCCTTTTTATCGACCTTGATTGCGCCCGTAGGGCAACGCTTTTCGCAAATGCCGCAGTAGATGCAATGCTCGTTACTGAACGACACCTTGCCCCTGAGCGCTGCAGGATGTTCCGGTTCCTCAAGGGGATACCGAACCGTTTCCGGTTTTCCAAAAAGGGACCGGAGGGTCATTTTGCCAAGTTTGAAGCTACCCATGGTCTTACCTTTCTGTGCAACTGATGCAGGGGTCGATAGTGAGGATGATCATGTTGACGTCAGAGATATCGCAACCCTTGAGCGCCATGGTCATACCGGCAAGGTTTTGAGAAGTTGGCGTTCTGATGCGCATACGCTCAAGATACTTTGTGCCGTTTCCTGCCGTGTAGTAGTACACCTCGCCGCGCGGCTGCTCAAGGATGCAGGCAGCTTCGGCACCATCTGCCGGTGCACCTTTCACGGGGTTGAGGATAGGCCCATCGGGAATCTTGTCGATGAGCTCATTGACGATATCGATGGACTGCAGCACTTCCTTGGCGCGCACTTTGATGCGGGCATAGCAGTCGCCCTGAGTATCCATAATGGGCTCGAAGGAGGAAAGCTTGCCGTAGCCGCCGATGCCAAGGCATCGTACATCGTTGTTCACGTTGCTGGCGCGAGCGAAGGGGCCAACCATGCCGTACTCGCGAGCATGGGCCTCGTCGATGAACCCGACACCAACCGTACGGTTCTTCACCGAGGAATCCTTCAAGAACGCATTGCAAATCTCGCCGTATTCCCTCTTCAAAGAGTTAAGGGTGTCTTTGATGGCCGCAAGCGTTGGCGCCTCGATATCTTTCGTAACGCCGCCAAGCAACGTGTAGGAAAGGATAACGCGGCCACCTGCTACCGACTCGAAGATGTCAAGGATACGCTCGCGCAAGCGCCAGCAATGCATGAACAGCGCTTCATAGCCGAATGCGTCTGCCGCAAGGCCCATCCACAACAAGTGGGAATGGATACGCGAAAGCTCGTGCATGATGGTGCGCAGGTACTCAGCGCGCTCGGGCACCTCTACGTTCATCATCGTTTCAACGGTTTGGGCATAGCCATAGCTGTGCCCAAATGCGCAGATGCCGCAAATGCGCTCAGCAACGTAAATGTACTGGTGGATGTCGCGCGTTTCGACGAGCTTTTCCAAGCCCCTATGAACGAAGCCGATTTGCGGAAGGACATCTACTACGGTTTCGTCTTGCACGACAAGGTCGAGGTGCAGCGGTTCCGGCAGAACGGGATGCTGGGGTCCGAAGGGAATTACTTGCGCCTTACCCATTGCTACTCCCCTTTCTTGGCTGATGCTTCAGCCTGACGTTTTGCCTTGGCTTCCATGGCTGCACGAACCTTGGCAGCTTTTTCCGGGTCCATGCCGGCAAGCTTCTTCTCGAGCTCGGCGTCCTTGGCTGCCGCCGCTTCCTTTGCGACCTTAACAGCTTTTGTCTTCATAGCGGCACGAACTTTAGCTGCCTTTTCGGGATCCATGCCGGCAAGCTTGGCTTCAAGCTCGTCTTCGCTAGGAGCAGCATGGGCGGCTTTCTGCTCTTTCGCCTTCGCAGCGCGTGCGGCCTTTGCCGCGGCAAGCTTTGCAGCTTTTTCACGGGCAGCAAGCTGAGCGGGGCTGATGACGGTCATCGGCGCTTCTACCCCTTCGGCGAAAGCGTAGAACTTACCCTGGAAATCGAGGACGTTGCCAACGACGTTTACCCCGAACAAATCATGAGCTTCGTTTTCGAAGACAAAGGCCGCAATGAACAGCTCGGTTACCGAAGGTACTTCCGTGACGCCCTTCTGAATTCCAGATACCTTGAAATTCACCACATCGGCGCCCTTGACGAAGGTGTAGATAAGCGTGATGGAGTCATCGCGCTCAAGCTTCGGGCACAGCTGGGCCAACCGATAGCCCTTGTCCTTGTATTCTTGGCTTGTTTCGATGAGCTTATCGAGAGCAAGCGGACGAAAATCCTGTTTGATCATGCGCTATGCACCCCTTTTCTGCTCTTTAAGCTTCTTTGCCTTTTCCTCAAGAACGGCAACGCCTTCCACCACAGCATCGATGATAGCCTCGGGGCGCACCGCGCAACCAGGTGCATATACGTCTACCGGGATGGCCTTGTCCACGCCGCCGATCACGTTGTAGCAATCGCGGAAGATGCCGCCGGAGCAAGCGCAGATACCGCACGCCACAACAACCTTCGGCTCAACCATCTGGTCGTAGATTTCCTTTACCACATCGATGTTGCGCTCGTTGACGCTGCCGGTTACCAAGAAGATATCGGCATGCTTGGGATTACCGGTGTTGATAACACCGAAGCGCTCTGCGTCGAACAAGGGCGTCAAAGCGGCCAAAACCTCGATGTCGCAGCCATTGCAGCTTGAGGCATCGTAGTGAATGATCCAAGGAGATTTCGAGATATGAGACATTGATTCTCCTTACAGGTACACAAGAAGGGCAATGTTGATGCCAGCGAAGACCAACGTCACGATCCAAGCCGACTTAAGAAGTAACTGCCACTTCACACGAGCAAAATTGTTATCGATCCAGATTTCCAGGAAGTAAACCAGCACCAGCGCGACAACAACGGCAATGATGCACACGGGGCTGTTCCACACGAAGAACAGTGCAATCCACGCCAAGAACAGCACGTTTTCGCACCAGTGCATGATTTCAACCTGACCAAGCACCTTGCCCGACATTTCAGTGGTAACGCCCTTCACCAGGTCTTGATGGGCATGATGGGAATAAGAAAGGTCGAACGGCGATTTGCGCAGCTTGATGGTGAGGATGAACAGCATGCCGATGAACACGCCGATGCACGAGCCGATGATAGGCGAAGGCACATGCAAAATCGCATTGATGTCGAAGCTGCCCGTTGCCAGGAAATAACCTACGGCCAAAAGCAGCACCATGGGCTCGTAAGCCATAACCTGCAGCGTTTCACGATGAGCGCCGACCTCGGCAAAAGGCGAGCGAGCCGCATACGCTGCCATGATAAAGAGCATTTCGGCAAGCGTGATAACGAAGATGCACATGAGCAGATTCCCGCCGCTGAAGAACACGCCGCCTGCAACGAACGTGAAAATCAATGCCCAGAACACATACGTGCCGATGGCGGAGTTGACGCCTGCATTTTCCTTCGAGAACAGCTTGCGCACATCGTAGTAGGGCTGCAGGATAGGGGGTCCTACCCTGCCCTGCATACGCGCTGTGATCTTGCGGTCAAGGCCGGCAAGCAAGCAGCCCAATACCGAAGCGACAACAGCGAAAACTGCCGAGGCAAGAAGGGTGGTGACGATGGTGATGATGGTGTCCATTCAATGCTTCCCTTCTCTTACAGGATTCCGGATACAACGAGCGTGGAATAGGTTGCCCAGCCGAATGCCGCGATAAGCAGCAGATAACAGGCGATGGTGCCGATGGGCTTGATCTTCGCCTCACCGAAGATCGGCTCCAGGTACCAATTGCGCGCCGTGGCCTCTTGCGGCTGCGAAAGCGAGTTGATGAACACGCGCTGCTCGTTGTTGGCAGAAACACCCGAAAGGTAAACATCCTGCTTGCGCATGTTCTTGCGGAACTTGCGCATTCCGCCCAACAGCACCACGGAAAGAACCACCACGATAACCGAAGAGAGGTACAGGTTGTCGTCGAGTACAGGCTGAATGGCGATTCCGAGCACTGAACCGATGTAAGGCTCAACCAGGTAATCGGAGATAAGCGGGATGGTGGCGCAGGCCACAAGCGCCATAACCGTAAACGACATGGTGGCAACCCATTCCGACCAGTGAACCGTCTGCTCGATGGATTCGGGAGTGCCGGTAATGCCGGCGAGTTTGCCCAGCCACTTCGCCCAGAACATGAACGTTGCACCAGAGCCGAATGCAAGCATCAACAGCAACGCGAACTGGCGGGTGTCGACGAACGAAACCAGCGTTGCCCACTTTGCCACCAGCATGCCGAACGGTGCCAGGAACATGATCATGATGCCCACAATCATCATGCGGGAAAGACGCGGCATACGCTCGAACAGAAGGTCCATGTCCTCGATGTCGCGCGAGCCGATGTGATGCTCCGCCGTACCGACGCACAGGAACAAAAGGCTCTTGGCAATAGCATGGAAGATAACCAAGAAGATTGCCGCCCAGATGGCTTCAGCCGTGCCGACGCCTGCGCAAGCTGTGATAAGACCGAGGTTCGCGATAGTGGAGTACGCCAGCACGCGCTTGCCGTTTGTCTGAGAGATCGCCATGAACGAGCACAGCAGGAACGTCAGACCGCCAACCAGGATAACCAGAAGCGAGGGAGCAAACGAAACCGCGTAGATGGGCGCGCACTTGATGAGCATGAACACGCCTGCCTTAACCATGGTGGAAGAATGCAGCAAAGCCGAAGTAGGCGTGGGAGCAACCATGGCACCCAACAGCCACGTATGGAACGGCATCTGCGCAGCCTTCGTAATGCCCGCCAAGCTAAAGCACGTAAGAGGAAGAACTACCAGCGCGGGGGCAACCGTACCGAACACGATGAAGTCGGTAAAGTCGATGCACTGGAAGTTGATTGCCAGGTAGTACAAAGCGCCCAAGAACGCGATGCCGCCAACCAGGTTCATGATGATCTGGCGGAAGGAGTTGTGGATAGCTTCGTCGGTCTTGGTAAAGCCGATGAGCAAAAACGAACACAGCGTGGTTACTTCCCAAGCAGTGAACAGCCATACCAGGTTGTTGAAGAAGATAATGCCGTACATGGCGGAGAGGAACACGAACATCAAGGCGAAGAACGTGGGCCTGCGATCGGGCTGCTCGGTATCGGGGTGATGAATGCCGAAGTAGAAATCGTGCATGTAGCCGATAGAGTACACGCAGATGCCCGTTCCGATGATGCCAATGATCAACGCCATAATGAGCGAGAGCGAATCAAGGTAAAGCGCTTTATAGCACGTAAGGCCATGTGCGAAGCCGAACTCGTAGAATAAGGTTCCCGCAAGCTGGATAACCGCTAGAACAATAGCGGGGATATTCTTGTATTTGACGCCAAAGCAGATGATAACAATGCCAATAACGACGCTTATAGCCAGGCATGCGTAATCAACGATGTTTGACTGGAACGTGTAATACGTACCAGTGGTTCCAATGTTCATTGCCATCAAGGCAATAGACGCAATGGCAATGGCCGCAGAGCCAACGCACACGATAACGTTGCGAGGCTTCGTCTTGCGGATTACCACCAGCAATCCCGCTATCACAAGCGGGAACAGGATCAGGAATCCTATCATCTCCATGGGCATCCCCCTCTTCTGGGATCCAATAAACAAAAGGCGACTCATGCGTCGCGATGCAATAACTCTAAAACGAAAAAAGTAAGGCGAAGCCGGGGCTTCGCCTTACTTGTCGAAGTGCTCGGTAAGCGGGTTCGCTCTACTTTTCCGCAAGGAGCTTTTCGAGCGTGCGCCATGCCAGCTCCGCGCATTTCACGCGAGCAGGCATGCGGGAAATGGATTCGAGCTCGGCTGCTTCGTCCAAATCTTCCCTATCCTCGTCGGTGAGCGGCTCGCCCTTGATCATGCTAAGGAAAAGCCCTACCAAGCGCTTCGCCTCTTCAACGGTTTCACCGGTGATAAGGTCGGCCATCATGTCGGCCGATGCCTGGGAAACCGCGCACCCGCTGCCAACGAACGACGCTTCCTCGATGACGCCGTCCTCGATGCGGAGCTGCAAGGTTAGTTCGTCGCCGCAACTGGGATTCACTCCTTCATGGGAGCAGGTGCAGTTTTCCATCTCGTACTTGTAGTCGGGATGGGCGTTGTGCTGCATCAGGGCAGCAGTGTAGATATTTCCAACAGGGGCGTTAGCCATTGAACATGCTCCAAACCGTAGTAAGACCGTCAATCAGGGCATCGATGTCTGCCGCATCGTTGTAGAACGCGATGGATGCGCGGCAGCACGATTCCACGCCGAGCCAGGTAAGCAGCGGCTGCGCGCAATGATGCCCGGCGCGAATGGCAACGTTGCAGCCGTCAAGGATGCTGGAAACATCATGGGGGTGAATGCCCTTCACGTTGAAGCTCAGCGCGCCATGGTGGTGCGCTGCCTCGGGGTGGCCGATGAGTTCGATGAAGGGAAGCTCACGCATGCGCTCCATCAGGTACTCCATCAGAAGGGCTTCGCGCTTTTCAAGCGTTTCCATGCCCAAGTTCTGCACGTAGTCGATGGCCTTGGCCGTTGCGTAGATGCCTGCGGCGTCCTGCGTACCTGCCTCGAACTTCTCAGGCACCGGTGCCCACACAGCATCCGTTTCGGTGACGCTGTCGATCATCTCGCCGCCGGTAAGGAAGGGCGGCATTTCTTCAAGAAGCTCATGCTTGCCCCACAAAACGCCGATACCGAAGGGACCGAATACCTTGTGCCCGGAAAACGCAAAGAAATCGCATCCGAGCTCCTGCACATTCACGGGAATGTGGGGAACGCTCTGCGCTCCGTCGACAACCAGGTAGCCACCATGCTCGTGCACGCGTCTGCCCAGTTCAGCAACAGGGTTCTGAATGCCCAGAACATTGGAAACGTGGGTGATCGAGACGATCTTCGTGCGGCTGGTAATCTTCGCATCCATTTCCTCTGACGAGATAACGCCATTCTTGTCGGGGCGCAGATACACCAACTTCGCACCTGTGGCACGGCACACCTGCTGCCAGGGAATGAGGTTCGAGTGATGCTCCATGATGGAGATACACACCTCGTCGCCAGGCTTGAGCACCATCGCGCCGAACGACTTCGCAACAACGTTCAGCGCTTCGCTGGTGTTGCGGCAGAACACGATGTCCTGTGCATCGGGAGCGCCGATAAACGATGCCACGGTCTGACGCGCCTCGTTGATAGCTTCGGTTGCCTCTACCGACAAACGGTACAAACCACGCAAAGCATTGGCGTTCATGGTCTCATAGAACGAGCGCTGCGCATCGAGCACGCAGGCAGGGCGCTGGGCGGTAGCTGCGCTGTCGAGGAAAGCGAGGTCGGGGTTAGCCTTAAGCAGCGGGAAATCGTCCTTGTAGGGATTGGCCTTGATGGCCTGTAGCGCATTTTCCTCCATCGCTACTCATCCCCTTCTGCATCATTGAAATCTTCGGGATCGATGCCCTTCGACTGAGCAAGCTCGGCGATGCCCTGCTTGATGCGCTCGTCGTCGAAGGCCATGTGAGCCTCTTCAAGGGCCGCAACCGAGAACAACGATTCGATGGCCGCGTCGGAAAGCCCGCGGCATGCAAGGTAGAAATGCTGTTCAGGACGAACATGGCCAATGGTGGCACCATGATTGCCCATAACATCGTCTTCGTCGCACAGGATAACGGGAACGGTTTTGTTCTCTACTCCTTCATCGGCGAGCAGCACCGTTTCGCGCTCGTTGCCGGTGGAACCTTTGCAACCGTAAACGAAGTCGATGGTTCCGCGCAGCGTCTTCTTCGACGTGCCCGCAAGCACGCCGTTGGCGTCAAGGTTGCTTTCCGTGGCCAAACCGCGCTGTTTGATGGAGTAGTTGAAATCGCGCTTCTGCTGCTCCGCGCCAAGGTAGCGGGTAGTCACATCGATGCGCGATTCGTTGCCGCGCAAATCAGCGGAAAGGCCGGTATAGGCAGCTTCAGCGCCCAACACGCGATGGGAAACCACTGCATGGGCATTGTCGTCGAGGACGTACCCCGAATCGTCGAATACCGTCCACGACGAACCAAGGGCCTGAACGGAATGCACCTCCACTTCAGCACCAACACCTGCGAAAACGCGGATACCGCAGCCGATGAAGCCAGACCCACCCTGGACACCTTCGTAGGAAAGGGTAATCGATGCGTGCGAACCCGCTTCAGCGATAACGTCAATGCATACCGCATTGGCAAGCCCGGTTTGCCCCACAAGGCGAACCGTCGCAGAACCCGTTTGGTTTTCTTCTGCAACAAGAACCACATGCCCGTCAGCAGCAGATTCCATGAACGCGAAGGCTTCGGCACCCATACCGGTTTCGAACGCTTCTGCTACATTGTTGGAAACCTCTTCCAACACCGCCTTCTTCTGATAGGAGGAAAGCGCAGGAACGTCGAGGTTGTCTGTCTTGGCATTGCCTTTTGCAGCGGTTACAACGGCACGTGCATCTTCGCTCCCCTCGGCACGCTGGTCGATTTTGTGCTGGAGCGCAGCCAACGCAGAGTCGAAAGCGCCCTCTTTGCCAAGGGAGATGCCGTCAAGCTCCAATTCGGACTTGGAGCACAGCCCAAGACCTTCAGGCAAAGGAGCCGCTTCGCTGTTGACACGAAGGCGGTGCCACGTAGGAGCCGGCATGGCGTTCACCGATGGAACGGCAACCGCGCTGAAAGTTTCGATGTTCGAAGCGTTCATTAGCCAATCGCCCCTTCCATTTCAAGTTTGATCAGATTGTTCATTTCAACGGCGTATTCCAAAGGAAGTTCCTTGGATACCGGGTCGGCAAAGCCGTTGACGATCATGCCGCGGGCTTCTTCCTCGGAAATGCCACGGCTCATCAGGTAAAACACTTTATCATCACCGATGCGGCCGATGGTTGCCTCGTGCCCAATGTCGACGTTCTTGCAGCGGATGTCCATGGTAGGAATGGTGTCGGAACGGCTCTGGTCATCGAGCATGAGCGACTGGCAGGAAACGCTTGCCGCAGATCCTTCGGCCTTTTCGGTGGCAACAACCGAGCTGCGGAACGTCGAGATACCGCCGCCCTTGGAAATGGACTTCGTTTCGATGGCGGCCGAGGTTTCCGGTGCGTTCAGTACCACCTTGCAACCGGTGTCGAGATTCTGTCCCGCACCGGCAAACGTAATGCCAGTAAACGTACACGTACTCTTGCGGCCCGACAGGATAGACATGGGGTACAGATAGCCCACATGACTGCCAAACGAACCGCTAACCCACTCGATAGCGCCGCCCTCGTCGACGATGGCACGCTTGGTGTTCAGGTTGTACATGTTCTTCGACCAGTTTTCGATGGTCGAGTAACGCAGCTTCGCGCGCTTGCCTACGAACAGCTCCACAGCGCCGGCATGCAAGTTGGCAACGTTGTACTTCGGGGCACTGCATCCTTCGATGAAGTGCAGGTCAGCATCGTCTTCAACGATGATAAGCGTGTGCTCGAACTGGCCAGCGCCCTTTGCATTCAAGCGGAAATAGCTCTGCAAGGGGAAATCGAGCTTGGTTCCCTTGGGAACGTACACGAAACTGCCGCCCGACCAAACCGCACCGTGCAAAGCGGCGAACTTGTGATCGGTGGGCGGAATGAGCGTCATGAACTTCTCGTGGATGAGCTTTTCCCACTTGGGCTCTTTGAGCGCTTCCTCGATGCCGGAATACACGATGCCCATCTTCGCGGCGGTGTCCTGCATGTTGTGGTACACCAGCTCGGAATCGTACTGGGCACCGACACCGGCCAAATACGAGCGTTCGGCTTCAGGAATGCCCAAGCGGTCGAAGGTGCTCTTCACATCGTCGGGAAGGCTGTCCCAATCGCTTTTCTGATCGGTGGCAGGCTTCACGTACGTGACGATGTTGTCCATGTCCAGGCCATCGATGGAAGGGCCCCAATCGGGCTTCGCCATGCGATGATACGTTTCGAGCGACTTAAGGCGGAACTCGAGCATCCACTCGGGCTCGTCCTTCTTCGCTGAGATTTCTCGAACGATTTCGGGCGTCAGACCGGCTGCCAGCTTTTCCGCATCAGCATCGCTGAAACGGAAGTCGTACAGGCTTCTGTCTACATCTGCTACTTCTGTGCGATTCTTCGTCACGGAAACCCCCTATTCGGCTGCAGCAGCCTCGCGCTCAAAGCGCTCGAAGCCCTGCTCGTTGATCTGTTCGATAAGGGATGCGTCGCCTTCGGTTACCACCTTGCCGCCTACTACGACGTGCACGCGATCGACCTGCAGATGCTCAAGGATACGCGTGTTGTGTGTGATCACGACAAGGGCACCGCCCGTATTCTTCTTGTACGTCTCGATACCACGGGAAACTACACCTAGAGCATCGACGTCAAGACCGGAATCGGTTTCGTCGAGGATAGCGAGCTTTGGCTCAAGCAGCAAAAGCTGCAGCATTTCGAGCTTTTTCTTCTCACCGCCGGAAAATCCCACGCCCAATTCACGATCGAGGTAGGAATTGTCGAAGCTCAGTTCCTTCGCCAAAGCACGTACGTGCTTGCGGAACTGCTTGCCCTTCATATCGAAGCCTTCACGGTCGGCAACCATGGCGCGCAGGAAGCTTGACACCGGAACACCGGGAATTTCCGTAGGGGCTTGGAAGCTCAGGAACAGCCCGGCGCGAGAGCGCTTGTCGGGCGAAAGCTCGGTGATATCCTGCCCATCGAATGTGATGGAACCGGAATCGACGGTATAGGCAGGGTCGCCCATGATAACGCGGCCAAGGGTAGATTTGCCGGCACCGTTCGGACCCATGACAACATGGGTTTCCCCTGCGCCTACAGAAAGATCGACGCCACGAAGGATGGGCTTTTCGTCCACCGAGACCGTAATCCCCTGCACAGCAAGAAGTGAATTCGCGTCTGTCATCATGTTCGCCTTTCGTTAATCATACTAGTTTGCTAGGATTAAAATAATCGCTTCGGGGGCAATGTCAAGGAGTTGCGCCCCTTTTGCAATAAACGCAGAAGAATTGCCGTTCTGCGGTGTTGCCGATTGCTGAAAGGACTCGCATGCTGATTTCCACCAAAGGCCGCTACGCCATGCGCTTCATGATCGATCTCGCGCAACGTGAAGAGGGCGACTTGGTTTCGCTGAGGGAAATCGCCGAATTCGAAGGTATCTCACTGAAATACCTCGAACAGCTGGTGCGTCCCCTTACCCAAGCAGGGCTTATCAAAGGCATTCGCGGCAAAAATGGTGGCTATTGCCTTGCCAAACCGACCGAGCAAATTAAGGCGGGCGATGTATTGCGCGCCGTCGAAGGCACCACGGTTCCCGTAGCGTGCAGCGCCCTGGAATCAGGGTGCGAACGCGGCTTCGAATGCAATGCGGTGCGCTTTTGGGCGGGCCTTGACCACGTTATCGAAGAGTACGTTGACGGGCATACACTAGCGGATTTGGCAAAGCACTAATTTGCGGTACGCGTTTAGCGCGAAACAAGCCGCTGCTGATAGGAGCATACCGCCGTAGCGCTGTGATCTTCCTCGACAAGCACCTCGCGCAAGCACTCCACTGGCAAACGGTAGGTGTTGTTGTTCTCGGAAATGTGCATGGCAATCACTTCCTGCAATCCCGGATGCAAAAGCGAAGCAAGCTCTTCTGCTGACTGCTGATTGCTCAAATGCCCCACGTCGGAAGCAACGCGCTCTTGAAGCGAACGAGGGTACGGACCGTTTTTCAGCATGACAGGGTCATGGTTCGCCTCGATAGCTAGAATACGGCAACCCTGCAGCGCCTCATGCGCAGCACCTGTCACCACACCCGTATCAGTCATAAAGCCCAGTGCGTCTTCGCCTATCCAGAGCCTGAAGCCGAACGAAGAGGCAGCATCATGCGAGGTTGCAAATGGTACAATCTGCATCCCCGCAAGTGAAAGCTGGTCACCGGCACTCAAGGCAACCAGCTCGGTGTAATCAAGGGTTTCCTGAATGGGCTTGCTGTTCGATGCCGTTGCCCCGTTGGCATACAGAGGCACTTCGATACCACGCTTAGCCAACTCGCGGTAGAGCACCTTCAGGCCCTTGGTGTGGTCGGAATGCTCGTGGGTGATAAGCACCGCCTTGAGCTTGCCCAGATCGAAACCGGCTTCATCGCATCGGGACAGCACATCGCGTCTGCAGATGCCGCAGTCGATGAGCACGCCTTCGCCCGTTTGGGCGTTTTCCACGATTGAGGCGTTGCCCTTGCTGCCGCTTGCCAGCACATGAAGGCGCAGCGGCTCTGAAGGCAGGTGTCCGGTGCCGGTGGAACCTTGCAAGGAGCTGCGATTATTGCGGGCATCTTCGATTTGCTTGCGGCTGAGGCCTTGTTCGTTGGATTCTTCCATATCTCCCTTATAAACGATGGTGCAGCAAAGCTGGGCCATCTGCTAGACATTCCTTACATGGTGCACAGCATCACGCAAAACATGGCAGGCGCGTTCCACTTCGCTCTGCGTGGTATAGGCCGAAAACGAAAAGCGGATGGTGCCTTTTGCCCATTCGGCAGGCACTCCCATGGCGGTAAGCACATGACTGGGCTCAAGCGACCCCGAAGCGCAAGCGGAGCCGGCCGAAGCGCACACGCCGTGCTGGTCGAGCAAGCCCAGCAGCGCTTCACCCGACACGTTGGAAAACGAAACGCTCAAGATGCCCGGCAAACGTTGGCTTTCGCAGTCATTGAAACGAACATCCTCAATCGTATCTTCGATATAGGAAGCCATATAATTGCGCAAACCCTCGACATGCGCTTTGGAACGAGCCAAGGAAAAAGATTGCGTCTCATCGGGAAAGTTCGGCTTTGCATCCCCGAATGCCAAGCGCGCCGCCGTTTCCATCCCCACGATTCCCGCCAGGTTTTCCGTACCCGCACGATAGCCGCGCTCCTGCGCACCACCGCTGATAAGAGGCTCGGTTTTCAAGCCCCTTTTGCAATAGAGAAAGCCAATGCCCTTGGGCCCGTGGAATTTATGGGCCGAAACAGAAAGGGCATCAACCCCCAACGTTGAAACATCAAGGGGAATATGCCCGTATGCCTGCACGGCGTCGGTATGGAAGGGAACTCCATGCTTGCGGCAGACGGCGCTCAACGCCGCAATGGGCTGAATGGTGCCCACTTCGTTGTTGGCCGTCATAACTGAAGCCACTACGGTTTCAGGGGTAAGCGCCTGTTCCAAGCTCTCGGGTGAAACCATGCCATCCCCGCTGACGGGGAGATACGTTACGTGAAACCCCCTTCGCTCGAGCCAATGAGCTGATTCAAGCACAGCATGGTGCTCGATAGAGGAAACCACGATATGGTTGCCCTTACTCTGGTTGGCAAGCGCAATGCCTTTCAAAGCGGCGTTATCAGCTTCGCTACCGCCCGAGGTAAAACGGATTTCGCTCGCACGCGCACCTAACGTGGCTGCCAGGTACTTGCGCGCCGCTTCGAGCACAACCTTTTCACGCTGAGCCGGATAATAGAGAGCTGAAGGGTTGAAGAACTCTTCAGCAAGGTAGGGCTCCATTGCCTGAAACACCAGGGGGTGCATTTTGGTGGTTGCCGCATTGTCTAAATAGCAGATTTCCTGATTTTGCATATCCGGCATCAAGCCTTACCGCGCCGACTCGATGGTACCGCCGCCAACAACCACATCGTCCTGGTACAGAACAAGTGCTTGACCAGGAGCAACAGCGCGCAGTGGCTCTTCGAACCGGGCAATCAGCTCGTCACCTTCCATGCGCACCTGCGCCTTACGGGGCGTGGCACGATAGTTCACTTTTGCTTCGACTTCCATCGGCTCTTCGATGCTCTCGACCGAGATCAGGTTCACGTCTGACGCCCGCACAACCGTAAAACCCGCAGAAGAAGCAGGCCCCACCACAAGCGAATTGGTGGCAACGTCTTTCTTCAAGACGAACAGGGGCTCGCCGGCAGCGATGCCCAGGCCCTTGCGTTGGCCGATGGTGTAATGCACCAACCCATTATGGGTGCCCAGCTGCACGCCCTCTTCATTGACAATGGGGCCCGGCGTGAACTCGGCACCGGTATGCTCGTGGATGAACGCAGCGTAGTCACCGTCGGGCACGAAGCAAATGTCCTGGCTTTCGAGCTTGTCGGCGTTTTCCAACCCCGCTTCATGGGCCACAGCACGCACCTGGGTTTTCTCAAGCTCGCCCACGGGAAACAGCATATGGGCCAAGTGGTCCTGCGTAAGGTGGTACAGGACATAGCTTTGGTCTTTCTTCGGATCGAGCCCCTTGCGCAGCAGGTAGCGTCCTGTTTCAGGGTCAAACGAGCGACGAGCGTAATGACCCGTTGCCACATAATCGAACCCCAACTCGCGGCGGCGCTGCTGCAGGGCTTCGAACTTCAAAAAGCGGTTGCAGTCGATACACGGGTTGGGCGTCCTGCCTTCCAAATACGCCTGGCAGAAGCGGTCGACCACGCACGTGCCAAACGTGTCGGTGTAGTTGAACACGTGATAGGGAATACCCAGCCCAAAGGCAACATTGCGCGCATCTTCCACGTCTTCGAGCGAACAGCACGTGCGGCTTCCCTCTTCAAGGATCATGCCATCGCTATCGAACAACTTCATGGTTACGCCCATCACGTCGTAATCAGCATCGACCAATAGCTTTGCGGCAACGGAGCTGTCCACTCCCCCGCTCATGGCGCAGATAACGCGCTCTTGCTTGTTGCCCATTACCATTCCGTTCTAGTTTGCAGAGGGCTCCTTGCCCAGTTTCTCATTCATACTGCCAGTACGATAACCAGCCAAATCGAGCGTAACATACGCAAACCCGAGTTTCTTCAGTTCGCCCACAATAGCTACGCGGTTTTCATCCGCCAACAGCAGATTCATCTGGCTAACAGGCACTTCGATGCGTGCGATATCGCCATGCACGCGAACGCGAAGCTGGGAAAAGCCCATGCCCGAAAGCGCTTCTTCCGCTTTGTCCACCAGAGCAAGCTTTTCTGCCGTGATTTCGCTACCGTAGGGAAAGCGCGTTGCAAGACACGCGTTTGACTGCTTGTTCCAAGTTGGCAAGCCCAATTCCTTGGAAAGAGCACGGATATCGGCTTTCGTGAAACCCACTTCACGAAGGGGACTTTTAACCTGCAGTTCCTCTAACGCTTTGAGGCCGGGACGGTAATCGCCCAAATCGTCGAGGTTTGAACCGTCGGCAATAAGGGAAATACCCAGTTCATGCGCTGCGGCAAAAAGCGAGCCGAAGATTTCCTTCTTGCAGACGTAGCATCGGTTTGGAGCATTGAAGCGCACTTCTTCTTTTTGGAAGGGGTTGGGATGGCAAATCACCTGCTTGATGCCATAACGCTTGCAGAATTCCTTCCCTTCGGCAAATTCACTTCGGGGAACCACCGGAGCATCAGCGGTTAAAGCGACGGCATTTTCACCCAAAGTCTCATGCGCAACATAGCTTAGAAGACTCGAGTCAACGCCGCCCGAAAAGGCAATGGCGATTTTTCCATACGATTGAATGATGCTTCGCAATGCGTAGTATTTTTCCTGAAGAGTTGCCATGGTGCGGATTGCCTTTCGCTCTGTACTGCCTGGCAAAACAATAGCAAGCTAGCATAGATAAGTAACGCCGCGTCATATAATCTCTGCAATCACTTATTCGTACGTTGGAGTAAGCGTTTTCCTTGCAAGAAGAACCGCTGCGGCACCCAGCGCAAACGAAGCTGCGACAACCGCTATGCCTAGCATCCACTCGGCTTCCCAGCTTATCTCGGAAACCGCCGTAAACGCCGTTGCGGCAAAAGCACCGGCGAAATTGACGAACATGGCAATACGGGAATAAATAATGGTGTAATCGCGTGGCCCCACAACCTGGCGGGTCAACGAAGGCGCCAGGCCGTCGATTGCCGCATACAGCACACCACCCAAAGCACCGCCCACATAGATCAACAGGGCTTGGGATTCGCCAACCCACATCAAAACGATGCTGGCCAAACCGCACAGCGTTGCCATACTGAGCGCGGCCATCATGCTCTTGTCGCACAACGCACCCAAAACGACTTTACCCAAAGCGGCAACCGCCATAATGCCCGCCGCAACAGACGAAGCCATAAGCACAGCACTTTCAGGCGTGATACCAGCTAACCCGGCATCGCCCAAATGGTAGATGTACGAAGCGTACAGGTTTACCACCACCGTTAGAGCATTGAACAACCCCATGGAAACCATAAGCAGGTAGAACACTGGGGAACGGAACATCACATGTGCCGAAACACCCCATTGTTTTGCAACAGGCTCGTCACTTGAGCAATCCTGCTGCGTGCCATTCTGTTGTGTGTCGCTTTCGCGTTCCCCTTCGGTGCGATAAGGCCGAAGCCCCACTTCAGAAGGATAGCTGCGAACCAGGCCCAACGTTGCCAGCAAACCCAACACAAGCACAGCAGCCGAGAACACCAGGTATGCAGTGCGCCACGAGAAATCCGCGATGAGGATTCCACCCACCATGCTCCACACCGCGCCTCCAATGCCCGACATGGCAAAGCACAACCCGATGAAGAATCCTGTTCGCTTTGCGAACCAACGGTTTACCAACGTGGGGATTGCCAGGAACATCAGGGAAACAACGCCGAATCCGATTACCACCCCCGATGCATAGAACTGCCAAATCTGCGTCCAGAACGAACATCCCAACAAGCCTGCAGCCACAAGCAGCACGGAAACGGAAAGCACAATGCGCAGATCGAATTTCTGCAGCAGATTGCCGGCAAACGGAGCAGCAATTCCACCGATGAGGTAAACCAACGTGATGAAGAACGTGAACTGGCTGGAAGCAACGCCAAGCTCGTTTGAAACGGGAACAACGAAGATAGACCACACGTTGTACACCAAGGCGCACGGACCGAATGCAATAAGAATCCCCGCCAGAACGATAAACCAGTGACGCACAGTCATCGCGGTGTGCCTTGGAACGTTGCTTTTCATAGCAGCCCCCTCCCCATGAAAACAAGCCATCCCCCAAAATCAGCTTGTTTTTACGCATCGTATCAACCTCAACAGATGCTTGCAATATGATGAATTATCTTAAAGATCCTCTTTTCATGAACACGTTCACCATACGTTTTCGCGCCACTCGGTAAGCGAAGCAGCAGAAAAGCACGCCGGCAGTCATACTTGACGCATTCAACCGAGTCCACGGCGCATCATCCCCATGCGCCAGAGTGAAAGGGTGTGCGATGAGTATCAAGAATGTCGTAGTAGCAGGCGGCGGCGTTTTGGGAAGCCTAATCGCTTTCCAGGCAGCGTACAAAGGCTTCAACGTAAAGGTATGGCTACGCATGGAAAGCTCAATCGGACGTGCTATGCCAAAGTTCGAACGCGTGCAGCGCATTTACCTCGAAACGCTCCAGGCCATGAAAACCAACCCTGCAGCTTATTGCCGCGGCTTAGCCGACACTCCTGAGTTGGATGAAGCCCAAATCGATGCGCTTATCGAACATGCCGCCCACGCTATGGATCACATCGAGTTCACGCTCAGCCACGAAGAAGCGGCAAAAAATGCTGATTTAGTTATTGAGGCCATTGCAGAAAACCCTGCCGAAAAGGTTGAGTTCTACCAAACCATGGCTCGCTACTTGCCCGAAAACGCACTAATCGTGACCAACTCTTCCACCATGCTACCCAACACCTTCGCAGAAAGCACAGGAAGACCCGAAAAATATCTGGCCTTGCACTTTGCCAACGAAATCTGGCGCAACAACACCGCCGAGGTAATGGGCCATGCAGGCACGAGTCCTGAAGCGTACCAAGAAGTAGTCGAATTCGCCCAGGCCATCGGGATGATTCCGCTCCAGCTGAAGAAGGAACAGCCTGGCTACATCCTGAACAGTCTTCTGGTTCCTTTCCTGAATTCCGCGCAGGCGCTGTTGGCCAAAGGCGTTGCAGACCCAGAAACCATCGATAAAACCTGGCAGCTGGGCACTGGCGCACCGCTTGGCCCCTTCCAGATCCTAGACATCGTAGGTCTTACCACGGCATACAACATCGTGGCCATGAGCCCCGAGGCCAAGGATCCCGAAACCGTGCCCGGCAAAATCGCAGCCCTGCTGAAAGAGTACATTGACGCAGGCAAAACCGGCGTCAACGCAGGTGAGGGATTCTATAAGTACTAAGCGTCGTCGAACACTATTCCACAACGCAATGAGGGCGAGCATCATAGAGAATGCTCGCCCTCATTATTCAAGCATGAAGAATAAGCTTGTTACCCAATAACCAGCTCGTAGGCTTCGTTGCGGCTGATGCCGAACTCTGATCGCAGGGTTTTGACGATGTCCTTCTTTGAAAGAGAGCCCTCAGCAATCAGCTCTTTGGCGCGAGCTGCGGCATCATTTGACTGTTCGGCATGGCTGGCATTGCGCTCTTCATCGGTGGGCGCATCAATTACGATAACGATTTCACCCTTGATGGTGCCTGCTTCCGCGCGGGCTGCAAACTCATCACGCACGGCGGGAGACATCCCTCGATACACCTCTTCATGCACTTTGGTGAGCTCACGGCACACCGCAACGCGGCGGAACGGAAATGCCTCGGCAATCGACTCGAGGGCAGAGGCGATACGCTGCGGGCTTTCATAGAACACCAGCGCCGCATCAAGCGATTTCAAGCCATCCAACACCCGTTTGCGCTCGCCTTCCTTGCGAGGGAAAAAAGCGCCGAAGTAGAAGGTTTGCGTGGGAAAGCCGCTAGCAACGTAGGCCGTGGCAACCGCCGTGCCACCCGGCAGCACCTCAACTGCAGCACCCTGGTTACGCGCTTCATCGATAAGGCGCTGCCCTGGATCGGAAACACCCGGCATGCCTGCGTCAGACGCGAAACCAATCACTTCCCCATCCATCACACGGCGAACAATCTCCCCCGCACGCTTGGAAACCGTAGCCTCGTCCAAACGCTCTAACCGCTTTTCGATGCCCAAAGCAGAAAGCAGCTTCCCCGTAACACGAGTATCCTCACAACACATAGTGTCACAAGCCTTAAACGCCTGAAGCGTGCGCTTGGTAACATCCCCCAAATTGCCCAACGGCGTGGGAATGATAATCAATTTTCCAGTTTCGTCGGACACTGTTCCTCCTCAGGAAACAGACAAAGCCACAACACCAAATGCGCCCAGCCAAAAAGTCAGAAGACGAATTAGCGGGTAGTGGTTCGGGTGCCCCGTGGGGGGGGGGGGGGGGAGCCGAACAAAAATTCAGACACAGA
>CAUASB010000013.1 GCA_958431815.1 uncultured Eggerthella sp. | reverse complement strand
GTGCCACAAATTTAAATTTAACGTACCTGTAGCGATAAACGGTTACGAAAGCGCCTCTATAATCTGTTGGCTACGGCGCTTCAATGCTCCTTTGCCGTGCTCGGCATCAAACTTAACACGCTCAGCGAGGCCCTCCTTCACTTCTGGAGCAATTTTGCCACCCGCAAAAGACGTTAGGGCAATAAGCATGTCCTGATACTCATAATCGCCGTGATAGCACTGAATTGCCTCGTCCAGCAATGGCCAAACCTTCAATGAACGGTTTTCGGTCGTAGCCCCCAAAGCGCATAAGAAGCGCAATGCGGCAAGACGCACAAAACCGTTGTCTTCATCGAAGAGAGCTGCTTCAGCGCCTCCGAGAGCCTTGTCACAGGCGCGTGAATCAATGTGCACCATCTCGGTAAGGGTGTCGAGCGATTCCCAGCGCGTTTGGGCCTCTGGACGATTCAAAGCATCAATGAATTCATCAATGTGAGGCTCAAGCTTCTCAGGGTCGATCTTGGCAACCTGAGCAAGGACTGAAGACGCATTCTGCCTTACACGACGTGAAGGACCGGCCAAGGCAGCAACAATGCCGTCCAACATACCTTCAGCTTTAAGTACTTCTTCGGCAAGTTCCTTCGTGTTCTGCGTCTTTTCGCTCATACCATCCTCCGTTCGACGCTCAAGCGTCATAGAGCTTTGCATTAAAGTGTTTGCAAAAGCATATAAAATTCCAAATTCATTATATCTTGCTTGATTTGCAGCTGTTTCAACGTTATTTATTGGGACAAAAACATCAGATTGTCTACAAAAAAAAAGAAAAGGCACTCCTTTCGGAGTGCCTTTTGCCATGTTAGGTAAGCAAAAAATTACTGAGCGTTGGTGTAGTCGCGGTTTACGGAGCTATCTACCGGAACACCAGGGCCCATCGTAGAAGTTACCGTAACGGACTTAACATAACGACCCTTAGCGGAAGCAGGCTTCATACGAAGAATCTCATCGTAGATGGTGCCGTAGTTCTCAGCAAGCTGCTCAGCGGTAAAGGAGCACTTGCCGATTACTACATGGCAGATACCATAACGGTCTGCACGATACTCAACGCGGCCGCCCTTGAGTTCCTTAACAGCCTTAGCAACATCAGGAGTTACCGTACCGAGCTTAGGGTTAGGCATGAGGCCACGAGGACCGAGAACCTTACCAAGACGACCAACCTTAGCCATCTGATCGGGGGTAGCAACAGCTGCGTCGAAGTTGATGTTGCCGGCCTGAATGTCAGCTACCAGATCATCGGAACCAACGAGGTCTGCGCCAGCTTCTTCTGCAGCTCGAGCAGCATCGCCTTCAGCGAATACGGCAACACGTACCGTCTTGCCGGAGCCATTAGGCAGGCTTACCGTGCCGCGGAGCTGCTGATCAGCCTGGCGGGTATCAATACCCAGACGGAAATGAGCTTCAACAGTCTCATCGAAGTTAGCAGTTGCGATTTCCTTTACCAGGGAAAGAGCCTCGATAGGAGCATAAGACTTGCCAGCTTCGATCTTGGATGCTGCTTCCTTGTACTTCTTAGAAAGTGCCATGTTAATTAATTCCTTTCGTGGTTTTAACGAACCGTGCTTCTAACGGTTCTTCCACCGCACGCCTAAAAGGCGATTTGGTTCAAGCAAAAACAAATTGCTTATTCAGCAGGAGTGTCGCCCTGGAGAAGAGCCTGGAGACGACGAGTGACCTTGTACTCCTTCTTGGGAGCGCGGCCCTCAATAGTAACGCCCATGGAGCGAGCGGTGCCAGCAACGATCTCCATTGCAGCCTCAATGTCGTTTGCGTTGAGGTCGGGCATCTTGATCTCGGCAATCTCACGAAGCTGATCGAGAGAAAGCTCGCCAACCTTCTTGAGCTGCGGGATACCAGAAGCGCTCTTAAGACCAAGCTTCTCCTTGATCAGGAACGCTGCCGGAGGGGTCTTGCATACGAAGTCAAACGTCTTGTCTTCGTAGATGGTGATCTCTACAGGGATGATGGTGCCGGACTTGTCCTGCGTTGCAGCATTAAATGCCTGGCAGAACTGCATAATGTTTACGCCCTGAGCACCGAGTGCAGGACCAACCGGAGGAGCGGGGTTTGCTGCACCAGCGGGAATCTGGAGCTTAACAAAGCCCGTTACATTCTTCTCAGCCATTTCAGTTAAATCCTTTCGACTGAAATATCTTGCTTACCAGTTTATGACAAGCGCCTCCACGAGAAGCCCCGTCCACATACGGGCGCGTGAGACGCATTGCAATCAAAATTAAATGTTTGCAACCTGATCGAAGGAAAGTTCCACTGGCGTTTCGCGGCCAAAGATGGAAACCATAACCTTTACCTTGCCAGATTCAGGTGAAACCTCAGAAACAACACCATCAAAATCAGCCAAGGGCCCAGAAACAACTTTGACGGTTTGGCCAACTTCAAGACTCGTGGAAGTAATCTTCTTTGGAGCCTCATGCGAAGTGCGTTTCATGATCTTGTTGTACTCTTCGCGAGTAAGGGGAGCAGGATTTCCCTGGCTTCCCACAAATCCCGTTACACCGGGAGTATTACGAACCGCAGCCCAGCTGCGGTCATCGAGTTCCATGCGGACAAGGACATATCCAGGAAAAACCTTTTTGTCGCTTTCCACGCGGCGTCCGCCTTCTTTGATCTCCGTCACCGTTTCGGTAGGAATCTGAATAGCGAACACATTGTTTTCGAGACCCATTGTCTCGATTCGGGTCTCGAGGTTCTTCTTCACTTTGTTCTCATAGCCAGAGTACGTGTGAAGGACATACCATTTCTTCGTCATGGATTATTAAGCCCCCAAACCAGACAGATTTGAAATCGCAAGAAGGATGGGAGTTACTACCCAATCATCAAGGATAGTGACGAAGACACCAAAGAACAGCAAAGCCAGAACAACAACGCCGGTCCACTGAAGAACATCCTGTTTCGTGGGCCAAGTTACACGGCGCATCTCAGAACGAACAGCGGAAAGGAAAGCAAAGCGTTTTTTCTTGGGCTTCGCATCAGTCTTCTTGGACTGCTTTGGCGAAGAGGCTGCCTTGTTGGCATCCTTGGTAGAGGAGGAGTTCTTGCCGAAACCGAAGCGCTTCTTAGGTTCCTCTTCTACTACCGGGGTGACCTCAGCCTGCTTTGCACGCTCTTTTTTTGCGGCACGATTAGCAGATGCTTTGGCCCTCTGTGTTTTCGACTTCTTTGCCATACAACTTCCTGCTCTGGAAATTACTACTCTCTATACGCCAAACAAGCAGCTTCATTGAGCTGCTCATTAAACAAGCTGGCAGGCCAGGAGGGACTCGAACCCCCAACAAGCGGTTTTGGAGACCGCCGCTCTACCAATTGGAGCTACTGGCCTATTTCAGTTTCCGAATCTCTAGCGAGTTTCCTTATGCAGGGTATGATGACCACACCACTTGCAGTACTTCTTGAACTCAATACGATCGGGATTATTCTGCTTGTTCTTCTTGGTCGTATAGTTTCGACGCTTGCATTCAGTGCATGCAAGGGTGACCAAAGTACGCATCAATTCTCCTTTAAATTACGTATTAGCATTGCTTGACATTAGCACATGATTAATAAGGAGGGGAGTCTGACAAGCAGACTCCCCTACCGAATTCACAAAGATCGTTGTTATTTGATGATCTTGGTTACACGACCGGAGCCAACGGTGCGGCCACCTTCGCGGATAGCGAAGCGGAGACCTTCCTCCATAGCTACGGGGTGAATCAGTTCTGCCGTGATGGTTACGTTGTCGCCAGGCATAACCATTTCGGTGCCCTCGGGGAGGTGTGCAACACCGGTGATGTCGGTGGTGCGGAAGTAGAACTGAGGACGATAGCCATCGAAGAACGGGGTGTGACGGCCACCTTCATCCTTGGTAAGGATGTAAACCTGGCCCTCGAACTCCTGGTGAGGAGTTACCGTACCAGGCTTGCAGAGTACCTGGCCACGAAGGATGTCTTCGCGCTTGATACCACGGAGCAGACAACCGATGTTGTCGCCAGCCTGAGCCTCGTCGAGCAGCTTGCGGAACATCTCGATGCCGGTGCAAACAGTCTTTTCGGTGGGCTTGATGCCAACGATTTCGAGTTCATCGTTAACATGCAGAACACCGCGCTCAACACGACCAGTTGCAACGGTACCACGGCCGGTAATGGTCATGGTGTCTTCAACAGCCATCAGGAAGGGCTTGTCAACGTCACGCTCGGGAGTAGGAATGTACTCATCAACGGTGTCCATGAGCTCCCAGATCTTGTCCTGCCATTCCTTTTCGCCCTCAAGAGCCTTAAGAGCAGAACCGCGAATGATCGGGCAATCTTCGAAGCCATAGGAATCGAGAAGCTCGGTAACTTCCATCTCAACGAGCTCGAGGAGCTCTTCGTCGTCAACCATGTCGCACTTGTTCAGGAAAACAACGATGTAGGGAACGCCAACCTGACGAGCGAGCAGGATGTGCTCACGAGTCTGAGCCATAGGGCCGTCGGTTGCAGCGATAACGAGGATAGCGCCGTCCATCTGAGCAGCACCGGTGATCATGTTCTTTACATAGTCAGCATGGCCGGGGCAGTCAACGTGTGCGTAGTGACGCTTGTCGGTTTCGTACTCAATGTGAGCAATAGAAATGGTAATGCCGCGCTCGCGCTCTTCAGGAGCCTTGTCGATGTCCTCGAATGCGGTAAAGTCTGCAGTTGCAGTACCGTGAGAACCATCGTTCATAGACAGGGTCTTGGAAATCGCAGCAGTCAGCGTGGTCTTGCCGTGGTCAACGTGGCCAATCGTACCAATGTTAACATGCGGCTTAGAACGCTCGAACTTCTCCTTAGACATTATTCCTCCTTATTGGTGGGAATGCACAAATTCGCCCTTGAGGGCGAATTTGTAAACGATAAAGTAAAAGCTTACCGTGCGTAAGCGGAAATATTTGGTAGCGGTGACTGGATTCGAACCAGTGACGCCACGGGTATGAACCGTGTGCTCTAACCAACTGAGCTACACCGCCAAAATGGTGCCCACAAGCAGACTCGAACTGCTGACCTCTTCGTTACCAACGAAGTGCTCTACCTGCTGAGCTATATGGGCGAGATGGTGGGAGTGCAAGGATTCGAACCTTGGAAGGCTGAGCCAACGGATTTACAGTCCGTCCCATTTGACCGCTCTGGAACACTCCCGAATTCGCTTGTAATCATGTGCAATTTTCAAGCTGCTGCTCGGTTCGAACGTTGTTTCCGTTCAAGCGAGCTAGGTCATAATACGCTAGGTATCTACCCCGTGTCAACACTTTACACGCCCCCGGGCATGTCCATTTTCAACTTTCGTTCAACCACGCTTTTCATATCTATCAAAATACCAGGTCAACCTTATATTTCTCAAATCTTTGCACAATCGAAAAACCGCCAATCGGAACATCGATCGGCGGTTTTTCGAAAACTTTTTTCAAAAAATATTTTTTGGATTTTGCTATCTAGCAGTCGGATTCAAGATAGGAATCGAACTCTTCCACGACCTCTTTTGCGGGAGGATTCGTAAGCAGCGACACCACAACGATTGCAACAAGGCTCAACACGAACGCAGGAAGAAGTTCGTACACTGCGAAGAAGCCGCCCAGAGGCTTGATGAAGGTATGCCACACCAGAACCACTACGGCACCTGTGACCATACCGGCGAGGGCTCCCTGCATGTTCGTACGACGCCAATAGAGGCTCATGATGATAAGTGGACCGAACGAAGCGCCAAAGCCCGCCCACGCGTACGAAACCACTTGGAAGATGGATGAATTCTCGTCAAGCGCAATAACGATGCCGAACAGCAGAACGGCGACAAGGGTAAGGCGAGCAACGATCATTACCTGTGCGTCGGTCGCATCTTTCTTTATAAGGCCTCGATAAATGTTCTCGGCAACGGCGGAACCCGAAATGAGCAGATACGAGGACGACGAGGACATAGATGCTGCAAAGATGCCCGACACTACCAAGCCGCACATAAACGATGGCAAGATCATGTTTGAAAGCACGATAAAAATGCTCTCAGCACTTGCCTGGGTCAAGAACTGCGCAGGAATGACTGCTCGTCCGATAAGGCCGATGGACACCGCGCTGAACAACGAGATAACAACCCATACCGTAGCAATACGACGAGACTTGCGAAGCTCACTCGAATGCGTTGCGCTCATGAAGCGGATCAAGACCTGGGGCATACCGAAGTAACCGAGGCCCCATGCCAAGCCGGAGATGATGGTAACGATGCCGTAAGTACCCGCTTCGCCGAACAAAGGCATGCCGCCTTCAACTACCTGCTTTCCATTCTCGTCAAGAATCGGGGTTGCGATTTCAGTTCCCGAAAGGAAACCGGGAATGGACTGGAGGAATGCGACGGTGTTGTCGATGCCGCCAGCTGATGCGATTGAGCCCACCAGAACAACCACCAGGGCGCAAATCATGATGCTCCCCTGAATGAGGTCGGTGGTGCAAACCGAAAGATAACCGCCAACGAAGGTGTACAGGAACACGATCATTGCGCCAAGAATCATCATGGTTGCGTAGTCGAGCCCAAACAGCGTGGCGAAAAGCTTGCCGCACGTAACAAAGCAACTACCCACATATATAGAGAAGAACAGAAGGATCACCAATGCCGATATCGTCATGAGGATGTTCTTGGAATCGTGGAAACGATTCGAAAAGTAATCAGGCAAGGTAATGGAGTTGTTGGCAACCTGCGAGTACTTGCGCAAGCGCTTGGACACGAAGAGCCAATTCAGGTAAGTACCGATAGCCAAACCGATTGCCGTCCACATCGCATCGGACGCACCGGTAAAGTACGCAACGCCCGGAAGGCCCATAAGAAGCCAGCCAGACATGTCTGAAGCCTCGGCCGAAAGCGCCGTAAGCCATGGGCCAAGTCTTCTTCCGCCTAGAAAGTAGTTTTCCGTTGATTGGTTCGACTTCTTCGCATACACGAAGCCGATAACCACGACCACGATGAAATAGAGGAGCATTGCGAGCAATACCCAGAAATCGTGAGATACCATACCGTTCGCTTTCCGTTTCCCATGCTGGACGCACCCAGCCGCCTATTTACCCACTGCATTGCAAAATACAGCAGTACGCACTTTAGTACGCAATAGTGACGGATTATACGACAAGCACGATTCAATTGGGTTAACGAGCCCATGCTGCGTGTTTTCGGCAAGGATAGAATCCAATTCAACGTCAGAGGACAATCAAGTCAGATTGATTTTGCCCTTTTTGCCATATCGTTTGGGCAAACGGTACGCCCATCAAATCATGAAATTTGACCAGGCTATCAAGGAAATCAACTTCCTATTTTGAGAAGTTCAAACTTGAGGTTTGACGTCAAAAACACATCGCTTTTCTTAATGATGAACACGTTTTATTAATGGGCTATGCACTTAAGGCATTCAAACACCAGGTGCATAGCCCTTTGAAACTTCCATATCGGAAAGTAGCAATACGCACTTAAGCGAGATTCGAACAGTAGTCGAGGGCGGTATCGATAAACTCGGAAACCGTCTTGGACTGCTCAACGCGAGCATTAGAGCAGAGGTACATCTGATGGAAATTTCTCGGAGCCTCCGAGATTCTCACAAGCTTGATATCGCGCTCAAATGAATCAAGGAGCCACGACCTGCATGCAATAGCCATCATGTCAGGGTTGCCAACGACCATCGACGCCAAGGTAATTTCATCAGAGTACAGACAGTCAATGGTCAGCTCATAGTCTTTTACCAGCTCTGTGAGTTCAGCCCCCAACGGACCAGTGAGGTTATACGAGATCAGGTACTGGTCGGATAAATCCTTGAGCGAAACCTCATCGCGATTCGCCAAAGGATGCAGCCTGTTCACAACGAGCACCGCCTCTTGCGACCAGCAGGGGTCGAACCTGACTTCAGGATCGTCTCCCATGGTTCCCGCAAATGCAACATCTATCGTCCCCTGTTTGATCCCCTTAACAAGCAAGGGGGTAGACAGTTGCTCGACCCGGATCAGGACATTGCCATGAGTTCGGAGTCGAAAACGATTGATGATGCGTGACCAATCTTTGCTCTGCACCGAGAAAACAGCGCCGATAACAATCTCTCTTTGAAGACCCCCCCCCGCTTTTCCTGAATCAATTTCAAACCGTTATTCAGGAAGCGCAAGGCGGTATTCACGTATTCGTAAAAAGCCTCGCCTTCGGTAGTGAGTTCGACCGTTCCCCTTGTCTTCTCAATAAGAGGAACACCCACCTCCTGCTCAAGCTTACTTAGGGCAAGAGACAGCGTCGAAGGGGTAATCGCCAAATGACCGGCGGCAGCAGATCTGCTTTTGAGTTCCACAAGGGTCTTGAAATAGTTCAAATGATCAAGATTCATACATTCTCCCAGAAGCAATCACACAAACAAACGAAGCATAGCAAAAACGAATCAGCACGAGTGCGAGCAAAACGGCGGCGGCTTTCCGTGAGGAAGAACGGCAAAACAGCAGAACAACAAGCAAAGCATTTAAGCGTTGCTTTTTTGAACGAGGAGGAACCCATGAAAGGACTTGAAGGAATCAAGGTCGTTGAGCTGACAAGCTATGTCGCTGCGCCGGCATGCCCAAGGATCTTGGGCGAAATGGGAGCGACTGTTTACAAGATCGAACCAGCATCCGGAGACGAATACCGCACCAATGGCCCGGGCTTCGGCATGCAGAAAACGGACATCGATGACCCCGCCTTCGACTATGCCTCGATGAACAAAACCTTCGTAAGCATCAATCTGAAAAGCGATGAAGGATCCGCCCTTCTTCATAAGATGCTCGACGATGCAGACATCATGGTTACCAGCTTCCGTGACAAAGCCCTTACCAAACTCGGGCTTGATTGGGAGAGTGTGCATAAGAAGCATCCGCATCTTGTTTGGGGGCAAATGCGCGGTTACGGAGAATTCGGACCCGATAAGAATACCAAAGGCTTCGATGCTACCGCCTATGCCGCGCGTGGCGGCTGGTTCGCCTGCCTTCCCCAAGCCGGAGAAGGATATCAGCCCATCAATTGGCCGGCAGCAATGGGCGACTGGAACGCTTCGCTTGCTTTAACTGCCGGACTCCTTGCCGCGTTGGCTCGCAAGGACAGAACCGGCGAGGGTGACAAGGTTACCGTCACATTGCATCACTGCTCGCTTTGGCCCATGCAGATGATGCTCGGCTCGACTCAGTTTGGTGACAGCTGGCCGAAATCACGCTACAACGTCACCTGCCCGACCAACAACACTTATCAGACTAAAGACGGCGTATGGTTCATCATCTGCTATGGCAGCTATGACATTTTCTACGCCCACACGATGCGCACCATCGGACTTGATGACCTTGTTGGAGACGAGCGCTACAACAAAGCATCCGAGATTAACAACGGATCTGGAAAAAATTCTGAAGTGGTACGCATTCTTGAAAAGCAATTCCTCACAAAAACATGGGAAGAATGGGAGCCAATTTTCAAGGCGAATGAAATCCCTTACGAAAAGCTTTATCTGCCCAGCGACATCTTGGCTGACGAGGAAGTTTACGCCAGCGACATTCTGAGAAAACTGCATTACGACGCTTTCGGCGAAAAAGTAATACCTACTTCACCCATCAGACTCGACAGCATGGGAGACCCCGTCCTGCACAAGAGCAGGCCAATCGGGTACGACACCGCATCGGTAATGCGCGAATACGGCTACACCGATGAGGACATCGAAAAGCTTGATGGCAACGCGGTCGCCTGCTATCACGGCCCCGATCTGCCCGACTCGGTATTCGAACCCAGCTACGGGCCTCGATCGAAAAGGGACTAAGACCGTCGGTCTCAATGGCTGGGCGGGCACATCGGGGGATGAGCCGTATTGGCTTCGTGCCCGTTCAGCCATGGACATATTCCGCTACACAAGGAGGAGGAAGAAATGGCAACCGAAAAAATTGCCCGACAGGGCCTTACGGTCCGGCATGTTGGCGTTGTAGTCACTATGGCGCTAACGCTGCTGACCGCCGTTGGCATTGTGTTCACGGCAGCGGGTTTGTGCTATCGACCCGTATCACAGCACTTTGGAGTGCAAACATCGCAGGTTTCGCTCTACATTACTTTTGTTTATCTGGGCCAGTGCATCGGCGCTGCGCCAATGGCAAAGCTTTTTGACAAATTCAACGCTAAAACGGTATGCGTAGTCGCAGCACTTATGGTTGTTGTGCCTTACATGGGCTTCTGCGTATATCCCGCAATCTGGTGCTACTGGGTAGCAGGCTTCATTATTGGTCTCGGCCTCGTCTGCATCGAGTTCACGATGACTGCAGGTATTCTGAGCCGTTGGTTCCACACCAATTACGGCACCGTTACCGGCATCGTATTCGCTATGACTGGCGTTGGTGGCGTTGTTTGGAACATCGTTGGTCAGTTCGTTCTCGGTCCCGACCTGCAAGGTTGGAGGACCCTGTACATGGTCTTCGGTGTAGCCATTGCAATCGGCACCATTCCGTTCATCGCTATCTTCGTTAAGCGCACCCCACAGGAATGCGGAACGCTCCCCTATGGTATGCCTCTCGATGCAGCCGCTATGGAAGCAGAGCTTGCCGAAGAGGCAGATAAGAAGGCGATCCAAGAACCTGGCTTCGCTGCCAAGGAAGTACTGAAGATGCCCTTCTTCTGGACGCTGGTATTAGGCGCTGGCTTGCTGAACACCATCACAACGATGTCTCAGCTCTTCGCCACCTATGTTCAGTTCCTCGGTCATGAAGGCTGGGAAGGTCAGGCGCTTGTTGCACTGCTGCTCCTCTCCGGCACGCTCGAAGCATTTGCAAGCGCAGGCCAGGGCGGCGGCAAGGTTCTGATCGGCTTCATCGAATCCCGTTCCGTTCTCGTTGCGCAGATCATCGGCTATGCAGGTGGCGTAATCGGCCTGTGCATGATGTGGTGGCTTCCCAAGCTGTTTGGCGAAGCAGGCATCTGGCCTATGTTCTGCGGCGGCCTGTTCTACGGACTTGCCTATGCATGCTCGACGGCAATGCTTCCGTTCATCGTTCGTGAAGTATTCGGCGGCCGTGACTTCGACAAGATTTACTCTTGGATGATCATGGTGTTCAACGGCATCGGAGCACTCGGCGCAACCGGTTGGGCCCTCGTATCCGAGAACTTCGGCTGGGACGGCTTCTTCATCGGCGGCATCGCTGTTCTGACCATTACCTTCGGCTTGCTCGGCTACACCTGGATCGCAGGCGACAAAGCCCGTCGCAAGACCTGGTTCAAGAGCGATGCTGAGCTTACCGCTGAAGCGCATAATGCCGAGGCGAAAGCAAAAGCAGAAGCTTAAAGCAATCAACAATATGCTGCCTGGCTTTCCAGGCAGCAATCCCCCACCCACTTCCGTGTTACACACAATTCCTTGCCGGGCTTAAACCAAAGCCCGGCAAGGACCGAAAGGCGATGAGCGCAATGATCGATTTCAATCTGCTCTGCAATATTTTGAGCCCTGGCATTTTCGTTATTTTGGCCGGCGGACTGTTGACAGGCTACGACACAGCAACGCTTATCGTCATCGGCGTGATCGGCTATAGCCTCGTGTTTCTTATGAGGCGTCTTGCCAAAAGGCAGAACAAGTAAACCATCCATGTCACTTAACTTCCATTTCAAACCAAAACAGCTTTACGCACCACTGAGGGGTGCTTGGGTTCGTGCTGTCTCATTCATCCAGAAAGGAGAACCCCCATGAAAAAGCCTTTTGAAAACTACGTAGTATTAGACCTTTCACGCTACCTGCTTGGTGCATACGTAAGCCTCTTTTTCGGGGATCTGGGAGCTCGAGTGATCAAAGTCGAGGACACCAAAACTGGCGACCTGGTACGTGGAGAAGAGCCGAAAATCAACGGTGAAAGTTATTATCACTATGCATTGAACCGTAACAAAGAGAGCGTTTCCTTCAACCTTAAAGACCAGGAAGTGCTCGAGCGATTCTATGAGCTTGTCAAGCAAGCCGATGTACTAGTTGAGAACTACCGTCCCGGCGTTGCAAAGCGCCTTGGAATCGATTTCGAGACTCTTCACGAGATAAATCCAAAATTGGTGTATGTGTCGTTCTCCGCTTATGGACAAAACGACCCGCGCAGTCTTGATGCCCTTCACGATATCAACATCGTTGCAAAAACGGGATATTACGATTTAACCGAAGGCGCAGTCGCCCTGCTCCAACCCTCGGATCTTGCCGCAGCAATGGTAGGAATCCAAGGAGCATTGACCGGCCTGCTTGTTAGGGATGAAGCCGGAGGCGGACACATCGATGTTTCAATGTACGATTCACTGCTCTGGTGGAACGCCATGCTCGACAGCCGCTGGTTCTTCTACGGAAAGAATCTCACCTCGCAGATGAGAGAATACCCTTCGGTCGGCTACAACGTCTATCGGACAAAAGACGATCGCATGGTTTCTTTCGGTCTCTACGAAAATAAGTTCTGGAACGACTTCTGCAACGATATCAACCGCCCAGACCTGTACGACATGCTCAAAGATACGCCGCAGCAGAATCCCGAAGCATACCAAGCAGTTGTGGACTTTGCCGCCTCGATGACCTACGAAGAATGGCAAGAATGGCTTAAGGATAAAACTTACGCAATTGCCCCCTGCCTAACCAAGACAGAAGCAATCGGACTAGCCGCAGAAACAGATCCACATATGATTGACTTTATCGATTTCCCACGCTTCGGCGAGGCACTGCAAACCAACACACCCCATATTATCGGATCTATGAAATCTGACTTGCATGACGCAGTAGAGCCAGCCTTGCTTGGCGAATCGACGATATCGGTTCTCTCTTCGCTTGGAGCAAGTGATTCCGAAATCAAAGCAATGATTGAAAGAGGCGCTGTTAAATGCCCTAAAGCCAGTTAAACACTTGTTCCGTTGAATACGGAACGCTAACTTAACCTTTCTCTTGCAGCCCCACCCAAAATGGCTGCTTCTCTCCTTTCCCTCGCGCGCCGACGATCCCCCTAACGAGAGTCGGCGCGCACCTATATATAGAAAGTTGCGTATAGATGAAGGCGCCTAAGACGCAGAGCGGGCAATGGCTTCAGCAATTCCGCTTGAGCCAGACGCGGAGCTCTTTTTCCATTCTTTCGAATTCTTCTTTTGTTGACGAGACGGCAAAGCCATCATCCAAACCAAGGGGCTGTTTGGCGATTTTGAAGATGTCGCCCTGCTTCATCAAGATCTTGCGGCTTTCCGCATAGGTGAGCTCAAAGGCAAAGCACAGGAAACCCACCACGTAATCGGCAGGAAACACGCGGTCGCTGCGCTTCACGCAGTGACGTTCTTCAAATGCCTCCAAGGCAGGCTTCGAAAGCTTGCTTCGACGCAGCGCCTCGAGAGGAACGCCTAAGATGGTCTCCGAATCGCTTTCGCTCACCGTATGCAGGATGTCGAGCTTGTCGGCATCGCGCACGATATTGCAAAATCGCCTGGTTCTATCGGCAACATCATCGGGTAGGCGATAATCGCCGTGAGTTGCGATAGCGATATGAATCAGATCGTCTTCTTTAACCCCTTCAACGAAATCACGTAAACGAATCTCAGTCGCAGAAAGACCAGCGAAAAGGGCTATGCCGGGATTTTTGCGAGGGGCAGGAACCTCTCCCTCTTCCGGGATGACCTCGAAAGGAGGCGTACCGGCAAATTGGCTGAACAGCACTTCTGCGCCCAGCTTGGCGTGATTGGTTGACCGGGCATCCGAGAACGTGTCCCAACGGCGTAGCTGCTCAAAACGACCGATATCATGCAACAAGCCGATAAGCCACGCAAGATCAAGGTCGTCCTGCTTCATACCATTGCTTTTCGCGATTTCCTCGCACAAGTTTGCAACGCGCTTCGAGTGTTCAACTTTGAGCGCAATACGGTGATTTTCCGCGCTGTAGAACGAAACATACTCTGAAAATGCCTTTTGGGCTTTGCTGCGATCGATCTTCATTGGTGCCCTCTTTCTTCCTCCCCTAGCTTACTCTTGAACGCCCATGTAAGCGGACCCGATCCAGGCGTTGTTTCCATTTTTTAAGCAAAGGAGAAAGCCGGGCAAACAAAAAACGCGCCCAGCGAACAGCCAGGCGCGTTGCAAGGATACTATGCCGTTGCAGGTTTATGCTTCAAGCAGCTTTTCAACAGAAGCGAGCTTCACGCAGCAGACGAATACCTTCAAAGCCGATTCCAGCTCTTCCAGCGGGGGAAGCGTAGGAGCAATACGGATGTTGGAATCAAGCGGATCGTTCTTGTAGGGGTAGGTTGCGCCAGCGCCCGTCATGGTAACGCCAGCTTCCTTTGCCATGGAAACGATGCGCTTTGCCGTACCTTCGGGAGCGTTGAAGGAAACGAAGTAGCCACCACGAGGGTTGCTCCACGTACCACAACCTGTGCCTGCCAGGCCTTCTTCGAGCATCTTCAGAACAAGCTCGAACTTCGGGCGGATGATGGCGGCATGCTTTGCCATGTGGGCAGCGATTCCCTCGGCATCCTTCAGGAAGCGGACGTGACGCATCTGGTTGAGTTTGTCATGGCCAATGGTCTGAACGCCCATGCGCTTTTTGATCTCAGCAACGTTTTCGGGGCTTGCCGCCATAGCAGCAACGCCAGCGCCAGGGAACGTCACCTTGGAAGTGGAAGCGAACTTGAAGTAACGGTTGGGATTGCCCGCTTCAGCGCACGCCTTAGCAATGTCGAGCAATTGATCCTGTTTAGAAGCATCGTCATACAAATGATGCACCGTGTAGGCATTGTCCCAGAAAACACGGAAGTCTTCAGCAGCGCACTTCATCGAGGCCAAGCGGCGAACAACCTCGTCAGAGTAGGTAACGCCACCAGGGTTGGAGTACTTAGGCACGCACCAGATGCCCTTGAAGGCAGAATCGTTGGCAACCAATTCCTCGACAGCGTCCATATCGGGACCTTCGTCGGTCATGGGAACGGTTACCATCTCGATGCCGAATGCCTCGGTCACGCCGAAGTGACGGTCGTAGCCAGGAACCGGGCAAACGAACTTGACCTTGTCGAGCTGGCTCCAAGGAGTAGAGCCAAGCGTACCGAACACCCAACAGCGCATCACGGTGTCGTACATGATATTCAAGCTGGAATTGCCGAATACGATGGTGTTTTCCGCCGTATCGTCGAGCATCGAAGCCATGAGCTCCTTTGCCTCGGGCAGGCCGTCTACTACACCATAGTTGCGGATATCGGTTCCATTGGCAGCCTTGCACTCGTCGGAAGAAGGCAGGATGTCGAGCATGGGCATGCTGAGATCGAGCTGATCGGAACCAGGCTTGCCACGCGCCATGTTCAGGGAAAGGCCCTGAGCCTTATAGGTTTCGTATTCTTCGGTAAGTGCGGTTTTGAGCGTGTTCAGCTCTTCTTTTCCCATTTCCGCGTAAGTGGGCATCATGCTTCCTTCCGTCTGCTGGGCGGTGCGTAGAGCAGCCGCCCAATTGATGAACGTTTTAAGTATAGGTGTTGCAAACTAGCGCCGCAAAAAACTAATTCGGCAACTCGGCAAACGCGCTAATAGCATCTCATTTCAGAAATGGCGCAGTCTTCGTACTTGTTCCCCTCGTAAACCGAATCGATGCGGAGCGTAAGCGAAGAGGTGCTTACCGCGGGAAACGTGATTGACTGAACTTCCCGATACGAGTCGACCAGCGTCACCTGCGCTATGACCTTGCCCGAATCGGTGACCAACGAAACCTGCTTAGGACGGGCGTTCTTGTAGTAAATGTCTTCGGACTTGGTATAACCGGCCATCAACTGCACTTCGCACACCGTCATCTTGCTGCCAGACGGGTTGGACATCTTCACGCTCTGCCCCGCACCAGAACCCGTAGCGCCTTCAACCCAAGCGGTGTCCAAAGCGCCATCGTCCAAATTGGAGGCAACGTAGGTGCCGTATTCACTGGCAGGCAATACCGAAGAAGCAGAGTATGAAATCAACGCACCCGAGCCGGCGCCATCCCTGAAGCCTTCAACCGTGGACAAAGAAGCATTATCCGAAGAAGCGCCGTTCGATCCGTGGTGGGTCGCCGAATCCGATTCACCGTGATTTGACGCACTGGACGAAGCACCCGAAGAGCCAGTGAAGATCCAGCATCCGATTGCTGCTGGGCCGCTTGGGACTGACCGGACGAATCGTTGCTACTGCTCGATGCGGGATGGATGAACACTACCAGGCAGACTATGACCACCAAAGCGACAGCCAACGCAACTGCCAGAACAATCACAACCTTGCTGGAAGACTTGCCTGATGAATCCTTCGGGGCGGGGTTTTCAGCAGGCTTTCTCCCCTCTTCGGGGATATTGGAAGCCATCGCACCCGTGTCGGAAGAAGCTGGCTTGCCCGAATCGGAAGAGACGGGCTGACCAGGATCTTGCTCCACCTTGGCCCCGCAGCTTGTGCAAAATTTGGAGTCTTCTTCCAGCTCCGCCCCACAATGAACGCAATATCTCATGCGAGTACCTTTCTAACCGCTTCAGGAATCTGACATGGTGCTGCAACCTTCATCGCTGCACCGTCAAGCTCTTCTTCCCCGCCAAAACCGTACGAGCATCCGATAAAGGGAATACCCGCTTTTTCGGCAACTTCGAAATCGTGGAATCGATCCCCTACCATTACCTGGGGATCGGCATGCCTGTTGGCAACACGCTGATATATCTCCCATTTAGGGATATCGCGAAAATCCTCCGCGCAGTAATAGGCATCGAACCAGGCATCAAGACCGAACATCTTGCGGTGAACGTCGCAATAATGGGTTCGACAATTGCTGAGAAATGCCAGCTGATACCCTGATCCCTGTAATTGGGAAAGCATTCCAGCCACGCCAGGAAACAGGCGTGCCTTTCCCCGTTCGGTAAGGGAGTCCATTTCATTGCCGACGATTTCTGCCGCTTTACGCCACACCGACTCAGGAAGGTTTGGGGCAAAAGTGGTCCACATAGCCTCTGTTGTCCATCCCAGCCACTGGCTTATCCATTCATCGCTGAACTCCTGCGGGGGCATATGCCCCTCGGAAACCAACCAGGCATACGCTTTGCGAAATGCCGGACCGTAGATTGCCATGCTGTCATGCAGGGTTCCGTCAAAATCGAAGAAAACCGTCCCCTTCACCGCGGTGCCGCCGAAATGCGCGATGGCGTGCTTAGCCCAAAGGGAGTCCCTCAAAACGGCACGACCAACCCCAACAAAATCAGCCTGTTCCTGTTGAAGAATGCGCTCTGCCCCTTCGGGTGTTCTTACACCACCCGTCACGATAACGGGAGCATCCACCGCTTCACGCACCGCAGCGGAATCTTTGCCGAAGTACCCTTCCTCTTTCGAGCCTTCGCCTCGATACCCGCAGATACCCCCTGAAATATCAAACAGGTCAACGCCTGCACGCTCGAAGATCCTGCAAGCCGAAACCGCATCTTCCCGCGTTGCCCCTCCTTCGGTGTAGTCGCAGGCGCCCAAACGCAGAGCAACCAGATAATCGGGCCCCACGGCCGCACGGACCGCCGCGATAATCTGGCAATGCAAGCGCGTACGGCCTTCTATCGTGGCGCCGGTGTAGGCATCGGTTCGCTTGTTGGTAAGAGGCGAATAGAACTGGCTGAGCAAGTAGCCATGTGCGGAATGGATCTCAACGCCATCGAATCCTGCCTCCTTGGCACGTTTGGCCGCCGCAGCAAAATCTTCGATAACCGCATCGATTTCCTCTTGGCTCATGGTATGGGCCGAAACCGCTTCACCGCGCGTGGTGGTATAGGGCATGGCGGTTGGGGCTGGAGCGGTCGAACCTCCGCCCAACGCCGAAATGGCCTTGCCCCCTGCATGGTTGATCTGGGCAATCGCCTTGGAACCATTCCGGTGGATAGCCTCAACAATCTTGCTCAATCCTGGAACGTCTTCATCGGAATCAAAAGAAACTTGGCCCTTGCTTGCCTGACCTTGCTTGTTAACGTAGCTATGCTCTGTCACCACCAAACCAAAATAGCCACCCTTGGTTTTCTCATCGTAATAGTCGAGCAAGGCCTGGCTGACCTTGCCCTCCCCAACCGATTTCTCCGTTGCCATGGGCGGCATAACCAATCGATTGCGCAACAACACTGATTTGACCCGTAATGGTTCGGTAAGCAAAGCCATAAAGCCACCTCTTCAACTGGCAAGAGCCAATATGTACTTCCTTTGGTACAGAATACTGATAATGCCTTCAACTGGGAATAGAATGCCACCTGGCTACACCTTCAACGAACAAAAGGGCCCGAGGCGCACTTCGCCCCGGGCCCTTTGACGGAATCTCCGCCGCTAAAAGCCTCTTTCCGATTCGAGGTTACGCCTCCAACGTCTTGATAAGGTTCACCATTTCAATGGCGCTGGTTGCGCAATCGAAGCCCTTGTTGCCGGCCTTCGTGCCAGCACGCTCAATTGCCTGCTCGATGGTGTCGGTTGTCACCACGCCGAACAGCACAGGCACGCCCGTCTTCAGGCCAACCTGGGCAACGCCCTTCGCCGCTTCATTGCATACCAAATCGTAGTGGGAGGTGGCACCGCGGATAACCGCACCCAAGCAGATAACGGCATCGTACTTGCCCGATTCAGCCATCTTCTGGGCAATCAGCGGAATCTCGAACGCGCCAGGCACCCAAGCAACATCTACGTCTTCCGTTTTGACGTCATGGCGAAGCAGGCCGTCCATCGCACCGGAAATAAGCTTGGAGGTGATGAACTCATTGAAACGAGCGGCAACGATACCGACTTTGATGCCCTGGGATACCAGCTTTCCTTCAAGGGTGTTCATATATGGTTCCTTTCCTGTTCTCAAGCGGCTATGCGCTTGGCTAATTTGTTTTTTTGAGATGGACAATAAAAGATACGCAGGATCGCTATTCCTCGACGCTTTCAAGGATGTGGCCCATTTTCTCCTTCTTGGTTTGCAGGTAGAACTTGTCGTGTTCGGTTGCCGGCATCTGAATCGGCACGCGATCGACGATTTCCAAGCCGAATTCCGAGAGCTGGTAGACCTTATCAGGGTTGTTGGTAAGCAAGCGCATGGTTTTCACGCCCAAGTCACGCAGAATCTGCGCGCCGATGAAATACTCGCGCTCGTCGCCTTTGAAACCCAATGCCAAATTCGCTTCGAGCGTGTCCATGCCACGATCCTGCAGCTCATAGGCACGCAGCTTATTGACCAGGCCAATGCCCCTGCCTTCCTGGCGCATGTACAGCACCACGCCGCGACCTTCCTCGTTCACGGCGCGCATCGCGGAGGCAAACTGCTCACCGCAATCGCAGCGCAAAGAGCCGAATGCGTCGCCGGTAAGGCACTCGGAATGTACACGCACCAGCAGGTTCTCCCCATCGCCGATGTCGCCCTTCACCAAGGCCACATGATGTTCGCCGTTGAGCTTGTTGATGTAGGCATATGCGCGGAAGTCGCCGTACTTGGTAGGCATCTTGGTATTCGCAACGCGCTCGACAAGCTTGTCGTGCATCTTGCGGTATTCCTGCAGTTCCTTGATGGAAATGAACTTCAAGCCCCACTTCTTCGCAAGCTCGATAAGCTCTGGCGTACGCATCATGGTGCCGTCGTCTCGCATAACCTCGCAACACAATCCGCATTCTTTCAAGCCTGCCAGGCGCATCAGATCGACGGTTGCCTCGGTATGGCCATTGCGTTCAAGGACACCATTTGGCTTTGCCATCAACGGGAACATGTGTCCTGGGCGGCGAAAATCCTCGGGGCGCGCATCATCGGCAACGCATTTACGAGCAGTAAGGCCACGCTCTTCAGCAGAAATGCCCGTAGTAGTGTCAACATGGTCGACCGAAACGGTGAAAGCCGTTTCATGATTATCGGTATTGGTGGTAACCATCTGGGGAAACATGAGCTTACGACACAGTTCGATGCTCATCGGCATGCAGATAAGGCCCTTGGCGTACTTGGCCATAAAGTTCACGTTTTCCGTGGTGGCGAACTCGGCCGCGCAGATGAAGTCGCCCTCGTTTTCGCGGTCTGGGTCATCGGTGCACAAGATCACTTTTCCCTGGCGAAGATCTTCCAAGGCTTCCTCAATGGTATTGAATTGGAACATTACTATCCTCTCATACCCTGCAAACCCGCAGTTCACAGGGCTGTTTTCTTATTTTTCAGCATCAGCGTTTCAGAACCCGTTACTTAGCAGGAATTCCCTTGTGATGCCACTCGGCTTCGCAGCAACGCGTTTCTTCGCCCCTTCTACATAGGGGCTTACGGCCGAAGCAGCCTGCAGGTCCGCTTCCCCAGCAAGTTCGGGCGAACAGGCCAAAAGGCGCTCAACGTATTTGCCAATGCAGTCGTTTTCCAGGTTCACAACGCTGCCTACACGTTTACCCGCCAAATTGGTTTGTGCACGCGTATGGGGAATGATAGAGACGCTGAAACTTTCAGCGTCTACCTTTGCCACCGTCAAGCTGATCCCATCGATGGCAATCGAGCCCTTCTCGATAACGAAACGGAGAATGGAAGGCTTGCAACCTATCCGATACCACACAGCGTTGTCGTCTTCCTCGATGCTCTTCACAATGCCGGTGCCGTCGATATGACCCGATACGATATGCCCGCCGAATCGGCCTCCGACACGCATAGCGCGCTCTAAATTCACGGGACTTCCCGGTTGCAGGGCACCCAAGGAAGAACGCTTCAACGTTTCATGCATCACGTCGGCCGAAAAAGTCGAACGCGTAAAGTTGGTTACGGTAAGACATACCCCGTTGGTTGCGATGCTATCACCCAAGCAGACATCTTCGAGCACGTTCGCAGCCGCGATAGTCAGCGTGCATGAATGAGGGCCCTTCCGAATTGCGGCAATTCTGCCAACCTCTTCGACAATGCCGGTGAACATCTAGAGCACCTCACACTCAACGAGCAAGTCGCTTCCAAGCATGGTCACCTCAGGTTCGGAAAGCTCGATAGCGTATTTCGGCGCTTCGACACCGAATCCGGCAACAGGGGAAGGCGCCTTGGCTCCACCAAAGAGTTTCGGCGCAATGTACGCCTGTACCTTCGAAACCACCTCATAGGCAAGCACCGACCAGTTGATTTTGGAGCCGCCTTCCACGATCACGCTATCAATTCCCATGGCGCCGAGCTTTTCCATCAGCACCTCGATGTCGATGTGTCCTGCTGCTTCGGGAACCACAATGATGTCGCATTCCTGCTCGCGATAGGGCATGTGCTTTTTCATATCGGACTCGGCCGTTGCAATGTACGTGGGAACCGAAGCAGCCGTTTTAACGATCTGCGAGCTCAATGGTGTACGCAGGTGAGTGTCGCACACGATGCGAATCGGGTTGCTGATCTTCGGTTTGAATCCACGCGACGTCGTCTCGACAGCATCCCCTTCCTGCAATGCCTCATAGGCCGCCTCATCTTCGGCAAGCTCACGCTCAAGCAGGTCTTCGAAATCGGAGTCCGACACAGACTCTTCGGCAAATGCTTGGTCTTCGAAATCATCAAGCCGGCAGGTAAGCAGTGGGTCGTCTTTGATAACCGTGTTCACCCCAACCATGATGGCCGCATTACGTTGACGGTCCTCGTGCACACGACGGCGCGCCTCGGGCCCCGTGATCCATTTCGACTTACCGCTGCGAGTGGCAATTTTCCCGTCGAGCGTCATGGCGTATTTAAGCGTTACATAGGGTTTCCCCGTTTTGATGTAATGAAAGAATGCGCGGTTGACTTTCTGGCATTCCTCAACCAAAACACCTTGCACCACCTCAATGCCCGCAGCTTCGAGCTGGGCGATTCCCCCACCGCTGACTTTCGGGTTCGGGTCTGGAGCGCCCATAACCACGCGTACGACGCCCGCCTCAATCAATGCTTCGGTGCAAGGCGGCGTCTTGCCCGTATGGCAACATGGCTCCAGGGTCACATACACCGTTGCGCCTTTGGGGTCCTCACCACGCCTGCGGCAATCAGCCAACGCCTGGCGCTCGGCGTGGGGCTCGCCAAACGCGGTATGCCACCCCTCTCCGATAATGCGTCCATCGCGAACAACAACCGCACCAACAAGAGGGTTGGGGTTTACCCAACCAGAACCGCGCAAAGCCAGCTCAAGCGCCCTTTGCATGTACTCTTCATCGTTCACGAAGCAGTCCTCCTTTCTACTCGTTCGTCTGCGAATACCAATCTTTTTTGGGTAGCGACGAACAGGAGGCATTACATGCAAAAAGCCCTGGAACCATATGATTCCAGGGCTTTCGATAGTCAAACACCAGCACACGGGTGCCAGCCTTATTCATCGTCTTCTTCCATCCGGACTGTAACCGTTGGCCCTGGATTCGCACCAGATCAACCTTGCCAAGCAAGGGTCGCGGGCTTTGCTCTGATGCCGTTATGCACCAAGCATTACCGCCAGTGAGGAATTGCACCTCGCCCTGAAGACCGTATTCAATTTCCGCGCTTTACTATAGCGCACTGTAGCGCTCCGTCAAGAAAAAAGCCGCAGGCGGTATATGCCTGCGGCTTTGATGGCCATCTGCACAGCCTAAACGCTTACAGGTCCTTGGAACCTTCCACGCGGCCTTCCAGATACTTCCAGTAATCGTCGACATCCTGCTGAATCTCTTCAAGGAGAGCTTCGTTGCCGGGCTTGAACAGGTGCTTGAAGCGACCCTGCGGCTTCAAGAAGTCCTTAACCGGAATAAGGTTCTTATCGCGAACCGGAGTGAGCTTCCACTTGCCGTTTTCCACCTCGAACAGAGGCCAGAACTTGGAGTTTACGGCCATGCGGCAAATTTCAGCAGTCATGCTGGAATCGATACGCCAGCCACGCGGGCACGGTGCCATGATGTTCAGGAACGCGGGGCCGTCTACCGCAATGGCCTTTTCGGCCTTGCTCACCAGGTCGCGCCAGTTGCCTACCGTTGCCTGAGCAACATAGGGAACACCGTGAGCGGCCATGATGGAGGTAAGGTCCTTGCGCTTCTGGGGCTTGCCCTGCTGAACCTTGCCAACTTCGGAAGTGGTAGCCCATGCGCCCTTAGGCGTAGCAGAAGAACGCTGGATGCCCGTGTTCATGTATGCACCGTTGTCGTAGCACACGTACATGATATCGTGACCACGTTCCATTGCGCCGGAAAGCGACTGAAGGCCGATATCGTACGTGCCGCCGTCGCCGCCGAACGCTACGAACTTGATCTTCTTGTCGGCAGGAATCTTGCCAGCACGCTGAAGGCCCTTGTAGGCAGCTTCCACACCTGAAATGGTTGCGCCTGCATTAGCGAAAGCGTTGTGGATGAATGGAACGTTCCAAGCGTTATCGGGGTAAATGGAAGTGGATACCTCGAGGCAGCCCGTTGCCGAGCAACACACAACGTCGTAATCGTTGCGTCCCATGAGAACCTGACGCACCGCCATAGATGCGCCGCAGCCGCCGCACAGGCGATGGCCAGGAGCCAAATCGTCGGGGCGGGCAGAAAGTTGCTTGATGTTAGCCATTTATGTGCCCCTTACTCTTCGATACCAAGGTATTTGATGGAACCGTCGCCTTCGCCGTTCGCACGCTGCTCAAGCTCGGCATAAACCTGAACCATCTGATCAAGCGTGATGTCGGCACCGCCGAGGCCTACCACGTAATCGCTTACCAGCGTCTGCATGCCAGCGGCCTGGAAAGCAGAACGAACTTCAAGAGCAAGCGGAGCGTGGGGCGAACCATACGAATCGGAACGGTCGAGCACAGCAACGGCCTTGGCGTTCTTGCAAGCTTCGGCAATCTGCTTTGCCGGGAACGGACGGAAGATGCGAGGACGAACCACGCCAACCTTCTTGCCCTGCTCGCGCAGCTTGCGTGCCTCAAAACGAGCGTTGCCGGCGCACGAACCCAAAACCACAATGAGGTAATCGGCATCTTCGGCTCCCCAAGCGTCCACCAGCTCGAAAGGACGGCCCGTGATCTCGGCCCATTCCTTGCCATGACGCTCGAAGGCTTCCATGGCGTTGTCGAGGGCATGGCGCTCGGTAAGCTTGTACTTCATATAGCCGTTGCCCAGCGTTGCGAACATACCCTGGCCAACTGGATTTTCAGTGTCAAGCAGCGGGTACTTCGGCTGGTAGTCGCCAACGAAATCCTTTACCACCTGATCTTCTTCCTTCACGCAGCAATCCATAGCGTGCGTGGTCACGAAGCCATCAAGCGTGGTAAGCACGGGAAGCAGAACATTGGGATCTTCTGCAACCTTGAAGGCAACGATGGTGTTGTCGTAGGCTTCCTGAGCGGTTTCGGCGAACATCATGCCCCAGCCGCAATCGCGGGCGCTCATGATGTCGGAGTGGTCGCCGTGAATGTTGATAGGAGCGGAAAGGGCTCGGTTTGCGTTTGCCATGACAATGGGGCAACGCATGCCTGCAGCAATGTGGAGTTCCTCCCACATGTAGGCAAGGCCCTGAGAGCTGGTTGCCGTTGCCACGCGGGCGCCAGCAGCAGAAGCACCGATGCAAGCGGAAAGCGCGGAATGCTCAGATTCGGTGGGAACGTACTCGGTAGTAACCTTGCCGTCCGCAACGAACTTTGCATAGCCTTCAACGATGGTGGTCTGGGGGGTAATGGGGTATGCCGCCATTACATCAGGGTTAACCTGACGGAAGGCATCGGCAACCATCTGGTTGCCCGTAGCGGAAAACATCTTCTTTTCTTCAGCCATGATTACTCCCCTTTCTCTTCCTGGGCCTGTGCTTCAGCTTCGGGAATAAGCTCAAGAGCGCCGAACTTGCATTCCTGGACGCAAACGCCGCAGCCCTTGCAATGGAACAGGTCGATGCCCGTCATTGCGCCGTCTTTTACCTCGATGGAAGAATCGGGGCAGTATGCCCAGCACAGCATGCAGTTGGAGCACTTCTCAGAATCCCAAATAGGACGGTTGGAACGCCAGCCACCGGTGTAGCAGTTAACCGAAGTGCCGCCCTCGGGGCATACATAGCCCGTGGGGAAATCGGAAGGCTTCCACTCGTCGTAGTTGGAGCCGTCGAATTCGTACTTTGACATTATTCCTGCACCTCCTGATATGCGCGCTCAACGGAGGCGAGGTTTGCGTCGATCATTTCCTGGGAGAACTTCTTGCCAAACGTGATAGCAAGACGCTCCTTGACCTTTTCAAGCGGGAAAAGTCCCGTAATCTTTGCCAAAGCGCCAACGATAGGCGTGTTGGGCATGTCCTTCTTAATGGTTGCCATGGCAATGCCGGAAGCATCGACGACAGCAACGCGCATGCTTGCGGGAGCACCAACGGCAGCACGGGCTTCTTCTGCCGTCATAGTGGTGTTGAACAGGAGGATGCCGTCTTCGTGCATACCCTCCATCACATCGGTGGAAGCCAACAGCGTGTCATCCATGATGATGACGATGTCAGGATTCTGGATGTTGTTATGTACTTCAATAGGATCGCTTGAAACGCGGGTATACGCCTTCAAGGGTGCTCCTGTGCGCTCCGGGCCATATTCGGGCATAGCCTGGATGTAGTTGCCTTGCAGCAGCGCCGTGTCCGCGACAAGCTTTGCCGCCGTAACCGCGCCCTGGCCAGCACGTGCATGCCAGCGGATTTCGGTCAACTGTGACATACCTCTCCTCTCGCTTAAGGTTTGCTTTAAGAAAGCTCCTTAATTGTACGAAGCGTCACTTTTCAACCGTGGGAGTTTCCGAACAAGCTCGGTATAGCTCGGTGGGCGGAAATCAGCGAATGTCACTGGTTGAGTTCGCGGGGCGAACGGTAGAAAGAGAAAAGATTGCTCTTTTGCATTGGCGGACGAAACAACAAGTGGCCCCCTCATGAATTCAGACGGCGGGAAGGCAAGCGCCAGGCGGGCTTCACCCGTCAAGCTTGCCTGCAGCGCCATATGGTTCATCAGGGGGCCGTGCAGCGTCATAACGTTTCTTGCGTAGTGCGCCGTTTGTAGAACGACGCAACAACTAAGTCCAGAACTCAACCATTTCAATAAGATCTTGGTATGCCCACGCGTACACATCGGAATACCAACCGGTTTCGGGAATGAAGCAAACCAGCGTCGAGTACAGAAGGCTTAGGAACACCAGTACACCGACGATGCGCAAGAACACGCGATGGGTTAGGATTTTCGGAACCGTGGAGCTAACCACTTCAAGCTCGACCTTTTCCCCTTCTTCCTTGTCTGTTGCCAAAGCATCGTTGGCGATGAAGCACAGAAGAATTGCCGGTATCAGCATCAAAATGCTGTAGTCCGCTGTATAGCGTTGCAAGATTCCCGCCATTTCCGCATCAAGACACGCAACAACCAAACCCGATACCAGCATCGTAACCACAACGCTTGCCACCGTATGCGTAGAGCGTTCTTTGATGCGATACGAAAGGATAGGCTTCGCAAAAGCAAGCACCCACAGCACTGGCAAGCAAGCCAGGATGCCGCCAAAGGTAACCTCTTTGATAGTTTGACCCAAATACGTTGTATCGAACGTGGTGGGCTGAAGCCAAGGGAACACACCGGTAGTGGTGGGCGTCTGCAGGAAATATGCGAACAAGGCGGGAAGCAGACGCCCAGCGTTCATGCCGCGTTGCGTCATGTCGTTCACCGTCAGGTTGTAATTCGCGCCAAAGTCGAAGAACGAACCGAAGCGGGCCTTGTTGTACATCATGATTCCCGCAGCAACAACAAAATACGGCGCAATCAAGCAGGCGAATTCCTTAGCACCTTTTTTCGTGAACAGGTGCTTTTCCGTAATGAACTTCCTCCAAAACAGAGGGAAGGCCAACAACGAGAAAATAAGGAACTGAGGCCTGCAGGCAACAACCAGGGCCATGCACAGGGATCCCGCCAAATACCAACCTGCAGCTTTTTCGGTCGATCTGCCATGAAGCCAGAAATACAAGCCCCACACCGTAAAGGCTAGAGCCATTGCGATGGGCAGCGAATAGAACGTGGGGAACTTCGCCAAGTACAGCATGCCCGAGCAGGCAACCAGCGGCATTTGCAACAGCAGGAACAGCCCTAAGCTCACCCGTTTGAAATGATGGCGGGCAAAGCGGTCCATTAACGCCGTGGCACCAAGCACGAACATAATGCATGCCAGCAATACGCCAATCGCCGTAGGGAAGCTGCTTCCCGTAACTAAATAAAACGGTAGATAGAACAGAAGAACAGGAAGAACGCCGAAATAGACATAATAGTGTCCCTCGTAATAGGCGACGTCGAACAGGTACGACTCCCCTGTCTGTTTCTGCAATTCGTCACGAGCGCCCTTGTCGTAGGGGTTGTCCATATCAACCAGCCATTGAGGAGGCTCAATTTCCAAGTACAACTGACCGTCGCTCATCGCCTTCGCAAGCTCGGCATACTGCTGCGCGTTTTCACCGCCCACTTTGTAGGTGTTAACGATGCTGTGGCCATCCCATGAGCCGGAATTGTAGTTTGACGTGGCAATGCCAACCTGATTTGAGCCGAGCAGCAAGTATGCCGTAAGGAAAAAAATCTCGCATGCCGTTGCAAAGACAATCACCGCACGCGAAAAACGCGGATGCTCTTTTACCCGACAGCGATAGATGCTGGACTTCGGCCTGAAAACATACAGAAGCAAAAGCACGGTAAATGTCAGGAAGCAACGAAGGGAATTGAATTCGAACGGCTGGCGCTCATTGATGACAACGGTATTCAGCACTACAGGGTAGCTTGCGTCGTCACTGGTAATTTCGATACGCAGATTCTGAATGGCCCCAGAGCTCTCCAAATAAAGATACTGGCTTTGCTCACTTGCCGTCGAAACGTCAACCTCGGGCACGCCGAACGTATATTCCGTTGTAGAAAAGTACGTCTCATGAGCCGCATCGGTAAAGCTGATCTTCACTTTAAGGTTTTGAGCAGGCTGCGAGTTGTCGAAATCAAGGTGGATATTGTTCACCACTTTGTTCAAGTCATAGAAATCAACGGCTGTGTTCGATTCCGTGAACTTGAATTGCTCGCTATGCCCCAAACCAAATTCTGAAGTACCCGTATCGTTTGCATCAAGCGTGATACGGTCCTCAAGGTTTACTGGGTCATAATTGGCGGAACGGAAATAGTTCATGTTGAATACAAACGTTTCCAGCAGCAAAGCGCAAATCGCCACTATCACAATACGCGATAACACGTGCTTAATCTGTTCCTTATGCATCTTGCAAAGGTCGATGCAGTCAAATGCTATGTCTTCTATAGGCTTCATAACCTGTCATTCTACAAGAAGCCCGCTTTACCTTGAGACATCGAGAGTACATTTGCCCCTCTCAAGCAATAAAAAAATCCCCCGCCTTAAAAAGACGGGGGATTAAAGAAGAACAAGAAACCTTACAGACCAAGCTCAGAAACGATTGCGTCGAATACAACCTGAGGATCACGATCGCCGTCGATTTCCTTGAGGAGATCGCAGCCACGATAGTAATCGATCAACGGAGCAGTGGAGCTCTCATACACATCAAGGCGGTTACGTACCGTTGCCTCGTTGTCGTCGTCACGCTGATACATTTCACCACCGCACTTGGGGCACTTTGCGTCTGCATCGGTGCCAATGTAACCGCACTCGCGGCACATACGACGGGAAGTAAGGCGCTTAACGATAACTTCCTTCTTTACATCAACCAGCAAAGCGGCATCAAGAGGACGCTCAAGCGTGGAAAGCTCGGAATCAAGCGCAACCGCCTGAGTGGAAGTGCGGGGGAAACCGTCAAGGATGAAGCCGTTGGCCGTATCTTCGTCCTGAAGACGTTCCTTTACCAGGCCGATAACCACTTCGTCGGGCACCAGATCGCCAGCATCCATATACTTCTTTGCCTCAAGACCCAGCGGAGTCTGATTCTTGACAGCCGCACGAAGCATGTCGCCCGTGGAAATGTGGGCGAAGCCGTACTTCTCAACCAGCTTTGCAGCCTGAGTGCCTTTACCAGCGCCCGGTGCGCCCAGCAAAACGATATTCATGGAAATGTTCCTTTCGTAACACGATAGAAATCGATCAACCTATTTTAGCAAATCGAAGCGGCTTAACGCCAAAGTGCAGCCCCATAAAAAGAAAAGGCAGCTTTCGCTGCCTTTTCCTTACTTGAAGAATCCGTCGTAGTTGTACATCTTCAACTGCGACTCGATCTTATTCATAGTGTCAAGCGCAACACCGATCATGATGAGGATCGAGGTACCGCCGAACGCCTGGATCAACGAGTTGTTCGTAAAGTAGAACAAAATCGAAGGAACAACCGCAATGGCAGCAATAAAGATTGCGCCAGGCAGGGTAACCCTGTGCAGGACGTCTTTAATGTACTGCACGGTGTTCTTGCCAGGACGAATGCCGGGAATAAAGCCACCCTGGCGCTGAAGGTTTTCCGCCGTGTCCTCAGGATTGAAAACAATCGAGGTATAGAAGTAAGCGAAGAACACGATAAGCACCGCGGTGAGAATCCAGTTCACCCAACCAGCCGAAATCGCATTGGCAACCATGGTCAGCCAGTCAACGTTGAACAAAGCGGCAATCTGAGCAGGGAAATAGATCAAGCAGCTTGCGAAGATGATAGGAATAACACCCGCAGCGTTGATCTTGATGGGCAGGTAAGAGCTCTGACCGCCCATGACCCTACGTCCCTGAACGCGCTTTGCATAGCTAACAGGAATACGACGCTGAGCACGTTCTACGAAGATGATTGCGGGGATGCAAAGCAGTACCACAACCAGGATAAGAATCGTAACCGCAATACCCATACCCATATCTGCATTCAGGTTGATAGACGAGAAAATCGCCGAGGGAACCGAAGAGATGATGGATACGAAGATGATCAGCGACATACCGTTGCCAACACCATGCTGCGTAATGAGCTCGCCCATCCACATGATCAATGCAGTACCAACCACAAGGGTGAATACCACGAGAACATCGGTAACGATCTCAGGTACAGCGGTGTTGAAAACAACACCATAAGCCTCGGACTTGAAAAGGAACAGGTAACCGATTGCGTTGATCAGGCCAAGGCCAAGCGTAAGGTAACGCGTAACCTGGGTGATGCGACGCTTGCCGGTTTCGCCCTCTTTAGCCCAACGGCCAACGGCTGGGATAACGCCCTGCATCAGCTGCATGATGATCGATGCAGTGATGTAAGGCATGATGCCCAGTGCAAATACCGAGAAGTTCGACAAAGCACCGCCAGTGAAAAGGTCGAGCATTACCATCGAAACGCCCTGCTGAGAAAATGAATCAGCGAACGCCTGGAAAGGGATGCCCGGTACCGGCAGATATGCGCCGAATCGGTAAAGCACCAAGATACCCAAGGTGAACAGGATCTTTTTCCTGAGCTCCGGTACCTTGAAAGCCTGTACGAGGGAACTTAGCAAGGCTCTTCGACCTTTCCGCCAGCAGCCTCAATCTTAGCCTTCGCAGAAGCGGAAACCTTGTCAACCTTTACGGTAACAGCCTTGGTGATCTCACCGTCGCCCAGAACCTTAACAAGGTCGGTGGAGTGCTTGATGATGCCCTTAGCAACCAGGGATTCACCGTCTACCACTTCGCCGGCTTCGTAGTACTTCTCGATACGGCTTACGTTAACGGGAAGATACTCAACGTGGTTGATGTTGCGGAAGCCAGGCAGCTTAGGAAGACGACGAGCCAGAGGGGTCTGACCACCCTCGAAGCCGTTGCCCTTACCGCCGCCAGAACGAGACTTCTGACCGTTCAGACCACGACCAGCAGTTTTGCCGGTACCGGAAGCGGGGCCACGACCTACGCGCTTGCGGTTGCGACGAGAACCCTCTGCAGGCTTCAGATCCTTGAGTTCCATGTTTTCTTTTCTCCTTTTACGCTATCCCTACCCCACCTATTGGGATAAGGGCTGGCAGCTCGCCGCCAGCGAACTTACAAACTCGTTCATTATGCCACAGCTTACGGTTGCGCGATGGCAACAATTTTAAATGCGACAATAATGCACATGCTTTGAAATACGCTTAACGCCGAAACGCACTTAGCGATTCGCATTTGTGTAATGCAACCTCCCGAACAAGTCTTTGCCTGTTGAGCCTGCATGAAGAGCCAACCGCAAACCAAGATGCATTTCGGCGTAAAAAAAAGCCCGTTCAAACGAACGGGCTTTTAAAATTAGAGTTCTTCAACCTCTACAAGATGCTTTACCTTGAAGATCATGCCACGAACGCCAGGATTGTCTACCTGTTCAACCGTGCGGCCGATCTTACCAAGACCAAGAGCCTTCAGGGTGCGACCCTGATCGTACTTATAACCGATGGAGCTCTTTACCTGGGTGATGCGCAGAGTCTTTGCGTCAGCCATTACTAGTTCTCCTTCCAGCCATAAATCTTAGCAACAGAAACACCACGGCGAGCAGAAACTGCTTCGGGGCTCTGCAGCTCCTTCAGACCCTCGGCAACTGCCTTAACAATGTTAAGAACGTTGTCGGTGCCCAAAGACTTAGCGAATACGTCCTTTACGCCAGCGAGCTCGAGGACGGCACGAGCTGCGCCGCCAGCGATAACGCCGGTACCAGGAGTAGCAGGCTTAAGAAGAACGCGACCAGCACCGTACTCACCGATGATGTCGTGAGGAAGCGTGCCAGCTTCGGTCAGAGGAATGGAGAACATGTTCTTCTTCGCATCCTCAACGCCCTTCTTGATGGCGGTGGGAACTTCCTGGGACTTGCCCATGCCGATACCCACGCGGCCCTTGCCGTCACCAACGACTACCAGAGCGGTGAGTGCGAAACGACGACCACCCTTGACAACCTTGGAAACGCGATTGATATAGACGACACGTTCCTGAAGTTCGGGAACGCCTGCCTGGTTTTCTTGCTTACGAGCCATAGACCTTAAACCCTCTCTTAGAACTTCAGGCCTGCTTCGCGGGCACCGTCGGCAACAGCCTTGATGCGACCGTGATACAGATTGCCACCGCGGTCAAATACGACCTCAGTAACACCGTTTTCCTGTGCTTTCTTACCGATGATCTGACCGAGGGCTGCAGCGCCTTCTACGGTAGCGCCGCTCTTCTCGGTTGCCTTGAACTCGGGACCGAGGGTGGAAACACCACAGATGGTCTTACCGGCAACGTCGTCGATAACCTGAGCATACATGTTCGAGTTGGAACGAGTGATGCACAAACGCGGACGGGCAGCCGTACCAGAGATCTTGCCACGAACACGAGTGTGACGACGGCGCAGCCCAGCCTGTTTCTTTTGAAGCTTCTTCATAAGTAGATTCCCTTCAATACTTCGCTACTGAGCTATTACTCAGACTTTGCAGCCTTGCCGAGCTTACGACGGACATACTCGCCCTCATAGCGAATACCCTTGCCCTTGTAAGGCTCAGGCTTGCGCCATGCGCGGATGTCGGCAGCAACCTGGCCGACCTGTTCCTTGCTGATGCCCTTTACGATAATCTCGGTCTGGCTGGGAACCTCGAACTTGATGTTCTTAGGAGCCTTGACGATAACCGGATGAGAATAACCGAGCTGAATCTCCAGATCGGTGCCCTTCAGCGCAGCACGGTAGCCAACGCCAACGAGCTCGAGCTTCTTGGAGTAGCCATCATGAACGCCCTCAACCATGTTGTGGATGAGCGTACGGGTGAGGCCGTGAAGGCTCTTTGCCTGACGAGAGTCGTCAGGACGCTCTACGATAACTTCTTCGCCCTCAACCTTGATGTTCATCATGGGGTTGAATTCGCGAACGAGTTCGCCCTTGCTACCCTTGACGGTTACTACATGACCGTCAACCTTAACCTCAACGCCGGAAGGAATAGCAACAGGGATCTTACCAATACGAGACATTAGTGCTCCTTCCTTCCTACCAGATGTACGCCATGACTTCGCCGCCGACGCCTTCCTTGCGTGCGTCGCGGTCGGTCATAACGCCCTTGCTCGTCGAAATAACAGCAGTACCAAGACCACCGAGAACGCGAGGAAGCTCGTCCTTGCCAGCATAGATGCGCAGACCAGGCTTGGAGATGCGCTTGATGCCGCGGATGGTGCGAGCCTTCTTCTCACCGTACTTGAGGGTGATGGTCAGAACGTCGCGGGGCTGTGCAGGCTCAACTTCGTAGCCGTTGATGTAGCCCTCTTCCTGCATGATGCGGGCGATTTCGACAAGCTTCTTGCTAGACGGCATGGAAACCGTCTGCTTGCCAGCAGAGTTAGCGTTACGCACACGCGTAAGCATATCTGCAATGGGATCGTTCATGCTCATTGTAGTGTTTCTCCTTTGTTCATGATGAACCGAAAAGCCGGTTCGCGTGCACCCGTGATGCACACGCCTTGACTAACGGCACTCAACAACGTGACTGGGTTTAAAAGGTTCCTACCAGGAAGCCTTGGTCACGCCGGGCAGTTCGCCTTTGTTAGCGAGCTCACGAAGGCAGACGCGGCACAGACCGAACTTGCGGTAGTACGCACGAGGGCGACCACAGCGGGTGCAACGGTTGTGCTGGCGCGTCGAGAACTTCGGCTCACGCTTGGACTTGGCGATCATCGATGTTTTAGCCATTCAAAATCCTTCTTTCTTATAACCAATTCTCGAAACGAGAAGTTAGTTTTCCTTTTTGAACGGGAAGCCCATGGCATCCATAAGTGCCTTGGCGCCTTCATTGTTTTCAGACGTGGTTACGAACGTGATGTCCATGCCACGAGTGCGATCGATCTTGTCGTACTCGATCTCGGGGAAGATAAGCTGCTCGGTAAGGCCCATGGTGTAGTTGCCACGACCGTCGAAGCTCTTGGGGTTGCAACCGCGGAAGTCACGTACGCGAGGAAGCGCCGTGGACATCAGGCGATCGAAGAACTCCCACATGCGGTCACCGCGAAGGGTAACCTTGCAACCAATTGCCTGGCCTTCGCGCAGATGGAAGCCTGCAATGGACTTCTTTGCACGAGTAACCATAGGCTGCTGACCGGTGATGGTACGCATGTCTGCGATAGCACCCTCAAGGAGCTTCTTGTCGCCAGCTGCGCGACCTACACCCATGTTGACAACGATCTTCTCAAGACGAGGGATCTGGTTGACGTTGGTGAGGCCGAGTTCCTTGAAGAGCTGATCGCGCACTTCGTTTACATACTTTTCCTTCAGACGAGGAGTAGCCATTGTCCTAAAAAACCTTTCTCGATGAATTAAACGCAAGATTTCCGACCTTGCGTCCCCCGCATTACGCGGGGGTCATAAAAGCACGGCTAAATATTTTAGTCGATATCTGCGCCACATTTCTTGCAAACGCGAACTTTTTTACCATTTTCACGTTTGATGTTGACGCGAGTTGCCTCCTTGCAGGAGGGGCAGATCAGCATAACGTTGGAGACATGGATAGGAGCCTCTACCGTGGAAATGCCGCCCTCGGGGTTAGCCTGAGTCGGGCGCATTGCCTTCTTCATCATGTTGACCTTTTCAACGGTGACGCGCTGGGTAGAAGGCTGGGAAGCGATTACGATGCCTTCGGCACCCTTGTCCTTGCCAGCAAGAACCTTAACCTTGTCACCCTTTTTGATGTTCATCTTTGCCATCGATGTTCCTCCTACAGCGTTTCCGGTGCCAGGGACACGATCTTCATGTACTTCTTGTCACGAAGTTCGCGTGCAACAGGACCGAAGATACGCGTACCGCGGGGAGCGCCGTTGTTGTCGATCAGAACGCAAGCATTCTGGTCGAACTTGATGTAGCTGCCGTCGGAACGACGAACTTCCTTCTTAACGCGCACCACAACACAGCGGACGACTTCGCCCTTCTTAACGTTGCCGTTGGGCATTGCTTCCTTAACGCTGCAAACGATGACATCGCCCAGGCCCGCGTAACGGCGCTTGGAGCCGCCCAGGACCTTGATGCACTGCACCTTGC
>CAUASB010000012.1 GCA_958431815.1 uncultured Eggerthella sp. | reverse complement strand
TCACCAACATCGCTGGTGGCTTTGCCATGACTCTCGTACGAAACGAAACTCAGCGGCACAGTGCGGCACTCAAAAATGCAGGTCAGAACCCTATCGGCCTACTCCCACTCAATCGTGGCAGGGGGCTTCGAGGTGATGTCGTAGCAGACGCGGTTGGCGCCGGGTACTTCGGCTACGATGCGGCTGGAAATCTTTGCCAGCACATCGTAGGGGAGTTTTGCCCAGTCGGCGGTCATGGCATCGCTCGACTCAACGGCGCGCAGGATGATGGGGCGTTGGTAGGTGCGCTCGTCGCCCATAACGCCCACGCTCTTGATGTCGGGCAGAACCGCGAAGTACTGCCAGCAGCTGTGCTCGGAGTTGCGCTCACCGGTTTCCTGGAACAGGCGCTCGTTGTAAGCATCAAGCTCTTCGCGCACGATGGCGTCGGCGTTCTTCAGAATCTCCAGCTTCTCTGGGCTTACCGCACCGATGATGCGGATGGCCAGGCCAGGGCCAGGGAAAGGCTGGCGATGAACAATGTGGTCGGGCAGGCCAAGGGCAGTGCCCAGTGCGCGAACCTCGTCCTTGAAGAAGTGGTCCAGCGGCTCGATCAGGTCGAAGTGAACGCCTTCAGGGAAGGGGATCAGGTTGTGGTGGCTCTTGATGGTGGAAGCCTTGCCGCCCGTCTTGCGCGCACCCGATTCGATGATGTCAGGATAAATGGTGCCTTGAGCCATGAACTGCACCGGCTTGCCATCTTCGGCAATGTCGTTTGCAACGGTGAAGAACTCTTCCCAGAACTGGGTGCCAATGATCTTGCGCTTCTGCTCGGGGTCGGTCACGCCGTCAAGCAGTTTCGCATAGCGTTCTTCCGCATGAACGTGGATGAACTCAACATCAAACTGTTTGGTGAATACCTCTTCAACCTCTTCAGGCTCGTTCTTGCGCAGGAGGCCGTGGTTCACGAACACGCACACCAGCTGCTTGCCGATGGCCTTGGCACACAGCGCCGCAACAACAGAAGAATCAACGCCGCCGGAAAGACCCAGAATCACGCGCTTTTCGCCAACCTTTTCGCGGATGGCCGCAACGGAATCCTCGATGATGGAATCCATGGTCCAGTCGGCCTTCAAACCAGCGATGTTGAACAGGAAGTTGGAAAGCATCTCGTTGCCGAAGTTGGTGTGCTTAACCTCGGGGTGGAACTGCGTGGTATAAATCTTGCGCTCGGGGCATTCCATGGCAGCCACGGGGCAGATATCGGTGGAAGCCGTAACGGTGAAGCCTGCGGGAACCTCGGTCACAGCATCGCGGTGGCTCATCCAAACCGTCTGCTCGGCAGGGGTGCCCTCGAACAGTGCACCGCCGGAAACATGCAGGTCTGCGGCACCGTATTCGCCCTTCTCGGTGTGGCCTACCGTGCCGCCCAACTCAACGGCGATGGTCTGATGGCCGTAGCAGAAGCCCAGGATGGGCACGCCCAACTCCAGCACGCCCGAATCGATTTTCGGCGCGTCGTCGGCATATACGCTGGCGGGGCCGCCGGAAAGGATGATGGCGCTCGGCTTCATCGCAGCGATCTTGGCTGCTTCTTCGTCGCAGGGAACGATTTCGGAGTACACGCCCAAATCGCGTACGCGACGGGCGATAAGCTGACCGTATTGGGCACCGAAATCAAGAACGATGACCTTCTGGTCGGGAGAGGTGGTTGGCATGTGTTCCTCCTGCTTGGTGGCCCCGAACCGCAGCATTCCTGCCGAATTTGGGGCGCGAATGAACTTCTTAGCCTTTCAATACTACCAAATATAAGGAGGGTCGCGCATGGCATCGTGGCGCGGTACGTGGTTTGTGCATGCGGGTTGGGTGTGCTTGCTGCAGTGCAGGTTTTAAGAAGTGCGATAGCGCTCGTTTTACGGAGCCAAAAAGAGCCGTAGGCGCGTGAAAAAGACAAGGTGAATCCCGGCAAGGGGTTGGGTCCAGACTCAAAAACCGTTCGCCGAGATCATGGTGCGTTTTTGCTGCGCTCATAAAGCTACTTCGCTGTTCGGGAGGCCCAATCGCTCACTCGAAGCACTTTTAGGGCGAAATTGGGCATAATATCCTGTTTTTACCTGGTAAAACGCCAGGTAAACTTTATAATCCACCCTGATAATCCACACATAGGGGAGGGGTGTCCAATGCTGGCCAACACCGATGATCGACTTCGGCTGTCTCCGTCTGCATCGCCAGGTACCGGGGAAGCGCTGCTCGATCGCAAGCGCCTTCTTGTCAGTTTGCTGTCCGACAGGGAGGCTGTTCGCGTGATCTGCGCGCCTCCGTTGTACGGCAAAACGGTGCTGGCAACTCAGTACGCACGCCTTGCATTTCCTCCAAGTGATGTTACGTGGGTTCGCGCCTCGGAACCCGAGTTTTTGCTCAACCTCGATTCCGGCACGTTCGAACGCACGGTTGACGAAAGCGCGCCCGAGGGCGAAAAGCTCGTGGTGTTCGACGGCATCTCGAAGCTCAAGGGCAAACGCCGCACCAATCTTGTCTCGCTGGTTGGCAAGTTGCATACCAAGCATTGTGAGGTGATGGTCGCTACCGAAGACTCGACCCTCGCCTCCGACGTAGAGCTTCCCGTGGTGGTGCTCGATGCGCGCGAAATGGCACTCGCGCACGACGAGTTGCCCTCTCGTGCCAATCCATCTGCCCGGTTTGCACTCCCCGAAGAAAAGCCCAACCCGATGCCGAAACGCACCATGCCTCCTGTTGTGCTTGACAAAGAGGGTGGTGCCAAGCGCTTCCTGCAGTCGCTTTTGGCGAATGTTCCGTCTTCCGCCGAGGAATCGTTGGCGTATCTTGCCCTGTTTGCGGGAAGCGGCGATCTGGTTTCGCTGCTCGAGTTCTTCGACGAGGAAAACAAGCCCGATCTTCTTTCGGTGGAACGACGTTTTCCGTATGCGGGCATCCGTCGTACCGCTTCCACTTTCAGTGCTTTCGAGCTGACCAATGCCGCTAAGCATGAATTGATGTGTGCCCACTGCGCTTCTATCGCGCCGTTCACCCGTTACGAAACGGAGGATTCCTTCAATCTTGCCTGTGCCGAGCTGTGCCTTTCCTTGGGCAATCGTTCCCTGCTTATGATGGGGCTCGACTATCTTTCTCTTCGGAAGTCGTTCATTGCCAAGCATGGCGAAGAGGTTCTTGGGCTTTACGAGCAAGGCAGCGAAACCGTGGGCGAACGGGTACTGCTTGGCCTTTCCCCGGCTCATTCGGCAGCGCCGCGCGGCCATGGCGCCCCGCCTGTGCGCATCAATCTGTTCGGCAGATGCGAGATAACGCGCGATGGCGTAAACGTTCTGCAGAAAGGCGAGCTGCGTCGCAAGGCGAAAGTGGTTGTTGCGCTGCTTTTGGTGAACAACGGCAAAGAGCTTCCCCGTACTTGGATAGAGCGCATCGTGTGGCCGGATTCCGACCCGGCGTGCGTTCGGTCGAGCTTCTACAACCTTTGGAGCTACATCAGGCGCGTGTTGACTCCGCCCGGCGAAGAGCCTTTCGGCTCAAGACGCTCACGCGACACGGTTTCCTTTGCGGGCTTGAATTTCGAAAGCGATGTCGTTGAGGTGAACAACCTCTGCCTGTGCCTCAACGGGTGCACCGACCCCGACCAATGCACGCATGCGCTGCAAGAAATAGAGCGTCTTTATTGCGGTCCACTTCTTCCGGGCGTGCAGAACGATCAGATCGAAGCCTATCGGATAACGTTTCAGAACCGTGTGCTCGACGCCTTGGTCGATGGAGTGCGCGTGCTTATGCACGGAAATGACCTTCGTGCCGCGCAGCATTATGCCGAATTCGCGTTCAGCATCGACCAAACGCGCGAAGACGTGGTGTACCAATATATGAAGGTTCAACAACGGCTCGGGCAGTTCGGCGGCGCCATCTCAACCTATGTCAGCTGTCGGCGCGCTTTGATAGACCGATTCGGCATAGATGGGTCGAATCGTTTGGAAGAGCTGTACGAAGAAATACTGGAAGAGGTTTCATCCGCCGATGCCGATTCTGCGCTACGAGGTGGAGCTACCGGCCTTGAGGGGTAACCGTACAGGTAACGGTTGGTTTACCGTAAGCGTAAAAGGCGTGTATTTGGCCGCCTGGCGCAGGGGTGCGCAACGCCGTGCGGGCATGCCTGTGATAGAGTGAAGCAGTTACACGAAAGAAAGAGAGATCATGGGTTTCTTTTCTAAGCTTCTCAGTGTGGGCGAAAACAAGCCCCTCAAGAACTACCAGCGCAGGGTTGCGGAAATCAATGCGCTTGAACCCCAAATGCAGGCCAAATCCGATGAAGAGCTTGCGCATCTTACGGTAGAGTTCCGCGAGCGTTTGGCGAACGGCGAAGAACTTGACGATCTGCTTCCCGAGGCATTCGCCGCTGTTCGTGAGGCAAGCGTCCGAACCATCGGTTTGCGCCACTTCGACGTTCAGCTTATCGGTGCTATGGCATTGCATGACGGCAAGATCGCCGAGATGCGCACGGGCGAAGGTAAAACGCTCGTTTCTACGCTGGCGGGCTACCTCAACGCCCTGCCTGGCAACAACGTTCATATCGTTACCGTGAACGATTACCTCGCAGCGCGTGACTCCCAGTGGATGGGCCGCATCTACCGCTTCATGGGCATGGAAGTGGGCCTTATCCAGAACGGAATGGGTCCCGATAAGAAGATTCCCGCCTACCAGGCCGATGTCACCTACGGTACCAACTCGGAGTTCGGCTTCGACTACCTGCGCGACAACATGGTTGCCCGTGCAAGCAGGCGCGTTCAACGTGGCCATGCCTTTGCCATCGTCGACGAGGTCGACTCCATCCTCATCGACGAGGCACGTACGCCTCTTATCATTTCCGGTGCAGGTTCACAGGCCGCCGATACCTACAAGCGTTTCGCGGCCGTTATGCCTTCTTTGAAGCGCGACGTCGACTTCGAGATGGACGAAGCGAAAAAGACCATCTACACCACGGAAGCCGGTCTTGAGAAGGTCGAGTTCCAGTTGGGCATCGACGACATTTACAGCGATCCCACCGGCCAGCTGCCCAACCACTTGCAGCAGGCGTTGAAGGCGCAGTTCCTGTTCCATCGCGACGTCGACTACGTTGTGGTGAACGGCGAGGTTAAGATCGTCGATGAGTTCACGGGCCGCATCATGGAGGGCCGTCGTTACTCCGAGGGCCTTCATCAGGCGCTTGAAGCGAAGGAACACGTGCTGGTCCGCCAGGAAAACCAGACGCTGGCAACCATCACGCTGCAGAACTACTTCCGTCTGTACGACAAGCTCTCCGGCATGACCGGTACGGCTATGACGGAAGATTCCGAGTTCCGCCAAATCTACAACTTGCCCGTTATGGCAATTCCGCCTAACAGGCCTGTTCAGCGTATCGATGAAGACGACCTTATCTATCGCACGGTCAGCGCCAAGTTCAATGCCGTTGCCGACGACATCGCCGAGCGCCATGCTGCCGGTCAGCCTTGCCTGGTGGGCACCGTTTCCATCGAAAGCTCCGAACGTTTGAGCCGTCTGCTTTCCAAGCGCGGCATCAAGCACGAGGTCTTGAACGCGAAGAACCATGAACGCGAAGCAGCCATCGTTGCGCAGGCAGGCCGCGTGGGTGCGGTTACCATCGCAACGAACATGGCAGGTCGTGGTACCGACATCTTGCTGGGCGGCAACCCCGAGGTTATGGCCCAATCGTTCCTGAAAGAGCGTTTCGGCGAAGATGGCGAGCCTACTCCCGCTCAGGTGAAGCAGGCCGAAGCGGAAGCCGAATCCATCACCAAGCGTGAATCGGAAGAAGTTCGCGCTGCTGGCGGTTTGTGCGTTATCGGCACCGAGCGTCATGAGTCGCGCCGTATCGACAACCAGCTCCGTGGTCGTGCTGGCCGTCAGGGCGATCCGGGCGCTACGCAGTTCTACCTTTCGCTTGAAGACGACCTCATGCGCCTGTTCGGCGGGTCCCGCATGGATTCTATCGGCAGGATGATGGAAAAAACCGAGATGCCCGAAGACATGCCCATCAAGGCTTCCATGGTTTCCAAGGCTATCGAAACGGCACAGCGTCAGGTCGAGGCATCCAACTTCGCCGCTCGTAAGCACGTCCTTGAGTACGACGACGTCATGAACCTGCAGCGCAAGGCGGTATACGCTGAGCGTAATGCCATCCTTGATGGCAAGGACCTTACCGAGCGTATGCCCGAGATCATCGAGGATATCGTGGAATCGCACGTGCTTGAATGGTGCCCTGCCAAGCAGGCAAGCGACGACTGGGATCTTGACTCGCTCAACAAGTGGGTAATCCAGATGACGGGCATCGAGGACTTCAACGTTGATTCCATCGATCATGATGACGACGTGAATGCCCTCATCGACGGCTTGGTGGAGTACTTCCAGAACCTCTTCGATGCCAAGGCGAAGGAAGTTGGCGCTCCCTTTGCCGATATCGAGTCGCAGGTTATGCTGCGCTTCATCGATACGCGCTGGATGTCCCACTTGCAGGAAATGGACTACCTTAAGGCTTCCATCGGCCTGCGCGCCTATGGCCAGCGCGATCCTCTTACCGAGTATCGTGACGAAGCCCATCGTGCGTTTGCCAGCCTGACCTCTTCCATTTACGAAGATTACCTGCGCTTCCTGTTGCGTGCTCCTATCGTGGTTCAGGCAGCACCTCAGGAAGAGGCAAGCCCGCTTGACGGCAAGGTTTCCTATTCCAACCCCGAGCAGACGCTGAACGAAGGTTCTTCGGTTCCTCATGGCACCCCCATTGGGCGGCCGCCTGCCGACGAGGCCCGCGCAAACACCTCGAAGCCGGCAAAGCCCCACACGTATGAAAAGGACAAGGACGACCCGTATGCCAACGTGGGCCGCAACGACCCTTGTCCTTGCGGGTCGGGCAAGAAGTTCAAGAAATGCCACGGCGCCAATCGCTGAACCGATGACGGAGCAGCCTAAGCTGCTCCTTATTCTGGCATCACGCCAGAATCAGATGCCCCTGTTCGTTCGAGCGGGGGCATCGTGTGTTCAGCTCGTTTCCTTACACCAGGAGGTTTTACCTGATGATGACCATAGAAGAAGCGGAAAAGCGCACCAAGGAAGCAAGCGCGTTTCTTCATATCGATGAAAAGAAGGCAGAGCTTGCCAACCTGGACAACCAGATTGCCAGCCCTGATTTCTGGAACGATTCGGAGCATGCTCAGCAGGTAAGCAAGCAGGCATCCGACATCCGTGACGTCATCGAGCGCTACGACAAAGCCTGCTCTCTGCTCGACGACATCAAGACGGCAATCGAGCTTGCCGAAGAGGACCCGGAATTCGCCGGTGAAATCGAGGCTGATATGGCCAAGCTGGCGAAGATGCTCGACGATTTCGAGGTTGAGTCGTGGTTCAACGGGCGCTTCGATTCGTCGGATGCCATTCTTTCCATCCATCCCGGTAGCGGCGGCCTTGAAGCGCAGGACTGGACGGAAATGCTCTACCGCATGTACTCGCGCTATGCCGAGTCGAAGGGGTGGAAGGTGAAAGTCCTCGACCTGGTACCCGGCGAAGGCATCGGGCTTGACCGTGCCAGCATCCAGATAGAGGGCCGCAATGCCTATGGCATGCTGCGCAGCGAATCGGGCGTGCATCGCCTGGTGCGTATTTCGCCTACCGACGACAAGAAGCGCCGCCATACCACGTTTGCCGCGGTGGAGGTGGTTCCCGTTCTGCCCGACAACGACATCTCCATCGAAATCGACCCGAACGATGTGCGTGTCGATGTGTACCGCGCAAGCGGCCCAGGCGGCCAGTGCGTCAACACCACCGACTCGGCGGTTCGCCTTACCCATATCCCCACCGGCATTGTGGTTACCTGCCAAAACGAAAAATCGCAGCTTCAGAACAAGGAAGCCGCCTTCAGAGTTCTGCGTGGTCGTCTCTATGAGCTGGAGGAAAAGAAGCGCGAAGCCGAGCTTGCCGAGCTGAAGGGTGAAAAGATGGACAACTCGTTCGGCAGTCAGATACGAAACTATGTGCTGTATCCGTATCGACTGATCAAGGACACCCGTAGTAATATCGAAAGCGGCAATGTCGAAGCGGCCCTCGATGGTGATATCGATGAATTCGTCGTTGGGTACCATCGCTGGAAAGCATCGTTGTAGTGCAAAGCCAAAGTATCGATCGAAAGGAAGCCATGAATTCTCTGGCAGCTAAGGAAAAGGCCTGTGCTATTCGCACGGACATCATTGAGATGCTGCACGAAGCGGGCAGCGGACATCCGGGCGGGTCTCTTTCCTGCACCGATATTCTTGCAGCGCTGTATTTCGGCGGTGTGCTGAACCACAACCCCGAAAACCCTGATGACGAATCGCGTGATCGCTTCATCCTGGCAAAGGGCCATGCTGCTCCTGCCATCTATGCGACGCTCGCTGAAGCTGGCTACTTTCCGGTAGAAGAGCTGAAGACGCTGCGCAAACTTGGCACGCGCCTTCAGGGCCACCCCGATTCCAATTTGTGCCCCGGCATCGAGGTTTCCACGGGTTCTTTGGGCCAAGGCCTTTCCATTGCGGCTGGCATGGCTGCCGGCTTCAAGCTGGACGGCAAGCCCAACCGTGTGTTCACGGTAATGGGTGACGGCGAAACCGAGGAAGGTCAGGTTTGGGAGGCGGCAACGTTCGCCGCTCACGAGAATCTGGGCAACCTCATTGGCATCGTCGATCTCAACGGCCTTCAGATCGACGGTCATGTTGAAGACGTGTGCGCAAGCGGCACGCTCGCCAACAAGTTTGCTGCATTTGGCTGGGAGGTTCATGAGGTAAACGGCCACGACATGGATGCGCTGATCAAGCTCTTTACCGAGCTTAAGGCCTCCGACACCCCCGAACCCAAGATGGTCATTGCCCACACGGTGAAGGGCAAGGGCGTTTCCTTCATGGAAGACCAGGCCGGTTGGCATGGCAAAGCGCCCAACGACGAAGAGACCGAACGCGCTTTGGCCGAACTGGCTGCTGCACGCGCTGAACTGAATGGAGTGAAGTAACGTGGTAAAGCTTGCTACCCCCGAACAGGCACAGGAAAAGAAGGCCACGCGTGCCGCTTACGGCGTAACGCTTGCTGAGCTTGCCGCAGAGGGCAAGAAGGTTGTAGCGGTAGATGCCGACCTTACCGGTTCTACCACCACCAAAAAGTTCGCTGCTGCCAGCCCTGAAAACGCAAAGCGCCTGTTCAATGTTGGCATTGCAGAACAGAACATGATCGATGTTGCCGCAGGCCTTTCCCTGACGGGCAACATTGCCTATACCGGTTCGTTCGCTGTGTTCGGCACGGGCCGTGCCTACGATCAGATTCGCAACACCGTGTGCTACTCGAACCTCAACGTCAAGGTTGCGCCCACGCATGCCGGTATTTCCGTCGGCCCTGACGGCGGTTCGCATCAGATGCTTGAAGACATCTCGTTGATGCGCGGGCTGCCCAACATGCGCGTTCTTGTCCCCGCCGATTACGCAGCATGCTGTGCTGCCATCCGCTTGGCTGCAGAAACGCCGGGCCCGGTATACATCCGCATGGGTCGCGCTGCAGTTCCTGCTGTTTACGCTCCCGATGTTGAGCTTGAAGTCGGTCGCGCTTATGTGCTGCGCGAGGGTACCGACGTTACTCTCATTGCCTGCGGCGTCGAGATTGCCGAGGCCATGAAGGCTGCCGACGCACTGGCTGAAGAGGGCATTTCCGCCGAGGTCATCGACGCATTCTGCATCAAGCCCCTCGATGCCGATACCATTCTGGCTTCCCTGAAGAAGACGGGCTGCGCGGTTGTCGCCGAAGAGCATTCGGTATACGGCGGCCTTGGTTCTGCCGTGTCCGAACTTGCTGCCGAGCAGTTCCCTTGCCCCCTTGAATTGGTGGGTGTGCGTGACCGTTTCGGCAAGTCGGGCGAATTTAACGAATTGCTTACGTATTTCGGCCTGGATTCCGATGCCCTTGTGCAAGCTGTGAAGAAGGTAAGCGCCCGAAAGCATGCCTGATATACTCATCTGCAGTCTCAGAATTACACCCAATGAATGGAGCATACTGTGACGAACGAACAGAGTGGGGCTCCTGTGGGCAAGCATGTCCAGCAGCCTCCAGTAAATCAGGTAGCGTCTCAGCTTTCGCAGTCGCTTCCTGTGGTAAACGTTGAGGAAACAGCTCCTCAATACACGGGCAATCCGGTTATTACGCTCGAACACGTGACGAAGATATACGAAGCACAGCCCAACAACCCTGCGTTGAAGGACATTTCGCTTCATATCTATCCGGGCGAGTTCGTATTCTTGGTAGGTCATTCCGGCTCGGGCAAGTCGACGTTCATCAACTTGCTCATCCGTCAGATCAAGCCCACCAAGGGTCATATCTACATTGCTGATGAAGATCTGACCACCATGAGAAACTGGCGTGTTCCGTACCTGCGCCGCAATATCGGTTGCGTGTTCCAGGACTTCAAGCTTCTGCCTAACAAGACGGTTTTCGAAAACGTTGCGTTTGCGCTTGAAGTAATCGGTAAGTCCCGTCACGTTATCCGTACGCAGGTTCCTGAGGTTCTGCGCCTTGTTGGCTTGCAGGACAAGCTCAACAAGCGTCCTGATCAGCTTTCCGGTGGCGAACAGCAGCGTGTGTCCATTGCGCGCGCTATCGTCAACCGTCCTCCGCTGCTTATCTGCGACGAGCCTACAGGCAACCTTGACCCGCAGAACTCGCGCGGCATCATGGACTTGCTCGAGCGAATCAATCGCACGGGCACCACGGTTCTTGTTGCTACGCACGACCGCGAAATGGTCGACAACATGCGTCGTCGCGTAATTGCGCTTGACAAGGGCGTTCTGACGCGCGACCAGGACAGGGGAGTGTACGGTTTCGATGTCTAGTCTTTTCTACTTCTTCCGCGAATCGCTTACGGGCTTTACGCGCAACTTATCCACTACGCTGGGCTCTATCATTACGATTTTCCTGTCGTTGCTGATTATCGGCATCTTCTGCATTGCAGGTGCTGTGGTAAACAACGTGGTTGCCTCGGTTGAGAACCAGGTTTCCATTACGGCGTATGTGAAAGACGATGCAGGCGACGCCGACATCGAAAAGGTAATGCAGGCCATTCAGGGCTACGATGGCGTTGAAAGCGTATCCTTCACCACGAAGGATCAGGCTTTGGAGAACTTCCGTAAGTCTACTTCCAACCCTGAAATCGTCGACCAGCTTGATGGCGAAAACCCGCTGCCGGCTTCTATTGACGTTCAGCTCGATAAGGCTCAAAGCGTTTCCGACATTGCTGCGCAGATCTTGGCAAATCAGGATTTCGTTGATATTTGCGATAACGCAGACGATCCTTCTGATTCGCTCCAGTACGGCCAGAAGACGGTTGATAAGCTCTTCTCGCTTACCAATGCCATCCGCACGGCAGGCATTGCGCTTATCGCCCTGTTGATCTTCATCGCGTTCATCTTTATCAACAACACCATTCGCCTGGCTATTCTTGCCCGTCGCAAGGAAATCGCCATCATGCGTTTGGTTGGCGCTTCGAACGGCTTCATTCGCGGACCGTTCTTGGCAGAAGGTGCGCTGCACGCCCTCATCGGCTCGCTCTTGGCTATTCTGGTTATGGAAGTTGCCCGTAACGTGCTTCTTCCCCAGATGGCGGTTGCTCTGCCGTGGCTGCCCATCAACGTTGACCTTGGTATGTTCTTGTTGATCTACCTGGCACTGTTGGTTGCCGGCTTGGTAATTGGCCTGCTGGGCTCCATGTTCGCAATGCGCCGTTACCTTAAGGTCTAAAGAAAGGCTTTTATGTTCAAGGAATCGAAGGCACGTTAGTGAACGATTTCAAGAAAACCACCAAGGTGGAATCTTCGAACAAACGAAATGCAAGCATCGTGAAAGTTCTCGGTGCTTGCATTTTCGTATGCGTGGTGTTTTGCGCGGGCTTCATGGTTCGCGGCAATACCGATTTGCTCAATGCCATGGGCTTTTCCTCGCTCGACGTCGATACGGAAACCAATCCTGGTTTAACGGTTTCGGGCGACACGTACGATTCTCTTTCGGCGCGCGTTGCCGAAATGGAAGGCGTGCTGAAGAAGAGCAGCATGGACGATTACGACCTTGGGCAGGTAACCACTAAGGTGCTGTCGTCGTATGCCGAAAGCACGGGGGACCCGTTCCTCAAGTACTACGATGAAACAAGCTACCGCGCGTACTTGGCCAGCACCAAGAACCCCGAAGCGGGTATCGGTGTATTGTTCGGCGAAAACGAGGGCAAGTGCTTCGCTTCGGATGTTTTCGAGGATTCCTCTGCTGCGGCGGCCGGCATCGAAACGGGCGACTACGTCCAGTCGATCGACGGTGTTTCCAAATCTTCCTGGAGCATCCCCGAAGTGCTCGATGCGCTTTCCCGCTCTGAAGGCGAGAGCGTCTACGTTACGTGGAACCGTCCTTCACAGAAGCAAGGGGAAAACGGCACCACGTTTTCTACCACGCTTACGTTTTCCTCTTCTTCGCAGGACAACGTTACCTGGAGCGTTCGCGATGGTGTCTGCACGATCGATGTGAAGCAGATCACCTCCGACAGCGCTTCGATGGTCCAGAACGCCCTCAATGATTCCACGTCGAAGGGCGCTCAGGCATTCGTGCTCGATTTGCGTGATGTGCCTGGCGGCTACCTTACCCAAGCAGTCGATATTGCATCGCTTTTCATTCAAAACGGTGTGGTAGTGCAAATCGAAACGGTAAGCGGAACCACTTCACGCAGTGCTGCTGGTGACAGTGTTTCCAATGCACCCTTGGTGGTGATCACCAACGGGCGCACTGCCGGTTGCGCCGAGGTGCTTGCTGCTGCCTTGCAAGAATCAGGGCGCGCTGAAATCGTCGGTGAGAAAACGCAGGGCAAGGGTTCTATCCAGGCTATGCAGCCGCTCTCATTCGGTGGTGCCATCCGCTATACCGCTGCTTACTATCTGACTCCTAGCGGTAGGCAGATAGACGGCAACGGCATTACGCCTAATGTGGAAACATCGCATGTCGGAACGCAGGATTCGGTGGCATTCGATTCGGCTCGTTCTCAGATCTCATAAAGGAAGGTAATGGCACGACGTAGCTCCAAGGCGCGCAGGCACCCAAAGGCAAAACCTCAAGGAATCCTTGAGCTCAGCGCTCAGGGATTCGGTTTTGTGAAAACAGCCGAGGGTGAGTTCTTCATTCCCGCCTCGAAGGTTAACGGGGCATTTCCCGGAGACTTGGTCGAGGTGTCGCGTATTTCAAACCAGGCACCTGATAAGCATTATTTCGATGCGGCACGAAAACCCTCTGCCCGCGTTGCTCGTGTGATAATGCGAGCACGTGATACCTTGATCGGACGTTATGAAATTGCCGAGCCGTTTGGCGTGGTGGTGCCGGAAGACCCTTCGGTGCCGTGCGATATCTTCACGCTGAGGAGCGATGCTCTCCATGTCAACGACGGCGATTTGGTCGAAGTGCGCATCAACGAGTTTCCCACCCGCAATTCTGCGGCAACGGGTACGGTGGTGCGGGTGTTGGGTTCTGAAGGTGATTCGGATATCGCCATCGACCTTATCATCGCCGAGCATCAATTCGAAACCGAGTTTTCCGAAGCAGCGAAAAAGGAAGCGGAGCGTTGCGTTCTGGATCCCGATCTTGCGGTAGTGCAAGGGTATCGTGATTTGCGCAATAGCTTCATTTTCACTATCGATCCAGTGGACGCGCGCGACTTTGATGATGCGGTTTCGCTCGAACGTAAGGGCGCCAACTATGTTTTGGGCGTTCATATTGCCGATGTATCGCGGTTTGTGACCTATGATTCTTCGCTCGATATGGATGCACGGCGTCGTGCCACCTCGGTTTATTTGGTGGATAGGGTTCTGCCCATGTTGCCCGAGCGTTTGAGTAACGGCCTTTGCTCGCTTATGCCGGCGCAGGACCGTTGCGCAATTACGGTGGAAGCGGAAATCGCTCCCAATGGCTCGGTTGTATCCTACGAAGTGTTCCCTTCGGTGATCCGTTCTAAAGCGCGCCTGTCCTATGAGCAGGCGCAGACGATTCTGTCATGCGCTCAGAGGTCGCTGCCTCTTGCAGAGATTGAAAAGAACCTTGAAACGTGCGATGTGCCGCATGGGGCAACGTCACTTTCCACCGAAACGCTCAGTGCGCTTGTAGGGCGCGTTCCCCAGCTTGATACCCTTGCAAAGACCTTGTTCGGTCGTCGCAAGAAGGACGGCTGCATGGATTTCGACAGGGTAGAGGCAAAGGCAAAGCTTGACGACGACGGCCGCCCCGTCGAAATCATCTACCGCCGCAGGACCGATGCCACCGAGCTCATTGAAGAGTCCATGATCTTGGCAAACCATCTTGTTGCCGAATGGCTTACCCAAAAGGGACTGCCGTGCGTCTACCGTATCCACGACGCTCCCGATGGGGAAGCGCTGCATGCTCTCTATGAAGTGCTTCAGGAATCTTCGTTGTTCAGTGACATCAGCAAGCGCTTGTTCTGCGATGGGAACCCCCAAACCTTGCAGGAAGTGCTTACCCGTGTTCAAGGAACGCCTCAGCAGGAATTGGTGAACGTGCTTTTGCTCCGCGCCATGAAACGGGCAGTGTATCGCACCGATCCGAGTGAGCATTACGGTCTTGCGCTTCGAACCTATTGCCATTTCACCAGTCCAATTCGCCGTTATCCTGATTTGCTGGTGCATCGTATGTTGAAAGAAGCGTTTTTCGGGCACAGTGCAACCTACGAAGCGCAGAAGAACTCGATGAGCTGGATGGCTGAGCACTCTTCGTTCATGGAGCGGGAAGCCGAGAAAGCGGCTCGCCAGTCGCAACTTACCAAGATCATCGAGTATTTGGAGTGTTTCGTGGGGCAGACGTTCACCGGTGTTGTCTCCTCGGTTTCCTCGTTCGGTCTTATGGTTAGGCTCGAATGCACGGCAAGCGGGTCCCTTTCGGTGGAAGATCTAGGCGACGAGTACTTCTCATACGATGCTGACAAGCAGATGCTGCAAGGCTCTTCTACGGGGACCCGCTATCGTTTGGGGCAAACGATGTCTGTTGTACTCGTTTCAGCAAAGGCGCGTGAACGGAAGCTTCGTTTCAAGCTTGCTCCTTCGCACGTTTAGGCCGAGGTTGCGTGATGCCCTGGATAAGGGCGGTATAATTACGAAAAAATATGCATGTACGCTTGATATATCAGGGCTTTTGTCCTGAGGATGAAGGTGCTTTATGGCTAAACTCGCCGACAAATCGTTTTTGAAGCGCTTGCTTGAAACCCCTTCCGTTACCGGAACCGAAGCAAGGGTTGCCCAGCTCGTACGAAGCAGGCTTTCCGAGTGTGCCGATGTTATCGAAACCGACGTTATGGGATCGGTTCACGCATGCCTTAAAGGAACGGGCTCTGCTCCCTCTGTCATGATTGCCTCTCATATGGACGAGGTAGGCTTGATGGTGAAGAGCATCGATTCGCAGGGCTTTCTCCATGTGGCAGCTGTTGGCGGGGTCGATGCAGCGATTCTGCCGGGATTGCGCGTTGACGTGCACACCGAAACGGGCACGTTGCGTGGCGTTGTGGGCCGCAAGCCCATTCATCTCATTGATTCCGATGAGCGTTCCAAAGTAACTCCTATCGGCTCTCTCTTCATTGACGTGGGGCTTTCTGCCCGAAAGGTGAAGGAACTTGTTCGGGTGGGCGATGTTATCACCTATGGTGTCGGCTTCGAAAAGTACGGTAAGGGCATGGCGGTTTCGCGCGCATTCGACGATAAAGCCGGTGTGTACGTCATCACGCGCGTGATGGAAGAGCTGAAGAAGGCGGAAGGCTCGCTGGGCGACTACATCTGCGCTGCAACGGTGCAAGAGGAAATCGGATCGCGCGGAGCTGCTACGTCGGCGTTCAAGGTGAAGCCTGATGTAGCCATCGCGCTCGATGTTACCCACGCCACCGATTATCCTGGCATCGATACCAACAAGTTCGGCTCGATTGCCTGCGGTAAAGGACCGGTAATCGCTCGTGGGCCGAATATCAATCCAGTGGTTTTCGAGCGTTTGTGCGCTGCGGCAGAAGCTGAGGGCATTCGCGTTCAGTTCGAAGCGGAGCCGGGCGATTCCGGAACCGATGCCTCCGAGATGCAGGTTCAGGGCGCTGGGTGCGCTACGGGTTTGGTTTCCATACCGCTGCGCTATATGCACACGCCAACGGAAGTGGTAAAGCTTTCCGATATCGAAGACACCGTTTTGCTGTTGAAACGTTTCATCCTGGATATGGATGAAGACGTATCGTTTGTTCCAGGGATGTAGGTATGCCAAAGAAAGAAACGACAAAGCTCATCGCCAAGAATCGACGCGCGTTCCACGATTACGACATCCTGCAAACCTATGAGGCTGGCTTGGTGCTTACGGGCACCGAGGTATGCTCGTTGCGCGAGAACAACTGCCAACTCACCGATTGCTTTGCGCTTATCCGCAAGGGCGAGGTATGGGTCAATAACCTCCATATCGCACCTTATAGCCATGGCAATCTAAGCAATCCCGATCCTGACAGAAAACGCAAGCTTTTGCTTCATCGCAATGAGATCCGCGATTTGGAGCGTAAAACGCAGGAAAAGGGAATGGCTCTGGTGCCGATTAAGATCTATTTCGATCGGAATTCCCGCGTGAAGATGGAACTGGCTGTTGCTCGTGGTAAAAAGCTGTATGACAAGCGCGCTTCCATGGCAGAGCGCGACTCGAAACGCGAAATCGAACGCGCAATGAAGCAACGCTACCGTTAGGAGCAATTTTGAACGAAGACGTTTATAAGATGATCGATACGCTGCATGCGCGCTTGGACGACGTGCGTGCAGCCGTCGATACTCTGCAAGATGCGGCGCCGGAATACGCGAAGCGTTTGGACAAGGTGGACGATTCCCTGTACCTGATTCAAAGGGATATCGAAAAGCACGTTGTGTCGAGCGTCGAATCGGATGGCTCGAGCTCCGAATCCGATGATGAGGTGGAAGAGGCAAAAAAGCCTGGTGAGGCATCGTCGAAGGAAGAGAAGAGTTTCCTCTCCGATGAAATGAAGGACAACCTGAAAGATGCCGGCAAGACCATGGCGGGCATTTACCGCGATGGCAAGGAAGTGGTAAGCGAGCTTTCTGGCACCATGAACGAGATCAAGGGTCTTTTCAAGTTCAAGTGATTTGCTGCTTTGTTGGCTTAATGTATCAGGTTGGCGATAGCTTTAAGAGTTTAGGCATCGCAATCATGAGTACCGTTTCCGAAGGCGTCCGTAAGGGCGCCTTCTTTATATGCGCGAGGGTATGCGGTATATGAAAAGGGAGGTCAAGGTTTTCTGAACGGTAAATAGGTGCTTCGGCAACGTTTTACGTTTTCCAAGGGGGTTTTGAAATATAGCAATATTCCCCAAACCAAGAAAAGCCACCCTTACGGGTGGCTTAAAAAGTTGAGAAGCTGATGCCCTCGGTAATCAGGGGAGATTACGTTATGCGCGCTCTACCTTACCGGCCTTCATGCACTTGGTGCATACGTTTGCGCGCTTTACCTTGCCGTCAACCTTGATGGTGATCTTCTGGATGTTAGGACGGAAGGTGCGGTTGCTTACGCGATGAGAGTGGCTGATGCTACGACCAGCAACAGGTGCCTTACCGCAGATCTCGCATACTTTGGACATTCTTGATCAACTCCATTTACTTCGTATTTTGATACGGCTGAATACCGCTGATTTCCAATAGCCCGAACACTATATCACAGTGACGCGCTTCGACCAAGAGAAAACTTGGAAGATTGGTGATCAAGCAGCAAGGATAGCATTCCTTGCCGCAGAAAACGAGAGGACAAGCGCTTTGTGCAAGAAAAAGAACAGAGATGCTTCGATTGGCTAAAGATTTTTGTACGTTCGGTGCGCAAGGCCGGTCAAGGGGCGAACAGAGTTCCCATCAGCTATACTGGTTAACTGGTCATTCGTCATTGGGCGCACGCTCATGTGGCAAAGCGTCTATGAAAGGATAGATAAATGGGTAACGAAATCGCAGGAGACCTCATCGTTTCTGAAGATGTCATCGCCGATGTTGCGGGGCATGCGGCTTTGGAATGCTATGGCGTTGTGGGCATGGCAGCTCCGAATGCCGTCGATGGGTTGGCTAAGATCCTTCCTCAGTCCCGTCTGCGCAGGGGTATCGTTGTTTCCACTGATGAAGAGGGCACCACGGTAAGCCTGTACGTTATCTTGGAGCACGGCGTGAACATCAACGCAGTGTCTACCAACCTTGCCGAGCAGGTATCGTTCGCTCTGAAGGAATTCGTCCGCACGCCGCTCAAGGGCGTCGAGGTTCACGTTCAGGGAATCAAGGTTCGCTAGCACGCGCACGCAAGTGATAGGTCATTAGAGGAGTACAACTTTACTATGAGCAATTACACATCTAACGACATCGTCAATGCCATTGCTGCTGCAGCGAAGGCGTTGGAGGCTCGTAAGGATGAAATCAATCGTCTGAACGTTTTCCCCGTTCCTGACGGTGATACCGGCACCAATATGTCCCTTACGCTGGCTATGGTTGTTGAAAACCTTGCCAAGCTCCCCATCGGCGCGTCCGAGGAAGATCGCCGTCGTGCTATCACCACCGGTGCCCTGATGGGCGCTCGCGGCAATTCGGGCGTTATTTCGTCCCAGATCATGCGCGGTTTGTGCGAGGGCATTGCCGATCACGAGGAATTCGATCTTGTCGCGGTTGACGATGCGTTTGCTCGCGCAGTAGAGGTTGCCTTCAATGCGGTGCGCAAGCCAGTGGAAGGCACCATCCTCACCGTTTTGCGTGATACTGCTGCTGCAGCTCACAAGGCGCGCAAGAAGAAGATGGAGCTTGACGAGGGCCTGCAGTTCATCGTGGGCGAAGCCTATGCTTCCGTTCAGCGTACGCCCGAGCTCCTTCCCGTGCTGAAGGAAAACGGTGTGGTTGACGCTGGCGGTTTCGGCATTGCCATCTTCTTCGATTCTTTCGTTGCATCCCTCACGGGCCGCGCTGAGGCTATGGTCGACGAGCTGGCATTCGCCCGCACGGCAGCCCCTAAGGTCGAAATCGAGCAGATCAACGACTGGGAAGGCTCCAAGTACAAATACTGCAACGAGTTCCTGGTGAACTCCGATACGCTCGACCCTGAAGAGGCACTTGACTTCCTTCAAACCATGGGCGATTGCGAGCTGTGCGTAGGCAGCACGCCCAAGTTCAAGGTTCACGTTCACTCCAACACGCCCGATAAGGTTCTGGCGTACTTCCTGGAGCGCGGCGAGATCTTCGAGGTATTCATCCACAACATGAAGCTCCAGAGCGAAGAGCGCACCGAAAAGCTCGAGGCTGAACAGGAAGCGGCCCACAAGGCCATCGGCTTTGTTGCCGTAGCAGCTGGCTCCGGCAACGCCGCTATTCTCGAGAGCCTTGGTGTTGACTACGTAGTTTCCGGTGGTCAGACCATGAATCCTTCCACAAAGGAACTGCTCGATGCAGTTAACGCCGTAAACGCTGATTCCGTCATCATCCTGCCCAACAACAGCAACATCATCATGGCATCGCAGTCGTGCGCCCAGGTTTCCGAGAAGCCCTGCGCCGTGGTAGCCACCAAGAGCGTCCCCGAGGCATTCTCCGCGCTGTTCGCCTTCGACGAGGAAGCAAGCCTGGAGGAAAACGTCGAGGCCATGACCGAGGCATGCGAAGACGTTAAAACGGGCGAAATCACTCGCGCTATCAAGGATTCCAAGGACGTGCATGGCAACCCCATCCACGACGGCGACGTTATCGGCATTGCCGACGGCGAGCTCGAGGTAGTGTCCGACTCTATTGAGGATGCAACCATTCGCGTTCTTCAGGTGATGGACGCTGAAGATGCCGATACGCTTACCATCCTTGCTGGCGAGGACTACTCTGACGAAGAGTTTGAAGCGCTTCTGGCTCGTATTGAGGAAGAGTTCGAGGATCTCGAAATCGATTCCCATCGTGGCGAGCAGCCGCTGTATCCTATCGTTCTTTCTGTTGAATAAACACTTGTCAGGTGCAGGGATTCGTGTCTGCGAATGCAACATCTGATTCTTCGAAGGCGGTTCGGGGCGCAAGCCTCGACCGCCTTCATGCTACCTTGGCGCTTGATTCGCCGGTTTCCTCTGTGAAGTTGGTAAGCCCTGCTCGTGCTCAGATCCTGCATGATGCCATGGGCGTTCGCACCGTACGCGACCTATTGCAGAGCTATCCGTTGCGTTATGTTGACATGTCGAAAGTGGTTACCGCCGAAAGCGCTCAGATTGGCATGCAATGCACCCTTGCTGCCCAGGTGTACGAGGTGAAGCTGAAGAAGATTCGCCAGAAGCTCACGCTAACCGAGGTTTCCCTGGTGGACGAAACCGGTCTTATCATTGCTGCGTGCTTCAATCAACCCTGGCTTTCCGAAAAGCTTCGCAAGGGTGATGTGGTTACCGTTTCCGGCAAAGTCGAGTTTTCCTACGGCTTCAAGCGCATGACCAATCCGCTTATCGAAAAGCACGAATCGGGTGAAGAGGTGCAGGGGATGGTGCTGCCCATTCACCCTGCAACGGCTAAGATTTCCCGCACCATGATGAAAAGAATCATCGGAAACGCGCTTTCCCAGGTGCAGGGGGCATACGATCCGCTTCCTCTGGCGCTGCGCCGAAAATATCGGCTCTATTCCCGTTTTGAGGCATTTCGCGGGGTTCATCAGCCCTTTTCAATGGAAGATTGCCATCAGGCCAAGCGTCGTTTGCGCTACGAGGAATTGTTCTTCCTGGAATTGGAGCTGGTCGAGCAAGAGCGCCGTCGCGCCGCCCAGCATACGCCCTTTGTGCAAGCCCTCTCGGAAGCCGAAATAGAGCAGATTCAAAGCTGCCTGCCCTTTACGCTGACCGCCGACCAAGATGCAGCGGTGGCTGACATCCTTGCGCGCATGGCGGCATCGTATCCGATGAACCATTTGCTGTTGGGCGATGTGGGCACCGGTAAAACCGTAGTCGCCGCTTTCGCTTTGGTTTGTGCTGCGAAATCGGGAAACCAAGCCATGCTTATGGGTCCCACGGAAGTGCTAGTTTCCCAATACGGCCTTTCTATCGGTCCCATTCTCGATGCGTGCAATGTATCGTGGGCAACGGTAATGGGTCAAACGCCGCAAGAGGAAAAAGAGCAGGCAATAGCCCGGTTCAACAAAGGGGAGATCCAAGTCCTGTTCGGCACCCATGTGCTGATTCAGGATGCGGTTGTGCCGTGCAAATGCTCTTTGGTATGCATCGACGAGCAGCAGCGTTTTGGCGTTGAGCAACGAGAAGCGCTTATCGGAAAGGCACCGGGGGCCGATGTGCTGTCCATGACAGCAACCCCCATTCCGCGCTCCCTTGCGCTTGCCCGTTATGGCGGCCTTTCGCTGAGTTACCTGCATAAACCTCCTGCAAAACAGGGTGGCAGAAGCACCAAGGTATGCCATTTCACTGAAGAGGGCATTGCCTACGATGCCCTTCGCGAGGCACTTGGGCGCGGCGAGCAGGCCTACGTTATCTGTCCGCTTATCGGTGTTGACCTGCCGAAGCCTGATGCCGAGAAACACGAGGAAGATGTGGCTGGATCCATCGAGTATGCTGCCATTGAATGGGGCATCGAACACGACGAAGTGGGGAACACCCTTTCGGCGGCAACCAAGCACGCCGAAATCCTCTCAAGCCAAATCGTTCCGCAGGCGCGTGTTGCCCTTTTACACGGTAAAATGGCGCCTCGCGAAAAAGACGAGGTGATGCGGAAGTTCCGCGATGGGGAAGTGGATGTGCTGGTTTCCACCACGGTGGTAGAGGTAGGCGTAGACGTGCCGAATGCCACCGTAATGATAATTGAGGATGCCGACCGTTTCGGCTTGGCGCAGCTGCACCAGCTCCGCGGTCGCGTCGGGCGTGGCAAGCTGTCGGGCCGGGTGTTTCTGGTATCGCGCTCGCGAGCCCCTGAAGCACTTTCGCGATTGCGTGTCATGGAAAAGACCGAAGATGGGTTCGCCTTGTCGGAAATGGACTTATCGTTGCGTCGCGAGGGCGATATCTTCGGGGACCGGCAGCATGGCCACTCACCTTTGAAGCTAGTGAACGTCGTGCGAGATAAAGCAGTGATCGAAGCTGCTTACGCCGATGCCCGCAGCATCCGTGAAGCCGATTGGGCAACCGAAGACGAACGTTGCGTGGTTATGCAGGAGCTGGCCACTATTCAGGAAATGAGGAATCGATGAGGATCATAGCAGGAGAGTACCGCGGGCGCCCTTTGCGTTCCCTGAAGGGCGATGCAACGCGTCCCACCACCGACCGCGTCCGCGAGGCGCTGATGAGCTCGTTGGTAAGCGCGCGCGGCACTCTAGAGGGCGCGTGCGTGCTCGATGCCTTTGCCGGATCGGGCGCTTTGGGGCTTGAAACCCTAAGCCGTGGCGCGGCATTCGTGCAGTTCTGCGAGCAGGGCAGGGAGGCAGCTCGCATCGTCGAGGGCAACATCGCTTCCCTGAAGGTTCCGCGCGGGCGCTTCTCGCTTCGTCGCGGTGATACCTTCACGCTGCCGCAGGTGCGTGGCCGTGCTTTCGACTTGGTGTTCTTGGATCCGCCGTATGCCTTTGAGGCGGAAAAGGTGCTGGGCCTGGTGCGCGACCTTGACGAGGCGGGCAGGATTGCCCCTGGCGCTTTGGTGGTGTATGAGCATGACAAAAAGGATAAACAGGACGTTGAGCAGGCATGCGATGCGTTAGAATACACGGTGGTCTCCGTTAAGGACTACGGTGGCACCTCGCTGGTAACCCTCAGGAAGGAAGCATAATGAAACGAGCGGTTGTACCGGGTACATTCGATCCCATTACCGCAGGACATTTCGATGTTATTTCTCGCGCTGCGCAGATATTCGATGAAGTGGTGGTGGCTGTTGCCAAGTCGGCGAAGAAGAGCCCCATCTTCGACCTGAAAACCCGCGTCAGCCTGGTGGAAGAGGCAGTTGCCGACCTTCCCAATGTGCGCGTTATCAGCTTCGAGGGCTTGCTGGTCGATACCGTCCATCAGCTTGATGCCCACGTCGTGGTAAAGGGTCTGCGCGCTATTACCGACTTCGAGTACGAGTTCCAAATGACGGCGCTGAACTACGAGTTGAGCCACGATTTGGAAACGTTCTTCATCATGTCGCCTCCCAAGTTCATGTACCTTTCCTCTTCCATCATCCGCGAGATGGCTTCGATGGGCGGAATCGTTACGGGGTTTGTTCCTCCCTGCGTCGAAAGGGCGCTTCGCGAGTACTTTGCCGACGCCTACAAGGCGGCAGAGGGCAAGGCGGAATAACGGTTTCGCCGTCACGTTGTGGCGTTTTTTCGCATATCGATGCTTTTTGCTACACTACTAGCTTCACTGACGTAAACTATTTAGTTGCAATTATGTCGTTGTATGCTGTTTTGCGTGCGCGATTTCGGAAGGATGTATATGGACGAAACAGGAGTATTGAATCTCATCGAAGAGCTTTCCATGCTCATCGAGGATGCTAAGCCCGCTTTCGGTAAGAACGGGTTTAGGCAGGTTGATGCTCAGGCTGCATTTGAGATCTTGGACGAGATCCGCGATACGTTTCCCAGCGAATTCGCTCAGGCTCGTCAGGTTATCCGTGAGCGTCAGGCCCTGCTTGACGAAGCAGAAGCCCAGGCAAGCCGCCTGATCGAAGACGCACGCAGCCAGGCCATTACGATTGCCAGCGAACAGGAAATCGTTCGCATTTCCCAGCAGCAGGCCGACACCATCTTGGCGGAGGCTCGCGAGCTCGAGCGTGAAACCCGCGCCGGCGCCGAAGACTTTGCCGACGAGGTATTCAGCCATGTTGAGCAGAGCCTTGATACGGCCCTGAACAGCGTGCGCCGCTGCCGTGATCGCCTTAACGCCAATTCCATTAATTCGGGACGCTAATGGAATCTCCACGTATTGAGGTTCCTGCCCAGCTTTTCGCTCCGGCGGAAAGCTTGTCTTTTCAGGGCACTTACGAATTGCCCGAATTGGTTCAGGGTGTTGACACGTACACGTTCGAGCATCCGCTTTCTTGGGACGTTACCGTTTCCAACACGGGTGGGGCGCTGCTGGTTACCGGCATTGTTTCGGGCGATGCCTGCACAAGCTGCGTTCGCTGCCTTGAACCTGCGGAATACCGCCTTGAGGGCGAAGTGGAAGGGTATTTCCTTATCCCTGATTCTGAAGTAGAGCTTACTGACGAAGAAAAGGAAGAGTACGAGCTTCTTGGCGAAGACCATATCATCGATCTTTCGCCGTTGCTCGTTGCCGCTCTTTCGCTCGAGTTGCCGCATACGCCGTTGTGCGACGATGAGTGCAAGGGCCTTTGCGCCGGCTGTGGCGCAAACCTCAACAAGGAAGAATGCACGTGCGATAAATCGGATGAAGAGGAAGATGAATTCCATCCGAATCCTTTTGCCGTACTGCGCAATATCAAGTTTGAGGAATAGTTTTTCTAATTCATAAAGGTTTGCCCTTGATTCTTGCGAATGCCTTTGCTAGGATACTTTTTCGCGTAATTAGAATCTTCAGGTTTACCTGCAGCATAGAAGGAGTTTAATCATGGCAGTGCCAAAGCGTAAGACCGGTCGTGCTCGTACCCACGCACGCAGGAGCGAAAACGATAAGATCGCTTCGCCTTCCCGTTCTGTGTGCCCTCAGTGCGGTGAAGTAAAGCTTCCTCATCGCGTATGCCCCAATTGCGGCTACTATCGCGATCGCGAGGTTATCCAGACCGCTTAATGCACGCCATTAACGTGTAAAGGAATCCCCCGGATTCGTCCGGGGGATTTTTGTATGGATTGATAGTGCGCCTTGGGCGCCTATGCATCAAACGGACGTAAGAGCCCACAAGCAGCAAGGAGACACAATGGCACAGCGCGTTGTTATCGCCGTAGACGTATTAGGCGGCGATTTCGGACCCAAGGTTGTACTTCCCGGCATCGAAAAAGCGCTTCAAGCCGATTCTGAGCTTGAGGTTATCGCCTGCGGGCCAGCCGATGTCGTTGAGCCGTTCGCGCAGAAGCATGAGCGAGTTCACGCCCAGGCAACCACCCAGGAAATTGCCATGGATGAGCACCCTGCCAATGCGGTGCGCAAGAAGAAGGACTCGAGCCTTGTTGTGGGCAACCGTCTGGTTAAAGAGGGGAAGGCCCAGGGCTTCTTCTCTGCTGGCTCTACCGGTGCTTGCCTTGCTGCCGCGACGCTCGTGGTAGGGCGCATCAAAGGCGTTTCCCGTCCTGCCCTGTGCACCATTATCCCGTCTCCCGTGAAGCCCGTCGTTATGTGCGATGTGGGAGCGAATGCCGACTGCAAGCCTGCGTATTTGGTGCAGTTCGCGCAGATGGCCACCACCTATGCCCGCCAGGTTATCGGCATCGCAGAGCCTAAAGTGGCGCTTTTGAACATTGGTTCGGAAGATACCAAGGGTTCTAAGATGGCGCAGGAAACGTTCGCCCTGCTGAAGGAACAGGTTCCCGAGTTTGCTGGCAACGGCGAAGGCTGCGACATCCTCACGGGCAAGTTCGACGTGTTCGTTACCGACGGCTTCACGGGCAATGTGTGCCTTAAAACCATCGAAGGCGTTACCAAGATGCTCTTCGGCGAGATGAAGAAGATCATGATGGCCAACCTTGCCACCAAGCTCGGCGCGGTGGCCATGAAGGGCGGCCTGTCCGACTTGAAGGACCACACGTCTGCCGATACGTACGGCGGTGCTCCCATCCTCGGCGTGAAGGGCGCCTGCCTGGTAGGGCATGGCTCTTCCAACGAAACCGCCATTATGAACGGCGTGCTTATGGCTGCTCGTGCGGTGCGTTTGGATGTTTCGGGGATAATCGAGCGAACCGTGAACCAGGAAAGGCCTGCCGAGTAAAATAAACGGCGAGAAAGATTTTCATACTAGGAAACGAATGACATAACGTGAAAGAGCAACCTGAACATACTGAGAAACTTAACAAGGCAGAAAAGATCTTGGGACATACGTTCTCAGATCGTACGTTGCTCTTAACGGCACTTACCCATCCATCAGCTGCTGAAGGCCATTCCATCAGCGACTCGTACGAGCGCCTTGAGTTCTTGGGTGACAGCATTTTGGGCGCCATCGTTTCCTATTCCGCTTATCACACCTATCCCAACCTTGACGAAGGCGGTCTTACCCGCATCAAGGTTTCGCTGGTTTCGGGCGCCTCTCTTTCTGAAGTGGGCAAGGAAATCGGCCTGGCAGATTGCATCTTCTTCGGTTCTTCCGAGCGGGGTACGGGTCGACGTGGCCTGCACTCTGCGTTGGAAAACGTATACGAGTCATGCGTTGCTGCGCTCTATCTCGATGGCGGTTTGGAAGCCGCCGCTGCGTTCGTGAAGGAAAACCTCATCGTTCGCATGAGCGAGGAAATGGCCAAAGAACCCGAAAACCCGAAGAGTGTTCTTCAGGAGCGTTTGCAGGAAGACGGCATTACGCCTACGTACCGTCTTATTGAAACGCAGGGCCCGCCTCACGACCGCACGTTTGTAACGCAGGTATTCGTTGGCGTGAAGTCCATTGCAAAGGGCGTTGGCCGCACGAAGAAGGAATCGGAAAGCCAGGCGGCTAAGTCTGCGCTTGAGATTTTGGGTTCGTTCTTCGAAGGCAAGGATTCCAAAGACAAGAAGCGCAAGGCAGAGGCAAAAGCAGCTATCAAGGCCGCCAAAGCCGAGGAAAAGGCCCGCAGGCAGGCCGATCAGAAAGCTCGCAAGAAGAAGCAGCAGTAAAGGGGCTTTAGGTGTATCTCAAATCGCTGACGTTGAAGGGCTTCAAGTCTTTCGCTGATCGAACGGTTATGAGATTCGAACCGGGCGTTGCTGCAGTAGTAGGCCCCAACGGATCTGGCAAATCGAACATTTCCGATGCAGTGCTGTGGGTTCTTGGCGAACGCAACGCTAAGAACTTGCGCGGCCAGTCGATGGAAGATGTTATCTTTGCCGGCTCTTCGGCGCGAAAGCCGGTTTCCGTTGCCGAGGTTGAGCTGTGTTTGGACAATTCCGACGGAACGCTCCCCGTAGATTTCTCCGAGGTTTCCATTGGGCGCCGCATGTATCGCAGCGGTGAAAGCGAATACCTTATCAACGGCAACGTGGTGCGCCGCATGGACGTGCTCGACATTTTGCACGATTCGGGCATGGGCACGGGCACTAATTCCATCATTTCCCAGGGCAATCTTGATTCCGTGCTTTCCTCGCGCCCAGAAGATCGCCGTGCGCTTATCGAAGAGGCTGCCGGCATTTTGAAGCACAAAGAGCGCAAGGCGAAAAGCGAGCGCAAGCTTGCGCAAATGGACGCGCATCTTGCCCGCGTGAACGACATCACCGCCGAAGTGGAGCGTCAGCTCAAGCCCCTTGAACGTAAAGCCAAGAAAGCACGCCTGCACAAGGAGCTTTCCTCTGAGCTTGCCGATCTGAAGCTTAAAATCGCTGTAGACGATCTGCGCGTGCTGCAGGGCAAATGGGACGAAGTTATTGCCTCTGAAAAGGAACTGCAGGCATCCCAGGAATCGCTTAAAAAAGAGCTGGACGCATCGGAAGCCGCACTTGACGCCTTGCAGCGTCAGCTTCATGAACGCAGCAACCAGGAAAGCAGCCTGAACGAGCGCTACCGCCGTGCGCAGGCTTCGTTCGAGCGCCTGAATTCGACAGCTATGCTCTTGCGTGAAAAGCGTACGGGCTACCTTTCCGAAGTGGAGCGTTTGACCCGTTTCGTGGAAGAGGCGCGCGTGCGTCGCTCCGCTGCCGCCAACGAGCTTTCCGAAGCGGAGACCACGGCCGCGAAGGCAAAAGAGGAATCGGCGCGCGCCGAAAAGCTGCGCGGCGATCTGGAAATCTCCTATACGCAGCGCGTGAACAAGCGCAACGACCTGCGCAAAGATATCGATACGCTCATGGCGGAGCAACGCGCCTTGACGCATCGCAAGGAAACGGCGGAAGCCAGTATCCGCGCCTTGCGTGAAAACCTCTCCGAACGAAGGGCGCGTGCGCAGGTTATCGACGCCCATGCCGCCGATGCGGCTGAACGCCTTTCCGAGGCGCGCCAGCAGGCTAGTTCCCTCACCGCCGAAGCCGAACGCCTCGAAGGCGAGCTTGCCTCTGCCCGTGCAGAGGAAACCGCGACGCGCGAAAAGCTCAATTCTCTGGTGGTTTCCCGCGACGGAGCGCGCCGTGCCCTGGACGCAGCGCGAGATGCCCTTGCCAAGGCCAGCGCCGAGCGTGCTGCCTTAGAAGAGCTGGAACGCTCGAGCGAAGCTTCCAACCCCGCACAAGCCCAGTTGATGAAGAGCAAGGAATCGGTGGCACCTTCTTCCGCGTTGGTGTCCCACGTGGTTTCCGCGCCTCAGAGCCTTGATGTGCTGGTGGAAGCGCTTTTGGGCGATGAGCTGCATGCCGTTTTGGCCGAATCGGGCGCACAAGCAGAAGAACTGGTTGCCTCTGTGGCTGAGTCGGACGTAACTGGCAAGGCACTGGTCATCGCACCGAGTGCCCTTGCCGAGGGCAGCGTATCCAAAGCTGGTTGCCGCCTTGTCGATGAGCTCGACATCGATCCGCGCTATTCCAGTCAGGTAAACCACCTGATCGGGGACGTGTTCTTGGTGGACACGTACGCTGAAGCCATTGAGAGCGCCAGCAAGGTGCACGAGGGCAGGGTGCGCTTCGCTTCCCCTGACGGATGCATCGCCTCATCTTCGGGCAAAGTCTCTTTCATCCGTTTCACCGAAGCCGACAAGCAGAACAACGCGCTTGCCCGCCGTCGTGCGTTGGGGGAGGCACGCGCTGTTGAAGAGGAAGCGACCAAGGCGTATGAAGCAGCCCAGGTAGAAGACTCGACGCTTGAGGCCCGCTTGCGTGAGGCGCAGACGGCTTCGCTCAAGCTCTCCGAAACGCTTGCGGCCCTCAAAGGCCAAAGCGAATCGGCCAGAAGGGATGCCGATGCTTCCGCTCGCACCCTGCAGCAGCTCGAGGCAGAGCATCAGCGCCTTCTGAAGGAACAGGAAGAGAACAAGGCATTCTTCGAGAAGGCCCAGCCCGATTCCGACGAATTGGACCGTTCTCTTTCGCAGGCATGCGCCGACCTGGAACTGAACAAGGAAAAGGTAGCGCACTTGGAGGAAACGCTTTCCCCTATGCGCAAGGAAATCGTTTCCCTTTCCGAGCGCCTAAGCGATGCGCGTCTTGAAACGGCGCGCTTGTCGGAGCGTTTGGCCTACGCCGACCGTATGGTTGCAACGCGCAGGCAGGAAATCGCTGCCTCTTCGCGCGAAGATGCCAGCTCGCAGCAGCGTATCCATGTTGCGCGTACGGCAGCGAACAGGGCCGATGCCCTGCTTTCCACCCTGCATTCGCTTTCCGATGTTGCCTCGTTGGTGTCGGCACGCTTGGAAGAGGAATCGAAGAGCGAGCAAGAGCATTCGCGCGGTTTACACGACAAAATCGCCGAGGCAACGAAGGAATCACGCGAAGTGCGCGAGCGCTTCGAGGCGTTGGGCTCGAAGCTTGCCGATGTTCGTATCGAAAAGGGCAGGCTCGAAGTGCAGGTTGATGCTGGGGTGAACGTTATCGTGCGCGATTGCGACACCCCGCTTGAGGTTGCGCTTGCGGGAGAGGTTCTGGAAAACCGTGACGAAGCGGTTGCCCAAGCCGCTTCGCTGGAACGCCGTATCAAGAACATGGGCGCCATCAACCCCGATGCCGCCGAAGAATTCGAGCAGGTGAACGAGCGCCATTCCTACCTCAGCGCGCAGCTGGAAGACATGCGCCTGGCCCGCAAGACGCTCGCCCGCATCGTGAACGTGATCGACGAGCGCATGCGCGATGATTTTGTGGCAACATTCGAGCAGGTGAATGCCAACTTCTCTGAAATCTTCTCCACGTTGTTCCCGGGCGGTCAGGCACATCTTTCCCTGGTCGATCCGGAAGACTTGGAGAACACGGGCGTCGATGTGAATGCGCAACCGGTAGGCAAGCGCGTTAAGAAGATGTCGCTTCTTTCCGGTGGCGAAAAGTCCATGACGGCAATGGCGCTGCTGTTTGCGGTGTACCGCATCAGGCAGACGCCGTTCTACATCCTGGACGAAGTGGAGGCGGCGCTCGACGATACCAATCTCCGCCGCCTCATTGCCTACATCAACGTGGTGCGCGATCAGACCCAATTCATTATGATCACGCACCAGCGTCGCACCATGGAATCGGCTGACATATTGTATGGTGTCTCAATGCAAGCTGATGGCATTACCAAGGTCATCAGCCAGAAACTCGATAATGCTACCCGCAAGGAGGGTTAAATGGGATTCTTCAGTAAGATCAACGAAGGACTGCATCGCTCGCGTACCCGCCTTAAAGAGCAGATGAACGTTCTGCTCGGTCGTGGCCCCGATGTCGACGACGACTTCTGGGACGATCTCGAGGAAACGCTTATTCTGGCCGACATCGGCGCTTCAGCGGCCGACAACATCATTGAAGAGCTACGCGACCAAGCCAAGCGCAAGGCGCTGCCCGATGCCTATGCCGTCTTCGACATGCTTACCGACCAGATGGCGGCAACGTTCACCGAAGCGGAAACCGACATTTTCGACGAAAATCCTTCGCTGGTGCTGTTCGTCGGCATCAACGGCGCCGGCAAAACCACCACGGTCGGCAAGCTCGCCGCCGCCTACCATGAGCAGGGTAGGAAGGTGCTGCTGGGCAGCGCCGACACGTTCCGTGCCGCCGCCATCGAGCAGCTTGAGGTATGGGCGAACCGCGCTGATGTGACTATCGTTTCCCGCGAGCGCGGCAGCGATCCGGCAAGCGTGTGCTACGAGACCATCGAGCGCGCCGAAGCCGACGGGTCCGATTTGGTGCTTATCGACACAGCAGGGCGTCTGCACACCTCCGACGACCTTATGCGTGAGCTGCAGAAAGTGGTGAACGTGGTACGCAAGCGTGCAAACATGCCCGTTCACACGGTTTTGGTAATCGATGCCACCACGGGTCAGAACGGCCTGCAGCAGGCGCAGAAGTTCAACGATGCCCTTGACTTGGATGGCGTTATCGTCACGAAGCTCGACGGCACCGCCAAGGGCGGCATTGCGCTGGCGGTTTCACACGAGCTTGAGCTTCCCATCTTCAAGATCGGGGTAGGCGAGGGCATTGACGATTTGCAGGATTTCGATGCGCATGATTTTGCCCGTGCGCTGATTGGAGATATGGCCGATGTTCGATAATCTTTCCGACAAGCTCCAGTCCATCTTCTCGGGGCTGCGCGGCAAGGGCCGCCTTACCGAAGAAGACATCGACACCGCCATGCGCGAGATTCGCATGGCACTGCTCGAAGCGGACGTCAACTTCAAAGTGGTGAAGGAATTCACCAAGCGCACCAAGGAACGCTGCCTTACTGCGGAGGTTCTGGATTCGCTGACGCCTGCGCAGAACGTGGTGAAGATCGTCCTCGACGAGCTCACGGCGCTCATGGGCGAAGAAAGCAAGCCTTTGCAGCTTTCAAGTCGCATTCCCAATGTCATCATGCTGGTGGGCTTGCAGGGTTCCGGTAAAACCACGGCCGCTGCCAAGCTTGCTTACCTGCTGAAGCAGCAGAACCACAACCCGCTTCTGTGCGCATGCGACGTGTACCGCCCCGCTGCAGCCGACCAGCTGCAAACCTTAGGTGAGGAAATCGGCGTGCGTGTGTACCGTGGCGAGGGCAAGGACCCTGTTAAGATCGCCCAGGAAGGCGTGCGCGATGCCATCGACTCGCTGCGCGATGTGGTGATCGTCGACACGGCGGGCCGTTTGCACGTCGATGAGGACATGATGGCCGAAGCCGAGGCCATCAAAGCCGCCGTTGAGCCCGACCAGATTTACATGGTGGTCGACGCGATGACCGGCCAGGATGCTGTCAACGTTGCAAAGGCGTTCGCCGACCGTGTTGATTTCGACGGCGTGATCATGTCCAAGATGGACGGCGATGCCCGTGGCGGCGGCGCGCTTTCCATCAAGCAGGTTACCGGCAAGCCCATCCTGTTCATCTCCCAGGGCGAAAAACCCGATTCGCTGGAGCGTTTCCACCCCGACCGTATGGCCAAGCGCATCTTGGGCATGGGCGATGTGGTAAGCATCATCGAATCCGCTTCGAAGCTTCGTGCCGAGGAAATCGAGCAGGAAGAAGCCGAGCGCATGGCGCGCGGCAACCTTACCCTGAACGACTTTTTGCTCATGAAGCAGCAAATCGGCAAGATGGGCGGCATCCAGAAGCTCATCAGCGCGCTTCCCGGTGGCGATAAGGCCATGCGCGAAGGCCAGGTAAACGAACATGCCCTAGACGAAATGGCCGTTATCATCGGCTCCATGACGAAGGCCGAGCGCGAGCATCCCGAGATCCTGAACGGATCCCGCAAGGCACGTGTTGCGGCGGGCGCCGGTGTGAAGGTGTTCCAGGTGAACCAGCTCTTAAAGCAGTTCACCGAAACCAAGAAGATGGTGCGCTCGATGATGAACGCCCAGGAAGCCCAGATGAATCGTAAAGGCAAGGGCAAAGGCAAGAAGGGCAAGCGCAAGAACAACAAGCGCCGCATGGGGCTTCCCGGTGGTATGTCCATGGCCGATGTGAAGAAGATGCAAGAGATGATGAGCGGTCTTGATGATTCCGCGTTTAAGAGGTAATATCAATAATCGCTGTTTTGCGACCCGCTTTGCTTCGGTCTTTTCGGGTCGCTCTTAAAAGTTTAGAAGGAGTACAACTCGATGGCAGTCAAGATTCGTCTCGCCCGTCACGGCGCTAAAAAGGCACCTTATTATCGTATCGTTGTAGCTGACTCTCGCGCACGCCGCGACGGTCGCTATATTGAGCAGGTTGGCACCTACAACCCCTGCACCACCCCTAAGGCTGTAAAGATCGACCTCGAAAAGGTTGACAAGTGGATCGCTAACGGCGCAAAGCCCACCGATACCGTTGCAAGCCTCATCGAGGCAGAGCGTAAGAACGCTTAGTGATGGCGGAATCCCGCGAAGATATTTCGGGTTTGGTCGAAGCCCTGGTTATGCCTTTGGTTGACGACGCCGATGCGGTAAGCATCGAAACGTCCAACACCGAAATGGGTTCTGTGCTCATCGAAGTACGCGTAGCTCAGGCAGATGCCGGCAAAGTCATCGGCCGTCAGGGTCGCGTTATCAAAGCAATCCGTACGCTTGCTCGCGCAGCGGGTTCGCGTCATGGGCTCGATGTCGAAGTCGAGCTTATCGACGAATAGGTTCGTTCATGGAATCCTGGACGAACGTTGCGGCTCTATTGCGAGCTAAAACAAATGAAGGAGGGCTTTCCGTCATGCCGACGGAAGGTCTTCCTTTTTTGCTTGAAGAGGGGATGGAGGTAACCTTCGTCCCTCCCGTGCTGCGCATTCCGCGCAGTGGTAAGGTCTCCGCCCTTGAAGAAGTGGGTGAAGGCCGTTACATGGTGTGGTTCGACTGCATCGACAACCGCACCGATGCCGAAAAGCTTGAAGGCCATTTCTGCCTGGTGCGCACTTCGGTACTTCCTGAAGGGTTCGCCGACCAGGGCACGCTCGATTTGGTCGGCTTTTCCGTGGTTGACGAAGCAGGGAAGCTTATCGGTACTGTGCAGGGCCTGGAAGAAAACCCTGCTCATGCGCTGCTGGTGGTAAAACGTGCCGGCTCGTCCGACGATAGCGAGCAGGACGAGGTGCTTATTCCTCTGGTAGACGAGTTCTTGGTAGCCGTCGAAGAGGAAGCAAGGGAGATACGTGTAACCCTGCCTGAAGGCTTGCTTGATTTATAGGAGCTCATGTGAAGATTGAAACGCTTTCGGTGTTTCCCCAGTGCTACGACTCGGTTATGAACGAGTCGATTATGCGTATCGCGCAGGAAAAGGGCTTCCTTGAATTCACAGCACACGACCTTCGCAACTGGACGCACGACAAGCACCGCACAACCGACGACGAGCCCTATGGCGGCGGCCAAGGGCTTGTTATGAAGTGCGAGCCGATTTTCGAGGCCACCGACGAATTGTTCGCTGCCGCCCCGAAAAAGCCCTATGTGATATTCCTCTCGCCAACCGGTGAGCGCTTCGATGATGCCATGACGCTCGAGCTTGCCCAGCAGGACCACCTGTTCTTCATCTGCGGGCACTACGAGGGCATCGATGAGCGCGCCTACACGTTGGCTGACAAGGTGATATCGTTGGGCGATTATGTGCTTACCAGTGGCGAGCTTGCCTCTATGGTGGTAATCGATGCGGTGGTCCGTCGCATCGACGGCGTGCTGGGCGATGAGGGCAGCGCGGTAGACGAAAGCTTCTACGACGGCTTGCTGGAATACCCTCAGTACACGCGTCCCGCAAATTACCGTGGCATGGAAGTGCCCGATATCCTGCTTTCCGGCCATCATGCCAAGATTGCCGACTGGCGCCGCAAGCAAAGCCTGATGCGCACCAAGCGCTGGCGCCCCGACTTGCTCGAAGAGGCCAACTTGTCAGATGCGGAGCGCGCCTTCCTCGATTCGGTGGAATAAGCGTTGAATGTGGCACCGCGGCATCGTTTGCTCTATCATGGGAGCATTCGACTGTTGGCTTTTTGCATCACCCTTGAAGGGATGGGATAGGTTTGGACTCCGGACGTCACGCCGGTGAACATCGCCCCGGCATTATTCGGCGATTCCTGAACGTGGTTATCTGCGTCGCCATCGTACTGGCGGCAGCGTGGGGAATCAGAACCTTCGTCATCGAACCGTTCGAGGTTCCCTCCGCTTCGATGGAAACCACCATCATGACCGGTGACCGCTTGTTCGCCGAAAAGGTCACCTATCATTTCTCACAGCCCAAAGCAGGCGATATCGTGGTGTTTTCCGACCCGCAGCTTCCTTCGCGCGTTCTGGTGAAGCGCATTATCGCCACGGAAGGCCAAACCGTGAACTTGGTGAACGGTTACGTCTACGTTGACGGCGTGAAGCAGAGCGAGCCCTACACCCAGGGCAGCTCGTATCCGCTTTCCAAGACGGCAAGCAATGTTTCGATAAGCTATCCCTATACCGTGCCGGCAGGCGAGGTGTGGGTGATGGGCGACAACCGCGAAAACTCTTCCGACTCCCGTTATTTCGGCCCCATCGACTCTGATTCGATTTTCGGCAAGGCGCTGGTAACGTACTGGCCCTTGAACCGTATCGGGCTTTTGAACTAGTTCATATCCATCGTGTATCGATAAAGGAGCATTATGACTAACCACGAAGCAGGTAAGGCGAAGGCCGATACCTCTCAGGTGCTGACGTTCCAGGACATGATCCTGCGCCTTCAGCGCTACTGGGCAGACCTGGGCTGCGTAATCATGCAGCCCTACGACAACGAGGTGGGCGCGGGCACGTTCCATACCGCCACGACGCTGCGCAGCCTTGGTCCTGCAACGTGGAAAGCGGCTTACGTTCAGCCGTGCCGCCGCCCTGCCGACGGTCGCTACGGCGAAAACCCCAACCGCCTGCAGCACTACTACCAGTTCCAGGTTCTTATGAAGCCTTCCCCCGACAATATCCAGGATCTGTACCTGGGCTCTTTGCGCGCTATCGGCATCGAAGTGGAAAAGCACGACATTCGCTTCGTCGAAGACGACTGGGAAAGCCCGACGCTCGGCGCCTGGGGCCTTGGCTGGGAAGTATGGCTCAACGGCATGGAAGTAACCCAGTTCACCTACTTCCAGCAGGTGGGCGGCTTCGAGTGCCGTCCGGTTCCCTCGGAAGTAACCTACGGCCTTGAGCGCTTGGCAATGTACATCCAGGGTGTCGATTCCGTGTACGACTTGGTATGGGCACGCAGCGAAGACGGCACCGTGTTCACCTATGGCGATGTGTTCCTGGAAAACGAGCGCGAGTTCTCCGCCTACAACTTCGAGGTGGCCGACACCGACTTGCTGTTCGGCGAGTTCGACCGCTACGAGGCGGAATGCAACCGCACCTTGGAAGCCGGCCTTCCCCTTGCGGCATACGATTACGTTTTGAAGTGCTCGCATGCGTTCAACCTGCTCGATGCGCGCGGCGTTATCAGCGCCACCGAGCGTATGGGCTACATCCTTCGCGTGCGCACCATTGCCAAGGCATGCTGCGCGTCGTATCTGAAACACGTTGTTGGTCAGGCTCCGGAGTCCGAGGACTCTGAGAAGAAGGGGGAGTAACCGATGGAAAACCGTACGCTTGCTTTTGAAATCGGCACCGAGGAAATCCCTGCTTTCGACTTGGCCAATGCCGTCAAGCAGCTGAACACCATGGTTCCCAAGCTGCTCAACGAAGCTGCCATTCCCCATGGCGATGTGCAGATCTACTGCTCTCCCCGTCGCCTTATCGTCATTGCGCACGATATCCCTGCGGCTACCGAGGAAAAGAACGAAGTATTCAAGGGCCCCTCTGCGAAGATCGCCTTCGATGCCGATGGCAACCCCACCAAGGCCGCCCAGGGCTTTGCCCGCGGCAAGGGTGTCGATCCTTCCAGCTTGGTAGTGGAAGACGGCTACGTCTACGCCCGCACGCATACGCCTTCCGTAAACGTTGCCACGCTTCTCTCGTCGGTGCTCGACAAGATCATCCGCGGCCTTTCCTGGCCCCGCTCCCAGCGCTGGGGCACGCAGAACGAGTACTTCTCCCGCCCGGTGCGCTGGCTTGTTGCCCTGTTTGGTGAAGAGGTCATCGATTTCTCGTTCGCCGGCCTTACCGCAGGTCGCATGACGCGCGGCCATCGCTTCCTGGCTCCCGGCCCCTTCGAGGTTGCCGATGCCGATTCGCTGGTCGATGTAGTGCGCAAGGCTTACGTGGTTCCCACTGAGGCCGAACGTGAGCAGGTTATCCGCGACGGCGTTGCCAAGGCGGAAGCGGAAACGGGCTTCACCGCCGTGCTGCATCCCAAGACGCTCGTAGAGGTAGTGAACCTCACCGAGTATCCCACGGTGCTGGTTGGTACGTTCGACGAGGAATTCCTGAAGGTCCCCGAGGAAATCATCGTCGATGCCATGCTGGTGCATCAGCGCTACTTCCCGCTCTACGATGCGCAAGGCAAGCTCACCAACCGCTTCATCGTGGTAAGCAACGGCGATCCTGCCTGTGCCGACACCATCACCGATGGCAATGAGCGCGTGGTGCGCGCCCGCCTCTACGATGCGAAGTTCTTCTACGACGAAGACCTGAAGCAGCCCCTGGAAGCCTACGTGCCGCGTCTGGGCGAAGTGGTGTTCCAGGAAAAGCTGGGCACCATGCTGGAAAAGACGGCCCGCATCGAGCGTTTGGCCGATCATCTGGCCGCCGACGCGCAGCTTGACGGTCAGGACTTGAGCGATGCCGAGCGCGCGGCACATCTGTGCAAGGCCGACCTGGTAACCAGCGCTGTTGTTGAGTTCACCAGCGTTCAGGGCATCATGGGCAGCTACTATGCGGCTGCAAGCGGCGAAACCGCCCAGGTTGCCCAGGCAATCGAGCAGCATTACCGTCCGCGCTTCGCGGGCGATGCCACGCCTGAAACGGTGGTGGGCAAGCTGGTTGCCATCGCCGACAAGCTCGATACCGTATGCGGCCTGTTCTCGGTGGGGCAGGGCCCCACGGGTTCTTCCGACCCGTTTGCGCTGCGCCGTAGCGCCATCGGCATCGTTGCCATGCTCTCCGGCGAAGATGCGGTAGACGTTTCGCTGGTTTCCGCCATCGATGCAGCGCTTGCTTCTTATGCCGATCAGGGCATCGAGTTCGACGCCGACGCGGTGCGCGCCGAGGTCATCGACTTCTTCATCACGCGCACCAAGGTGATGCTGCGCGACGCTGGCCACAGCATCGACGCTATCGACGCCGTTCTTGCTGCCAACGTGCAGGAGCCCGTTGAGCTTATCAATCGTGTTTCCGCGCTTGAGGCAGCCCGTAAGGAGCAGCCTGAGACGTTCGAGGACTTGGCAACGGCATACGCCCGCGCCAACAACCTGCGTGATACGGAGCTTGGCTGCGAAGTGGAAGAAGGCCTGCTTTCCGAGGTGGAGCATGCCCTGGTTTGTGCCATTGCCGAAGCAGAGAGCAACGTCGCCGCATCGCTTGAGGCGAACGATTACGCTGCCGCCCTGGCGAAGCTTGCCGGCCTGCGCAAGCCCATCGACCTGTTCTTCGAGAACACCATGGTTATGGACGAAGACCAGGCGCTGCGTGAGAACCGTCTGCGTTTGTTGAACCGTTTCGTTGCCGTATTCGCCAACGTCGCCGATTTCGCGCTTCTTTCCAAGGTAAAATAGCTTTCAAGCATGTGAGCTTGAAAAGGCCTGCTCATGCACATGGGCAGAAAGCCGATACGCTGTAAGCGGCCCTGCGGGGTCGCTTTTCTTTTAAGGAGGATTCAACCCATGCAAAGATGGATAACGCAGGGCAAGGCATCAAGCACGTTTCCCGTGATCCATGTGGTTTCCGACTCGGTGGGAACCACCGCCCAGACGATGGTGCGTGCCGCCTCGTCGTGCTTCGAGGTGTACGATCCGGCAATCGAGATCCTGCCGCGTGTGGAATCGTGCGAGAACATGACCGAAGAGCTTGAGGCGCACTTGGAGCGCCACCATGCGCTTGGGCGCGTTCCCTTCGTGGTGTTCTTCACCCTGATCCGCGCCGATTTGCGCCATGCCATGGAAAGCTTCCTTGCAGCGCACGAGGGCGAGGTTGTGGGCGTCGATCTGATGAGCAACGCGCTTGCTGCCCTGACGCAGGCAACGGGTAAGGAGCCGCTGCAGGAACCCGGCCGCCTGCACTCGGTGAACGAGTACTACTTCCGCCGCATCGACGCCATGGAATTCACCATCTCGCACGACGACGGTCGCAACCCCCAAGATCTTACCGAGGCCGACATCGTGCTTATCGGCGTGTCGCGCTCTTCTAAGACACCGCTTTCGATTTACCTCTCTCAGCTGGGCTATCGCGTGGCCAATGTGCCGCTCGACCCCCAAAGCGAGCCGCCTAAAGAAATCTTCAAAGTTGATCCTACGCGCCTTTTCGGCCTGATTATCTCGCCTGAAATCCTTTCCGGGATTCGCAAGCGACGCCTGGGAAATGCTAGCAATGTGGCTGCTTCATATGCAGATTTGGAGTGTATCTACCAAGATTTGGAGTCTGCGCGCGCCCTCATGCGCAAGCTTGGATGCATCGTTGTGCGCACCGACAACAGGGCTATCGAAGAAACGGCGCAGGAAATCTTACGGTATTATGAAAGCGCTCACCCCCAAGTCTTCGGACCTGGGAAATGAGAGAGAAACGTTTAGTCTAAGGAGAAGATGGTGACAGACCAACTTAAGCGCGTCTACGCTTTCGGCAAAGACGCAAACGGGAAGAACGTTACGGAGGGCAACACCAACATGAAGGCCATCCTTGGCGGCAAGGGCGCAAACCTTGCTGAGATGGCCAACATCGGACTGCCGGTACCTCCGGGATTCACTATTTCCTGCCAGACCTGCATGGAGTACGCAAACTCCAACAACACCTGGCCTGAAGGCGTTTTGGACACCATCCAGGAATATCGCCTCGATCTCGAAGAGCGCATCGGCAAGAAGATCGGCGACGCAGAGGATCCTCTGCTGGTATCCGTTCGCTCCGGCGCTCCGATGTCCATGCCCGGCATGATGGACACCGTTTTGAACCTCGGCCTGAACGATCAGTCCATTCACGGCCTGATCAAGCAGACCGAGAACCCCCGTTTCGCATGGGATTCCTACCGTCGTTTCATCCAGATGTTCTCCAACGTTGTTATGGGTCTTGACGGTGACCTGTTCGAGAACGCCATCAACATCATGAAGCGTTCCCGCGGCGTCGACTCCGACACCGACCTTACGGCAGCCGATCTTGAAGAGCTCGTTGCAGAGTTCAAGAAGATCTTCTCCGAGAACGTAAGCGCTGAGGAATATCCTTCCCTCGTAGTTGACGGCACGGTTCAGTTCCCCCAGAGCCCCGACGTACAGCTTCAGCTTGCAATCGAGGCAGTGTTCGGCAGCTGGAACAACCCCCGCGCAATCCTGTACCGCAAGCAGAACAAGATCTCCGACGATCTGGGCACGGCAGTAAACGTTCAGTCCATGATCTTCGGCAACAAGGGCAACACGTCCGCTACCGGCGTTGCCTTCACCCGCAACCCTGCAAACGGCGAAAAGGAATTCTACGGCGACTACCTCGTTAACGCTCAGGGCGAAGACGTTGTTGCCGGTATCCGCAACACCAGCCCCATCGCTGACTTGAAGAACACCCCTGGCCTTGAAGAGGCTGGCCGTGAGCTCGAAGAGGTATTCACCATCCTCGAGAACCACTTCCGCGATATGTGCGACATCGAGTTCACTATCGAGCAGGGCAAGCTCTGGATGCTCCAGACCCGCGTTGGCAAGCGTACCGCTGCTGCAGCTCTGCACATCGCCATCGAAATGGAGCAGGAAGGCCTCATCACCAAGGAAGAGGCTGTTCAGCGCGTAGACCCCGAACAGCTCGACCAGCTGCTGCACCCGCAGTTCGACGCCAAGGCAGACTACGACGTGGTTGCCAAGGGCCTGAACGCTTCTCCTGGCGCTGCCGTTGGCGAAGCAGTGTTCTCCGCTGAAGACGCTGTTGAGGCTGCCAAGGAAGGCCGCAAGACCGTTCTGGTACGTTGGGAAACCACCCCTGACGACCTTGCTGGCATGATTGCTGCTGAAGGTGTTCTTACCTCTCACGGCGGCAAGACTTCCCACGCTGCTGTTATCGCACGTGGCATGGGCGCTCCTTGCGTATGCGGCGTAGACGCTCTGAAGATCGACGCCGATGCCAAGCAGGCTGCTATTGCCGGCACCGACATCGTTATCAAGGAAGGCGACGTTATCTCGCTCGACGGTACCACCGGTATCGTTGTTCTGGGCGCTGTTGAGCTGGTTCAGCCTGAACTCGCCGGCGACCTTGACACCATCCTCGAATGGGCCGACGAATTCCGCACCATGGGTGTTCGCGCAAACGCCGACAACCCCGAGGATGCTCAGCTCGCACGCGACTTCGGTGCTCAGGGCATCGGCCTGTGCCGCACTGAGCATATGTTCCTCGGTGAGCGCAAACAGATCATCCAGACGTTCATCCTGAACGACGACGACGCTATCCGCGAAAAGGCATGCGCCGACCTGTTCAAGGCTCAGACCGGCGACTTCCTGGGCATGTTCCGCGCTATGGACGGCCTGCCCGTTATCGTTCGTCTGCTCGACCCGCCGCTGCATGAGTTCCTGGAATCCGCTCGTGCACTCGACGTTGAGATTGCCCGTCTCGAGGCAACCGGCGGCGATCCTGCCGTAATCGAGCAGAAGCGTTCCCTCATGGAAAAGATCGACAGCTTCGCTGAGGCTAACCCGATGCTCGGCCTTCGCGGTTGCCGTCTGGCTATCAAGTATCCTATCCTCGCTGAAATGCAGGTTCGCGCTATCGCAACCGCAGCTGCTCAGCTGAAGAAGGAAGGCCTTGATCCTCAGCCCGAGATCATGATTCCTCTGGTATCCGTTGTTCCCGAGCTTGCCAAGCTCCGCGAGCAGGCAGAGGGCGTTATCGCTCAGGTTGCCCAGGAAGAGGGCGTAGAGCTCGACATTAAGATCGGCACCATGATCGAGCTTCCTCGTGCTGCTGTTACCGCTGACGAGATTGCCACCAAGGCAGACTTCTTCAGCTTCGGCACCAACGACCTTACGCAGACCACCTTCGGTTTCTCCCGCGACGACGTTGAGGCTGAGTTCATCCATCAGTACCTGGCTGAGCGCATCCTGCCTTACAACCCGTTCGCTACGGTTGATCCGGGCGTTGCCAAGCTTGTTAAGATGGGCGTTGAGCTGGGTCACCAGGGCAACCCTGACATCGTTTGCGGTGTTTGCGGTGAGCACGGTGGCGATCCCGACTCCATCAAGACGTTCTACGGCATCGGCCTTGACTACGTCAGCTGCTCGCCTTATCGCGTACCGCTGGCTCGCCTTGCTGCAGCACATGCTGCCCTGGCAGACAAGTAATCGAACTTCCGATTACCCTTTCGAAGGAGTCCTGTTCGGGGCTCCTTCTTTTTTAACAAAAAAGGGACAGTCCCCATTTTGCCATTTTCGGTCGGCGTGCGTGTTGCGCTGCGGCGGCGGGAGGCATCTGGTATACTGATTGGGCACTTTTACAGGGGAATAACCCCATCCGGGGGCGACTGGTTTCGACATGGTAAGTCGGATCCGAGGAGCAGGTCGTGGTCTCCTCGCCACGTAAAACAGGGGTACCGTCAAGTTAATTGGCAAAAACAACACTCAGGGCCAGCTGGCCCTCGCTGCTTAATTTAATCGCAGCGTGACGACGTGAAGATTTCCTTCGCCTTCATCTTCGTTATCATTTTTAGAGGGATGCTGTTTGGCACGTAGCTGGTATGGCCAAGCAAAAGACTGAACCCGCTAGAGTGCGCGCGGACCTGTCAATGGGTCTTGCTCACTTGAAGCCTGAACATTGAATAAGCTTGTAGAGCCTCGTTGATGATTTAGTATGGACCGGAGTTCGATTCTCCGCGCCTCCACCACACCTTATAGGGTCTGCCTGACGGCAGACCCTTTTTTCATATGAGACGCGATGACGCTGCGCGGGATTCTGACGGCACAGCTGGGTTTTAATCGGTCGGGGCGGCGCGAAGGCCAGCCCCTTTCTCTTTCAACCCATCTGCACTCGTCAGAATCCCGCTCGCTGTTCTGTCCAGTTCTGGGATTTTATTAACGCCTTTTGGGCGTTTTCTTTTTATGCTTCTGCTTGACTCTTCTTTGCTAATTATTTTGTGACACTAAGGTGTACTAGAGCTTGCTTGTGTCGTTTCTTGGTTTTGGCGCTTCTTCTGATAGGGGAGTGTGCCCTTGCGAAGGTCCTTTGCTCTGAAAATAGGCAGAAGTGTGTATAGTGTCTGGTT
>CAUASB010000011.1 GCA_958431815.1 uncultured Eggerthella sp. | reverse complement strand
GAGCATCCGGCTGTTAACCGGAGGGTTGTAGGTTCGAATCCTACCCGGGGAGCCAGGAATTTCAAAGACCCGTCTTATGGCGGGTCTTTTTTTGTCTTGGATGAATCGCATTGCAAAATGAATGGAGAGTTATAGCTCAAAAGCATGCTTGCTGCCCAAACTCAGTAAGCATGCGAAAAACCCATTCCAGTCAATCTCGCGGCTGCAGTCACTTTTATCATGCGACCCCCGGGAAATTCGAGCTACAGGACAGAAATACGTCCGATTCCTCGTTGCCCTTGCCTATGGCCCCCTTTTTGAGCGAGTCGATAATGCGAAAAGTGGCAAAAAGCGCCCCGCACGTATTCTCTTTTCCGAAAAAATGCGGAATCGACGCCCTTCATGGCACAAAACGCTCAAAACGTATTCTTATTGCAGGATATTTGGCAAGTTTCCCTCGTAACGCATACATATCAAACGAAAAAGCCAGATTCAGCATACGTATCGAAGAAAACTTGCCACGAAAGGGCTCTTTCGCCCATTATTTGCTTCAGGAGCATACGTTTCGCGCGTAATTTGCCACTTCCATCTTGTGCTTTCTCCGCAGAACAGCAGGATGCGCACATGGCGCCACTATTTGCATCGCAGCAAACTGTTCAAAGCGATGTAAAGCGCGCCGCCCCTGCTCATCAATTGCTCTCAGATCCGGTGCCTGCAATGCCTAGGGCCAACCAAGTAGACAGGTATCAAGACAGTGCATGCCTAAACCGAGTGTTCGACCAGGTGGGCAGCTTGTCCAAATGCCCCAATTGGCTTCATCGTTGCAGTTTCCGAACCTATTACGATACTGACCCTCTCCTATCTGGCTTACCATTGCTTTAGAGCGCTGTGGTAAAGGAGGCCTATGTACTTCGAATACGGAGACACCGAGATTTCGTACCTGCGCGAAAAGGATCAGAGGCTTTGCGAGGTTATCGATGCCGTTGGGCACGTTAAGCGAACGGTTGACCCTGATTTGTTTTCCTCGGTGGTTCACCACATCATCGGACAGCAGATATCAACGAAGGCTCAGGCAACCGTCTGGCAGCGTTTGCAGGACGCCCTAGGCACGGTAAACGCTGGGACTATCCTGAATACGAGTATCGAAGAGCTTCAATCGGCCGGCATGACGTTTCGCAAGGCGGAATATATCGCCGATTTCGCCAGCAAGGTGCATTCGGGCGAGTTCGACCTGGAAGGCATCTGGAATTTGCCCGACGACGAGGCCATCAAAGAGCTCAGCGCCCTGAAAGGCATCGGCGTATGGACAGCGGAGATGATACTGCTCTTCTGCATGCAACGCCCAAACATCTTCAGCTACGACGACCTGGCCATCCAGCGAGGGCTTCGTATGGTGTATCACCATCGGAAAATCGACCGAAAGCTGTTCGAGAAGTACCGCCGCAGATTCAGCCCCTACTGCAGTGTGGCAAGTTTGTACCTGTGGTCCGTAGCCAGTGGCGAGGTTCCCGGAATGCGCGACTACGCGCCGAAGAAACCCACGACGAAGAAAGGTAAAACACGTAAAGCGAAGCCCTCAGGCACTGGTTCAAGGTAGGAGCACGCCATGATGCATACCCGCACGTACGAATCTCCCTTAGGCAATATCTTCCTAGCTGCTGATGAGGTTGGCCTTACCGGGCTTTGGTTCAAGGGACAGAAATACTTCGCCAACACCCTCCCCGCCGAATACGACGAAGAGCCGTCTGCCATCCTTGATGAAGCAGCACGCTGGCTTGACGCGTATTTCAAGGGGCACGAGCCAAACTTCACCCCTCCCCTGCATCCATCGGGTTCGGCGTTTCGCCATAAAGTTTGGAAAGTACTCCTGGAAATCCCCTACGGTCAAACCACAACCTACGGGGAAATTGCCCAACGCCTTGCACGAGAAACGGGCTCGAAGAGTATGTCGGCCCAGGCCGTCGGCGGCGCCGTTGGACATAACGAGGTCTCCCTTATCATCCCCTGCCATAGGGTAGTAGGAGCAAACGGCAGTCTAACGGGATATACGGGAGGCATCGACAAGAAAATTAAGCTTCTTGAGCTGGAAGGCATCGACACTGACGCGTTCTTCGTCCCAAAAAAGGGTACGGCACTGTAAGAGTACAAAACCTTGCGGACGAACGCGCAACCCAGGAACAAGAGAAGCGCAGGGTTGAGCAGGAAAGCAAAAGCGTAACAACGGGGCAAACGGTTTATTGGGTTTCTGGCGGAAGCGTTTACCACACCACTTCCAACTGCCCCACCCTCAAGCGTTCGTCCAACATCCATAGCGGCTTCATCGCTGCAAGCGGGAAGAGCAGGTGCTGCAAGGTGTGCGGGTAGGGTTTGCGCCCACGCGAACGGAAAAGCAAGATGTGCGGATAGGCCGTCAGCAAGAGATTACGTGTTTGCACAAGGCAAGCCGGAGGACAAAATAATGAATACCCGCCGTTTTCTGATGGACGGCGGGTATTTTTGTCCCATGATAAAGAGCGAAAAGCAACACGATTTGAAGGACGCTTATGATCAACATCCTCTTCGTATGCCACGGCAACATCTGCCGCTCGCCTATGGCGGAATTCGTCATGGAAGAACACCTGCGCCAAGCAGGGCTCGATGATGCCGTGTACGTGGAATCGGCCGCCATGCACCGCGATGAAATCGGCAGCGACACCCACTATGGCACCAAGGAAATACTAGACCGCTACCACATTCCCTACGAGCCCCGCGCAGCGCGCCTGGCCACCAAAGCCGATTACGATCGTTTCGATTACCTTATCGGCATGGACCGCTACAACCTGCGCGACATGCGCCAGCTGTATCGCAACGACCCCGCCGGCAAGCTAAGCCTTCTGATGGACTGGGTAGGCGAATCGCGCGATGTTGCCGACCCCTGGTACACCGGCGACTTCCAGGCAACGTATGACGACGTCGACGCGGGCTGCCTTGCCCTGCTCGAGCACTTGAAGCGCACTTTGGGGCGCTAGGCTATGGACAACGAATTCCAAAAGCGTTGGGAGCGCATCCAGCAAGCCCTTGCTACCGAGCTTTCCGGTGATACTAAACCGCGCGTTTCCAGTGGACGCACGTTGTTCGGCATCAAAAGCGAAGGCGAGGCGAAGATGGACGAGTTCGCCAAGCAGATCGAAGAAGAATATGCCGCCAAGCGCCGTGCGGAAAAGCGCGAAGCGAAAAACGGCAGTTCCGATGGGTCCGAAACGGGCACCTTCAAATAATCCTTGAGCAGCATTGCACCAGCGCCCGAAAGGGCGCTTCGCATTCACGCGTAAAACAGTACGGCACATACCGCGAGGGTGTGCCTTTGTGGGCAGACAGCGGGATAGAGTGCCTTGAAGAGATCCGCCCCAAGGTCAGCAGCGGGACAGACGACCCGAAGCCCGCTTGAACACGCTATGATGTTCCCATGAGGGGATAGGGGGCCATCATGTACAGTCCGTTTCGCAATGCGCAGGGGCAGCCAAAGGAGCTTGATGAGGTAACATATGCCGACCTCGCCCAGCTGAAAGACCTCGAAGAAGGCTTTGCGCTGGAATTCAAGCGCACCTGGAACGAAAACGTGCGCGTTAAGGTACCCAAGATCATCGCATCGTTTGCGAACTCGCACGGCGGTTGGCTGATAATCGGCATCGCCGACGACGACAAGGCGGTATGCCCCATTCCGAAGCCCTCGGCCGACTTTTCTCAGATATTCGGCGAGCTGTGCCGCCATCATGTGTTCCCCACCCCGCGCTTCGACACCCGCTTCCTTTCCGACCCCGCCAACCCCGCCCAAGGCGTGGTGGTGGTGCAGGTGCACGAAGGCGACTTCCCACCCTACGTTGCCGACGGCATCGTGGAAATCCGCGAAGGGTCCACTTCCGGCCCCGCCTTGGGCTCGGCTTTGGTGGAGCTGTACAGCAAGGCAACCAAACGCGCCCAGGAGATTCGCGATTACTGCCAGCGCACCGTGTGGTACCCCGCCGACACCCCTTGCGCAAACCACAGCTGCAACGCCCCAGAAGCGGCGCTACCGCTTTTCAGCCTGTACTTGTACCGAATGGGCCAGCACGCGGCTGACACACCCTCTAGAGCCGCTCAGGAAAGCCATGTGGTTGCCATGCGCAATGCCTTTGCGCAACAAGGCATGAGCTGTCACGTGCAGCACGCCCACGACTCGCTGATATTCCGCACTTCGAAAGACATTCCGGGAAGCTCCATCCACTCGGCAATCGAACTGTTTCCCGACGAGTCGATGAAGCTCACCGTTCCCGGCGTGATGCTCGATGCCGCCCAACAGGAGGAAGCGCGAAGCCAGTTGCTTGATCTGGGAATCGAAGTGCCCGCCCATGCCCGCTTCATCGGCGCCACCGAAACATTGCGCCGCGTTACCCGCTTGGCATCGCTGCTCGACCGCTACGTGCGCGAGCGAGCCATCAGCTGGACCGACTACGCCGTTGCCTACGAGCTCGAGAACATGGCGGGCGTCATGCTGTGGTCGGAAGCGGAAACCTACGCACGCTACATCAGCAAGCACGGCCTGCTGTTCTGCGGCACCACCGACTGCAAGAGCCGCGTGCGCTATCTGGACGACGGCGTTCATGGGTCGTTTCGTGCCCGCCAATTCGCCGGCAGCCACTTCTTCGAGGCATGCGGATTGCCCCTAGGCTCGCCAAGCAAGGAAGACAACGAACTGGTTGACGCCCTGCTCCGCGGCGACAAGGCCTAGCCCCACGGCCCATGCCCAGGAATCAGGGGCGTGTTTTGCGACATCTCCCCAACGCAGCATCTGGCACGCACCGCCATGCCCCCACCACAGGCAAACCCACCCAGCAACGCCCCAAGCGCCCAACCCGGCTGTTCCATGCTATCTGAACCCCGAAAACGGTCCGATTGCTTGAAACATAGGTGACGAATACAGAAATGGCCCTTGCGGATCATACGACTCGCACGGGCCATTTAGCAGCTCAATGCCTTGTTTCCTATCCGCGCAAATCGGTAAGCAGATAGCAGAAGTGAATCTTGGGATTACGCGAAAAATCTTCCGGGATGGTCTTGGCGGTAATGTTCTCGATGCCCAAGCCACACGCACGCACCTTCACTTCATCGAGCTTGAAGGAGCGCAAGTTGCCCGAGAACACAATGGTGCCGCCAGGAGCCAGCAGACGGCGCACCAGGCGAAGCAGCTCGCCATGGTCACGCTGGATGTCCCAGGTGCGCTGACCCATGGTTTTCGAGTTAGAGAACGTGGGCGGGTCTAAGAACACCAAATCGTAGCAGCCTGCCTCTTCTTCGGCGGCACGCTCTATCCATGAAAGCACGTCAGCGCGCACGAAACGGTGCATACGCCCCGTGAAGCCCGCCCGCTTCATGTTGCGCTTTGCCCAATCAAGGTAGGTTTGACTCATATCAACCGTGGTGGTTGAAGCGGCTCCACCGCACGCCGCGTACACGCTTGCCGTTCCTGTATAGGCAAACAGGTTGAGGAATCGTTTGTCGGCGGCCATTTCGCCCACCAGGGAACGCGTGATGCGATGATCGAGGAACAAGCCCGTATCAAGGTAGCCTGAAAGATCGAGCTCAAACGGATGTCCCGCTTCCTCGACGATGATGCGATGGGAAACGTGCTCTTCACGACGATATTGCGAGCCGCCCTTTGCCTGGCGGCGCACACGGGTGAACATACGCTCTTCGGGCACGCCAAGGATAACCGCGGTAACGGCGCAGGCGTCCTTAAAGCGGCACGTTGCCTTCTGCGGGTCAATTTCCTTCGGCGCCTGGTACTCGGTCACCAGCACGTTCACGGCACCCGTGTCCTGTTCTTCGAACAAATCGACCGCCACCGCATAGTCGGGCAGGTCGGCGTCGTAGATGCGATAAGCGTGGATGTCGTTCTTGCGTGCCCATTTGCGACGGGCCTTCGCCATTTTGCGCAAGCGCGCGGCAAATTGCAGGGCATGGTCGGACGTGACGGCCACCTTCGTTTCTACGCCCTCGAGCGTTACCATGGGCGCTTCCACGATAGAGGAATGTCCCAAACGGTAACTGCGCAGGCATGCTTCGATGGCTCCGTTGTACACCGGAAGCGTGCGGTTGGCGGTAAAGCCCACTGCAGAATCGAACCCGGAATCGGGCGTGATAACCACCATGTTCCACGTGTCGGGCAGAATGCGCAGGCCCTTTGAGAGGTGCTCATAGAACCCTTCCAAGCCATGCGCCAGCAAGCGCATGCCATAAGGCGGGTTGATGGCCACAAAGCCCGGCCCATCAAGCGAAACCTTGTTCTGCTGCAGGCTGGTTTGCAGGTCGGCACAATCGGCGCAGCCGAACGTCACGTAGGAAGCAAGCCCCAAACGACGGGCGTTGCCCCGCGCGATGCCAACTGCCTGAGAATCGATATCAAAGCCAAACAGGTGCGGAGCGCCTTCCAGGCCCTGCTCGAAACGCTCGTCGGCATCGGCAAGCAAATCATCGAAGGCATCGGCATCGAAGTCGGCACAGCCCTCGAAACCCCAGTAATCGCGCGAAAGCCCTGGGGCGCGGTCGGTTGCCATCATGGCAGCTTCGAGCACCAGCGTGCCGCTGCCGCATGCCGGGTCGACAAAGGCGGGAGCTTGCGCTATCTCGTCTGTTCCTTCATGCTGCGCTTTCGCACGACGCAGGGCGGGAGCGGCAACGCGGTCCCAACCGCCCCATACCAGCATGCCCGCCGCAAGCGCTTCCTTGAGCGGCGCTTCCACGGTTTCGCCGGGAACACGATAGCCCCTGCGATGAAGCGATTCGCCCGCATAGTCGATGGAAACGGTTGCCTTGTTGCCATGCAACGAAATCCAAATGGGCACATCGGGGCGCTGAGGCTGCACGTCGGGGCGCTTGCCGCGCGTCTCACGCAGGCGGTCGCATACCGCATCCTTTACCTTCAGGCCCACGAACTGGCTGTTTCGAAGGGAATCGTTGGTACCACGGGCCGTCACCGCAATGGTCGATCCGTCGGCAACCACACTGGCCCACGGCAGCGCCTTCACCCCATGGTAGAGGGCATCGGCGTCGTGGGCATCAACGCGCCCCATGACGCGCAGCACACGCGAGGCAATGCGCGACCACAGGCACACGCGATACCCTTCCACTTTGCTGCCGAAAAACGCCACGCCACCTTTCAGGGGACGCACGCTTTGCGCACGCAGGCGCTTCAGCTCGTCGGCCAGAATATGCTCAAACCCCTGGGGGCACGTAGCGAAGAATTCAAGTTGTCCGTTGTCCATAGGGGCTCCTTTTAATGATAGGCCTTTAAAACGATGGTACTGCATTACCGCAACGCGGTACTGTCCGAAAGGGCATTAATACTATCAGGGCATGTGCCAGTAAGCCAGCAAGCGACGCTCTGGCAAGTGCGGAGGAATGAAAGGCCCATGGGGCTGGCTTCGTGCCGCCCCATGGGCCTTGAAATGTTCCTGTGCTATCAGAACGCCTTGCAGCGTCGTAACGTTTCGCAAGTCTTGCTCTGTCCGGCAGAACAGAGCAACCGCCTAGTCTTCCAAGTAGTCTTTCAGCTTCTGAGAACGGGACGGATGACGCAGCTTGGCCAGCGTCTTCGACTCGATCTGGCGAATACGCTCACGCGTTACGCCGAACTCGCGGCCAACTTCCTCGAGCGTGCGGGGATGGCCGTCTTCCAGGCCGAAGCGCAACGAGATAACCTTGCGCTCGCGTTCTGCCAGACCCTCCAGTGTCTTGGAAAGCTGTTCCTGCAGCATGCTGAACGAAGCAGCATCGGGAGGAACAACCGCAGCATCGTCTTCGATGAAGTCGCCCAACTGGGAATCTTCCTCTTCGCCGATAGGCGTTTCGAGCGATACCGGCTCCTGGCTGATCTTCTGAATCTCACGCACACGCTCGGGGGTAAGGCCCATTTCCTCGGCGATTTCTTCCGGAGTAGGTTCGCGGCCCAACGACTGCAGCAGCTGGCGCTGGATGCGAACAAGCTTGTTGATGGTTTCCACCATATGAACCGGAATGCGAATGGTGCGAGCCTGGTCGGCGATGGCGCGGGTAATGGCCTGACGGATCCACCACGTTGCGTACGTGGAGAACTTGAAGCCCTTGGTGTAGTCGAACTTCTCTACCGCGCGGATAAGGCCCAGGTTGCCTTCCTGAATAAGGTCCAAGAACAGCATGCCACGGCCCACATAGCGCTTCGCGATGGAAACAACCAGACGAAGGTTTGCCTCGATGAGCTGCTGCTTTGCGTCGATGCCCACCTGCTCTACGCGGGTAAGGCGCCTGCGCTCGCGGCGCTCAAGCTCCACGCCTTCTTCTTCGGCCTTTTCGAGTTCGGCGGTTGCGGCAACGCCCGCTTCGATCTTCATGGCCAGGTCGATTTCCTCGGCTGCCGTAAGCAGGGAAACCTTGCCGATTTCCTTCAGGTACATGCGAACCGGGTCGCCCGTAAGAAGCGCCACCGAGCCGTCGCCCGAAGACTTGCGGGTGCTGCGCTTGCGGGTGCTTTTCGCCTTATGGGAAACCTTGGGAACCGTGATTTCAGCGGCAGCCTTCAGCTCTTCTTCCGGCACGCCCTCAAGCAGGCTTTCGTCGGTAAGTTCGGAAGCCTTGACCTCTTCGTGGTGCTCTTCGTGCAGGTTCGTGGGCTCGACGTCGGATTCCAGAATGCTTTCCGTTTCGTCTTCCTCGTGATCGTGCATCTCTGCCGCTTTTGCCTCTGCAGCCTTCTTCTTGGAAGCTGCAGCGCTCTTTGCCTTAGCCGTTTCCTTTTTAGGGGCCGCCTTCTTGGTGGTAGCCTTCTTGGCTGGCGCTTTCTTGGCCGTGCTCTTCGTCGTCTTTTCCTTGGATTCAGACTGTTGTGAGGAAGCCTTTGCCACGTCGTTTCCTTCCCACGCTTCTACAAAATCAGGCTCTGAGCCTGTTGAAAACATCATGCCATTATAACGCGAATGGCACCTTATAGGTAGCCTTAAATTGCCTTGCTTTACTTTATTATGCGTTGATCCGGAAGGACAGCGGAAAGGATGCGCTACAGAAGGCTCATCGGGTCGATGTCGATGGAAACGCGCACCCCCGACGTGGGTTTTCGATCGCGAAAATACGTTGCGAAGCACCCGGCGATATCGCCTGAGAGCGGAGACTTCACCACCACATGGTAGCGCCACGAGCCCTTCAAGCGCTCCAGCACGCACGGTGTGGGCGGCAGAACCAGCCAGCCAGCACCCTGCCCTGCGGCAAGCTGCGTCAAATCATGGTAAAGCTCCCGCGCAGTGGCGCGCACCGCGTCTTCGTCTTTGCCCCACACCAAAACGTTTGCCAGGCGCACGTAGGGCGGGTACCCCAACCCTTCGCGCAATTCCAGCTCCTCGTCAAGGAAGTGCTGGCGATCGTAGGAAGCGGCTGCGCGGATGGCAACGTCCTGCGCGCTGTAGGTTTGCACCACCACCCGCCCGGGCTTGTCGGCACGGCCCGCACGGCCCGCCACCTGCTCGATGAGGTCGAACGTCCGCTCCGAGCTGCGGAAATCAGGAAGCTTCAGCATGGTATCGGCATTGATGACGCCTACCAGGGTCACATCGTCGAAGTCGAGCCCCTTCGCTATCATCTGCGTGCCCAGAAGCACGGCGGCCCCTGGCACAGCGAACTGCTCCAGCAAACGTTGATGGTCACCCTTCTTCGCCGTAGTGTCGGCATCCATGCGGATAACACGGCAATCCCGATCTGCCAAAAGCGCCCGTAACTCGCTTTCCACGCGTTGCGTTCCGGCGCCGAATCGTTTCAGATACGGGCTTCCGCACTCGGGGCACACCGCAGGCACCGGATGCGTTGCACCGCAGTGGTGGCACACCAGCTTCGAGTCCTGATCGTGGTAGGTAAGCGACGTGGAGCACGAATCGCATTCGGGGACGTAGCCGCAGTCGCGGCACAGCAAGAACTGGGCAAAGCCGCGCTGGTTCAGCAACAACACGGCTTTTTCGTCTTTGTCCAGCACTTCAAAAAGCGCTTTCTGCAGCTCGCGCGAGAACATGGAACGGTTGCCGCCGCCGAACTCGCGCGCCATGTCCACCACGGCAATGTCGGGCAAAGGCTTGCCGTTGGCACGCCCGGGCATTTCAACCCGCTGCCACGAATCCTGCGTTTCGCAACGATGCAGCGCCTCGAGCGAAGGGGTTGCCGAGCCCAGCACCAACACGGCCCCATGGGCGCGCGCCATCCATTCGGCCACATCACGCGTAACGTAGCGTGGAGCCTGGTCCTGCTTGTAACTGCCCTCATGTTCCTCGTCGATAATGATCACGCCCACGTTTTCCATGGGAGCGAACAGGGCACTGCGGGCGCCAACCACCACGCGGGTATGCCCTTCGCGGATAAGGTCCCACTGGTCGAAGCGCTCGCCCTGCGACATGCGCGAATGCAGCACGGCAACGGTATCGCCGAAGCGGCCGCGGAAACGCGCCACGGTTTGCGGGGTAAGGGAAATCTCAGGTACCAGAACAATGGCCCCGCGTCCCTGCGCAAGCGCATCTTCGATGGCGCGCAGATACACTTCCGTCTTACCCGACCCGGTAACGCCATCAACCAACACCACATGGCCATCGTTGCATGATGCAGCCCGTTGAATGGCATCGAGCGCCTGCTCCTGGTGGCCGGTAAGCACGGGTCGCTCCCCTGCACGCTTTGCGAACACGCCTGCCACCTGGCCGTACTCGCGCATACGGCGCCGCTGCTCGATGCGGATAACACCCTTTTTCTCCAGCGATTTCAACGTCGAGGAAACCGAGCCGTATTCCGCCGTGAGCTCCGTCACGCGCAAATCGCCTTGCTTCAGCGCTTCGAGCACCAGCTCTTGTTTCACTGCCCCCTTGCGTGGCTTGAAGGCATCGGCTTCAGGGGTACGCACGACCCAGCGCTCATCGACCTGCGCCACCACCGGGCGCGTTACCTGCCACGTGCCGTTGATGCGTTCCATGCGCGGCACGCCGCCGGGCGGCATGAACAGGCGAATGCAGGAAGAAAACGGTGCCAAGTACCGATCGGCCAAAAATTGCGCGCAGCGGGCACCGACTTCGGTGAAGCACGGCTTGCCCAGCACTTCTTCCACTGCCTTGAGCTTTGCCGTATCAAGGTCAGAAGGAGCCTGGTCGCTTACGCCCACCACAAAGCCCACGGCCTTGCGGCCGCCGAAGGGCACCAGCACCGCGCAGCCAACCTGGATGCCCGACAGAACTTCGCTTGCAGCGGGGTCGAAGTCAATGGGGGCAATCCCCACCGACTCCGATTTGGGCTCAACTGCTGCATCGGTCAGGGAGAAAAGATCGTCGAACGATTCCTGAACGGGCTTCTTCGCGGCTTTCTTGGCAGAGGGCTTCTTGCCCTGCGCAAGGCGCGCTTGTTCTTCAGCTGTTTCGGGCACAGCGTAGGTATAGGGCGCATCGAGCGCCGCCGTTGGGATATCGAGGATGATCTGAGCGAATTTCATGATGAAAAGTATAGGGCAAGCGCCCCGCCAGCCCCGCAAACCCGAAAAGCACGACCAAACCTCCAGCAAAGCCCGCATAAAATCGGAGGGGCCGGGGACGGATAACCGCCCCTGGCCCCTCGAACGCCGTGCCCATGCTAGGCGCCCTTGCACAAGAATCAGATCACATATTCGACATCCCAGTTGGGCTTCATGCCGAACACGTCGAACACATGGTCGCGCACCGCAAGGAAGTCGCTGCCCGTGCGCAAGCGATCGGGGCCCAGCTCAACCTTCACCACTTCCTTCACGTGGCCGGGGTTTGGCGTGAGCACCACGATGCGGTCGGCCAGAACCACCGCTTCCTCGATGTCGTGCGTCACGAAGATCACGGTGACGCCCTCTTCTTCGGCAATGCGATGGATATCGTCCTGCATCTTCAGACGGGTAATGGCATCAAGGGCGCCGAAGGGCTCGTCCATGAACAGCACATCGGGTTGCACCGCCAAGCCACGCGCGATGGAGACGCGCTGTTGCATGCCGCCGGAAAGCTGGGCAGGACGCACATGCTCGAAGCCGGATAGCCCCACCAACTCGATATACTTCGCGGCCGTGGCGCGAGCCTGCTCTTTTGGCACCTTCTTGGCCAGAAGCCCCAGCATCACGTTCTTTTCCACCGTCTGCCAGGGCAACAGGCCGTAGTGCTGGAAAATGGTAACGCGATTGGGAACAGGGCCCGTTACCTCCGCGCCGTCGATGAGAATGCTGCCCGAATCAGGGTGCTCGAACCCCGCCAACATGGAAAGCAGCGTGGTCTTGCCGCAACCCGAAGGGCCCAAAAGGCAGATGAACTCGCCTTTCTCCACTTCCAGCGACACATGGTCGAGTGCGTGGAACGGCTCACCTTCGCGCTGGTACACCTTCGAAACATCGTTGATCTCGATATAGGCCATTACTCTTCAGCTCCTTGCACGCCGGTGCCCCACACACGGTTCACGCAGGCTTCGAATTGTTTGATGATCCAGTCGAGCAGCACGCCCAGAAGGCCGATAACCACGATGGCGGCCAAAAGCTCATCGGTGCGCAGGTTGTTGCGGGCGTCTACGATTAGGAAGCCCAACCCCGATTGCGTGCCGGCCATTTCTCCTGCCACCAGGAAGATCCATGCTGTGCCCAAAGCAATGTGCAGCGCGTTGGCAATGACGGGGAACACCGCCGGCAGCACGATCTTGAACAGAGTCTGTGCGCTTCCCAGACCAAAGTTCTTCGACACCTTCAAATACACCGGGTCGATGCGGCGCACCGCGCCCACCGTGGAAAGCAGCACCGGAAAGAACGCCGCCAGGAAGATAACCACGATGGCGGGAATGTCGCCGATGCCCAGCCACAACACGATGAACGGCAGCCATGCCACCGGCGAAATGGGACGCAGGAACTGCACCACAGGGTTCAGGAAATCCCACGCGCGCGTGCACCAGCCCATGACCAGGCCCAACAGCACCGCCGATACGCAGGCAATCAGGTAGCCGATGAAGAAGCGGTACATGCTGGCGCCGATGTCCAGCACCAGCTGCCCGCTTGAAGCGCGGTCGACCAGCGCTTGGGCAACCGAAACCGGCCCGGGGAACAACGACGAGGGGAACCAGCCCGAAACAGCCAGCGCCTGCCATATCGCAAGCAGCACCGCAAACGATGCAACACCTTTCAGTGCCTTATTCATAGGTAATGCTCCCCTTTCCTAGCCTTGTGCCACGAAATCGCGGTACGTCGGCGGATTGTCGTTCAATCCGTAATGAATTACTTCTTGGCGAAGCTTCTCGTAGGCTTCTTCGGTCACGTTCAAGTCGTTGAAGGAAATCCACTGCAGCGACTGCTCGCTGGTAGCCTCGTCCTGTCCCAAATCGTTCACGGCAATCTGCACCGCTTCGTCTTTGGTAAGCGAATCGCCGGCGGAAAGATATGCCTGCTTGAACGTTTCCAGCGCTTCCTGCTTTCCGGCAGTGGCCTGGGTGTTGAACACGATGCCGCAGCAGATGGAGTTCTGCCACAGCTCGTCGGAGGTGGCCAAAACGTGGCCCACGCCCGTTTCCACGGCCTTTGCACCGAACGGCTCGGCCACGCAGTAGCCGTCGATCTGCCCTGATTTCAAGCCCGCCGGCATTTCGGCAGGAGCCATTTCAACCAAGGTCACATCCTTGGCGCTCAAGCCGTACTTGGCAAGCAGCTGCTGCACCAAGATGTTGTGAGACGACTGCTCGTTGGGAATGGCAATGGTCTTGCCTTTCAGCTGCTCGGGCGACTGGATGTTGTTGCCCGCGATAACCACATTGCCATCACGATGCCCCAGAACCGAACGCTGCAGCGGAATGCCCTGGCTCTTCGCCTCCATGGCCATTTCTATGAGCACCGAAGCCCCATCGACGCGCCCGGAGTCAAGCGCGTCCATAAGCTCGGCCCAACCACCGTATTTCACCAGCTCAACATGGACATTGCTGTTCTGCTGCTCAAGCTGCTCTGCTGCCTTGAACAGCGGAACAGCATGGGTGATGGGCAGGTAAGCGATGGTGAGCGTGGTCTGTTCCTCTGAAGCGCCGATGCCCATGTCATCGACCTTGTAGTAGATTGCCGTGGCAACAAGCGCAAGCGTTGCTACCAACGCCACGATTGCACGTGCCGTGCTCTTCGCAAGCTTCACTAGCTGTTCACCTTCCATCCCAACGCGCGGCGGCGCTCGTCCATATCGGCAACGATGCGCTCCGCCAGCGCCTTATGATCCACATCAACTATCATTTCCGAACCTAGCAGGGGCTTTGTGCCGTGCTCCATGAATTCCGTCACCTTGGCCGAGCCTTGCGTGGGTGCATAGACGCTGTGGTACGAGTTCATGCCCAGAAGGCGGAATGCCAAGGCCGCGCAAATGCCCTTCTCGTTCGACCATTCGGGGCTTGCGAAGGCAAAGGGCAAATCCTTGATGGCGTGCCCCGACGCACCCGCCACCCCGCAGAAGAGCGCCGAAGCGCGGGCGTTGTCCAGACACTCGCCCATCTGCCACACAGGAGGCACATCGCCCAAGAAGCTTTTGAGGCCAGGGCCTGCCTGATCCAACGCCTTCGTGGAGCAGTAGCCCAGCTTCATAAGCGGGAACGACGCGCAGCCGTTGGTCATAACAAGCACGTCGTGCTTGATCAGGTAATCGGCTACTTCGACGATTGCCTTCTCGTAGACGATGCGTGGGTTGTTGCAGCCAACCAGGTTTATGATTCCGCGAATGCGACCATCGCGCAGCGCTTCGGCAATGCCGTCGAAACCGTAGGTTTCCTGGGCGAATTCAGCAGAAAAGCCCACTTCAACCTCGGTTTCATACTGCGGGATAACCACGGGCACATCACGGCGGGCGGCAAAGCTTTCAATACCGCGTTCCACAATCTTCACCGCAAGCTCGTGGATCTGGCCGAGGTTGGCGTGGTGATGGTCGAAGTCGTAGTGCTCGGCCCCTGGCAAGCGTGCGGAATCGCTGGTGGTTACCACTGTGGTCTTGAAGCAGCGCGCCACGTCCATGATGGAGGGGAACACGTCCTGTACATCGGCCACCCACAGGTCCAACGCACCCGTGCCCAAAACAAGTTCGGCGCCCACAGCATTGGAAAGCGGGATAACACCGCCGTAGCGGTACATCGCCGAAAGCCCCGAACAGCAGATGCCGTAGAACTGGATGCCCTCTGCGCCTGCTGCCTGGGCCTTCGCCTGATATTCGGCAGAGCGTCCCACGCGTACAATCTCGCTCACCATGAGCGGCGAGTGCCCGTGCACGGCGATGTTCACCCAGCCCTTCTTGAGTGCACCGAGGTTCATAACCGTCTTACGGCGTTCCGGTAAGCCGAACAGACTGTCCATCGCAATGGAAGAACCCAGGCAGCTTGTCCATGCGAAGGCAACGCCCGTGCGCAGGAACTGCTGCATAACGTGGCGCCAGTCGCCATCGGTTCCCACACTGGTTTTATGCAGGCTCTCGAACACCTCGTGGTACACGCTGATGGGAAGAATTCCCAGCTCTTCCCAAGTTTTCAGGCGCTCGGCGGGAGCGAAGGCGTGCACCGTCTTATGATCGTCGGGCACCGTGCGGGAAAGGTCTTCCAACAGGATGTCGGCCACTTCCACCGCAAGCTGGTTGAGCGTCTTGCCCTCGGTTTCGATGCCGAACTTCTGGCACACGGCACGTATTTTCGCCTCGCCTTCAATGGGCAAATCGATTACGCCCTCGCCGACGCGCTTCAGCGCCAGCATGCTCTCGCGTCCGCGTGCGCCATGCGCCGCAGCGCCCGAAGCCAGGGAACGCAGCATGTTGCGGGCAACGATTAGGTCGGCATCGGCACCGCATACGCCGCGCGGGGCCTTCTTCGTTATCTTGCAAGGCCCCATGAAGCAGTTTTTGCAGCAGATGCCGGCAATGCCGAACGAGCACTGGGGTTGCTGCCTATCGAAGCGGTCGAACACAGTGTCGATGCCCAGCTCCTGCATGCGCAGCAGCATATCGCGCACCGCCGGGTCGGGCGTTTGCTCGATGACCTGCTGCTTGTTGGCAAAGGTCTTCTTGTACTCACGTACCGCCTGGGTGTAGTCGTGGAAATCGGCATGGTCGTGATGGTGATGCCCATGCTCGTGTTCGTGCTTGCTCTGCGCTACGGCGCGAGCCAGTTCTTCTTCGTTTATGCCGCTTGCATCCTGGGCGGAGTGCTTTGCGGTGCTGCTTTCCTGCACTGTCATTCCTATCCTCTTCTTTCCTAGTTCTCCTACTAGGTTTCAGGGTTTAACTGAGGATAGAGCAATATCCCGTAATATCAAGGGGATTAATGGGAATTAAAGAAAGTAATGTATTGGAAGAAACAAATGCCCGCTATTCGCCGTTCCTATACCCGTGCCCCACCAGGCGCCATACCCCACATCCGGCAAACGCGCAAAAAAATGGCGAAAAGAGGACTGTCCCCTTTTCGCCAAAAAAGCCCCGCCGTAGGGGCGGGGCTTACACGAGCTTGATTGTTTTGCGGAAAAGCTATGCGATGCCGCAAGCAGCTTTCAGATCTTCAGCCTTGTTGGTCTTTTCCCAGGTGAACTCAGGCAGTTCACGACCGAAATGGCCATATGCCGCTGTTTTACGGTAAATGGGGCGACGCAAGTCCAGCTCATCGATGATGGCGCCGGGGCGAAGGTCGAACACCTTGCTTACGGCAGCCTCGATCGTCGAATCGGGCACAACACCCGTGCCAAATGTATCGACCATAACCGAAACAGGGCGGGCAACACCGATGGCGTAGGCAATCTGAACCTCGCAACGCGTGGCCAGGCCAGCAGCAACCACGTTCTTGGCAACCCAACGGGCAGCGTAGGCACCCGAGCGGTCTACCTTAGTGCAGTCCTTGCCCGAGAAGGCACCGCCGCCATGACGGCCCATGCCGCCGTAGGTGTCAACGATGATCTTACGACCGGTAAGGCCGGCATCGCCCATCGGACCGCCCACGACGAAGCGGCCAGTGGGGTTCACGTACAGCTCAAGGTCGTCGGCAACCGTCACGCCTTCAGCCTCGAACACCGGATCGATCACGTAGCGCTTCAATTCCTCGCGCAGCTTTGCAGGATCGGTTTCCTCGGAATGCTGAGTAGAAACAACCACCTTTTCCACCTGGGTGGGAACGCCATTAACGTAGCGCACGCTTACCTGCGTCTTGCCGTCGGGGCGCAGATTGGGCATCGTGCCGTCCTTGCGCACCTGCGCCAAACGCTCGGCCAGGCGGCTGGCAAGGTAATGCGGCAGGGGCATAAGCGTTTTCGTTTCGTTGCAAGCATAGCCGAACATCATGCCCTGGTCGCCAGCGCCGATCTGGTCGTACGGGTCGGTTGCCTCACCGTTCTGTGTTTCCCACGACTCGTCAACACCTTGGGCAATGTCGGGCGACTGCTCGTGGATGGTGTTCAGCACACCGCACGTGTCGCAGTCGAAGCCGTACTTGGCGCGGTCGTAGCCGATTTCGCGCAGCACTTCGCGGGCAATGCCCGGAACATCGACGTATGCCTGGGTGCGCACCTCGCCGGTAACCATGATAAGACCCGTGGTTGCCATGGTTTCCACCGCGCAGCGAACCTCTTTCGGATCGGCAGGAACGCCGCCGGGAGCAACGTAGCCCTTGGCGGCAAGCTCGGTTTCCTTGGCAAGGATGGCGTCAAGGATAGCATCGGAAATCTGATCGCAGATCTTGTCGGGATGGCCCTCGGTTACCGATTCGCTGGTAAACAGATACGAGTGCTGTTCTTCTTGCATCTATCGTTTCCTTTCAGGAACGCGGAGGGCGAACAGGCGCCCTCCGTAACATTTTTTCGGTAGTACTATACCGTCCTCGCAGTATGCGCAACACCGTCAACAGAAAACGCCGACAGGTTGCGGGGCGAACGGGCTATTCGTCTTGCGACATGGGATGACGAACGCGGCCCAGGCGCTCGAACTTCGTCATGTCGGTTGCCGCCATGCCCTGGCTGGGATCGTGACGCTTTTCGAACATCGGGTCGTTCGGGTCGTTCCAAATGCGCTCGGAAACGGGTTTCCAGGCGTCGGCTGCTGCCTTGGTCTTCGCACACAGCTCTTCAGGCGTTTCCTTTTCCTGCAGGTCGGACGAATGGGCACCGGCGCGCTTCACCATATCGGTGAGCATGCCGCTGTTCTCAAGGATGGGGCACGGACGCAGCAGGTTGTCGCTGAAGGGCTGCTCGCGGTAGTACTCCATGAAGATAGGAGACTGCAGCGCTTCGAGCAGCGATACCTCGCGGATGTTGGCGTTGGAGTAATGTGCAAACACGCACGGATCCACATCGCCTGCCGCGTTGATATGCAGGTAACGACGACCGCCGGCGATGCAACCGCCCACGAACTCGCCGTCGTTTTGGAAGTCGAGGGTGAACAGGGGCTTGGTCTGGCGCATGTCGCGCACGAAGCGGTACAGGTGCTCACGCTGCTCGGGGCTTGCCATGAGCTCGGCAGGAGAATCGACGCCTACCGGCATGTACGAGAAGATCCAAGCGAACAGGGCGCCCTGGTCGATAAGGTAGTCGAAGTATTCCTCGGAAGCGATGGATTCGGCGTTCTGCGAGGTGTAGCAGCAGGAAACGCCGAAGGGAAGACCGTGCTTCTTCAGAAGCTGCATGGCGTTTTGCACCTTAGCGTACGTGCCCTCGCCACGACGGCTGTCGGTTGCCTTTTCAAAGCCCTCTGCGCTGATGGCGGGCACGAAGTTCTTCACGCGAATCATTTCCTGGCAGAAGGCTTCGTCGATCAGCGTGCCGTTCGTAAAGGAAAGGAACACGCAGTCGGGGTGCATTTCGCACAGCTTGATAAGGTCTTTCTTGCGCACCAGAGGCTCGCCACCGGTGTAAATGTAGATGTGCGTACCCAGCTCGGTGCCCTGGTTGATGATGGAATCGATTTCCTCGAGGCTCAGATTCTGCCTGTTGCCGTATTCTGCAGCCCAGCAGCCCGTGCAGTGCAGGTTGCAAGCGCTGGTGGGGTCAAGAAGAATGGCCCAGGGAATGTTGCACTGGTACTTCTCGCGATTGGCTTCCTGAACAGGCCATGCCATGAGGTTGCCGTCAACGATAAGCGTTTTTACTAGGTCATCGCGAACTTCCGGATTGGTTTCGTTCATGATCTTCATGATAAGGCGGTACCAATTGCTCTGGGTATCGATTGCCCCGCGAAACGCTGCGCGCTGGGAAGCGAACAGGTCTTCCGGTGCCACCTTATCAAGTAGATCCATGATTTTCACGATGTTGTGCTCAGGGTCGGCAAGGAAGTAGTCTACTGCCTTGTCAAACGCGGCCTTTTTGATGTGATCCGTGGTTTTCATGGGTCCCCCTCATGTAGCTTTGTCTTCATGCGTTGATTTATCTACATCTGTAGATTATATTTAGCACAAAGGCAGGCTCAATGCCCAAACAAAGGCTTTTTGTTACTTAATCATTATTTAACTCGCCGTTTCCACGACGATTGGGGGGTTTCAATGTCTTCCATGGAGGTAAAGAAGACCGACAGGCGCGTACTGCGCACCCGAAATGCCATTCGAACTGCGTTTACCGACTTGCTTGCCGAAACCAGCTACGACAAGATAACCATCACCGCCCTGGCAAAGCGTGCCGATGTGGACCGCAAGACGTTCTACACCCACTACGCTTCCATCGACAGTCTGCTGGAAGACGTAATACGCACGCAGACGGAAAAGAGCCTTGAGGGAATGGATTTCCGCGATTTCTTCGCCGACCCTTCCCTGTGCACCCGGCGTTTCCTTACCGCCATCGAAGCATCGCTGCCCTTCACGCGCGATGAGCTGCGCACGGCTGCCAACAACATTCCCATCGACAAGTTCCTGCGCTGTTGGACGTCCATCGCCAAGGACCATATCCACCACCAAACCGGCACCTTGCCGCAAGCCACCGAGCTGCACCTGGGCATGCTCGTCGAGTTCTACCTAGGTGGCATCTTGAACGCCTACCTGTATTGGCTAAAAAGCGATTCGGATGTTCCCAGCGAAGAGGCCGTTTCGCTCATCGCCGACAACGTGGTGTACGGCTTGCCGGGCGCCCTGGCGCGTCGTGCCAAGCAATAGCGGCATTCCGATTCATTTCCTCTGGCGCCCCTCCGCACAACAGGGGCGCTTCTTTTTTCAGGATGCCATTCCCGCATTTTTCCTGCAGGGAAACACAGCTTGCACCGCTAACAGGTACACTTTCGCTGAAACCTATGCGAAAGGAAGCTCCATGAAAAGCAATGCAGAGCTGACCGAAGAGTACTTTGCCTGCGCCGAAGAGCTCGGCGGCGACATCGCCGGCCGTCGCAGCGCCTATGAATACATGAAGAACTCGACCGCCATCGTGCACGAGAAAGTGGTTGCCTCTTCGTTTATCCCCCGCCTGTACAACGACGAAAGCTGGGAAACGCTGCGCACCATCGCTGAAACCTGCCATCGCATTCTGTGCAAGGTTATCGAGCACTATCGCGCCACGCCCGAATATCGCGACGTGTTCACCTTCGACGAGCGCCTGAAGGAACTGGTGCTGCTGCCCCGCGGCTACGCCGACCCCCTGCCGTTCGCCCGCATCGACGTGTTCCTGAACGAAGACGACCTGAGCTGCGGGTTCTGCGAGTTCAACGGCGACGGGTCTGCCGGCATGAACGAGAACCGCGAGATCACCAACAGCATCGACACCACCGAAACATTCAAGCGCTTTTCCCAGAAGCACCCGCTTGAGGCATGCGAGCTGTTCGATTCCTGGGTGCGCGAGTTCATCGGCATTTTCGAGCATTCGAAGCATTTCGTGCCGGGTGCGCGCTTTGCCATCTGCGACTACCTGGAATGCGGCGTGGTTGACGAGTTCAAGGTGTTCGCCTCCTACTTCGCCCGCTACGGCTACGAGTGTGTGGTGTGCGACGTGCGCGACCTGAAGTTCGACGGCAGCGCGCTCTACGATGCCGACGGCCTTCCCGTGCACGCCATCTGGCGCCGCAGCGTGACAAACGACGTGCTCGACCACTGGGACGAGTCGCAAGACCTTATCGAAGCGGTGCGTCATGAAGCGGTGGCCCTGATCGGCAGCTTTGCCGGCCATCTGGTGCACGACAAGCAGATCTTCGAAGTGCTGCGCCAGCCCAAGACCAAGGCCATCCTCACGCCCGAGGAAAACGAGTTCGTGGAACGCCATGTGCCCCGCACCCTGTTCCTGGACGAAAAGGAAATCGACCTTGACGAAGTGCGCGGCAACAAGAATGCCTGGATCATCAAGCCTACCGACAACTACGGCGCCAAAGATGTGTACGCCGGCGTTTCCTGCACGCAGGAAGAATGGGAGGCGCTGATCGAGCGCTTCGCCAACGGCGCCTCGGGCGCACCGTTTATCGCGCAGACTTACCTCACGCCCTACAAGACGTACACCCTGCCGCCCGATGAGAACATCGAGAACCTTGCCGATAGCGAAGTGGACCGCACCGGCGCCTGGTACAACAACCTCAGCGGCCTGTACTTGTACAACGGTCACTTCCAGGGCATTTTCTCGCGCTTGGGACCTTACCCCACCATCAGCAAGGATCTGAAGGGCATCACCGCTGCCACCATCCGTGTAAGGGGCTAGTGCTGTGAGTTTCGCACGAAAGGCCTTGAGCATCGTCGTAACGTTGGCAACCAGCATCGCACTGGCCTACACCCTGTTCGGTCTGGGGTTCGTTGCCTGCACCACTCCGCAGGCAACGGCTGCCGTAGGCGGCACGTTCTCGGGTTGGGGCAACTCGGTGTTCCCCGAGCAGGACATGGCGAACATCGCCGAGGCAACGCGCGCCTTTTCGGTAGACGGTGCATCAACAGACGAGCTGACCGATGCCATCCTGCAGGCGCTGGAAGACTCGAACCCCGAGCTTGCCCAGGCGTTTGCGGCCAATGGACTCGATATCGCCGCCAACCAGGGAAAGGCAACGTCAATGGCGGGCGCCCTTTCCGATCGCTACACATTGCCGCAAAACGCGCTTTCGCACTTGCAGGATTGTACGCCCATCTTCACCACAGGGCGCATCTCGGTAGGAGTCGTAGGCGGCTTCACCGTAGTGGGGCTTGTTGCGCTGGGCATCATCGCCGGCCGCAAGGGCGTGGGGCGTGCGCTTAAACTGGGCGCCACCCTGGTTGCCGCCGCCTTGCTTGCCCTGGCAGCGTGGGCGGTAATCGATTTCAACGGACTGTTCACCTGGATGCATCAGATGCTCTTCGCGCAGGGCAACTGGACGTTTAGCGCCAGCTCGCTTCTGATACAGCTGTTCCCTGAAGCGTTCTGGGCGGCTATGGCCGGCCTGTGGGTTATCTGCAGCCTGGCTTGTGCTGCTATCTGCGGCTTAGCGGGGAAAATCATCGCGCACTAAGCAGAATCAAGCACAGGCAAAAAACGGGCCCCGATTGGCATACCCAATCGGGGCCCGTTGCTTTTACAGCTTCGATTTACTCAGATGCGCTTCGCAAACGCAACGCACCCAGAGGCCGGCTAGGCCAAGCGGCCCTGCAGTTCCTTGGCAGCTGCTGCCTTGTCGAAGTTGCCGCCCGTCTTCTGAGTAAGGGCGCCCATAACGCGACCCATTTCCTTCTTGGCGGTAGCACCAGTCTCGGCCAAGACCTCGTCGATCAGGGCCATAAGCTCTTCGCCGGAAACCTGCTTGGGCAAATACTCTTCCAGGATGTTCACCTGCTCGGTAAGCGTGTCAGTGCGCTCCTGGTCGTTGCCCGCCTTGATGGAAGCGTCGAGCGTTTCCTTTGCCTGCTTGATGGTGCGCTTCAGCATGGCATCGACGTCGGCATCCGTGATTTCGCGGCGCTCGTTCACTTCGATGTTCTTGATTTCACCCAGAACCTGGCGAAGGATAGCCAGACGGGGCTTGTCCTTTGCCTTCATAGCAGCCTTGATCTCGTCGCGCAGTTCCTGATAAGTCATGTGTTCCTCCTCATTGAATCAACCACATTATACGCGCGGTGCAAGATGTGCCGGCAAATGACAAAGCCACACGGCATGCAGGAGTACAATCTCGGGTATTACCAAACGCAATGCATCCCGAAAGGAACTATCATGAGCCCGTCCGATCGCTGGTTCGCCTTCTTCAACAGAACCATCCCCAACGTGATTCTGCGCCTGGTGGTGCTGTTCGGCGGTTTCCTTTCCATGGCAATGTCCATTGCGCTCATGCGAACCACCGGGCTTGGCAACTCGCCCATCTCGTGCATCCCGGCAACGCTTTCGTACATCACGCCGTTGACTCTTGGCACCATCACGTTCCTCATGAACATGGGCTTTTTGGCTGTTCAGATCATCTTGCTGCGCCGCGAGTTCAACCCCGTGCAACTGCTGCAGATTCCCTTCACGTTCGTGTTCTCGAAGATCATCGACCAGCTGCTCCCCTTCTGCGAAGCGCTGCCCATGGATCTATATCCCGAAAGGCTGGGCTGGAACATCCTGGGGTGCTTCCTTCTTGCCATGGGCGTGTTTTTGCAGGTGAAAGCAAGCTTCGTTACCCTTCCTGGCGAAGGCATTGTACTGGCTATCGCCAGAACCGCGAAGAAGCCCTTCCCTAAATGCAAGATCGTCTTCGACAGTTCCATGGTTATCGTTTCGGTGATCATCTCATTTGCGGGGCTGGGCTACCTGCAGGGCGTGCGCGAGGGCACCATCATCACCGCGCTTGCCGCCGGCACCATCGTGGGGCTGTACGGCAAACTCATGCCCCACTTCGACAGGTTCTGCCCGATCGAGGGCCACATCAGCTTCGTCATCAACGTGCCCATGGCAAACGACGAGCAGCCAAGCGCACCGAAGAACGAAGGCGAACCGCCGCTGATCGTTGCCATCGAGCGCCAGTACGGCTCGGGCGGCCGCGAAATCGGCACGTTGGTAGGCAAGCAATTGGGCATTCCCGTGTTCGACCACACACTCATCGACCTCACCGCGCAGGAATCGGGCTTTCCGCCCTCCTATGTGAAGCAGCATGAGCAGGAGGTGCGCCGCGGCCTGATGTACAACCTGTACATGCAGAACTACCGCAGCGTCGGCGCCGAGCCAGAGCAGATGGACGAAATGTGGTTGGCGCAGGCGCGCGCCATCACCAAACTGGCAAACGTTGGCTCCTGCGTTATCGTGGGCCGCTGTGCCGGGGCCATCCTGAAAGGCCGCAAGAACGTGCTCACCGCCTTCATCCATGCACCGCTTGATGCGCGCATTGCCCGCGTGACGAAGCGAGACGGGCTGGGCGAAGCCGAGGCAAAGGCGCGCATCGAGTCGATCGACCGCGAACGCGCTGAGCACAGCCTGCGCTTCGTGAACACCGCCTGGGATTCAGCGGAAACACATCACCTGATTATCGATTCCTCCTTGGAAAAGCCCGAAGAAACCGCCGCACTCATCGCCGATTTGGCACGCGGCGCCTTCCCACAAGCGCCGCTTGCCCCCTGCCCGAAAAAGCCTGCAAGGAACTAGCCGGCGAACTGCACTTATAAGAAACATGAATATCACCACATTTCCTCTATCTTCGAGGTTTAGCATTATTCCGCTACCCCGAAGATAGAGTTCAGGCCCGCATACGCGGGCCGTTTTGCGTGGAAGGAGTCCCGTGAGGTTCACCCAAGGCTGGCATTCGTTTTTCGATAGAAACGTGCCTAACGTCGTGCTGAGGCTTGTTGTTATGCTCGCCGGCGTTGCAATTGTCTCGGCTTCGGTTGCCCTTACCCGCGCAACCGGCTTGGGCACTTCACCGGTATCATGCTTTCCTGCCACGCTTTCCTACCTCACGCCCTTAACCATCGGCACGTGGACGTTCATCATGAACGTGCTGTTCGTGCTGATCCAGATTGCGCTTCTTCGCCGCGACTTCAACCCGGTGCAGCTGCTGCAGATTCCCTACGTGTTCGTGTTCTCGGCGCTCATCGACGTGTTCGTGCCGTTCTGCGAGCTTATTCCCATGGAAAACTACGCCCTGCAGGTTATGTGGAGCGTTATCGGGTGCTTCATGACGGCCTTCGGCGTGTTCCTGCAGGTAAAGGCAAGCTTTCTTACCCTGCCCGGCGAAGGCATCAACCTTGCCATATCGCGCGTTACGCATATCGCATTCCCCAAGGTGAAGGTTGCCTTCGACTGCACCAACGTTGCCGTTGCCGCTGTTGTGTCGCTTGCTTTCTCGGGCGGGCTCTACGGCGTGCGCGAAGGCACCATCCTGGCAGCGCTTGCCGTGGGCAGCATCGTGGGGCTGTTCAACAAGCTACTGCCCCATTTTGAGCATTTCTGCCCCATCCGCGGGCACATCACCCTCACCGCAGCAACCATGGCATCGCCCGAAGAGGCCGCAGAACCTGCCCACGAGCAAGGAGAAACCACCCCGCTTATCATCACCATTTCACGTGAGTTCGGCTCAGGCGGCCGCGAAATCGGCCAGGCGTTGGGCAAGAAGCTGGGCATCCCCGTATTCGACGAAACGCTTATCGAGCTTACCGCCAAGGAAGCGGGCCTCACCCCAGCCTACGTACGCGCCCACGAACAGGAAGTGCGCGGCGGTGTCCTGTACAACCTGTACATGCAGAACTACCAGCGCATTGGCATGGAGCCCAACCAGCTTGACGATTTGTGGCTCGCTCAAGCACACACCATCACTAAGCTTGCCGACCAGGGCAGCTGCGTTATCGTGGGCCGTTGCGCGAACGCCATCTTGAAAGAGCGCCCCTGCACGTTCAACGTGTTCATCCATGCGCCGCTGGTACCCCGCATAGCCCGCGTCATGGAACGTGAAAACGTCGATCATATGAAGGCAGACGCCATGATAGAGCGCATCGACGCCGAACGCGCCGAGCACTGCAAGCATTTCACGGGCACTACCTGGGGCGAAGCGGACGCCTACCACTTGTCGTTCGATTCGTCGCTTGAAACCAGCGAAAAGAACGCCGAGATCATCGCCCAGCTGGCTCAGGCCGCCTTCCCCTCCGCTCCGTTGAAGCCGAACCCGAAGAAGCCGAAGAGGAAGTAGCTCGGTTGTCCGGCCCCTGGGGTGCGGGGTGGATAGTCGAGCCACCCATTCCGCTACCGTTCGCTACGCTCACTATGCGCTGCATTCCGTCGTTCAATTCATTAAAGAATTAAATTTGAAACGCCGAGTGCTCTCGCCTACCCACCCCGCACCCCAAGGACCTACCGCAGCGAGGCCAAAGCGCAGACAATCCCAAATCAAAAAACAGGCGGCAACCCTTAACGACCCAGCACAGATTCGTATATCATTTAGACCGTACGACCTGAAAGGAAATGAGCTTCATGACAGACCAGTCCAAGCCTGTTCGCGTTCGCTTCGCCCCCTCGCCCACTGGCGAGCTTCACATCGGCGGCGCACGCACTGCTATCTATAACTGGGCGTTTGCCCGCGCCATGGGCGGCACCTTCATCCTCCGCATCGAGGACACCGACCCTGAGCGTTCCACGGAAGAAAACAAGCAGGTTATCCTGCGTTCCATGAAGTGGCTCGGCCTTGACTGGGACGAAGGCCCCGAGGTTGGCGGCGAGTTCGGCCCGTACCTGCAAACCCAGCGTTTTGACACGTACAAGGCCGCGCTTGAAAAGCTGAAGGAAAAGGGCGCAGTATACCCCTGCTTCTGCACTCAGGAGGAAATCGCCGCCAAGCGCGCTGAAGCCGAAAAGACCGAGGGCGGCTATTCCGGCTATGACCGCACGTGCCGTAACATCGACCCAGCAGAGGCCAAAGCGCGCATCGAAGCCGGCGAGCCCCACGTATGGCGCTTGAAGGTGCCTGAAAACCACGGCCCCATCGAGTTCGACGATGCCGTGTACGGACACATGTCCTTCCCCGCCGACGTTATGGACGACATGATCCTGGTACGCACCGACGGCACGCCCACGTACAACTTCGCTGTAGTGTGCGATGATGCGAACATGCAGATCAGCCACGTTATCCGCGGCGACGACCACCTTTCCAACACGCCGCGTCAGATTCTGATCTACGAGGCACTGGGCTACGACATCCCGGTATTCGCCCACCTCTCCATGATCATGGGTGCCGACGGCCGCAAGCTCTCCAAGCGCCGCAACGCAACCTCGGTAGAGCAGTACAAGGAAATGGGCTACCTGCCCGACACGCTGGTGAACTTCCTGGCACTTCTGGGCTGGAGCCTTGACGGCGAAACCACCATCATCCCGCGCGATGTGCTGTGCCGCGAGTTCAGCCTTGACCGCATCACCCGCAAGGACGCCATCCTCGACGAAACCAAGCTCGATTGGATGAACGGCGAGTACATCAAGAACATGGGCGCCGCTGCCTGGGTTGATGCCACCGCATCGTTCCTTATCAAGGCGGGCCTTACCACTGAAGAGGAAATCGCCGCCAAGCACGATTGGTTCGAAAAGCTCTACCCGCTGGTAGCCGAACGCATGAAGCGCTTCACCGAGGCACCCGAGAAGCTTTCCTTCATCTTCGACGGCCCCAAGGTAACCCTCGATGAAAAGTCGGTTAAGAAGAACCTGCTCAAGGAAGGCTGCCGTGCCGACGAAGTGCTCCATGCCGTCCGTGACATCCTGGCCGACGAATCCATCGAATGGGCCTGCGACCCGCTGCAAGACGCGTGCCGCGAGCTTACCGAAAAGCTCGATTTGAAGGCAAAGTTCGTGTTCCAGCCCATCCGTGTTGCCGTTACCGGCTCGCAGGTTTCGCCACCGCTGTTCGAGTCCATCGAACTGATGAACCGCGCCGACGTGGTTGCCCGCATCGACTACACCCTGCATGAGGTATTCGGTGCCTAACCTGGGCGAACAAACCCCTTTGGCCAGCGCTGCGCAGGCACCCGATGCCGGCAGCGCTGGCTTTGCTATGCCCGAAGGCGAGTTCACGCCGCCATCGGGCATTGATGTGTCCAAGCTTTCCGAAGAGGAGCTGATTGACGCCATCGCCGAAGCGCACGAGCGCAGCCAGGCACCAGGCGCTTCCGAAGATGAAGCGACCGAAAGCGCATCCGAAGAAGCTGAGGAAGACGCCTACGCCAACCCCTTCCCCCGTGAAGAAGTGGTTGCCCTGAAATCGTGGTGCACCGCCCCGCACGGTTCCGGTTGCTCGCGCTGCCTGTCGGTGTGCCCCACCGGTGCCATTTCCCTTGATGAAGGCGGCCCGCATATCGACGAGGCGCTCTGCACCCGCTGCGGAATGTGCGCTGGCATCTGCGACGCATTCGCCTTCACCCGCATTACCCTAGAAGACTTGTTCACCCGTTCGGTCCGCGAGGCCCAAGACGAAGGCGCCGTGTGCTTTACCTGCAACGACCACCTCTTCGAAGGGGTGGCGCCTCGCAGCAATGTAATCGTGCTGCCCTGCCTTGCCGCTGTTCCCCCGGAGTTTTGGACGGCGCTGTTGGCAAGTGGCGTTTCCGTGCAGCTCTACCTCGACGAATCGTACTGCCAAGGCTGCGCCACGGCAGGCGCAATGGGGCCGGCCCTCTTCGCACACGCCCTTGACGAAGCACAAGAATGGACGGGCGCCTCCATTGAGCGGGTAAGCGAACTGCCCGAACGCGAGTATCTTCTTGCAGCCTGGGCAAGCGTCGACGAAGCCGACCGCCGTGGCATGCTGGCCAAAATCGCCAAGGAAAGTCTTGACGTCGCCGACGGTTCCCACCGCAAACGCATTGACGGCACCGTGTCCGATTTCCATGAGCAGCAAGAACGCCTGCGAGCACAAGGCCGCATCAACGGCGAAGCGCTTATCGGAACACCGCTTGCGCCGGCGAAACGCCCCGCACCGCGCCTGAGCCTGATGGTGAAGGCAGCCCAAGCCATGCCCGAACGCGCAGCAGGCATCGAGCGCTATGCCTCTATTACCGATGCCGCACAATGCAACGGATGCCGCACCTGCATCGATGCATGCCCCACCGGCGCCCGCACCTTCAACGAAGACGAGAACCTTCCCGAAGTCGACCCCAAGCTCTGCACCGCCTGCGGATGCTGCATCGGCATGTGCCCGGCCGGCGCCTGCGATTTCTGTTCCATCACCGCGCAGGCCTACTGCGAATAGGGCAACGCTTACGTAACTGTTTAGCGGCGGCGCATAAGAGCGGCCTACCATAAAGTGCGTGTAAACGGCACTTTCAAGAAAGGAAGGCCATGCCCAACACTCCCGATCCGCAGTATTGGGGCAATCCCCCGCAAACGCCCCGTTCGAAGAATATCCCCCAACAGCCCGCACAGGCCAAGTCTTCCGCTGCCTTTGACGGGCGCCAGCCCACTGCCGATCAGTCTACGGGGTACCAACCTCCCTTTCAGGGCACTTCTCCCGCAGGACAAAATACTCATGGGGGCCAGCCCGATACGTCGCACCAAACATCCCAAGCGTATACGGGATTCCAAACTCCCACTGCGCCGCCGGCACCCGGCAACCGCCCGCAGAAGCACACGGGCGTCATCATCGCCATCACCATCATCGCCGCTGTGCTGGTAAGCATGGGCGGATGCGTTGCATGCTCCGCGGTGGTATCCACAGCCTTCGACGACCCTGACAACACGTGGTACACGCACGACAGCACCGACCAAAACGGCAGCGGCATGGGCATGCCGCAAAACGAGCAGGAGCAGCTGAACAACGAAACGCGAAGGAGCTTCGGCATAGCGGGAAAGTCGGCTTTGAGCAGCGCCGAGCTTGACGACATCCAAACCCACACGTTCAACAACGCCAGCAAAACGCCCGATTCGAACGGCAACTACGCCCCAGGCGTCTACTACGTAGGCACCGACATACCCGCCGGCGGTTACTGGCTCACCGGCAAGGAAGACGAGCTTTCCAACTTCTACATCTTGAAACCTTCCGGCACAGGGCAGGCCACGCTCTACAACACCGTGCACGTCAACAGCTACTACGGCCACAACCTGACCAACCTTGAAGACGGCGAAGTGCTTATCCTGGACAACGACGGCACCATGGTTTCCCTCGATCAAATGAAGGAAACGTTCAGCGCACCGTACGGCAGCGGCGTGTACCGCGTTGGGGTCGATGTACCCGAGGGAACGTATCAGCTGGTGGTGGGCGATGGAGCCGATGATTACAGCGCCTGCTATGTGATGGCCGACCTGGATTACGACGAAACCTCAAGCTATCTTTACAGCGATTACTTCGTAAAAGGCGACAAAGCCGGAACCATCACCTTGAAGGCGGGCACTTACATCGAGCTGTACAACATGCAGATGAAACCCGACGGGCTGGCATAGCCCCCCAAAAAAAGCAATACGAAGGCCGCAGGCACGCAAGCAGATGCAAGCGTGCCTGCGGCCTTATGCATGGCAATCAACGGTGCCTGCGCCCCACGTAATTGGTTACGCCCAGGCTCTGCGCGCGCGTGCTGCGCGAGCCCGAACGGGTGCTGCGCTTTGCGCTGCTTCCCGAAGCGCTGGTACGTGTGGCCGTGCTGCGCGACGGGCGGGAAACCTTTTTTGCCGGGGCTGGTGCTTGCCCCCTGCCCGATGCGGGGCGCTCGCCGCTTTCCTTCGCTTCGGCCACCAAACCCTGCAAATATGCCAACACGTTCGTAAGCAGGCCCGCATCGCCCTCTTCTTCCGCTTTGCCGTAGCCTGGCACCACCACGCGCAGCGGAACCACCATCTTCTTCTTGTCGGCCAGATAGCGGCCCGCCTTGCGGCGCAGACTCGATGCTTGCGATTTGGTAAGAACGAACGGCTCCACAGTAAGCTTGCCCGCCGAAACGGAAATGAGCTTGATGCCGCGCTCATTGGCAAACGCCTTCAGACGCGCTTTCTCGAACTGGTTGATGGAAGCTTGCGGCATCTCGGGATGCTTCGCCAGCAGTTCCTCGTAAATCTCGTTCACCGCATCGATGGTGTCGGCGCTGGCGATCTTGCGGTAGTACAGCACGCGTTCGTCGGCATCGGGCAGGTATTCTTCGGGAAAATACGTGTGGTCAGGCACGTTCACCACAATGTCGGAAAGCGCAGGCGGCAAGAATTCCTTGGAGGAAGGGTTGCCCTCACGCGCATTGCTTACCGCCGTGGAAAGCATCTGTGCGAACAAATCGAAGCCAACCGCCGACATGTTGCCGCTCTGCTCGGCGCCTAAAAGGCTACCGGCGCCTCGAATCTCCAAGTCGCGCATGGCAACGCGCATGCCACTGCCCAAGTCGGTGTGCTCTTCCAGAGCCGTGAGGCGTGCCAAGGCTTCCTCGGTAAGCGGGATGTTGTCGGGGAACAAAAAGTATGCGTATGCCTGGGTGGAAGAGCGGCCCACGCGACCCTTCAGCTGGTACATCTGCGCCAAGCCCAAACGCTGCGAATCCTCGATGATAAGCGTGTTGGTGTGCGGATTGTCGATGCCCGACTCGATGATGGTGGTGGCCACCAGCACATCAAGCTGGCCGGCCGCGAAGTTTTCCATCACGTCTTCCAGCTGCTCCTTGGTCATCTTGCCGTGCGCCACGCCAACGCGTGCCTCGCCTGCTGCAGCCTGCACGCGACGCACCGCTTCGTCGATGGAGCGCACACGGTTGCTGACATAGTAGATTTGCCCGCCGCGGGCCATTTCGCGACGGATCGCATCGCTTACCACATCAGGGTCCCATTCGCCCACATGCACTTCCACCGGCCGCCTGTCGTCGGGCGGGGTAAGGATCAGGCTCATGTCGCGCACGCCTGAAAGGCCCATCTGCATGGTGCGCGGAATGGGCGTTGCCGAAAGCGTCAGCACGTCGATCGATTCGCGCATGTTCTTCAGCTGTTCCTTGTGCGCTACACCGAAACGCTGTTCCTCGTCGATGATCACCAGACCCAGATCGTGCGGGTTCACATCGCGCGAAAGCAGGCGATGGGTGCCCACCAGCACCGCAACCTTCCCTTCCGAGAAATCGGCCAGGGCCTGCTTCTGCTGCGCGGGCGTGCGAAAACGGGAAAGCACTTCAACCTTCACGCCGAAGGGCTCGAAGCGCTCCTTGAACGTGGAGTAATGCTGCTGCGCCAAAATGGTGGTCGGGCACAACACCATAACCTGTTTGCCGTCTTGCGTGGCCTTGAAGGCGGCGCGCAACGCCACCTCCGTCTTGCCGAAGCCCACATCGCCGCATACCAGGCGGTCCATGGGGCGGGGCGATTGCATATCGGCCTTGATGTCGGCGATGGCGGCAAGCTGATCGGGTGTTTCCTGATAAGGGAAGCTTTCCTCCATTTCGCGCTGCCACTCGGTGTCTTCGCCGTAGCGGTAGCCCTGCGTGGAAGCGCGGCGCGTGTATACGTCAACCAGGTCGAAGGCAAGCTGCTTGGTTGCCTTGCGGGCCTTCGCCATCGCACGGCTCCAGTCGGAGGTGTTCAAACGCGTCAAGCGCGGCGAAGAGCCTTCGGGGCCCACGTAGCGCGTTACGCGGTCGAGCTGTTCCACTGGAACGTAGAGCTTGTCGCCCTCCGCGTATTCCAGAAGCAGGTAGTCGCGCTCGGAGCCGCCCACGTCCTGGCGCACGATATCGCGGAAGAACGCCACGCCGTGCGCAGCGTGCACCACGTAGTCGCCCGGCTTGAAGGGGAAGGTGATTTCCGTCACGTCAATGCGCGTGCGCTTGCGCGTTGCCATGGAGCCCTGCGTATCGGAAAGCGAAACCAGCGCCATCTTCGCCGCAGGGAAGATCATGCCCAGGGGAATGTCCACATCCACGATATTCACTTGACCGCGTTTGAGCTTCGCCTGCTTTTCGCCAGAACCCGTCACGTCAAGCACTTCGTTGATGGGAATTCCCAGGTCAACAAGTGAAAGCTTCATTTCCTCGCGCGCGCGGTAGTGCGGCACGGAAAACACCACGGTAAAGCCGGTTTCAGCCAGGGAGCGCAGACGGCCGAACAGCTTTTCCGGATCGCCCGCCACATCAACGCGCTTCACCACCAGCTCGGCGTCAAGCTGCACGCCCACACGAATGATGGAAACGTAGGTGGCACGGGGGTTGGAGCCGAAGTCAAGCTCGTTTGCGCTCATGTACAAGTCGGCCACGGGAATCGAAGTGCCCACGCAGCGCTTGGAAAGCTCGTCGTAGGCATGCATGGCATCGTCGACCAGCGAACGCGGCTCGATAAGCACCGTCAGGGCATCGGAGGGCAGGTAATCGCCCACGGAAGCCGTTTTCTCCAGCAAATACGCTGCCATCAAATCGGGAAGCTCGCGCGAGTCGTCCTCCAACCGCTCCAGCAAGTCGCGTTGGGCGGCATTCGTCTCGGCGTTTTTGGCGATTGTGCGCTTGGCGCGACGAAGGGCACCATCGGTTACGGCGAATTCGCGTACGGGGAAAATGTCAACCTTCTCCAACGAGGAAATGGTCTGCCCCGTCGAAGGAAGGAACCTGCGAATCTCGTCCAGCTCATCGCCGAAGAAATCAAGGCGTACCGGGTAGGCAAGATTGCCGGGATACACATCAATGGCGCCGCCCTGCGCGCAGAACGTGCCCGGTCCGTCAAGCTCGCCTGTGTTCTCATACCCCATGGAAACCAAGCAGTGCTCCAAGTCCTCGAAGCTCGCTATGCCGCGCTGGGGATGCTCCGACAAATCGATGCCCGAAGCCAGCGAAAGCGGGCGCGCCACTTCTTCCTTGGCAGGAGCGATACGCCGCAGCAGAGCGCGTGCCGAGGCAACCACCACAGCAGGCTTTCCCTGCTGCAGCGACCATAGGGCTTCCAGCCTCTGACCATGCAAGCGCGGCTGCAACGGAGCGTCGAGGGAAAACGGGTTTCCGCCGTAATCGGGCAGACGCAGCACGCGTTCCTCACCGATGAACGCCCCCACCGTGCGCGCGAACGTGTCAGCGGCCTCTTCGCCGGCCGTCACCACCAAAGTTGCCCGCGGGTCGCGCACAAAACGCGCCGCAACAAGGAACGGACGTGCCGAAGAAGCCACACCGATGGTGGCGTCTTGCCCCGCGTCGAGCTTTTCCCACGCATCGTCGAGCGCACCCGACTTGGCAAACGACGCAGAGAGCATATCGATAAGCATGTTCGTTCCTTTCGAACCCCAGCATGGCAAAGGATGGCAAAAGGGGGACAGTCCCCTTTTGCCATCCAACGACAACAAGCCCGAGGGCGCAAAACCCACGGGCGAAACGTTACCTACCATTCTAATGTGCTGCGCCCGCCTTGCACAGCGGGAAACAGCGTTACCATAAGGCATGCGCAACCATATGCAGCCGAAAGGATACCCATGGCACGTGAGAAGAAAGCGGACAAGATCGCCCGCGCTTTAGCCGTAGCGGACCGCATGAATGAGCATTACGGCAAAGCCGCCTGCGCGCTTCACTACAGCACGCCGTTTACGCTCACCATTGCGGTACTGCTCTCGGCGCAAACGACCGATGCCGGCGTCAACAAGGTAACGCCCGAGCTGTTCGCCAAGTACGGCACCCCACAGGCCATGGCACAAGCCGATCCGGAAGACGTGGCGCGCATCATCCACTCCATCGGCTTCTACCGTAACAAGGCAAAAAACTGCGTTGCCTGCGCCCAGATGATCATGTCCGACTTCGGCGGCGAGGTACCCCGCGACATCGACGAGATGCAGAAGCTGCCTGGCGTAGGCCGCAAAACAGCGAACGTGGTGCTCAATGAGGCTTTCGGCATCGTGGAAGGCATTGCCGTGGACACCCATGTGTTCCGCATCGCCCACAAGTTGAAGTTCGCCGGCCCCTCTGCCGACACGCCCGCGAAAACCGAAGACGCCCTGCTCTCGCTTTACCCCCGCGAGTATTGGGGGCCTATCAACCATCAATGGGTTCTGTTCGGCCGCGAAACCTGCATTGCCAGACGCCCGAAATGCGCCGACTGCTTCATTTCCGATTTGTGCCCCAGCTGCCCCAAAGAACTGAAATCAGGAAGGCCCACCGACCCCGTGGCATAGGGCCGCTCCGTTGGCAAGCCGCTTGATTGCCCTAACGCCACGATCGCCCTAACGCCACCACCCTTTCATGGGGTATCTTTGTGCTGTTTCAACCGAACCGACAACTGTTTGCTATGCTCAAACAGGTACGGGAAACCCAACGGAGGCCCTTGGGCAACCGCAAAAACCTGTGCCGTTTTCACTATCGAAGCAGAACAAGGAAGTGCGATGAACCTCTCGCATCTGAAATATTTCATCAGCCTGGCCGATTCCAAGCATTTCGCCAACACGGCAAAATCGCTCTCGATTGCCCGTTCAACGCTTTCTTTGGCGATTTCTAACTTGGAACAAGACCTTGGCGCACCGCTGTTCACCAAAAACGGCAGCACCTTCCTCCTTACCCCCTACGGCAAGGAGCTCTACCGTTACGCCTCCCTTGCCCTGAAGAACATCGAAACCGGTCGCCAGCGTGTTCAGGCGATGATAAACAGCAAGGTGGAGGTGCTGCGCATCGGTGTGCCGTTTTCCATCCAGAACGAAGACTGGTCGCGTATGATGCGCTCGTTCCGCGCTCACTTGGACCCTGGCATCTCGGTCAAGGTTATGCAGGGCTTCAGCGCCGGTCTTCTTCACGATTTGGCGGCTGGCACGCTCGATGTCACCTTCGCCACCAAGCTGAAGGACTCCCCGGAAGGGCTCGACTACATTCCCTTCTGGTCGCAGGAGCTGGTTCTTGCCGTGAACCAGGACAGCCCCCTGGCCACGCGCACCTCAATCAAACTGGAAGAATTGGAAGGCAAGAAGGTGCTTTCGTATGCAGTGGACTGCCCGCCGCACGACCAGGTAATGGAATACACCAAACACCTCGATATCGAGGTTGAGGAACGCTTCCGTGAAGAGATAACCGCTTGCTCCATCGTTTCCGCCAGCGAAGATGCCATGGCGCTGGTAGATTACTCGTTCCTTATGAAGGCATTCAGCGATGTGGTGTGCATTCCCATCGAAGGCTTGCCACGTGATTTCCACAAGATCTATCTGATCCATCGTTCCGACGACGTGCTCACCGATGCCCAGCGCGACTTCATCACCTTTGCCTGCAACCATCGCGTGCTGCCTGCATGGCTTCCCCGCAAAGACGAGGATGAAGCCCAGTTCCAGATCGAATATCAGTAAACTGCGCCAAAACAGCTTGCACATTTGGCAAATAAAGCGCCTAAAGTACGAAAACCCCCGGCGAATCAGCTGCATTCGCATGATTTGTCGGGGGTTTCCTCGTGTTTTGCCGCCGCTACGGCGTTTCAATGGCGAGCGTTCGTGCTTTAGCGGCTCAATTTGCCAAAACGGCCCGTTTTTTCAACGGAGCCTATGATTCCAGCTTCGGCAGGGGCACGCCGTCCTTGCGCTCAACGTGGCATCCTTGGCGTACCAGTTCGGCGATAACCGACTCTGCCAAAAACGAGAGCTTGTCGGCAACGGGCGGGGTAAGCCCCTCGATGAAGTCGGCCGGCTCCAAATTGAGCACCTGCATGCCGTAGCACATGCCTTCGCATTCGTAGCCCAACAGCGACGCCGCATCGAACAAGTCGGCCAGCTTCGTATCGTGCAGGGAGGTACGCGCACCGCACGAGCGGGCAATATCATGGGGTTGATAGCGAAACACCGTGCCCGGCTCCGAATCGGAGCCATCTACCGCATCGACGGTGATCATGAAATCGTACTCGTTCACCTTGGCTATCATGTCAAGGCTCATGCACCCCACATCGAACAGGTCGACGTTTTCGGGGATCACGTACTCTTCCTGAATCAGGTCATAGGCAGCAGGCCCTACCCCGTCATCGAGCATGAGACGGTTGCCCACGAAGAACACAGCTATGCGCTTCATCTAGGCTCCCAACGTCGGACGGATAACGAGGTTGTAATAGGTGGCAGCCGCAATCATCACTACCGCCATGAGCACCATGGCAACAGCCCACTTCTTCTGGCTTTTCAGGTACTGTTCCTTGGTCTTGCCCATTGAAAGCGCGCGCTGGCAGGCATAACCTTGCCCAGCTCGAGCAAACACAATGGTAACCAGCGCAAGAATGACTGCCGTGATAATGCTCAAAACCACCGTGAGTGGCTGAGGGTCGGAATAAGCACCGTAGAACAGGTTGTCCGCCAAGAGCCACACCGGGTAATAGATGATGGCAAGCCAAATGCCGTTGGCGGCACCCCAAATAGGGGGCATGAACAACGCACCGATGTTGATGGGCGGCAAGCCCTCCATGATCTGTTCCCGACTGAGCTGACGGGGAGTCTTTTCCTGTTTCGACACAGCATCTCGCTTTCTTGAGGTTTCTCGCAGAAGTATAAACCGAACGGCAGCGGTCCAAAGGAACAAAGCGCGCCAGAGGCATGTGGCGTACTGTCTTGCGACTCTTTAGAGGCGCGGTTTTCAAAGAGTCGAAGCCAAAGAAACGTCCCGGGCGTCCGATTGGTGAATTCAAGGGTGCCCTGAACCGCACGTCGAACCGATCTCTGCAATCTCGGCACCCGCTACAAGCCAATTCTTCGAAATCGCAAAAAAGCGGAGGCGAGGCACGGGGTAGCATGCCCCTACCTCGCCTCCGCAGAAAGGCTATTCGGCAAACTGTGAGTTGTACAGCTTTGCATACGCCCCGCCACGGGCAAGCAGCTCTTCATGCGTGCCTTGCTCAACGATGTCGCCTTCCTGCAGCACCAGAATCAAATCGGCATTGCGGATGGTGGAAAGGCGATGGGCAATAACGAAGGAGGTTCGGCCTGCCATCAGGTTGTCCATGGCCATCTGGATACGCTCTTCGGTTCGGGTGTCCACCGAACTGGTTGCCTCATCCAAAATCAGCATGCGCCTGTCCGCCAAAATGGCGCGTGCAATGGTAAGAAGCTGGCGCTGACCTTGGCTGATGTTGCTGGCGTCTTCGTTGATTTCCATATCGTAGCCACCAGGCAGCGTGCGAATGAAGTGATCGGCAAACGCTGCCTTCGCTGCAGCCTCCACCTCTTCATCGGTGGCATCAAGACGGCCATAGCGGATGTTCTCGCGAATGGTGCCCTTGAACAGCCAGGTGTCCTGCAGCACCATGCCGAACAGCGAACGCAAATCGCTGCGGTCGAATTCGCGCACGTCGTGGCCGCCCACGCGAATCGCGCCGCTGTCAACGTCGTAGAAACGCATCAGCAACTTCACGATGGTGGTTTTGCCGGCACCCGTAGGACCGACAAGCGCCACCGTCTGACCGCGCTGCACCGTTGCCGAGAAATCCTTGATGATGGGTTTGCCCGCCTCGTACCCGAAGTGGACATGGTCGAACTCCACGCCACCGGAAACCTCGCTCGCCCGCACCGTGGCCTGGGTCTTCGGCTCTTCTTCAGCGTCGAGGAACGCAAACACGCGCTCGGCGGAAGCAACCATCTGCTGAAGCACATTGGAAACCTGAGCCAGCTGGGTAATAGGCTGGGTGAAGTTCTTCACATACTGGATGAACGCCTGGATATCGCCTACCGTGATGCGCCCGCCGATGGCGAACAGCGCACCGGCAATGGCCACAGCCACATAGCCCAGGTTGCTGACGAAGTTCATCACCGGCATCATCAGACCGGAGAGGAACTGGGATTTCCACGCGGATTCGTACAGCTCGGCGTTCGTCTTCTTGAACTTGGCAAGCACGTCGCCTTCCTTGTTGAAGGCGCGAACCACCGCTTGCCCCGAAAAGGTTTCCTCTACCTGCCCGTTGATGGCGCCCAAGCGGTTCTGCTGCATGCGGAAGTACTTCTGGCTGTGCCCCACCACCACTTTCACCAGCAGGGCAGAAATGGGAATCACCAAAAGGGCGATAAGCGTCATGGGCACGTTGATGGACAGCATCATCACCAGCACGCCGATGATGGTGGCGGTCGAAGTGATGAGCTGGGTTACGCCTTGGTTCAGGCTCTGGCCCAACGTGTCGATGTCGTTGGTGATGCGCGAGAGCACATCACCGGTGCTCGTGCGCTCGAAGTACCCCATAGGCAGCGCATCGATCTTCTGCGAGATGCGCTGGCGCAGCAAGTAGCACGTTTTCTGGGTCACGTGCGTCATAAGCCAGCCCTGGATAAACGAGCAGAGCGCTGAAAACGCATACAGCGCCAACGTGGCAAGCAGGATACCGCCCACCACATCGAAACGGATACCGCCGGTTCCCGCGATCTTGGCGGTTACGCCCTCGAACAGTTCCGTGGTTGCCGTGGAAAGCACCTTCGGGCCCACAATGCTGAACACCGTGGAGGCGATGGCGAACACGAACACCGCGACCAGGGCAATCTTGAACTTGCCCATGAAGCCCAACAGCTTCAGCATAGACCCCTTGAAATCGCCTGCTTTCTCGCCGGGCATCATGCCGCCCCGGCCCATAGGCCCACGGCGACGAGGCTGCGTGTTGGCGCGTGCGGCAATGGGGCTTGCCTCCTGCTGGTTCTTGTCTTCTGCTTCGCTCATCGCGCATCACCTCCTTTCAATTCTTCTTCCGACAACTGCGACTCGGCAATCTCGCGGTACGTGGGGCACGACTCAAGCAGCTGCGCATGGGTGCCGCAGCCCACCATGCGCCCTTCTTCGAGCACGATGATCTTGTCGGCATTGAGTACCGTGGAAATGCGCTGCGCAACCACGATCACCGTTTTGCCGGCGGCGTTTTCCGCCAGGGCGTGGCGCAGCTTGGCATCGGTTGCATAGTCGAGAGCGGAAAAGCTGTCATCGAACAACAGCACGCGGGCATCGGTGGCCAAGGCACGGGCAATTGACAAGCGCTGGCGCTGACCACCGGAAACGTTGGTACCGCCCTGGCTGATAACGGGATTGAGCCCTTCCTCCTTCGCATCGATGAACTCGCTTGCCTGGGCAATGTCGGCAGCAGCATGAACGCGATCTTCTCCCATATCCTCATCGGAATAGGCAATGGTCGATTCGATGGTGCCCGAGAACAGGAACGCCTTCTGCGGCACATAGCCGAGCTCGCTTCGCAAATCGCTCTGTTTCATGTCGCGCACATCAACGCCGCCCACACGCACCGCACCGCTCGAAACGTCGTAAAAACGCTCAATGAGCTTCATGATGGTCGACTTGCCCGAACCCGTAGGCCCGATGATGGCCGTGGTCTGACCGGGCTCCGCTGTGAAGTCGATGTTCTCCAGCACCGGATCGCTCTGCTTGTCGTAGGCAAACGTAACGTTGTCGAACTGCACGGAAAGTCCCTTGGCATCGGACTCGGGCAGCTGCGCCTTCGCCTGGTCGGGATCGACGATGGAGCTTTCCGTTTCCAGAACCTCGTTCACGCGCTGCGCGGCAACGTCGGCACGGGGCAGCATGATGGCGATCATGCCAATCATCAAAAACGACATCACGATAACCATGGCGTACGTGATGAATGCAATCATGTCGCCGGTCTGAATGGTGCCTGAATCGATGTACGATCCACCCACCCACACGATGAGCACCGAAACGGCATTCATTACCAACATCATGGTAGGCATCATGAACGTCATGGTGCGGTTGGTGAATAGCTGCGTGCGGTACAACGCCGTGCTGGCCTCGTCGAAACGGTTCTCTTCGTACTTTTGGCGCCCGAATGCACGCACTACCGACAAGCCGGTGAGCATCTCACGCGAAACTAAGTTCACGCGGTCGATGAGTTTCTGCATAATTTTGAACTTCGGCATGGCAACCGCCATAAGGATGCCGATGACAACGGCGATAACCACTACAGCAAGCACGATGATCCAGCTCATAGAAGCGTTAGTCTGCGAAACCATGATGATGCCGCCAATGGCCAGAATGGGCGAATACAAAACCATGCGCAAAAGCATGACCGTCACCATCTGAATCTGCTGGATATCGTTCGTGCCGCGGGTGATAAGCGAAGCCGCCGAGAACGACTGGATCTCCGCATCGGAAAACGAAACGACCTTTTCGAACAAGCGCTCGCGCAATCCGCGGGCGGTTTTCGCCGCCGTGCGCGAGGCAATGAAGCCCACGGCCACCGAGGCGATCATCATCAGCGCCGCCACGCCCAGCATCTGCGCACCCAGCCATACCAGGTAGTTCAGCTGCATTGCGCCCATATCAAGCCCCAGTTGCTCATATTCGGCCTTGGTAGCGGATATCGCCTGCTGCTGGATAAGGGAATCATCGATGGCGCCGAACGCACTCTGAGCCTGCGCCATGGCATCGGCAACCTGCTGCTTCGATATCAGGCCCGCTTGATACGCCGCATAGAGCTGGGACAAGTCGAAAGATTGGCCAGAGCTTGCCGCACCATCGAACGCAGTCGATTCGCCCTGCTGGCCCTGCAGGGAAGATGCCAGCTGATCGGAGAAATGAACCACCACGATGGGCAGCGCCACGGCCGAATCGAGGCTTTCACGCTGGGACTTCCCCTCATCGGTCAGGGCATAGGTGTCATCGGCATCCTGCTCATAGGACGAGCGGATCAGCTCTTCATCCGCCTCAGAGGCGAGCATAGTGACGTAGTTGAAGGTGTCGGCGCTCATAACACTGGGAGAGCAATCCTCGATGCCGCCCTGCTGAATGCCCACATCAACCAAATCGGACGTATAGCGCGGCAGCGAAAGGTCGGCAAACGCCTGCACCATAAGCAGCACCACAATGAGCGCAACCGCCGCCTTCGACTGCTTCAAATAGCTGATTATGCGCATGGGCCCACGCCCCTTCCCGGTATGCTGCAGCTGCGCAATGCGGGAACGAACGAATCCGATTCCTCCATGCACACGCAGATTTTCTCCAACGTGGCGGCGAAGTGCTTCATTTCATCCACGCCAACCTTTTCAACCAGTTTGGCAAACGCCTCCGAACGCTCGCGGCGAAGATCAGCAGAAAGCCCCCGCCCCTTTTCGGTAAGGGCAATGATTACCGAACGGGAATCGTTCTTGGCACGCGTGCGCACGATATAGCCCTTCTGCTCCAAACTTTTCAGAAACTGGGAAACCGCACTGGGAGAAACATGAAAACGGTGAGCGATATCGGAGGGCTTGATGGTAATCTGCTCCTCGTCAGCACGGAACAACATCACCAAGGCATGGATTTCCATGGTGCTAAGCCCCGCCATGCTCGGCGATGCAGCGGGACGCTGGCTTTTCAAACGTCGGGTAAGAGCAATAAGCTCGTATTCCAGCGATTCCGTCCCATGGGACGAATCGATATCGGACATTACTACCTCCTAAACTCTTTATCGGCTAAATAATTTAGGAGCTTAATTAGTTATCTTCAAGTTCAATAGCGATGATTCATAAGGCGCACACAGACGGACGTGAAGCAGAAAAGTCATCGGGGTCTTAGCATCCAAAAGAGCATATTCCAGCCTCAGTGCAAAGGGACAGCTGGAACCTGGCTTCTTCTCAACTTCATAAAAGAAAAGCTGGCCTGGATAAGCTCCAGACCAGCCTTCGTGAGCCAATTGGTTGCGCAGATGCTTCCCCACCGCAGTATCGCAGGCAAGCCCAAACCGCGAGCGGAAGAGCAGCAGAGCAGAATTGCCCTAGCCGCCTACAGCGCCGCTTTGATGCCCGCCATCAGCTCGCCGTATTCCTCGAAAGCAGGAATATCGGGGTTTTCCGCCTTGATGGAATCGGTGCTCTTGAACAAAAAGCCCGCCTTGCTCGCCTTGATCATGCCCAAATCGTTGAAGCTGTCACCTGCAGCAATGGTATCGAGCCCCGCCTGCTGCAAGGCACGCACCGTGGTGAGCTTCGATTGTTCGCAGCGCATCTTGAAACCGGTTACCGTTCCGTCTTCTGCAACTTCGAGCTCGTTGCAGAACAGCGTAGGCCAGCCCAGCTTCTTCATAAGGGGCTGGGCAAACTGCGTGAATGTGTCGGAGATGATGATCACCTGGGTAAGCTCGCGCAATTCGTCCAGAAACTCTTTCGCTCCCGGCATCGGGTCGATGGTGGCAATAACGTCTTGAATTTCCTTCAGGCCCAAGCCGTGTTCCTTCAAGATGCCCAAACGGTAATTCATCAGCTTGTCGTAGTCGGGCTCGTCGCGCGTGGTTTTCTTGAGCTCGGGGATATTGGTCGCCTCGGCAAACGCAATCCAGATCTCAGGCACCAAAACGCCTTCAAGGTCCAAGCACACTACATTCATTGCAACCTCTTTCTTATGCAGGGGCGGTTTCTTGTTTGCAGGATACCCGAATACCCCACGCGCACAACGCACAAGAGCGCATACGGCGCAGGGTACCAGGTGCTGTGCCTCAATCTTTCATGACTCACAGCACGGCTGCAATGCTAAAGCGCCACCGCCAACTCATATGCCTCGCGTAAGGCATCGATGGCACGACGCGCACGGACCGCATCGCCAATCGCATGCACCGAAATGCCCTTTTGCCTCAACGCGTCGGAAAGCTCATCGCGGGCAACATATCCCATGGCAAGTACCACCGAATCGAACCCGCGCAGTTCTTCGCACGTGCCAGTCTGCGCATCTTCATATTCGATACCGTCAGGGTAGAAATGGCAGATTTTCGCATTCGGCACCTGACGCACCCCGTGTTCAGCGAAGCTGCGCATCACCACCGCGCGATGCTCGGCAACCATATCGGCGGCCAACGTGCTGCGATATTCGGCAACGGAGACGTTATGACCCAGCTCGCCCAGCAAATCGGCAATCTCACATCCCACCATGCCGCCACCGGCAACTAGAACATTGCGGCCCGGATAGGCCCTTCCTTCGAGCACCTGCCCGCCCAGCAGAAGCGCCGGGTCGTCGATTCCCGGTATAGGCAGTCTCAACGCACGCGCCCCGGTAGCAACCACCACTTCATCAGGCTCAAGGGCGGCAATGCCTTCAGGCGTTGCCTTCACTGAGGTGCGGATATCGACACCAGCCTTCTGCGCACGGACCGCCCACGAGCGAACCATATCCGCAATATCGCCCTTACCGGGAGGAAATGCCGCCAAGCGCATGTTTCCACCAAGGGTCGGAGCCTCTTCCAGCAGCACAACCTCATGCCCGCGCTCAGCGCAAAGGGCACCAGCGGCCAAGCCGGCAACTCCGCCGCCCACCACCACAATGCGCTTAGGCGCAATTGCTACGGGAATTGCCTCGCATTCATGTCCCAAACGAGGGTTCGCTAAACAGCGAATGGGCTTTCCCTGGTACATGTTGGCAACGCAACCCTGCAAGCAGGCGATGCACGGCATTACATCCTCCGCGCGGCCCTCCGCATACTTACGCGGCATGGCAGGATCGGCCAAGCTCTGGCGACCGAATGCCACCAAATCGCATTTGCCCTGCTCAACCAGAAGCTCCGGCAAACGAGGATCGGCAAATCGCCCCACGGCGATAACGGGAATACCCACACACGACTTGATCGTTTCCACCAGTTCGGCGTTGAACCCGGCGTGAACCGCCGTGGGAGCCCACATGAACTCGTCCCTCAAATGCACGGCACGGGAAATATGCAGCGCATCGGCACCGCATTCCTCCAAATAGCGCGCAATGACGCATGCATCGTGCACGTCGATGCCGCCCGGCTCTTCGTCGGCTGCATTGATGCGGCAAAGCACCGCCATCCTAGCACCCACGCGCTTGCGTATTTCTTCCAGAATCAAGCGAGGAAACCGCATACGGTTCTCGAACGAGCCTCCGAACTCATCAAGGCGCTTGTTGGTTCGCGGAGAGATGAACGAGCTTACCAGGTAGCCATGCGCCATATGCACCTCAACTGCATCGACACCTGCCGCCAAAGCACGCTCGGCGGCATCGCCGTAGCCGCGCACCAATTCATACACCTGCTCCGTAGGCACCTCTTCAGGAACATCGCGCCCGCAGGCAGCGGGAATGGGAGAAGCCGCCTGCAACGGAGCGCCCGCATTCTTAGCATTGCCCTCGGGGCCGGCATTCTGCAGCTGCACCGAAACCTTGGCACCATGGGCATGGCACGCATCGGCAATGGAACGCAAACTCGGAATGGACGCATCGCTGTACAGGCAGGGCTTCAAAGGGCCGCCCTTGGCACCGCGATGCACCACGGTAGCCTCGATGGTCACCAAGCCAAAACCGCCCTTCGCGCGTTCTTCGTAATAGGCGCGCGATTGTTCCGACCACGTGCCGTCAGAATTAGCGAAGTTGTTGCCCATAGGCGGCACCACGAACCGATTCGGAACTTCCATAGGGCCGATCTTCACGGGCGAGTACATATATCTATAAGGCATGTGCCCTCCTTTGCCACTGCCTGTTCGCACGCTTCGCAGCGCCGAACTCCCCCCTTTTGCCTATAAAGCATAGCGGTTTTTCCTGTTCGGCGAACGGTACCTAGCTCGCCATCGCCGTCCTTATTGCGATATGCCAACTCCCTTTATTCCCTCAATAAGCCCGCTGGGCAGATTCAGAGCGCACGTAAAACATGAATACCTAGTATTGGGACGTTCCATTTTTTGCATAAGCAAGAGCGTAGTGTCCCCTATCGGAAAGAGAGAAAACCTATGTTTCAAGCTGTGGTCGATCCGGTCGCGGGCAACCTTGCCCTGTCGGCGCTGGTGGCCTGCATTCCGCTCGCAGCATTCTTCATCATGCTGGTGGGCGTGAAGGCAAAAGCCCATGTATCGGCACTCGTCGCACTGGTTGTGGCGCTGATCGTCGCCATTTTCGCCTTCGGCATGCCCGCCGACCTTGCCCTGCTTTCAGGCCTCCAAGGTGCCTGCTACGGTGCGTTCCCCATCGTGTTCATCATCATCATGGCGGTGTGGTTCTACGAGGTTACGGTTGTCTCCGGCCGTTCCGAAGATTTGAAGAGCCTGTTCGACATCGTTGGTGGTGGCGACATCCGCATCCAGGCAGTGCTGGTTGCCTTCTGCTTCGGCGGCCTGCTTGAGGCACTGGCGGGCTTCGGCGCCCCTATCGCCATTACCGCAACCATGATCTTGGCCCTGGGCGTAAAGCCTTCCAAGGCAGCCCTTGCCGTTCTGATTGCGAATACCGCACCCGTAGCCTACGGCGCTGCCGGTACGCCCATCACCACCGCAGGCAACATGGTTGCCGGCGGCGATGCTTCCGTGGCGCTTTCCTCTGCCCAGCACGTTGCCGCCATCGTCGGCTACCAGGCCCCACTGTTCGCCCTGGTTGTTCCACTGCTGGTTGTCCTTATCCTTGACGGCAAGAAGGGCCTGCGCGACTGCTGGCTGCACGCCTTGGTTATCGGCGGCTCCTTCGCCCTTACCCAGTGGTGGTGCTCCAACCACTTCGCCTACGAGCTCACCGACGTTGTGGCATCCCTCGTTTCCCTGGGCGTAAGCGTTATCTTCCTGCACTTCGTAAAGCCCCGCAACGTCAACGATGCACGTCAGCGCTTCGGCATGGCTCCCATCGCTGAAGGCGAAGGCACCAAGCTCGCTCCCGTTCGTGCATGGATGGCCCTGGTTCCCTACATCATCGTTGTCGTGGTATTCGCTATCTGCAAGCTGGGCATCCCCACCTTGCTGGCAAGCACCGACATCAAGATTCCGTTCCCCGGCCTTGCGGGCAATGTGCTCAATGCCGCCGGCAAAGATCCCGGCACCACGTACACGCTGAACCTGCTTTCCAATCCTGGCACCATGCTTCTTATCGCCGGCCTGCTTACCACCATCGTGTACGGCATCTTCAACGAAAAGGGCAAGTACCGCATCACGCTGGGCATGTCGGGCAAACAGCTTGGCCAGACGTTCTGGGCAATGCGCTTCTCCTCGCTGACCATCGTCATGGTTCTGGGCCTTGCCTACATCATGAACTTCTCGGGCATGACCATTTCCATCGGCCAGTTCCTGGCGCACACCGGCGCACTGTTCGCCCTGCTCTCGCCCGTACTTGGCTGGGTCGGCACGGCTGTTACCGGTTCGGATACTTCGGCAAACGCGCTGTTCTCCAGCCTGCAGTACGAAGCAGCTCAGTCCAATGCCTCGCTTGCCCATGTATCTCCCGACCTGTTCCTGGCGGCCAACACCATGGGTGGCGTTATCGGCAAGATGATTTCGCCCCAGTCGCTGGCAATCGCCGCCGTTACCACGGGCGAACACGAGTCCAGCCTGTTCAAGAAGGTTATCCCGTGGAGCGTTGGCATGCTTGCCGTACTCTGCGTGCTGGTGTTCCTGGAATCCAGCGTGATTTCCTTCATCCTTCCGTAACGAAGGCAAGCACAATACGCTGCACCATGCAGCACACGAAAAACGGGGCTTTCACGAGCCCCGTTTTTTATTGCGTTGAACGCCCCGAGCTACCGCCCACTGGGGATTTAACCTAGTTGCCGCTTAGCACCTGTTCACGCAAGGTTGCCTGCCGTGCAGCGAAGTCATAACGCAAATCACGCCGAAGATAACGCCCATGCTTTCTTGCGATGGCATCGGCTATGCCATCGAGCTTTTCGGAATGGCGGATGTCGCGATTGCTGACAGGCAGCACCTTCATATCGGAATAGCTTGGCAAAGCACAGCGACGACAGCCCCTTCCCGGCCTTTTTGCCTCGTCGTTGCCACCTGCACCATAGCGGATTGCAATGCCCGCCGCAGGCCAGCACAAACCAAACGAGCGGGCTTTTCCCGACAGGTACGCTGCCGTATCTTCCAGGGTGTTGCTAGCGCAACTGCACGATGGCGCGGCCAAGCCATAGCCACCCATTTTCCTGGGAAGAACCATGAGCATGCAAAGCTCGGTTTGCTTCGGGGAAGCGGAACCGTCGGCAATGTAGCGCAAAGCCGCTCGAGCATTCTTAACGCTGCGGCTGCTGGCATGCGAAGCCACGAACCTGCTCAACTCCAGCACAGACGTCAACGCCTCCCGTGCCACGAAACCACGGGGCGTTCCCGCGTAATTCGGTTGGGACATCGGCAACGAATAGTTTCCGCACAGCTCAAATCCAAGCCGTACCAGCTCAATCGCAGACAAGCTAGCCGCCATCTGCAGAAACAGAACTTCAGGGGAAACCACGCATAGGGACGAGCCGTTGGTATTGCGTCGCAGCCTAATGGCCTTCATCTGATCGCCGAACACATGACAGCAACCGCCCTTGATTTCCCTGCGGTTGCTGGCTTTCGGAACCACACAATGCAGGGGAAAGTGCCCAGTCTTGATGGGAAGCGAGCGAAACCACAGCACATCGTCTTGCGTGGGCACCGCCAATGATTCGAAGGGCACCCGCTCCCACTTGGCAACGGGCATAAGCGAAGATCGGTACATTTCCAGTGCCGTGCCGTGACTCAAAACCATGCTCATATGCTTTCCTCTTTCACATAACGTCTTTTCAAAAAACGATATGCAGCACATAGTAAAAAGATGCGAAACCCATGCGAAAGAAGTGCGAAAATGAGCGGAAACCGCTCTAGGCGCCTTGCAACTCCCGCTTTCGCAGCAACACGGAAGGCGCCTTCGGCCGAATGAAGCCCCTGTCAGCATCGAACCGGAAGGCACATCCATGAACGTTGAATTTGCCCAGCAACTTTGCGAATTGAACAACCGGTTCTACCGCACCTGGGCAGATTCGTTTTCCGACACTCGCCATAACACGTGGCCTGGATGGGAAAAGTGCCTGCAGGAAACGGGCTTGCGAAGCACCCCACAAAAGCCCCAGACGGCACGCACAAGCCGAACAGCGCCCGCAGAAGCGGACAACACCCCTTTCAAGCTGTCGGCGGCAGATACCTACGAGCCAGCGGCCATAGATGGACTGCCGGGCCCCGCAAAACCATCACCCGCCGCACATCCCCTGAACATTCTTGATGTAGCCTGCGGCAACCTGCGCTTTGAGATGTTCCTTGCCCGCACCATATCCTTTCGCCCCCTCTTCGTTGATGCATTCGATGTATGCGATGAGCTGGCGCAGAGCGGCGCCGAACAGCCAGGCGTTGCTGCGCTTCGCTACCATCATTGCGACGTTATGGACGAACTGCAGAAGGAAACGTTGAACGGCGTACTTTGCGATGCAAGCCCAGCAGACCTCACCGTGTCATTCGGCTTCATGCACCATATCCCCCTTCCCGAATGGCGCGCAGCATTCATTGATGACCTCCTTAACGCCACGAAACCTGGCGGGTTCGTATGCCTTTCACTTTGGCGTTTCCTGAGCAATAAGGGCATGGCCGAAAGGGCGAATGCCACTACAGCGCAGGGCATCGCGGAACTCGGGTTGGACAAGCTGCAGTTCAATGAGGGAGATCGTCTGCTTGGCTGGAAAAACGAGCCAAGCGCCTATCGCTATTGCCACAGCTTTTCCGATGCTGAGATAGCAGCCCTGGCCGAATCCACATTCGAAAAAGCAACCTTAAAAGCCCGCTTCCAAGCCGACGGCCGCACAGGAAACCTGAACGAATATCTGGTTTTGCAACGCGTTTAACAAGAACTCGCCCCGCTACCGCACCTCCAGAACGCAAAAAGGGCCCGACCTTTCGGTCGAGCCCTTTAAACGCATATGCCGTTACGGCGTTGTGCTTAGTGGTGGTCTACGGAGTGATCCTCGCCAACGATAACGTGACGGTTCGGGTCGTATACCAGGCCACCATGCTCCTTGCCGAAGAACATGAGGTTTGCGTTAGCAGTACCCTCGATGAATACGAGGTAGCCATGCAGCATGGTGAAGATGATGAATACGAACATCATGAAGTAGTGAATGATGCGCATAGACATCGCGCCACCGACGAATGCGGTGCCAGCTGCGAAGAACGTCCACTCCGAAGTGGGGATCCACAGGCAGAAGCCGGTGTAAGCCATGATCAGGATGAGGAACGCTACTGCCAAGTACGAGATCTTCTGAGGAACACCGAGCTTTGCGGAAAGCGGATGATCCTTCTTGAAGAAGAGGTAGTACTTGATCCAAGCACCGAGCTGATGCTTGTTGTCGGCCTGGGGCAGCCAGGTCTTGAAGTCGCGAACGCGGTTACGCGTACCACCCGTAGGTGCAGAGGTAACCAGGAATGCCAGCACAATACGTACGATGCAGTTAACCAGAAGAACGATACCGCAGAATACATGCAGGCCGCGAGCAACGCCCGTAAGAGCTGCCCAGAACGGGAAGTGGATCAAGAAACCAGAGATGATAAGCAGAATCATGCAGGTGAAGTTAATCCAGTGCGTGATACGCATCGGCAGAGGATGCGCTTCACGGTAGTGAGCCAAATGTGCCATTTACTTCACCCCCCAAGGGCTGGTTACGGTTTCAAAGTGCTTACCGGTGGAAGGCTCGGTCACATGCACTGCGCAAGCGGTGCAGGGGTCGAAGCTGTGTACCGTACGCAGAGCGTTGATAGGCATATCAACGTCGGCAACGGGGGTACCGATAAGAGCCTGTTCCATCGGGCCCTGTACGCCTTCAGCGTTGCGGGGAGCGATGTTCCAGGTGGTAGGAATGATGATCTGGTAATCGGTGATCTTGCCGTTGTTGACCTTCTCGGTGTGCAGCAGTGCGCCACGAGGTGCTTCCCAAAGGCCCGTGCCTTCGCCCGTGATGGTTTCAGGAGCGCGGAAGTACTCGGAGTCGCCGCCCTTAACAGCCTCGATAAGCTCGTCAACCCACTTAACCATGCACTCAGCGATGTAGATGGGCTCGATGTTGCGGCCGGCTACGCGGCCAAGGGTGCTCTGCAGCTGAGGAACGGTAAGGCCAAGATCTTTGCACAGACCGTCGACAGCGGGCTTGATGAACTCGTTGCCACGCAGGTAAGCAGCCAGAACACGGGAGAACGGACCGGCTTCCATGCACTCGCCGTTGTAGGAAGGAGACTTCGACCAGGAGTAACGATCGTTGATCTCGCCAACTTCATGACCGTTTTCCTCGCGCAGGGTGCCAGCCTTGTAGTACTCGGTGAACTTGGGCTCGGTAACGCCTTCACGCGGGTCGAGGTTGGAGTCGCCCTCATACCAGGAGTGGCCGATGTATTCCTTGATGGCATCAAGGTCAACCTCGGAAAGGTTGAGGTTCTCGTCGATAACGCCGGAAGGCAGGTAGCGGTCAGCAAGCTCGAAGCTCGGACGCTCGAAAACGCCCCAAGCAACATAGCGGCCGCAGCCCTTACCAAAGTTGAGGGCTTCCTTGTAGTAAGGAGCAATTGCCTTGGTGTCGGGGAGGATGGTTGCCTTGATCCAGTCGCGCAGATCATGAACGAGAGACCACAGGTCGTCGAGCTTTTCTTCCGTGGGAACGAAAGAGGTGCCGCCGGGAACGATGGTCATAACGTGAGGCATCTTGCCGCCCAGCAGAGCGCAGATCTCGGATGCCTTGGACTGCATCGTAAGAGCCTCGATGTAGTGAGCGGTAGCGATCAGGTCGAGCTCGGCAGGAAGCTTGAACTCGGAATCGGACTTGCCGTTCTTCCACCAGTTACCGGAGAAGATGGACAGCTGACCATTCTCGGCGAACTTGGTGAGGCGCTCCTGCAGTGCCTTCAGGTCGGACTGGCAGGAAGTGCCAGCAGCCTGAACCAGGTCGTAAGCGCTGCCTACGTTGGCCTTCAGGGCGTTCAAGGGGTTTACGTAGTCGAGTGCAGCCAGGGTGTAGAACCACAGGATATGGCTGTGCAGGAACTGCGCGCCCTCGATGAGGTTACGGATGATACGGGCATTGTTGGAAATGGTGATGCCGTATGCCTTTTCAGCTGCGATGGTGGCAGCGTGGGAGTGGGATACGGGGCAAACACCGCAGATGCGCTGCACGATATGGGCAGCATCTTCAGGCGTGCGGTCCTTTACCACGAGCTCCATGCCGCGGAAGCAGCCGCCGGAAACCCAAGCGTCGGAAACAACACCGTTTTCAACCTCCATCTCTACACGGAGATGACCCTCGATACGGGTAACGGGATCGATTACGGAACGTGCCATAGGTTACTTGCCTCCCTTCAGAACTTCTTCGTCGTACTTGCCGATGGACTCAGCAGGATGCTTCTTGTCCCACTCGCGGATAGGCTCGAAGTCGGCGCCACCGTCGGTGCGGCCCATCTTCTTCATGCCGAAGCCGTGGATAACAAGTGCGGCAGCAACAACACCGGTAAGCGTCCAGGCAATTGCCTCAGGCTGAACCGTCAGGCCGCCGATGCGCAGATCGCGGAAGCGTGCGCGGAAGGGCGTGTTGGTCTCAACCCAGTTCTCACCAGGATCGTTGGGGTTAGCCGTGCAGCAGCCAATGCAGGGGCCGCCAGCCTCGACGCACCAAGAGCGACGATGGTTCCAACGAACAACACCGCAGTTTGCCTTGGTCTGAGGACCGCGGCAGCCCATGGGATACAGGCAGTAGCCCTTTGCCTCTTCTTCGGTGCCGAATGCGTAAACGAATTCGCCATTCTCGAAGTGACCGCGACGAGCGCAGTTGTCATGAATGGTCTGGTTGAAGATGACCTTGGGCTTGTTGTCGGCGGTGAGCTCGGGGAGCTTGCCCACGAGAACAGCGTCAACGAGAACAGCCTCAAGCCATTCGGGGTTAGCCGGGCAGCCGGGAATGTTGATAACCGGGGTGTCGATACCCTGCTTCTTCAGGTACTGCTGAACGCCCAGAGCACCAGAGGAATTGGGGTTAGCGCCCATCCAGCCGCCGTTCACTGCGCAAGAACCGAGGGCAACTACCGCATTCGCGTTCTTTGCAGCATGTACAAGGTGGTCGGTGCCGGGCTCATTGGCAACACGCAGCGCCTCGCCGTTCCAACCTTCCAGAACTGCACCTTCGTAGATGAGGATGTAGTTTCCGGCCTCGATCGTCTGTGCCTTTGCTTCCTCCATGGACCAACCTGCAGCAGCAGAAAGGGTTTCGCAGTAGTTGAGCGAAATCATTTCCAGCACTACGGTTGCGGGATCAGGGGCATCTACCTGTGCGAACGACTCCGTACAACCAGTGCAAGAAGCGCCCTCGATCCAGATTGCGGGATACAGGCCGCCAGATTCTGCGCCGATAACGGAATCCTCGATCGCGTGAGCGACGCGAGGTGCTGCCAGCTCAGACAAGCCTGCAGCCACGGCAAGAGAGCCACAGAGCTTCATGAAGCTACGACGAGAAACACCGCGTGCCTCGAGCTTGCTCAGAAACTCCGGACTAATAGCCTCTGTTACCATGTGCACACCTCCTTAAGGGTGTCTTTGTCCTACAAAACTTCTGATGCATATTCTCGTTGATTTCTCCGCAAAAAAGACTGGTTAATTGCCGAATATCGAGTAATTCCCGCCAGTGGTCAGAAAATGTTACTGGGGCTTTTTCGAGTAACACACCATTTCTCCATTTTTCACTGAATCGAAATGGTTTTAGCCACTTTTTCGGACACATTTAGTTCTTTGACCGTTCTTTTCTTCGTTTTTTGCGAGATTGATACGGACTTGTTGCCAACCATTTACCGATATCCCTTCAAAAAATGGACATATTTCGCGGTTCGTCCTATCCCTTTTCTAACTGAATGGATGCAAGCATTTACCCAAATACGCTAATTTGCCCATCATTTGCAAACACCAAGCGAAAGCCCAAGCGCCACAGGGCACCCCTTAGGCCGCAACGCTCTCAAAACCGAAAGACAAGAGCGCGAACAAGGTACTTTCCCATCCGGTCAGCTACGCGGCAAAGGCGCGAGAGCGCATCCAGAGAGCTACCCTCTTCTCGCACATCATTAAGCGGTATCATAGGCGCACATCAAACTTAAGAAAGGAAGCCGCATGAGCCACGCAACCATCGCCTACCTCGGACCGCAGGGAACCTACTCCGACGAGGCCGCTCGCCTGTTCGCCAAGAAAATGGGCTGCGAGGACCCTGAGTTTGTGGAATGCCCTTCCTTCAACGAGGTGCACGAGGCAGTTGACCGCGGACGTTGCGAATTCGGCGTCATGCCCATCGAGAACTCGCTGGAAGGCGTGGTCACAGCAACGCTCGACACCCTCGCATTCAAAGGCGGCGTGAGCATCATGGGCTCTACGGTGCTCGACATCCACCATTGCCTTATGGTTCATCCCGAATCGTCCATCGACCAGATAACCACCATCGCCAGCCACCCCCAGGCATTGGGGCAGTGCCGCCGCTGGCTTGATGCTCACTTCCCCGCCGTACCGCGCTTGGCGGTCTCTTCCACCGCAGAAGGTGCACGCAAAGCCTCGCAGGACAAGACGGTTGCGGGCATTTCCAGCAAGTTCGCCGGCGAGCTGTTCGATTGCAGCATCGCCGAAGAGGGAATCGAAGACCACTATGGCAATCAAACCCGTTTCGTGCTTATTGCGCGGCAGGGTCATGAACCGGTAATGCAAAGCGAAAAGATGAAAACGACGCTTGCGCTTTCGCTCAACGCCGACAAACCCGGTTCGCTTCTGATGATCCTTTCCGAATTGAACTACGCAAACGTGAACTTGACCATGATCCAAAGCCGCCCCACCAAACAGGGTTTGGGCGATTACCTGTTCTTCATCGACATCGAGGGGACGCCTGCCAACCCCGCCATCAAAACCGCACTCGACTGCCTGCGCCTGAAGCTGCGCGAGGTAAAGGTGCTGGGCAGCTACCCCGTGGAATAGAGGCACCGGCAAACGCAAGCGCGCCCGCCGCTCGTCAGGAGCAGCGGGCGCGCTTCTTATTGTTGGGCATTTCTTGCTGTTAGGCAGTTAGCAAGACAAGGAAAATCACTGCGCAAGATAGCGGGTATCCTCGCCTTCCCCTACTTGCGCGAAAAAGCCCTCTTTCACTAAATCGGAAACAATGGAACGTACTACATCGGGGTCGGGCGCTGGCCTGCCCTGCCCTTTCTCGAACTCGGTAAGCACGCTGACCATTTCAGGGAATCCGACTTCGCGCTTCGCCAACACGAGGCGCACCAGCTCGGCGCGCTTCTGACGACGTGACCCCTCGAACTTCGACTGCTTCGTGTGGTGTTTCGAGCGCCTTGAGGGGTTCACCTGAGTCGACTTCAAGTAATTGCCGTAATCCAGCAACGCGTAGTACCACCCGCGCGGATCGTCGAGCGAGCAGGTACGCTGCACATGGGGCTCTATTTCCTTGTCGGACACGCTTTCCCGTCCGGGAAACAACTCGTGAATGAACACCGTGCGCACATTGGTTTCCAAATACAGCGAAGGCTGTTGGTAGGCAAAAGCCAAAATGCCGCCCGCCGTTGCCTTCCCAATACCTGGCAAGGCAAGCAATTCGTCCAACGTGCGCGGCAGCAGGCCGTCATATTCCTTGGAGCAGATTTCAGCGGTGCGCTTCAGCGCCAGGGCGCGGCGATTGTAGCCCAACCCCTGCCACATTTCCAGCACCAGCGACGTTTCCGCACTTGCCAGGGCATCGAGCGTAGGGAACAGGGAAAGGAAGCGCTGCCAGTACTTCTCGACACGCGCAACCTGCGTCTGCTGGAGCATGATCTCGGAAACCATGACGGCATAGGCATCGTCGATGCCGCGCCAGGGCAAATCGCGGTACAAACGCTTGCCTTCGCGCCATACCTTGGTAACAAGGGCCCGCTCTTCAGGGGTAAGGTCGGGCTCGCAGGTTCGCAGGCGATTCGGCAACACGGTTAAGACTCCGACGCGTTCTGCGCACTGCCCACCGCAAGCGCTGCGCGTATTGCGGGATGCTTGGCACCCTGGGTAAACAAGCCTTCCAAAGTGATGGAGGCAAGCAGGTTGTTCACCAGGGCATTTGAGGCGCACCACAGCGCATTGAACGCGCAGTTTTCCTTGTGGGCGCACGGATACTCGGCACAGGTGCATTCGGCGATGCTGATGCCGCCGTTCACGCTTTCCAGCACATCGAACACCGTGGTCTGAGCGGGATCGCATGCCAGGGCAAGGCCGCCTTTCACCCCACGAATGGTTTTCAGCAAGCCGGCCTTTACCAGTTCATGCTGGATACTGCGCGCAAAAGAGTACGGAATGCCCTCCTGCTCGGCAACATCGGCAATGGAAATGTACGTATCGCCGCTGCGATAGGCAGCGCGAATGATGCGACAAGCATAGTCGCAGCGACGCGTAATGCTCATAGAACGTTAATCCTCCAGCAGGTCATCGAAGTCGGAGGTGCTGCGACGCAGCTCTTCCACGGCCAAGTCTTCCATGCAACGATATTCATCGGAATCGAGCGGCTGGAAGTTTGCCAAACGCGTTACCAGGGCACCTGTGCTTACCGCGCAGAAGCGGTTCTTCGCGATGCTCTCACGATATGCCTCCTCGACTGCTTCGCCGGCGATAGCCAGAATCTCGAAGCGGGAAAGGTTGCGGGAGAGCTCCACCATGCGCGCAACGTCCAAGCCGCGCGTGGAAGGATGCTGCGACTGGATCTCGCGCCAGATCGCACGGCGCTCTTCCACATCGGGCAATTCAACGTTGATGGTACGGTACTGCGACCCGATAAGCTCCCAGAAAAACGGCTCGATATCGCTTGGCTCGGAAGCCGAGATGAGAACCGTTGCCTCGGGGCTTTCAAGAGCCGTCTGGATAAGGGCCAGCGCCTCACGAGCGCCACGGGAAAGCTGCATTTGCAGAAGGTTCTGCACCGGGTTCCCCTCGGTCTGAGGATCGAAGGTGGGCAGATCCCACAAGTCGAGGTCTTCCAAGATCACTACTGTGGGGGAATCGAAGCCCACGCGCGGCACGCCCGAAACACGCGATTTGAAATCAGCCGACGCCATGACGCACAGCACCGCCTGGCCTTGCGCATTCTGATCGAGGCGCATGCGGATGGCGGGCATGCCCAGCTCGCCAGCGGTTGCCACCATGAAGTAATTCGCATCCTCGCGCGCAGGGCACTGGAACACCAACGTGCCCACACCTGGAATGCCCGGCAGGCCATGGCGCGCGTTCAGCATAGCAATGAAACGGGAAAATTCAGGGTCGCGCGAGCGTCCAATGCCCAGTTCGCCCATCGTAGCGATAGCGCCATCGAAGCCAACCAGGGATTGGTAATCGAAATGCTGCTCAGGTGCCGCCGACTCTTCCTTGGCATCGGGCGTTTGCCCGAAAATAAGCGAAGTAAGGTCTTTCACCGCCTGCATACGCTGATTCTCAGGCGCTGGTGGCTCGTTGGACTCCTGAGATTCCAGAGCATCGGCCTTCTTTTCCTCCGAAACGGAAGGAACAGCTTCGGGCTTCGCAGCAGCAGGCGAAACTGCGCTGGGGGCCTCTTCGAAGTGGCATAGCATATTGGGGTTGGTGTCTATCAAATCCTGGTTCACCATGTCGGCCATGCCTTCAATGGCGTCTCGGTCGAAACCGAATTCCTCAAGCTTGTCGAACGCCAGGCGCTGAAGCTCATCGGCATGCTTGGCAACTTCTTTGCCGTCCCAATAAGGCTCGAGCTTTTCAAAGATGTACTCGGCAAGAGAGCGCTGTTTGGTGGCGATAGCCAAATCCCATGCCTTGCTCATGCCGGCAAGAACGTCTTCACCGGGCATGATGTTCTCGCGCAAAGCGCGCTCGTACGCAGCGAGGTAGAGGTGGATGCCAAGAACGCTATCCCCTTCCTTCACCGCGGAAGCCGCGCGCTCAAGGTATGCCTGAGAAGAGTTGGAGCGACTATCCTGAAAAGGAACATGACCGCTTGCGGTATCTTCGCTCATCGTGGTGTACCTCCTTGGCACATTGAATGCTTGCAGGCACGCTGCCTGCTTTTGCAGGACGAGCGTGCCTGAAATGATAGTTCGTTAATCACACATGATTGTAAGCCGCTTTGGCAGACGTTACTGAACGGTATCCATTATCCGCCAAATTCCCATAGGGTTCTTGGCTTTTCGGTATCCGCTTAGTCCCAATTCAGAATCGGCCATTTACGGCTGCGGGCCGTACGGCGCAGGGGCCAATCGGGCGTTACCGCAAAGGGGTGCTGCGCTGCAGCAAGAAGCGTACGGTCGGAGTGGTGATCGCCGTAGGCATGCGAAAGGATCCAGTTGCCTTCGCCATACTGTGCGTTGGCTTCACGCGTAAGCACTTCAAGCTTTTGGCTGCCTTCCACCGGCAGCCCTTCCACCTGGCGCGTATAGCAGCCGTTCGCATCGACCTTCATGCGCGTTGAAAAGGTTTGCGTATAGGCATGGCTCTTCATTGCCTGCTGGATAAGGGGTTCGAACGTTGCCGTTACCGCCCATACCTCGCGCCCCGCAGCACGATGCTCATTGATCGCCTCGTCAGCCTCGGCGCGGAAGATCTTCTCCAGATGGGTGTCGTAGAACCCGCGGAGGTACTCGTCTACCTCTTCCTTCTTCTTGCCCTCGAACGCAGAGAACACCGCACCGCGAACCCAGCTTTCGTTTTGGGGAAGACGAAGCTTGTAGGCAATGCCCCAGCAAATGATGCGCAGAAGCATGCCCTTGCCCAATAGGCCTTCATGAACCAGATGAAGCACCAGGATGACCGGCGAATTACCGGAAATGCACGTACCGTCGAAGTCGAAAACGGCGATTTCCACCGGCTTCTTCTGACGAGAATCGCCCATTGCGCTTCCCTCCTCCTGGTGTTGATTAATCGGTGCACTAAACCCTTAGTAGAGCTTTTCCACTATAGCGCAGCGCCCCATACGAAAAAAGGTCCGCCGATAGGCGAACCTTTTGAACTCAAGTGGCGGGATGTACGGGACTCGAACCCGCGACCTCCGACGTGACAGGCCGGCGCTCTAACCAGCTGAGCTAACACCCCATTCGCTTAAGCGACTTGCAGTAGTTTACTAGCAATCACCCATACAAGCAAGCCCCTTTTTGAAACTTTTTCGGAAGAAGAGGAGGGCCCCTTTAGCCCGTCGCCTGCCATCTTTGTTTGCGTTCACTTAACCTGTGAGGCGGAAAACCGGGGCACTGCATGATTCTTGCTTAACCCTCCTGTCAATTCGCTACAAAAACGAGGTTTCATGGCGAGTTTTGCGCTAAACGTATCCCGATTTCTTTTTTTCCGTTCAAAAATCATACGCCAGAAGGTTTTCTTGCCATCTATTCGCGAAAAAAACATACGTTTCAAGCGAATCTTGCCATGAAGACGGCTTTTTTCACGTTTTTCCGGAAAAAGGGATACGTTTGGGGCGTTTTTCGCCAGCCGCGCAGGCCAGGCGCGCAGCGTCGGCGGCCCCGCATCTATCTTTCCAAGTTCGACACGCCCCGCACAAGGCAACAATGGGAATTGGGCCCATAAGCGGCACCATCCGTTCGAAAAGCGAAGCGATTTCGAACGAACGCCCGAAAGGACGTTGACGAAGCCAGAATATGCGCCAGTACATCAGCAAGCGGGAAGTTGACGAGTGCAGATGCCGCGAGGGGCACGGCCAGGCACACTTCGTACGTCAAGCGGGCCCGCAGCGGCAGCTGTGCCGTCAGCTCCCCGCGCAGCGTCATAGTGCCTCGTGAGTCTTGCGCCGTTCGGAGGAATGGCGCAACAAAAAGAAAAAAGGTTCGCCATTTGGCAAACCTTTTAATAATCGACTGGCGGGATGTACGGGACTCGAACCCGCGACCTCCGACGTGACAGGCCGGCGCTCTAACCAGCTGAGCTAACACCCCATGTGCGACAGCGATAGCTAGTATACAGGAATCAAGATTCCGCGCAAGAGGTTTTCTGAAAAAGTTTCCCCTCCCTGTTTTCCCAGGCCTCAAGGCAAAGTTGGGAAAATGGGGACTGTCCCTCATTTCCCAAAACTACTGTCGTTTACCCTTTTTCCTGTGCCCTGGCTTCAGGGAATTCCACGCCACCTTGGCTGCCGACTGAGCAACGGGAGCCGCTGCATCTAGGGCAACCAGGGCAACCTTCTTGGCTTTCGGTGCAACCGCGGAAACAACCGCTTTGACCGCAGGCTTGCTTGTTACGGTGTCTGCAACTTCAGCTGCAGTGGAAGTTGCCCTGCCCGCCAAGGCGGCAAGACCCGCTATATCGCCGCCACCCTCGAAATATTCGATAGCAGCATGGCCGATAGCCTGCGTGCCCGCATAGCCCATACCGCCCTTCACAGCCCAGCCCAGAGCAGGCACCAAGCCAGCGAGCTGACGCGAAATACCGCGGAACACAAAGCCGCCCGCAAGCACACCTGCAAGCTCTTTCACGCGATCGGCGCCAAGCGGGCGCCCATAGGCCGCCGCAATCTGCAACACCATCTTCGCTTGGTTTGCCGTCATAATCGGCATATCGGCGCCAGGAACGAACACCACCACGCCAACGCCGGCATTCTGCAGGGCCGTGGCGCGAATCGACTCGTAAGCCAAAGGACGTCGAACGAACGGATAGGCAATGGAAAATGCGAGACGCTTTTCGGCATCGGCACGCACAATCCAGGTTCCGATACGATCGGCAAGGCTTCCACGAAGCTCTTCGGTAAGGCTCTGCCCCGCTTCCAGGGAAACAAGATCTTGCTCCGGGATTGGGTTGCCCGAATCGTGCGCCGCTGTACACACTGTGGCGGCATCCTCGGCGACAACCAGAACAGGCATGCCCTTCTTGCGGAACTGCGCGGCAATAGAGCCCACTTCGGGGTTCGACCCTGCAGCAATCACCACAATATCGCTTTCCACTTCCGCATCAGGCTTCTGCGTGGGGAAATAGTTCACCATAACCCGCGAATTGGCAGATTCGCTGTTGAAGCCGGAGCGCACGAACACCTGGAATTCAGGCGATGCCGTTTCATCGATGAGGATATTCGCCGAAACCGCTATCGAGCATGCCTTATCGATGTCGATGGCGGCAGTGAGCAAGGTGGGAATATCAATTGGAAGCTTCATACGATCCCCTTTCGCGTTAGCGCCCGCTGTGAACCCAAACCGAGTTTATCAGACCCAGCATCATGAAATTCACGATCATGAACGAAGAGCCATAGCTGATAAACGGCAGCGGAATGCCCGTAATAGGCATCAAGCCGCAATCCATGCCGATGTTCTCCAGAATCTGGAACAGCCACATGCCCACAACGCAGATAACGATAATAGTGCCGAACAAGTCGCTTGCACCGCGTGCAACGTTTACCGACACCACAATCAGGCCGATATAGAACGCAAGCAGAATAAGCGCACCCACGAAGCCGAATTCCTCGGCCAGGATGCAGAACACGAAGTCGGTAGGAGCCTCAGGCAAGAAGCCCATGGAAGACTGCGTTGCCTGCATGAAGCCCTTGCCCAGAAAGCCGCCGCTGCCGATTGCGATCTTCGCCTGCTGAAGGTTGTAGCCGTCACCCGACGTGTCGTACGAAGAGTCCATGAATACCAGCAAACGGGACTTCTGGTAGTCCTTCAGCAATACATCGTGACCGGCAATCTGGTCGGCAATTGGGTCCAAGATGAGCACGGCAGCAACAAGGACCACCATGGCGCCAACGGTCCCTGCCAAAAAGCGCCAATCAGCACCGCCGATGATAAGTGCGAAGGCGGCAACAACCAAGTACACCAAACCCGTGCCCAAGTCGGGCTGCGTCATAACGCACACGAACGGGACCGCCATGATGGCAAGCGCCTTCAAATATTCGCGCAAATCGTTCAAGCGCCCACCGTAGCGCGCCATAACCGATGCTGCCAACAGCACAACCGTCACCTTGGCAAACTCGCCTGGTTGGATCTGGGTGCCGATGTTGATCCACGAACGGCCGCCGTTAACCTCAACGCCGATGCCCGGCAAGTGAGGCGACAGCAGCAGCAGTACGTTGATGATAAGGAACAGCGTGGTGTAGCCCGACAACGCGTGATAGTCCATGCGCGTTATAAGGACAAACAGCACCATGCCGATGGCCACACCCGAAAGCTGCCTTGCAAAACTGTAGTCGGCATCGGCAGACGTCGCCGAGAACTGGATGATAAGGCCATAGCCGATAAGCAGCAGTGCAAACAGGAAGAACGGCGGGTTCACATACTTGAATCTACGAGGACGCGTGGCACGCGCCACAGCAGGGTCTTGCGTGCGAAGCGAGCTGATTTCGTTAATTTGAGCCACCGACGCTCACCTCCGTTGCTGCAATGGGACTCATATCCTCGTCAAACGACCCCGAAGAAGATTGAATAGCCGCATCCATAATCTGAGCAGCCAAAGGCGAGCCAACCGTACCGCCAGAACCGCCTTCTTCCACGCAGACGCACAGGGCGAACTTCGGGTTGTCGTAGGGGGCATAGCACGAGAACCACGCCATGTCCTGCTTGCCAGCAACCTCAGCCGTACCGGTTTTCGCAGCAGCCGACCATGAGTACTTGTTGAAGTCGGCGGCAACGCTTTCGTTTTCCGTTGCCACGCCATGCAGGGCATCGCGCACGATCTTCAGGTTTGCCTCGGTAACTTGCGGGGCGGTATCTTCAACCGTGTCGTAGGAAAGCACCGTATCGCCCAGCGAGTTGCGTACTTCCTTTAGAAGATGGGGGCGCAACAGCTTGCCCGTCGCAACAGCCGCATAGGCACGCACCACCTGAATAGGGGTAACCAGAACGTAGCCCTGGCCGATAACCATGTTCGACATGTCGCCTGGCAGCCATTGGGCTTCCTCGGGCACATCCTTGAAATATTCCTTCTTCCATGCCGGCGTGGGAATACGACCCTCGGCTTCACCCGAAAGGTCGATCTTCGTAGCCGCCGAATAGCCGAACTCCTTGACGAAGTCCTGCATGGCCTCGTCGCCAATAGAGGCGCGGGCATCGTAGAAGCTCTTCGCAATCTCGTAGAACACCACGTCGCAGGAAACCACGATGCCTTGGCGCAGTCCCAACCAGCCATGGCCCGACTTCTGCCAGCACTTCTGCGGGTAGCTGTCGCCGAAACCTGTCCACGTGCCTTGGCAGTCCCACACACGGGACGTGTCGGCGAAACCGTAAGTAAGTCCCGCCAAGCTCGTGAATGCCTTGAAGCACGAAGCCGCCGGATACGTACCGGCGATAACGCGGTTCATCAACGGGTAATGCGATTCTTCGGTTTGGTAGGCATCCCACATATCCTGAGAAATGCCGCCGATAAAATGCTCGGGGGCATACGTTGGGTAGTTTGCCAACGCAACAATGCCACCGGTGTTCACGTCCATAACAACGCACGATGCGGCAGTACCTGTACCGTGCTTCACCGCATCCTGCAAAACGCGGTCGGCCACATGCTGCACCTTGGCATCGATGGTGAGGTACACATCGTTGCCCTTGCTGGGGGCGGTTTCCCCTACCACCTGCTGAACGACACCGGCGGCATTCGTAACAAGAACGCGCTGACCGTGATCGCCGGCAAGCAGGGAATCGTAGGTTTGCTCGATGCCGCTTTTGCCCACGGCATCGCCTGATTGGATATCGCGGCCTTCGGCGGCATTTTTCAGGTCGTCTTCGGAAGCGGTACCGGTATAGCCCAGGGCATGAGCCGCCATTGCGCCGTACGGGTACGTGCGCGTAGTACGAATCTGGGCGCTAACGCCCGGGAACGCATCGCGGTGCTCGGAAATGAACGCGATGTCGCGCAGTTTCACATCGCTTGCCACCACGCGTTGGCTCTGAGCGCCCGAAGACGTATCGAGGATACGCGAGCGAACCACTTCATAGGGAATGCCCAGAAGCGAGGAAAGGCGCAGGATGACATCGGGATTTTTCGCCACATCGGCATCGGCAAGCACCGTCTGCACCTGACGATTGGTTACCATGGCAACACCGTTGGCATCGTAGATGACGCCGCGGGGAGCAGGCGTGTTCACGGTGGTGTACATGTTCGCGTCGGCCTCTTCGCTGTAGCTTGCCGCATCGATGATCTGCAAGCCGAAAAGCTTTGCCGTAAGCGCACCGAATACGCCCAGGGCAATGACGCCTACCGCCGTGAAACGATTACGCAGCCCATCACCTGCTGCAACACCGCCGCCCATCGAGGGACCGCTCGGCGCAGCGCCACGTGTGGTTTTAGGGGTTTCTGCGGCAATGCCCACCGAAGTAACCGAACGCACGCGCATACGATCGGCCGCTTTGGACTGCGCCGACTTTGCGCGCACATGGAAAACGACGGCAAGGATAACGCCCAGAACGATGAGCGCCGCAATGGTGGTGAGGATAGCTGAGAGCACGAGATTCCCCTACCCTTAGCGAAAGCGGGTTGCGGTGGGAACTTGCCATGCATCGTTTGAAGGCTGGGTAAATGGCAGGCGGCGCATGATAACGAACAAAAGCGCAGCAGCCAAAGCGTTCAAGATGGTTGCCGGCAGCACACGCTGAGCCACGATATCGAAGAACGAACCCTGATAGCCCAAAATCATAAGCGCAATGGCGAACACCAGCTCGAAAGCCAAAAGCGTTACCGCCAGGGCGATAATCGGCATGGCCAGCGAAGTATCATCGAGTACTTCGAACACACGCGACAGGCAGAACACCGCAATAAGCAGCAGCAGCGGCGTCAAGCCTACCGGGGTATGCGAGAGCAAATCAGCAATAAGCCCCAATACAAACGCATAGACATACGTGGTGTCGGGCCTGCGCATGATGGAAAGTACCAAAACAAACGCAACGATGAAGCTCGGAACGGCAGACGACACCGTAAGAATCGGCGCGAACACCACCTGCAGCACAACGACAACAAGAGAGAAGATAAGAGGGAGCATCCAATCACGCATGGCCGTTATTCACCGTCCTCGGAAGATGAGCTTGACGATTTCGAAGAACCTGAAGAGCTCGACGAGGAAGAGGACTTCGAGGAATCGCTCGAGTTAGAGTTGCTGGAACTATTGTTGTTGGAAGAATTGCTCAAAGATGAGCTGTTGCTGAGCAGCGCATCGGGGCCTACTGCCTGAACAACGGCATTGGCTGCGTTGGTATCGCTTGATGCAGCGGCATCGTTGCTCATACCCAGCACTACCAGCACTTCGCTGATGCTGCTAAACGACGAGTTCGGCGAAACGACAATGGTGCGCGTTGCATCGCCTTGACGCTGTTCCACCTTCGAAACCACGCCTACTACCAGGCCGCGGAAATACCCGCCGCCAAGGCCCGTGGTAATAACAGCTTCGCCTTCCTTCACGTCGGTGCTCTCATCTACGCCCTGAAGGTACAGCACGCCTTCCACCGAACCGGACAGAATGCCTTCAGCACGGGAATTCTGCAGCATCACGGCAACGCCGCTCTGCGCATCGTTGAGCAGGCGAACCTCGGAAGAATAGGTGGAGGTGGAAACAATCTGACCCACCACGCCGGTGGAACCCATCACGGGCAAGCCCGCCTTCACGCCGGAAGCTGTGCCTACATCGATGGTGATGATTCTGTTGTAGGAGTCGGAGGAATAGCCCGTTACATGGGCAGCAACGGAAGAAAATCCGTACACATCATGGATGCCGATAAGCGATTCAAGACGGTTGGCTTCCTGACGATATTCCTCGAGCTCGACCACCATTTGGGAAAGCGTGGCGTTGCTTTCCTTCAGCTGGCTCATAGACTGGCCATCGGCCGTCAAATCCTCCAAGGAAGTTGAGGCGGAAGCAGCAAGCGAACCGGTGGCAGTGCCTGCCGAAGACAAGGGCGACGAAACCGAAGCGGTAGTGCTTTGCAGAGAATGCAGGGCACCTTCATCACCTTCGCGAGAATACACGATAACAAGGACGAGAGAGACCACCAGCAAGATGATCAGCAACCCCGTCCCTCCAAGTTGGCCGCCGAATGGGATTTTCTTTTCGTTCAAATTCAGGGCCATATCGTAAAAGGATCTCCTATTTCGATCTCATAAGAATCTGCTTGAGTGCCGTGGGGGTTTCAAGAACCTTCAGGCAACCGGAAACAACGTTGGTAAGCGCCGTTTCACTGGTCCAGACCGGAATCTCAAGCTGCTGAGAGAAATAGCGGTCCAAACCGGAGAGCAAACCGCCGCCACCCGTAAGCAGAATACCGTTGGAAATGATGTCGGAAGCCAAGTCAGGATTGGTTTTCTTGAACGTTTCCTTGATATGCACAACCATTTCGTCGATGGGCTCTTGCAGCGCATCACGTACATCTTCCGATTGAATGGTTACTTCTTTGGGCTGCTCGGTAAGCACATCCTGACCTGAGATGATCATGTCGCGCTCGCGGCCGTCTTCAAAGGGCAGAATGGAACCAATCTTAATCTTGATAACCTCTGCCGTGCGTTCGCCGATCTTGATTCCAAGAAGATCACGCAAATGAACCGCAATAGCTTCATCAAGACGATTGCCGGCAAGACGAAGCGAAGACGAGGTTACGATGCCGCCCAATGAGATAACGGCCACTTCCGTGGTGCCGCCGCCGATGTCCACAACCATCGAACCGGTAGGCTCGGTTACCGGCAAGTCGGCACCCATAGCCGCAGCCATAGGCTCTTCGATAAGGTAAGCCTGGCGAGCACCAGCCTGGATAGTTGCCTCGAATACCGCACGCTTTTCTACCGAAGTAGCACCGCAGGGAATGCATACCACGATGCGGGGCTTGGGCTGCCAAGGGTAACGACGGGGCGCCGCCTTGTTGATGAAGGCCGAAATCATAGCTTCGGTTACGTCATAGTCGGCGACAACGCCATCGTGCAGAGGATGCTCTGCAGAAAACGTATCAGGCGTATGGTTGATCATGTTTTTCGCCTCATGGCCTACGGCGAGTACACGATGGGTGCTGCGCTCGATGGCCACAACAGAAGGCTCGTTGATAACGATGCCCTGCCCCGTGATGGCTACGAGCGTATTGGCGGTGCCAAGGTCGATAGCCATGTCATACGAAGATGACAAGGTGGCGTTCTGTATGAAATCAAGGAAAGACATTAATCGTCCTTAAACAGTATTGTGCAATCGTAACAACAGATTCTATCACACCGCATAAATACCCGTGCAGAAACCGTGAAGGCGGAAGAAGAGGGTACCCACTGGGATAGCCGTTTACCAGCTCGCATTCTCGGACGCAACAGCGAGCGAGCCCCCGATGAATGCAGATGGCAGGAAAGCGACCGCCAGGCGCACTTCGTGCGTCAAGGCCGCTTGGACCGCCAGCTGTGCCATCAGGGGCTCGCGCAGCATCATTGCATCTCAAACGAACGTTGTTTCGTTCGGAGAACGTCGCAACGAAGAATTTAGAAGAAGATGGAGATCTCGCGCTCTGCAGATGCAACGGAGTCGGAGCCATGGATTACGTTTTCGTCCATGATCAGGCCGAAGTCGCCACGGATGGTACCAGGGGCAGCTTCTGCAGGGTTGGTAGCACCCATGAGGGAACGGCACTTGGCAACAGCGCCTTCGCCGGAAACAACCATCTTCACAACAGGGCCGGACGTGATGTAGGAGATCAGACCGTCATAGAAAGGCTTGCCCTCGTGCTCCTGGTAGTTTGCAGCAGCCTGTTCGGGGGTAACCATGCCCATTTCCATGCGCTCGATCTTCAGACCAGCACGCTCAAAGCGGTTCACGATTTCGCCGATGTGACCGTTGCGCACACCGTCGGGCTTGATCATGCTGTAGGTCTTTTCAATTGCCATGTTGATTCCTTTCAAATGAACGATTCGTTCTTACTTACGATATGAAACGGGAAAACCCGGATCGGACTGATGTTACGACTGGCTTGCAAAAGAAAGGGCCACGTTGGAAACCTTCCAGCCCAAGCCGTCACGTACCAAGGAAACCTGATACGGGATGTCGCCTCCCTGCGAAGTGGTAACCGTCGCATACACCTCGGCGGTGCTGAGGTTGTTGGTAGTACCGTTGATGGTTACCTCGTTCGACTGCGCAACCGTATCGGCAATGCGGGCCTTCTTGCTCTCATCGACACTCGAAGCATACACATCCGCATTGCTGGGGTTAGAGAACAGCGCGTTTACCTGGTCCTGCTGGGAAGGCATGCCGTAGCCCTGCGTGTAGGCGAAGGCGCCGCCGCCAGCCACGATGATGATAAGGATCAGGATGATGAGGAACACCTTCAAGCCGCGATGGCGATGCTTCTTCTTAAGAGGCTGACCCCAATCCTGGAAGTCCTGGTCGGCTTCCTGGAAATACTGGCTTCCCGCCTGCTCGGCTGCAGCGATCTCTCGCATGATGCTGGTTTCCGAAAGCTGCATAGTGCCCATTTCGGAAGGATCAAGGCGCTGTGCCTCCAGCGGGACGCCATCGCCCTGGACATCAAGGCCGGAAAGATCGTTGTGGTGAGCACTGGAAGCCGAAAGGTCTTCGGGCTTGACAGGCTCGACTTCACCGGTATTGCCCGCGGCAACAGCGGCAACGGCACGCTGGTAGTCGACGTTGGCGGCATCGTTGAACACATAGGTCTTGTCAGCCAATGCGGACTCGAACGCACGGACAGCCTTTTCCATCTTGCCGTCGGCAACATATGCCTGGCCCATGTTGGCGAAGATCTTGTTGCGCGTTTCGGGCTTCATATCGAACTGCAGGGCGCTTTCGTAGGAAGCGATGGCGTCCATGGGGCGGTCGAGCGCCATGAAACACACACCCAGGTTCAGCAAAGCCCTGGTGGGATCGGGGTTTGCCTCGTCAAGGGCAGCAGCACGGAACGCCGCGCCAGCCTCTGCCGATTTGCCCAGCTTAAGAAGCGAATTACCCAGGCCAACGTATGCCTTGTACGGCGTGGCATAGCGAGAGTCTTCCGTGGCGGTTTTGAAGTGGGAGATGGCATCTTCAAAATCGCCCTGGGAAGCGTACACCATGCCCAGGTTGTAGCTTACCGAGCCCGAAGCGTCGTAGGAGGTATCTACCAAAGCCTGCGAATACGCATGGATGGCCTCGTTCGGGTCCTTGAGCTTCACCAGGCAGTTGCCTATCTGGTGATAGAGCAAGCCCACTTCACCTGGAGCCTTTTCGACCGAGGTGTCTTCAAGGCATTCGGTGAACTTTGCCAGCGCTACGTCGAACTCTTTCGCCACGTAGGCACTGCGCGCCTGCTGGAAAGTCTCGTTGTTCATGTATCGTCCGATTCCTCTCTTGCGTTTCTACTGCTGCACCGTACAAGGCGCAGAAGAAATGACGAAGGGACCTGGCCCCTTCGCGCTGCGCGTTGCTAGTTGGCGTTCTCGATTTCGATGGTTTCGATAACGTCACCTACGCGAAGCTGGCCCACAACGTCGAGGCCCTCTACCGTCTGACCGAACACGGTGTAGCCAGAGTCGAGGAAAGGCTGAGCGCCCAAGCACAGATAGAACTGGGAGCCGGCAGAATTCGGATCCTGCGAACGAGCCATGGCAAGCGTGCCGTCGAGGTGCTTGTTGTTGGGGTTGGTGGTGTATTCCTCGTGAATGGTGTAACCAGGGCCACCGGTACCCAGACGAGCAAACGGGTTGCCCTCTGCTGCCTTCACCTGCTCGGAATCGAGGTCACGGGTGTTGGGGCAGCCGCCCTGGATAACAAACCCGGGAACATAGCGATGGAACTTCAGATTGTCATAGAAGCCTTTCTGGGCCAGCTCAACGAAATTGCCCACATGAATGGGGGCGTCGTTGCCAGCGAGTTCCACGCGGATATCGCCCTTGGAGGTTTTGATGACGGCCACTTCGTTGCCGTTGGGCTGATATTTAGGTGTGTACAAAGCCATGGTTTCCCCTAACTGCTTCGTTCTTTTCAAATAAATGGTGCCCCGTTCGAACAACTTCTCGAACCGAGATCTGCTCGTTCGGGACG
>CAUASB010000010.1 GCA_958431815.1 uncultured Eggerthella sp. | reverse complement strand
AGCAGAGGAACATGGCGGTAAGGGTGCGCAGAACCATCTTCTTCTTGAAGAGGAACGACCAAGGCAGATCCTTAACGACCTCTGCCTGCTCGCGCTTGTGGATTTCCTCTTCGGGAACAGCAGGAACAGGCTTGCCCTTAGCTGCGGTCTTTTCCTCAAGACGGGAAACGATCTTGTCAGCCTCAGCGTTGTGGCCCTTCATTGCCAACCAACGAGGAGATTCCTCGAGGAAGACGAAGCAAAGGATTACAACCAAAGCACCGATGCAACCGCAGATGACGAACACGGGACGCCAGCCGAGCATCGGCAGAACGATCATGTTCATTGCAGAAGCAACCAGGGTACCGCAGTTAGCGATCAGGCCAACGTAGGACTGGTACTTACCACGCTTATGCGGGGGCGTAAACTCGGTCAGCGCTGAGTAGCCTGCCGGGAACGCAGCGCCGAGGCCCAGACCCATGAAGAAGCGGCAACCGGTCAGGAACGTTGCGTCGGGAGAGCCGGCTGCAACGAAGCAGAACACGGTGAAGATAGAACCGCAGATGAGAACTGCCTTCTTACGGCCGATGCCGTCGGAAAGAGCACCTGCCATGAGGCCACCGAAAAGGTAACCGACCATGGTGATGGAGTTGAAGAAGGCGAATTGCTCGAGGGTCATCCAACCCTCAGACTGAAGGACGTTGCCGATAGGGCCGCCAACGGCCATGTCAACGGAGTCGCAGAACGTGATACCGGCGAGCAGCCACAGGATCTTCTTGTGGAAGCCGCTGATGGGCATACGGTCCAGACGAGCAGCGATGCCATGGTAAGAAGAGTTCAAAGCATCAGAAGCCATTGAAACCTTCCTTTCGCATCGAGGATTCCGGCGGAATCCATGGGGGATAATGCGCCTCGGAAAGTCAAGACAGGGGTTACCGGTTACCGGTGAGTTGGCTTGGGGAGGCCTGTGCTCTGTGAGCACGAGGTTCAAAGAGCGAGGACCCTTTGAACCTGGACACCTTGCGCCGGCACTGCTTTTCATGTGGAGAGGTAGCACTCACACAAAGTGACCGCTGTCTATTATTTGATTCTGCTGAATCGTTGTCAAACTATTTGAATCACATTTATTGCAAATCATATAGGGAATTCTGATTGCTTTAATAGGTGCAGCCTATAGAAGCAGCAAAAATACGACATTGCAATTTGTCAAGTTTGAATAGCTTTTTTCAAAGATGCGGTAGATGAACCTGTTGCACCGGCTGTTTTAAGCAACAAAATAACAAGTTTCGTTCCCCAATAAGGTTTTTCGATAGATAGCGCAATTGAATTTCGGGGTAAACCAATCGCATTGGTTATGGAAAAGAACCTGTTCTTATTTCGCTCTGAACATGTTGCAAGAAAATAATCCTTGCTTTCTGCATGGTTCTGTGGGTCAAAACGCAATTCAGGCAGATTACTGCCAACCATATGTCTATAGGTTGAACATGTTCAGCCTATTAATTCGCAGGTCAAAGAAATATCGATAGCCTCTAACCTATCAATATAATTACTACAGCGAATAGGTTCCCAAACATTGAGAAATAGGTTTCTTTCAGAGCGCTGTGTTGCAGATAGAAAACGCGTTCACTCTGATTGCCATAGATCTCACCCGCTGGAACGGGAATCTGTGCAACCACCGCAAACGATTCGCCAAATAGCAAACGCAATGCCACGAACCACAGCATCCATGCGGTATCATTTCATAGATACATAAGCAATGTCGCAGCATGGTGCTGCGACTGAGGAACGAAAGGCATCGTGAAGCATGAAAATCGGGTTCGACAACGACAAATACATCGCCCTGCAAGCCGAGCATATTAAAGAGCGCATAGGCCAGTTCGGCGGCAAGCTGTATTTGGAGTTCGGCGGCAAGCTTTTCGACGACTACCATGCTTCCCGTGTTCTTCCCGGATTCGAGCCTGACAGCAAGATCCGTATGCTGAAAAGCCTTTCCGAAGACGTTGAGGTGGTCATCGCCATCAACGCAAATCATATCGAGTCGAATAAGGTTCGCGGCGACTTGGGCATCACCTACGATGAAGACGTGCTTCGTTTGATGGATGTATTCACCGGCATGGGCCTCTACGTTGGCAGCGTGGTTATCACCCACTATGCAGGGCAGCCCAAGGCAGAAGCGTTCCGCTGCCGTCTGGACTCGCTGGGCGTAACCAGCTACCTGCACTACCCCATTGCCGGCTACCCGCATGACATCGACCATATCGTGAGCGACGAGGGATACGGTAAGAACGAGTATCTGGAAACCAGCCGCCCCTTGGTAGTTGTCACCGCTCCTGGCCCTGGCTCCGGCAAGATGGCAACCTGCCTTTCCCAGCTGTACCACGAAAACAAGCGCGGTATCAAAGCCGGCTATGCGAAGTATGAGACGTTCCCTATTTGGAACCTGCCGCTTTCCCATCCGGTGAACGTGGCCTACGAGGCAGCCACCGCCGACCTCGACGACGACAATATCATCGACCCGTTCCATTTGGACGCCTACGGCAAGACCACCGTAAACTACAACCGCGACGTCGAGATCTTCCCCGTGCTGAAAGCTATGCTGGAGCGCATTCAGGGTGTAAGCCCTTACAACTCGCCTACCGACATGGGCGTGAACATGGCCGGCTTCGCCATCGTCGACGATGAGGCATGCCGCGAGGCATCCTGCCGCGAAATTGCCCGCCGCTACTTCCGCACCGCGCAGGACTGCAAGCGCTACGGCACCGGCGAAGAAGAGCTGCACAAAATCGAGCTGCTCATGAGCCGCGTGGGCATCACCCCCGACGTTCTTCCCGCTCGCAAGGCGTGCCTTGCCAAGGAAGAGGCTACGGGCGGCCCCTCGGGCGCCATCGAGCTTCCCAACGGCACTGTGGTCACCGGCAAAACCGGCAATCTGATGGGCTGCGCTTCCTCGCTCCTTATGAACGCGCTGAAGAAGCTCGCCGGCGTCGATGACGATTTGCTCGTTATCGACGATGAGGTTATCACCCCCATCTGCCACCTGAAAACCGAGCATTTGAAGAGCACCAACCCGCGCCTGCATTCCGATGAAACGCTTCTTGCCCTTGCCGTCAGCTCGCGCAGCAATGCCATTGCCGCCCAGCTCATGGACCAGATCAGCAAACTGAAGGGCTGCGATGCTCACTTCTCGGTTATCGTTTCCCCCACTGACGAAAAGCTGTACCGCACGCTGGGAATCAATGTTTCCTGCGAGCCGAAGTTCGAGCAGCGCCGCTTCTACCACAAGTAAGGCATTGCTGCTTTCACTCTGCCGCATAGCACACAAATCAAGAAAGGGACCGGAATATCCGGTCCCTTTCTTTATGCGCTAATACCCAAGTTCTTTGAGAAGCGCCTGTTCTTTCTGCTTGGCTTTCTCGTTGTTGATCTGCGCCTTTTCGGGCGTCCACCCCTTCTTGGCATTGTTCTGCTCGATAGGAGGAACGTAGTCCGTGCCAGGAGCAGGCGGCCAATTCGGGTCTTCCGTAATCGGGGCACGATGCGCCTCGACGCGGGGAAACTCACGCGCCCACCGCAAATCAGGATACGCGATCCTATCATGCAAACGAGGGTCGTAATCCCAGCTCCTGCCAAGAAATGCTGCCTGGATGCGAAGGGGAATCGACTTCTTGCGCAGGTGCAGGGCGGAAAGCTCCAGATTGCGGAAACAACGACGCGTCATCATCGCACCGCCATAGCCGATAATGAACATCTCAAGATAGCGATTGAACAGCGAATGCGGAGCATAAGCGATGTCCCACCCGCTGATAATACGGCAACGCTTGCCGCCGTCGAGCGGCGTTAGGGCCACCGTCCAATACCAGCTGATACGGCGTTTGCCCGGCGTAAGCATGTTGGAAGCCCCAGGCGTGCGAACAGGATTTTCGCTGTCCGAATACCACACAATATATTTGTTGGGCACTACATCAGCCACTTCGGCGCCGAAGCCCGCATAACTCCATGCCCAAAAGTCACCAGGCGCCACCGAATCGGGCTGTTGCCACATGTCTTCCAGAACATAGGCGTTGTCGACGTTCATGCCGAACAGACGCTCGCAGTTCGACCAAGCGTACATGCCGCCTTTTGTTGGGTCCATCTGGTACACATGCTTCCACACCTCTTCAAGCGGCGCATCCAAATCGCGCGCCTGACGAAAACGCGTCAGCTTTTTGCCATCCGGATCTTTGATGAGATCTTCGCCAGGAAGCGTCATCTTCATTTCCTCTGGCGTTGCCAAAACCCCTTTGGAATAGAACTCGTAGATCAAGCGCATACCCGCGGAAAAGCAGGTGAAAAGAACCAGCAGAACCGAAAGCACCACGCACAGCACCCACCAGCCCCCTTCAAGGGGAGCGCACCAGGTACACCAGTAGAATACGAAAAACGAAGCGCAGATTAGCGCAACGCAAACCAACGTGGCTAGAATGCTCGGTTGGAAATGGACATCCCTCTTCCCAATTTTGTTAGACATGACAACCTCCTTTGAACCAGGCCCTTATAAGAAGAGCCAGTTTCATCGCATACGAAAACCCATGCTCGCCGGCGAGGCGTCATACAGAATCACGTCTGTAATCTATTTACAATTGTAAATTAAATAGATTACCTGTCAATATTTTGTTTACAGTTGTAATTCATTCTTGGAAGCATTAAAGAGATCATCAAAGACACTCAACTCGAGCCAGCTAGAAATGCCGCAATAGCCCACGACCCAAGCCGAATGATTATTCCGTAAGAGACAGAAGCACTGCCACAAAGCGATGCGCCATGGCTTCTGGTTCGTTATCTCCTTCGAAGTCAGATTTAAGCCACTTAACCAAAAGCCATATCACCCCGACCGAAAGGGTTGTGAGGCAATCTTGAGATTCTGTACCACGGGAACGTAAACGCCGGCCAATAAGGCCAGAGGCCATCCGATGGGCAAGCATCTGAGAAACGGAATCGATAATGGCAGCAGAACTGGGCCCGAGCATCGCATTGCGGCAGAATTCGCGTTGCCTATACACCTTGTCAACGAACAGGCCCAAAAGCTTCTCAAGGTGCTCAACGTCGTTGCCATCGGGGAGCTCTTCGTCAATCGCATCGAAGAACTCTTCCATGAGGCTTTGCGCCGCAGCGGAAACAAGCGAAGGGGTGTCGGCAAACTGGTTGTACACCACAGGTCTGCTTACCTGCGCCTTCGCAGCAATCTCAGTGATGGAAATCTCGGCAACAGGTTTATCCGAAACAAGTGCTTGTGTTGCCTGAATAAGGGCATCTCTAACGCGCTTGGTGCGGGGATTCAGTTTTTTATCTGCCATGGCGTTCTACCTTTACTGACTTCGATTGCATGTGCCATTTTATAGGCTTCTCCACCATCGAGCCATCGAATTGCCGGAACAACCCGTTTTCCAACCAAGCAAAACTCTGGCGCGCTATACTCGCAGAGCACGGAAAGGATCAAACGTGGGAGAATTCTCCGATAAGGTATACGCACTTGTTATGCAGGTTCCCAAAGGAACGGTAGTGAACTACGGCCAAGTTGCGCGTATGATCGGCGAGCCGCGCAAGGCGCGGTTCGTGGGCTACGCCATGCACGACAACCCCGAGCCCTGGGACGTTGAAACGCAAACCGGCATTCCCTGCCATCGCGTAGTGTTCAAGGACGGAAGCCTGGCGCCGGGGTTTGCCTTCGGCGGCGAAGACGAGCAGCGCGCCCGCCTTGAGCAGGAAGGCATACGCTTCACCGAAGAAGGCAAGGTAGACATGAAAGCATGCCAATGGGACGGCCGTAGCGTTGCCGTCCCGACAGACGCTGAACCAACCACTCCCCCGCCCGACTTCGACTGGACCGCGGAACTGGGAGAAGATGCGCAATGAACCACTCTGCCACCCATGCCAGCACGCTTTCGGAGGTGCTTCGAAAGCCCGGAGCGCTTACCCCGCTGGTACTGTTCATGGGCTTTATCGGCGCATCGCTTCGCTACCTTCTTGAACTTGCCTTCCCTTCAGAAGGCGGGTTTCCCTATGCAACCCTTATCGTCAACATCTTCGGGTGTTTCATGTTGGAAATCATCAACCAGTACGTGGGCCGCAGGCTCCATTTGCCCGGCCCGCTAGTTAAGTCACTGGGAGTGGGGCTTATTGGCGCATTCACTACCCTTTCGGCGTTTTCAACCGAATGCCTGACCTTCCTTCATGAAGGTGAGTTCGCCCTTGCAGCGCTCTACATCGGCATAACCATTGCCGTCACCTTCGTTGCAGCCGTATGCGGGCGCGTTGCTTCGCAGTACTTGGCGCTTTGGCGCTTACGCAGGCTGCGCCGAAAGCGAGCCAACCAACACGAAGAGGAAACGGAGGATGCGAAATGAGCATCGCCGCATTCCTTGCCGTTGGATTGGGCGGAGCACTAGGGGCGCTATGCCGCAGCATGGCAACTACACACTTGAAACTGCGCTTCCAGGGCGCGTTCCCCATTCCAACGCTTCTTATCAACTTGGTTGCCTGCGCCATCGCCGGCGTGGCCCTGTGCCTGCAACTACAGTTGAATGAAGTGGCGTACCTTGCCTTGACCATGGGCTTTTTGGGAGGCTTTTCAACGCTTTCAACCATGAACTACGAAGCGGTGGAACTGGTAGCCCAGCACCGCTATACAACTGGGTTCGGCTACCTTGCCGTAAGCTACGCAAGCACGCTCGGTGCCGCTGCACTTGGCTTTTCCGTAGCTTCGCTCTTCCTGTAAACGTGAAAACGGGGCGCCCCACATGAGGTGCCCCGTTTGATTCGTGCTCGGAAACCGGCAAACGTTACTTCACTTTGATAAGCGAGAACAGCTCGGCATCGCTTTCTTCCGCAATTGCCTTACGAGGGTCAAGAAAGGCAAGCTCCAGCAGGAAGCCGAACCCTGCCAGCTTGGCGCCCGCCTGTTCCACAAGCTTCGCCTGGGCAATTGCCGTGCCGCCGGTGGCAACAAGATCGTCAATTACCAGCACCACATCGTTTTCGTCCAGCGCATCGACGTGGATCTCGAGCGAATCGGTGCCGTATTCAAGCTCATAGCTTTCAGAACGCACTTCACGGGGAAGCTTGCCAGGTTTGCGAGCAGGAACGAACCCAGCGTTCAACTTATATGCCACAGGAGCGCCAATCATAAACCCACGCGCCTCGGCGCCGACAACCTTCGTGATTCCCTTGCCCAGAAAATGATCGGCAATCGAATCGATGGCCGCCGCAAACCCTTCTGCATCCTTGAACAGCGTGGTGATGTCCTTGAACACCACACCGGGCTTTGGGTAATCAGGGATGTCGGTAATCAAGCTTTCGAAATCGAAATCAGGCATACAAGCTCCTTGGACGCAGAAACACTGCTACCCAGTGTAACGCTGCACACTGGGTAGCAACGCAAGAACGATTGCTCATCAATGCGAAATGCGGGACTGTCCCATTTTTCGAAAGGCGATGGCGGCAAGAAGGGCGCCCAGGGCGATGAGCACTGGAACCGGAGAGTCTCCCGTTTGAGGAGAAACCGTCGCCGAGGAAGAATCGCCTGCTGCGTTATCACCCGATTGAACATCGGAGCCAGAACCCGGTGTTGGCGTCGGCTCAGGGCTGGGGCTCGGCTCGGGCGAAGCAGGCAAGGTGGTTGCCCTCATAACGAATGCGCCTCCGGCAAGTTCATCGATGCCCGTAGCGTACAGCACGCCGTTGTGGACCAGCGCCGAAGGCCAGCCAAGCGCACTGTAGCTCAGGCGTTTGTTCAAGCCAGTGGCGCCGTTCTGCGAAATCGCGAACGTGTCGTTTTCATCGTCGGACTTGTAGCCTGCAACGTAGGCAGACTGGCTATCTGCCGCCAGGCCATAACGCCCGTTAAAGACCTGCTTTTCAGCAGGGAGGATGTTAGAAACAATCTGAGAGGTTTGCTGGCCTTCGCCATTGAACGTAAATGCCTCCATATCGAGGTTGTTGTCAGCGGTGCTATCCTGCTTGAAGTTGCAGCCACCTGCCACATACACCGTGGAACCTGCGGCAGCGACTTTCAGATCGCACGACGTTTTATCAGACGAAAGCGAACGGGGAATCGCAAGCGATCCGATGGCTTCGGCAGTGCCAGCATCGACGTTGATTCTGCGAATGGTGTTTTCAGTATCGGAGATCTCGGTATCGGATACCCCTTCCTCAACCTTGCCACCGCCAACGGAAAGCAACACTCCGTTGACATCAACCAAGGCAGCGCCCAGGGGGATGGCGTCCGACCCCATCGAAACCTCACTCCAAGTGTCACTCTGCGTATCAAGTTCATAGAGGTACTGCATTTGCAGGGAGCTGTCCCCTGTTCGCATCAACGCATATATATATTCCCGTTGTGGTTTGCCACGCTCATTGTGCCCGCTGCAACGGGCAAATCGCCCAGCTTGGACCACGTTTCCGCATCGATGTCGTACACCCAGCATTCATGGTAAGGCGTGTCTTGCGAGATAACGTCTTCGCTATTGCGCTGTGCAGGGAACACGAACAGACGGCTTCCCTCTGCTTCCATCTTGCAGTTCTTAGCATTTGAGGCAAAGGTGGCACCTTCAAGCGATATCTCTTTTTCGTACAGGGGGATGTCGCCCTGAATGTCGCTGAACTCGATGGTGCAGGTTTTACTGCAGGTTTTCCCGCCGCCGTGGTGAGCTCTACGGTATGTCTGCCCGACATAAGGCCGTCAGGGCGGGCAACCTTCACTTCGTTGCTGTTCCACTCCCGCACACTGGCAGCCATGCCGTCGATAGACACCGCGCCCGAACCGTCGCCGAAAGAAACGCCTTGAATGTTCAACGCCGAAGCATCGCCTGAGCCCTCAACAGTAACGGTATTGATGAGCGGCTGCCTTGCATCAGGATCGTCGAGGCGGGAAAGATCAAGATAGCCGTTCGACTTGCAAGTGCCTTCATATTCGGAGCGTTGCGTGGTGCATCCGTTGATAAGGGAAACCAACTCAAGCGCGCACTCGGAAGGGGAAAGCGAAGCATCGATGCGTGTGGAGGCGACGGCGCTGGCGCCGGCAACAAGTGGGCTTGCCATCGAGGTGCCGTTCATATAGGCATAAGGTACCGTGCGATTGCCCAGGCCAACGCAGTCGAGGTACACGTACTCGTTATCGCTCGGCCGGTAATCGGTAGTGGTCAGGTACATCACCGACATAACGATGTAGCCCGTGCCGTCTTCTTCGCTATGGTAGGCAAACTTGGAATCATCCCCGCCCCAGCTTTCAACATCGCTCAGGTCGACGCTCTTCTGGCTCCAACCAAGGGTTGGGCAGGCGCGGATGGTTTGCCACTGATCGCGCACCATGTTCGCCGAAGTTCCCTTGGAATCGGTGAGCTCGGCACTGGTGGCCACCACCTGGTAGTTGCCCGTGTTCGAAAGCGTCGAGAAAGCGAAGTTGGTTGCGCTCTCCAAATCGCTCTGGGAAACGGGAATCTTCAGCGTAACCGCATAGCTGTGCTTGGCCTGACCGCCGTCTTGCTCACCTTGGTCGCCAGCCCTTAACTGGGCACCGGAAATTGCCAATGATCCCTTGCCGTCGAAATGCACAGAATCGCTCGTTTGGCTGATCCTGTTCTCAGGCTTTATGGCATCGGAACCGTACCCCACGTACGCTTCAACGGCACCGTTGCCGTCAAACGTGTCGTAGACAACGTTGCCAGCAGCCTGCGCATCGGCAAGCACCGAAGGCATGTACGTGCCCAGAATGTTGTTGCCCTGAGCTCCGCCAACACCGCGAATGAACGGATACGTGGAAAGGATGCCCGAACCAGGGGCATACAAGTCGGTGGTGTCTTGGCCCCAATTGGTGTAGATGGTCTTCGAGGCATCCGGACCGCTGGCATCCACGATGATGGAATACGGGCTTACCGAAGTACCCGTGGGGGTTCTTACCGTGGTATCAAGATCAACGGTGTCGTTGCCCGAAGCGCATACTGAAACGCAACCGCGTTCGCCCAGCGCATTCACCATAAGCAAAAACGCGAAGCTCGAGCTTTCGCCACCCCACGAATTGTTCACCACGCGGATATCGACACCGGCATCGATGGCGTTGCAGAGGTACTGCGCGCCCTTGATGGCGGCATCGTAGGAGATAGAGCCCGCCATCCCAACCTTCACCGGCAAGAGCTTCACGCCGTTGGCAGCGCCGCTGGTGCCATGGCCGTTCCACTCGGAGGCGATGATACCGGCAACATGCGTGCCATGACCATAATCGTCCAAGGGGTCGGTTTCGTCCTGCATGTCGGTTGCGCACGCGTTGAGACCGTACTTGCCGCCGCCGATTGTGGAAACGTACGGCGTCATGTCCATCATGACACCGTTCAGGTCGGGGTTGTTGTAGTCAACACCCGTGTCCAAAAGTGCAACAACGCCTGCCGCATTTGCGCTCGAAGAATCGTTCCAACCAGGAACGTTCACGTCGTAGTCCTGCAAACGCTGTCCGGTGAACACATTGGTGATATCGGAGCTGTCAAAACTCCACTGATACGGGGTGAGGTCGGGCGTTTCTTCTTTCGGCAGCATGGTGGCATCGGATTTATCAGCTGGAGCCACCGGCGTAACCGATGTCTTTTCCTGCTCTTCGCTTCCCGTCGCCGTGTCGCTAGAAGAAGGCTGTTCGGAAGGCTCGCTCGCACCCGTATCGGCGGAAGCACCCTGCTCTTCTTCGGCAGCAGCATCTTGCTTTTCTTCGCTTGCGGTGCCGCTGGGCTTAGCGCTTGCGCTTTCTGCAGCTTGAAGGCTCGTTTCCTCGTTGGCGGAAACCTTCTTCGTGTAGTTCGGCTCGGCATAAAGAACCTGCGGGTCACGGGCCAGCTGATCGAGCAGGCTTTTCGTCGAGGTGCCGTCACGATGCACCAGGACGATGTCCACTTCTGAATCACCGCTATTCGTGCGGGCATCGGAGCTGTATGTCTGAACGGAATTCGCCTCGGCAGTTTGCTCGTAGGTCGTCATGGAAGTTTGTGCCAAGGGCTCATATCCGTCCAACACGCTATCCGAAGAATCGGCAGACGCGTAGGTTGTAGCGTTGCCCGCAACAACCACCAGAGCCTCGCCGTCAACGTACGAGCCGCCTTCGAGCATCGCATCGATGGAATCCCGCCACGAAGTGCCGCCCGAAGCGTCCGATTCCGGTTCGGCAAGGGCCACATTCGGCATCAGCGAAACGGAAAGCAGCAGCGAAAGCAGAACTGCGATTCCCGCTTTGGCCTTTGAGGCAATGAATTCCATGAGTGATCCTTTACATTTGAACTGTCTGATTAATAAGAAAGTAAAGCGCTATCTAAGGGGAACAAGCGCATAGTCGTCGGGGACGACGCCCGTTCTAACAAGGTGGTTCGCAAACGCCATCGACTGCGTGATAAGCGATCTACGCCCGAAAATGGTCCTTTGTTCCCAGGGTGTTCTACGCTCACCTTGGGTGGACTGGTAAGAAAGCTCGCCCAAATCTCGCTCGCCTGTCTTACAAAGTTTCAGAAAGCTTGAACATTGCCGCTGGTAGTGATCGATGATACGCGCGCAGCGGCCCTTCAAGTCGTAGCCTTCCTTCCCATGCCCGGTAAGCACCATTGAAACGGGCAAGGTGGCAATCCGCTTCGTTTGCTCCAGCAATAAGGAAAGCTGGTCTTGGCTGCCCTCGACCATCACGGGAGGGTACCCGGTAAACAGCACGTGGTCGCCCCCGACCAACAGGGCATTATCGCAATCGAACAGGCACAGATGATGCATATCGTGGCCAGGCGTTTCCAAAACCTTCAGCTGATAGCCGCCCACATTCAGCACGTCACCTTCGTGCAAGCGCGTTATCGGAACGTCGACCGTGCCCGATTTCGTCATAGGCTCCCAGTACGCTGCATCATATACGTCAGTTACGCCATGGCGGGCACTGGTGGCGCGCTCAATTTCGCCGATCTCGCGTGCAGCCATCACGGCAACGCCGCGCTGGGAGTACTCGTCGATGCCGCCATACACGCTCATGCCCTCGTGCCAGATTCGTGAAAGCCCCGCGCAATGGTCCCAATGGAAATGCGTGATGGACACATCAACCGAATCCCAGGAAATGCCCAACTCACGCAGCGCGCTATCGTAAGCCTGCTTGGTTTCAGGCTCATCGCACCCGGAATCTACGATGAGCGAGCGTCCCGAGTCGTTCACACCGTCTGCCTTGAAGAGGTACGAGTTCGTTGGCCCAATAACTTCAGGCATGGGCATGTCGATGCGGAAAAGCCCTTTTGCCAGCTCTTCGATGCGCGGCCTGTCCGAATAAACGATGGGCATCCTTGTCATAGCTTCCTCCTTGTTCCTTTGTTTCTAGCAGGCTAACGCATCAAAACCGCAACACAATGCTTGAAATCGCCCGTCAAAGCATAAGGAATGGGTTATCCATCACACTTTCTGATATTGTTGCAATGCTGTATCCGCACCCGAGTGAAACGAATCGTTTTGGAAAAGTACAACTGGAAACATATCGCTGGGTTTGTTATCCCCTCGATCATCGGCGTTTTGCTGTTCATGATCCCCGTTGAAGTGGACGGTAGCTGGACGGTAATCGTCAAGGTAATTGCCGATATGATCGGCGACAGTATCGCTGATTTCTTGCCTATTCTCTGTTGCATCATTGTCACGGTTTCCGCCGTTTTGGGCGTAGCCTCGCTCTTCCATCCGAAGTTCATCGACGAGCATCCCCTTATGTACAACACGTTTTCCACTACCCCGGCATGGGTGATCATCCGCGTTGTGGGCGCGGTGTTCGTTTGGGTGGCTTTCGCGGGCGTCGGAGTCGGCGATGGCGAGCCCCTGCAGATCATCGGCGGTGAAGACACCGGCGGCTTTGTGTTAGGCGACTTGCTTACGGTGCTAGTGATCATCTTCTTCCTGGCTGGCTTGTTACTTCCCTTGCTGCTCGACTTCGGCCTGCTGGAATTCATCGGCGCCCTGCTTACCAAGGTAATGCGTCCTCTGTTCAAGATTCCCGGTCGCGGTGCCGTCGACTGCGTAACCTCGTGGATCGGTGACGGAACCTTGGGAGTGATGCTTACCTGCAACCAGTACGAAAGCGGGTACTATTCCGCCCGCGAGGCATCCATCATTTCCACAACGTTTTCAGCCGTGTCCATCACCTTCAGCATCGTAGTGCTGGCACAGGTTGACTTGATGGAGTACTTCGGCCCCTATTACCTGCTTATTTGCGTAGTAGGCATTGTCTGCGCACTAATTGTTCCGCGCATCCCCCCGCTTTCCCTGAAGAAGGACACCTACCTGGTTGAAGGCAAGGCGATGCCCGAAACGCTGCCTGAAGGCTACACGTCTTCTGCGAAGTTCGGCCTTGACCTGGCAATCAAGCGCGTGCAGGATCATCGCGGCATCGGACAGTTCCTGGAAAACGGTTTGAAGAACGCCTGCAACATGTGGTTCGGCGTGCTACCCGTTGTTATGTGCGTGGGTACCCTTGCCCTGATGCTGGCAAACTACACCACTATCTTCGATGTGTTGGGCGCGCCCTTCATGCCCCTGCTCGACCTGTTGCAAGTGCCTGAAGCGCAAGAGGTTTCCAAAACCATGATCGTTGGCTTTACCGATATGTTCACCCCCTCGGTTATCGCTGCAGAGGGCATTGCCGACCCTATGAGCCGCTTTATCGTTGCCACGGTTTCGGTAACGCAGCTCATCTACCTTTCCGAAGTGGGCGGCCTTATCTTGGGCTCGAAGATTCCGGTGAACATCGTTGAACTATTCATCCTGTTCCTGGAACGCACCATCATCAGCCTGCTTATCGTATGCCCCGTTGCGCATCTTCTGTTCTAGGGTTCCCCGAACAAGAAAGAGCGAACCGGCCCTCGTGATCAATGCCCTCCGCATCTGCCCTGATGCGGAGGGCATTTTTATTGAGCAGCACCACTTCCCTTGTTGGGTTTAGCCGAGTCCTCGCCCCGTTCCCCCGAAAACCTACGCCGCCCAAAAGGAAACGACCCAGCAACCGTGAACATGTTCACGTGCGTGGCTACAATCTGGGTAACGAATGCGGGAACCGAACCCGTACCCTTACTAGAAAGAAGACCGTCATGACTAAGAAAGTTCTGCTTCTCTGCGGCGATTTCACCGAAGATTACGAAACCATGGTTCCCTTCCAGGCGCTTTCGATGCTTGGCTACCAGGTAGACGCCGTATGCCCTGACAAGAAAGCAGGCGACACGGTGGCAACCGCCGTGCACGACTTCCTTGGCGAACAGACCTACACCGAACTGCGCGGCCACAATTTCGCCCTTACCGCCGACTTCGACTCCGTTAAGACCGAAGACTACGAGGGCCTGTTTATCACCGGAGGGCGCGCGCCGGAGTACATCCGCCTGAACCCCCGCGTAATCGAGATCACGAAGGAATTCTTTGCTGCCAACAAACCCGTTGCCGCCATCTGCCATGGCCCGCAGGTTCTTACCGCGGCGGGTGTTTTGAAAGGCTACACGGCAACCGCCTACCCCGCTGTGGGTCCCGATATCACCTTGGCAGGCGGCACGTACAAAGACGTTCCCGCTGACGAGGCAGTGGTCGACCGCAACCTGGTTACTTCTCCGGCATGGCCTGGCAACACGGCAATCTGCCGTGAGTTCGTGAAGCTGATGGGTGCGAAGATCGAACTCTAGCTGCCCTTTCAGCATATGCCCTTCTTCAGCCCCTGGTTACCTCCATAGCCAGGGGTTTTCTTATGCTCCGTCCACTACAGCGCAAAGGAACACCCACGCATATCGGGCAATCTGAAAACGAAAACGGCTCGCGTCGGCCCATGATAAAAAAAGGCGATGTTAACCCAGAATGGATACACTCGCTTATTTAAACGCAACGAACCCCTGCAACATATCAACCGTTGCAGGGGTTCGTTTGTTGTTGGGAACATTCCAGGTGAGGCTTTCGACTATTTTAGGGAATCAATATCCGATAACCTTGACTTCTACTTCATCGATCGTTTCGGGTGGAATTTTACTAACCGGGAGACGATACACAATGTTCTTCCTCGGGTTGTACACGCCAAGGTATTCAATGCTTTTGTAGCTCTCAGAGTGAGCAGAGTGCAACCCCATGCGCCAGTACATGAGGAGCTGAAGCGTATGCTTCGTTTGAAGTCTTTGCTTCGATACCTTGAAGTCCCACAAAGTGTCTTTCGTCAGAAAATCGCCGTCACCGGCAACGACATAACCCGTGTAGCCGCCCTCGAACGTCAAGCCGTCAAGTACTTTCGGGCCATATTGGTCGAAGAACAAAACGGATCGGTCGACCATCTTCCTTACATTTTCGACGGTTTCCCTGTTCGGTCTTATCTCCTCAACAGGACGGTATGCTGCCTTTCCCGCTCTGAAAGCGCTATCGAACCCCGATAGCTTGATAGCCGCCTCCACTGATTCGTCGCTAAGATCGCAGACGCCGGTTAACAACTCCTCGAACAGTGGCAATTCCCCCACATTCATGGCTCCGGTTTTTGCCGCGGTGAAAGCGTCATTGGGATCGGTTCCAGTCTGAAACCTCGTCAGGTATTCGACTGCACTTGAAACCAGCCCCGGATTGACGTTTTCATTTGGGCTGAGATCGTCCTCGCCACCACCTTGAAGCATCGCAATCTCAAAATCCTTTGGCCGCAAATAGCCGCCCCTTGGCTGCTTTATTTTCTTGACACGATTAGTCACAGACAGCAACCACCCGTTGTCTATTATCTCCTGTTCGGAAATCTCGCCATTGCGGAGTTTTTCGAGCAGTTCTTTCTTGGTAACCATTTTTTCATGCTCCTCTTCTCTGCCGGCAATGCACAGCGCAAGAAATACTGGTAAAAGCTAGCTACTCTGTTGAGAGCTCGATCTCGTCACCGCCTTTTCTCAGCACAACCTCATAACCCATGTGCCGGGCCATCGCGATGAGGGTTCCGCATCTCACGTCGGTCTTCTTCTGGTACATGTTGTATATGCTCTGCCTCGATCTGCCAAGTGACGACGCAAGCCCCGCTTTCGTCTCGCCGCTCTCCTTCAGCATCGCATCTATCGCATCCAGTACTTCCATCTTCTCCTCCGCTGATGGTAATGTCTATATGTTCTTTTCATGGTAGCAACTGTCCAGCTTACTTATCAAGGTAATATATATGTACCTAATATCTTGAGGTTGGGGAATTGCAATGGCGAACGGAAGAGCGGTTGCCGCCAAGACGGCTGAGATGCTGTCCACCCTCTCGAAACGGGAGAGGCGCAATGCCGTAGAATCGCTCCGCAGGCTCATCGAGCAGGAGATGTTCGATTTGTCATGCGGGAACGCCGATTCCGCGATTGCGTGCCCGAAATGCGGTTCCGTATCGTTCGTGAGGCGAGGCAAGGATGCTCATGGCAAACAGCGTTACCTTTGCCGGGACTGCGGACGCACCTTCAACGGCTCAGCGAGGAAGGTCTTCGCAGCGAGCAAGCTGCCCCGGAGCGTCTGGATGGCATATGCAGAGTGCTTCATCGACATGCTGCCGCTGCGCGAATGCGCCGCACGGTGCGGCGTGTCGCTCAAGACCTCGTTCTTCATGAGGCATAGGCTGTTGGAGGTGCTTGCTAAACATTCTCCGTCCTTCTATGTTGAGCCTGGTTGCGGCTGCGAGCTGGACGAGACGTTCTTCCCCGAGTCCTTCAAGGGCAACCATTCCAACGGCGGCTTCACCATGCCGAGGCCGCCGCACAGGCACTCGGGCAAGGGGTACCCCGGCAAGAAGGCCTGGGAGAAGCGCCCAAGGGGAACCGGTCCCGAGCACATCTGCGTGCTCGTCGGGGTGAACGACCGGGGCGACATCCTCTACGACGTGTCGTGCCGTGGCGGGCTGTCCGCCCAAAGGGCAAAGGAAGTGCTCGACGGCAAGGTCGGTGAGGGCTCGATCGTCTGCACCGACAAGGGCAGTGCCTATCCCCGCGCGTTGAAAGAGCTCGGGGTGGCCTGTCACCATGCGTTCGCCGCGGTCGACCACAAGGTGAACCGCATCAACAACGTGCACTCGCGCCTGAAGACGTTCATGTCCCGCTTCCACGGCGTTGCCACCCGCAGGCTCTCCGCCTACCTAGCATGGTTCAAGTGGCACGAGTGTTTCAAACACGACAGGACGGGCCGCGACATGGCCGAGCTTGCAGTGCGTCAGGTCAACGAGGGCGTGTACGACACCGTTTGGAGCGAGTATCGGAGCACCCCTTACCCGTTCTTCGATTACTGGGAGAGGCAGGCTTGCTAGAATAGGCTCTGTCAGTTCGGTGGTTTCCGCCGATGAGCCAATGATTTTAGGAGCCATGGTTATGCTGCTTTCGAGAGAGAGAGAGAGAGAGAGAGTAAGCGCTTCGCGCTAAGGGGTTTCTTTGCCGAATCGAGCATCGCATGAGCGCTTTCTCTCTCGTATGCCCTGTTCGTGGCATACTCAAAAGCACTGGTAAGAGCGCTGATGGGCTAACCCCCAACGAAGAATATCATCGAGTTCAAGCTATCAAGCACCTCATCGATAAAGGGTACCCTGCCGAATGCTTCAAGGTGGAGGTCATCGAAAAAAGGTTCGGCAATGGAGGCAGGAACTCATTCCGCTGCGATTTCGCCGTTTTCGACCAGCCTGTTTCGAACTTGAGCAACTGTTCAATTGACGAGCTTCTGAAGCATGCCTTGCTGCTATGCGAAGTCAAGCGAGACTCGTCCCGAAGCGATTATGTGCAGAGTACCCAAGTAGAGCCAATGCTTTCATTTGCTAAGCGCGAATCTGCTATCGGGCTGTTCTGGTCTGAAGATGCAAAAAGGCTTTTCTGGTATGAAACCGAAAATGATGTCAAGGTTCTCAGGGAAGCCCCCTTGGCCGCCTTGCCCCACTATGGTGAACGACCCGAGGTAAAGCCTTTGACTTTCGGAGACCTTCTTCCGTGCCCGTCAATGCTCGACGCGTTTTCGAAAATCGAGGATATACTGCACGGATTCGGCTTATCGAAAGAGGAACGTTATGAGGCGATTTTTCAATTATTGCTCGCCAAATTGTTTGACGAGCATGCTTTTGAAACAAGACCCGATGAGCGTCTTGAGCTTCAAGATTATGGCGCGCTCGGATACAACCAAGTTTCAGCAGCCGAAGCATTAAAAGACATGGTATTGAGGGGAGTGAACCATTACCAAAATCATCTTCCCAAGGAAATCCCAACAGAGATGACCATGCCAGATGAAGCTGTTATAGATGTAATGAAAGTTTTGGCTCCATTCAAAATCATCGCCTCAAAGCGTGATGTTGTGCAGACCTTTTACATGAAGTTTGCGAAAGATTTGTGCAAATGGGACATGGCTCAATACTTCACTCCGACAAAGATTTCAGATTTTGTTGTCGATATTGCCAACCCTCAATTTGGTGACCAAGTATGCGATCCCGCATGCGGATCGGCAGACTTTCTCGTTGGCGCATTCAGATATGGAAAGCGCTATAACCCAGGATACGCAGATTCGATTTTTGGGTATGACAATAGCCAGAATGCGGTTCAGGTTGCCGTATTGAACATGGTCCTCAACGGCGATGGCAAGTCGAACATCCATGTTCTGGATAGCCTTAAATGCGTTTCCGATTTGCAGAACCGATTCGACCTTATGATATGCAATCCCCCATTTGGTTCAAAAATTACCGAGAAAAGAGAGAAGGTTCTGTCCGAATTTGAGCTTGGTCGAGGCGTTTCGACCGACGGCAAGACCTTAACAATTGGAGAAAAAGCCCTCGGAAAACAAGAAGCAGGGTTGCTGTTTGTCGAAGTGTGCATGAAAGCATGCAGAAGAACCGGAGGAAGGATTGCCATTGTCCTGCCGAACGGATATCTAGGAAACACCGGACCAAAATTCAAGGCATTCAGGGACTGGCTGCTTTGTCGTGCTTCAATAGCCTCTATCGTGTCCCTACCGAGATTTGCATTTAAGTCGAGTGGCGCTGATGTGAGCGCGAGTATCGTGTTCATGGAGACGCGTAACGAGCCGCTGCGCAGCCCCCTTGAGGCGAGCGGAGAACTTATCAATTTTGAGCTCGTTGAGAAACTGGGCTGGGAAGCCGGAACGAGCAAACAGAATCCTGTTTTTGTTCGCGAGCCATCGTCTGGAGCTCTTAAGATTAACGAGGGCGGAGAAAAGATTGTTGACTGTGATTTTGACAAGGTCCTTGCCGACATCCTCAATTCGCCAGTGGTTCACAAGCATAAATGGCTTTTGAAGGGTCGCGAAAATATGTTCAGTGATGGATCGGGTTGGGCAATTTCCTCCGATTTGATCCTTGCTGATGGAGACCATTCGCTCGATCCAAAATACTGGTGCAGAAAAAACCAAGAGCATATTGAGCAGATTAAGAGTTCGAATCATTTCGCACTCGGAGAACTTGTCGATTTTATCCCCGAGAAGCAGAACCTCGATGGGTCAGTTGCGAAAAAGGGCGCATCTACGACATACGGTTATGTTGATATTCGGCATATGGCCAATGGAGTATATCAACCAGAATGGCAATACGGATGGGAGCTTCCCGCAAGGGCGAGGCATTTTGCCGCACCAAGGGATATCTTCGTTGGAAGCATTTGGGGGTCTGTATCGAAGTGGTGCATAATACCCGATAACGCCTCGAATGTTGTCGTGACAAACGGTTGTTTCCGATTGAGGATGAAACAGGGAATGGAGACGTACATGGCAGATCTCCTGAGCTACCTGACAACAGAAAGCTGGCGTTCACAGGCACGGGCACAGGCGAGAGGTTCCGACGGTTTGGCTGAAATTCCAGTTTCCGCAGCAAAAGGCATTCTTATTCCAAAATTGGAAAATGAAGCCCGCTCGGCTCTATCGGACTATGTGAATCAACTCATTGAAGGACGAAGCAGTATAGCCGAAGAAACTAGTCGGCTTATAGCGGATGGCGACATACGTCGAATCGACCTTCCGCCACGCCCAAGCCATATCAATCTCGTTTAACGTGCAGAAAGATGAGCGTATCCGAAAGGAGCGCTCATCTTTTTTAGGTGTCAATAAAAACCGGTTATATCCATCCTGGGTTAACATCGCCTAAAAAAAGGCCCCGGAAACCGGGGCCTAAGCTGAACACGTCAAGCTTTCGTTCGCAAGAAGACGCTCTTCTCTTCCAATGTTGGTGTTTCGTGTTCGTACTCTTCTTCGATGTTGCCATCGTAGACGTAATGCTGCGTTTCCTTGGCAACCATGCCCGTGCACAGCAGCACCATGATGATATTGGGGATTGCCATGAGCGCGTTGGCAATGTCGGTGGCAGTCCAGGCAATGTCGCCTACGCCGATGCCGCCCAAGAAGCCCATGCAGATGTACAAGCCGATGTAGAGCGGAACCCAACGGCGACCGAAGAGGTACAGCGTCACGCGCTCACCGTAATAGCTCCACCCCAAGATGGTGGAATAGGCGAAACAGATGATACCCAGCATAAGTATTGGCGTGCCGATGGTGGGAATGGTGCCGAACACCGCGTTGGCAAGCGTGGCGCCGTCGGTAACACCCGCATCGGCGATAAGCGTCGGATGGGCGCACAAGGTGCTTACGATAACCAAGCCGCTTACCAAGCAGATCACAACCGTGCACCAGAAGGGGCCGGTCATGGCAACCAGGGCCTGACGGGCAGGATTCTTGGAGGCAGCAGCCGAGGAAATGAGTGGAGCCGTGCCCAAGCCGGCCTCGTTGGAGAACAGGCCGCGCGCGCAGCCGAACTGGAGTGCGAACATGATGCCGGAGCCTACTGCACCGCCGAAGGCCGCCTTAGGGGTAAATGCGCATTCGAAGATAAGCTGAAACGCTTCGCCCAAATAGGCACTGTTGCAGATAAGGATGTAGACGCAGCCCAGGATGTACGCGCCGCCCATGATGGGCACCAGCTTTTCGCAAATGCCGGAAACCTTCTGCAGGCCGCCCAAGATAACCAACAAGGCGGTGCCGCACACAAAAGCGGATACGATAGCCGGATCCCAGCCGAAGTTCGCCTGAACAACGCTGGTAATGGCACTGGTCTGCACCGCAGAGCCAATGCCGAAGATGGTGAAGCAGGCAAGAAGCGCAAACCAAATGGCAGCGAGCTTTGCCCACCAAGGCACCGTGCCGTCCTCACGCTTGTAGCGCTGCTCCCATACGTGCATGGCGCCGCCCATCATTTCGCCGCGCAAGTCCTTCACGCGGTATTTCATGGCGGCGAACACCTCGGTGTATTTGGTTGCCATGCCCAGAATGCCGGTAAGCCACATCCATAAAATGGCGCCAGGGCCGCCGGAAAGCACCGCCGTGGCAACGCCGACGATGGAACCCGTGCCAAGCGTGGAGGCAAGGGAGGTTGCCATTGCGCCGAAGTTGCTCACGTCGCCTTCGGCGCCGTCGTCCTTGGTAACGGAGAGCTTAAGCGCCAAAGGCAGCTTGCGCTGAATACACTTCGTTCGGATAGTGGTGTAGATATGACATCCCAAAAGCAGGATGATCATAGGTGGACCCCACACTGCAGCGTCCACCGCATTTAACAGTTCAGTTAAATCCATTGGGTACCTATTCTTCAATTTTTGGGTAAGAGCTAGTTAGGTATTGTAGAACTCGTTTAACAATTGGTTCGTTTGTTTAACAAAACGGACAAGATGTGCGGTCAAATACGCCCCGTAATGGGGAATAACGGCGCTCAAGCCACACTCTCTACGAAAAACAACGCTGGAAGCACGCGCATAAATAGGTGTAGAGCGAATCGGCTGCAGGGTTGGCAGCAGCACCAAGGGAAAGCCACACGTTCACTTCGCGCCGCTGCGAAACGTCCAAGGGAAGCAGCACCACACCTTCGCCGCGTGTTTCGCCCCAACTGCGCTCAGGCCAAAAACCCACGCCCAAGCCAAGTCCGATCATCTTACGCACAACGCTGGGGTTGTCGCTCTGAAACGAGATATGGGGCTGAAATCCCATGGAAGCGCACAGCTCCTTGGTGAAACGCGTGAAGCCCGAGGAAGCGGAAAGGGAAACGAAATCGAGCCCTTTCAGCTCTTCCAAGGGAACGGGGATTTTCGAGAACTCGTTGGTTTCCGGCGCAGCAAGCATCACGCGTTCCGAAAACGTGCTCTGCTTGGCGCAGGCAACGGGCGAAACGGAGTCCACCACCACATCGGCCCCGCCGCCGGCGGAAGCCGTTTGCGTGAGCGAGATGCGCCTGTTGGGCGCCGCCGACATCCACGCCGCCACTGCATCGGCGGCCACGTGCGACGCTGCGCCCAAATGCACACGCACTTCGCGCTGGGCGTGGCCCAACGAGCGGACCTCTTCGCACGCCGCATCCAAACCGGCCACAGCAGGAAGCACGCGCTTTCTGAACAGCATCCCGGCATCGGAGAGTCGCAAGCCCCTGCCCTCGCGATCGAACAGCGCCACACCAAGCTCGCCTTCCAAACGGGAAATAGAGCGACTCAAAGCAGGTTGCGCCACATTCAACCGTTTGGCGCTCTTGGTCATGTGCTCGGTTTCCGCCACATCAAGAAAGTATTTCAGCTGTTGAATATCCATACTCAAATCATACCGTAACTGCATCAGTTAATGACAAAACGATATTTGAAATGAATGTGTTCACGGAATAGGGTTGCAAACGATAAAAAACGAAACCGTCCCAAGGAGCCAACCCACTATGATGCTTGCCCAAATCCTTGAAGCAGCCATGCTCATCTGCTTCGGCCTGTCCTGGCCTATCAACGCCTACAAGAATTTCAAGGCAGGTACCGCGGCGGGCACCAGCTGGCAGTTCATCCTGCTTATCACGGTTGGCTACCTTGCCGGTATTGCGGCCAAGTTCGCAGCCGACATGATCAACTGGGTTCTTATCGTGTACTTCATCAACCTGGTGTGCCTGGGTGTCAACTGGGCCGTGTACTTCCGCAACCGTCGCCTGGACGCCGAGCGCGTAGCCACCGAAACCGCCCAGCAGGCTCTGAGCACTTCGGTAAGCAGCCTCCTTATTGCAACCGATGGCTCCAAGGCAGCCTTCGAGGCCATCAAGTTCGCCGCCCATGCCGTTGACATGAAGCGCGTTTCCAAAGTCGAGGTTCTTTCGGTTGCCGAAAACGCTTCCGAGGTAAGCATGAAGAAGGCAACCGAGGCAGCACGCGCCGCCAAGGAAGCACTTGCCGGCATTGGGGTAAACGCAACCGAGATTGTGCGCACCGGCGAAGCGGCAGCGGCAATCGTGGGCGAAGCCCAGCTTGCTGAGGCAAACCTCGTAGTCATGGGCTCGCGCGGCCTGAGCGGCATCAAGGAAATCCTGCTTGGCAGTGTAAGCCGCAGCGTCAGCGAAAACGTTGGCTGCCCAGTGCTTATCGTTAAATAGCTGTTCCACCTACTTCCTTTAGAGATAACCCTACGGAGTTCCCTTCTTCGTGGGGTTATCGCGTTTTTCGATGCGTTTTCACAGATGCGCAAGCACGGCAATGCGCCAGCCGCTAATCTGGTAGCAGAAAGGCGGTACCATGAGCAAACGAAACGAACAGACGAACCACGCTACGCAGAACAGCATCCCCTTGCCCGCTATCGACCGAACGGGCGCAACGTACACGAAACCCTCGAAATGGCGCGAACGCCTTTTCTTCTTCGTTGTGCTGCTGCTCATCGTGCTTGGCGTTGCTCTGTACGTTATGGGCTTCTTCTTCCTGGGAATTGCGCTCATAACCGTTTGCCTGGCAGGGGTTGCCATCTTGGCAATCGTAGCCCGCACTTCAATCAACCGCTTCTTCGGCCACCAGGAGCAACGCTACAGCGACAATGCGCTGGGCCGCTACCTTGCCGCCGACATCAAAACCATCAAAGCCGACGCCCCCACCTTGACCGACGAAGAGGCAGAGGCTATCAACCTTCATCGCGGTACCGAAGCGGTGCTAGTAAACGAGTGGGTGGTAAACGCCCGCACCCCCCGCAAAATCCAAGTGCGCTCCGACGACGGCACGATGCTCGTCGGTCGCATGATACCGGGCACCAAGCGCAGTCGCCCGTGGGTGCTGATGCTGCACGGTTACGCGGGAACCTGGCGCGATAGCCTGGCCTTTTCGCGCATCTATGCGGCACACGACTGCAACATCATGCTGGTCGATATGCGCGCCCACGGCGAAAGCGAAGGCACGTGGACAGGTTCGGGCTGGTTGGAGCGCCGCGACGTGGTTGCCTGGTGCAGTTGGATCGTTGCCCGCACCGGTGAAGATGCCCAGATCATTGTTCACGGCCAGGGCATGGGCGCAACTGCAGCGCTTTTTGCCGCCGCCGAGACCGACTTCCCCGCTCAGGTGCGTGCCATCATCAGCGATTCCGCCTATACCGATGCCTGGAACGAAACATCCCTACGCCTGGGAACCGGATTCGCCAAGCCGCAACCCACCCTTAACCTGTACCGTTACGCCATGGAAAAGGCGAAGGACGGCTACGATATCGCCGTGCCCAACGTTTTGCAGGTAGTTCCCTCCATCACCACACCGCTTTTCATCTTGCAGGGCGAAGAAGACAACGCCACCCCGCCTTACATGGGCATGTACATCGCCATGGCGGCAGGCTGCGATATTTCTTCCATCGTTGATGCCGTTGCCGCAAAAGAGGTAATGGCCTATCTGGCGAAGGTCAAGGAGGAAGCGGCAATCGAAGCCGAAAAGGCTGCTCAGGCAGCTGCTGAAGCGGAAGCCGAGCGTGCCGCAAAGGAAGCTGAAGCTCAGAAAGCCGCAGAAGCTGATGCCGAGGAATCTCAAACGGCAGAAGCGGAAGGCAAAACCGCAGAAGAGATGCCTTGCGAACAGCCGGAAGCTGCAGATACCGATTCCGATAGCAACGAGGCTGAAGCGGAAAACGAGGGTACCGAACCCGCCGCGGAAGCTCCCGAGGCACAGGAAACCAGGTCCCTTTCCGCCTTGGAAGTGGCAAAAGAACTGGCCATCGGCGATGCAGTACCTGAACGCACAGAAGAAGATGCCGACAGCGACTTCACCGATGCCGAAGAGCCTGAGGAAACCGACAACACCGACGAGCCTGAGCCCCATGACGGCGAGGATCACGACGATGAGGCGGCAGACGCCAATGCCGACGAAACGGATGCCGAAGGCGAAGAGGAAGCTCCCGCGAACGATCCCTTTGCCGACTATCCTGAAGACGATCTTTCCGATCTTTTCGCTGACCAGCCAGCCGTAGAAGAAGGAACCGAGATTCAGGAGCCTTCTCCCCATATTGCGTTCGGCGCCACAGGCAACGTGTTCTTCTACGCCCCCGCAGCAGGCCATTGCCAGGCAACGTTTGCCTGCCCCACCGCTTACGAGAACGCCATCAACGCCTTCCTCACCCGCTGCATCGGATAACGAACAAGGAGCCCACCCATGCTTTTCGACCGAATTGGCCAGGTTCGCACGAACATCAAGAAGAACCTCGAATTCGACAATCGCGTGTCAGCAGTGGAAAGCAAGGCACGCGGCAAGCAGCTTCGCAAGGAAACGCCCCGAAGCTCGCATGCCACTTGGGAAGCGCCCGCCGCGCGCCCCGACATCGTGGATCTGCTGAAATCGCAGGAGAAATCACGGGTGCAGGAGTTGATCCCCATCCGTCATGAGCGTATGAGCGCAAGCGCGTTCACCTTCTACCGTGGGGCTGCCCTTATCATGGCGAACGACCTTTCGCACACTCCCACCAGCGGCACCATCGTACAAGCATGCGGCGATGCTCACGTGTCGAACTTCGGGCTGTTCCAGTCACCCGAGCGCAGGCTCGTGTTCGACATCAACGACTTCGACGAAACGGCACGCGCACCGTGGGAATGGGACGTGAAGCGCCTTACCACGAGCATCGAGGTATGCGCTCGCAACCGCGCCTTCACCCCCGAGCAGCGCAATGCAGCAGTGCTCGCCACCGTGCGCGCCTATCGCAATGCCATGCTGCAGTTCGCGGACATGGGCACGTTGGACGTTTGGTATGCTCACGCCGACGTGGAATCGCTGTACGCGCATCTTTCAAAGCAGATCACGAAGCCGCAGCTTAAAAACGCACAGAAAACGGTGGCCAAGGCCCGCCAGAAGAACAGCCTGCGCGCCGTTTCAAAGTTCACCGAAGTGGTTGACGGAAACCTGCGCATCGTAAGCCAGCCACCTCTTATCGTTCCCATGCGCGATTTGCTTGCGGAAACCGCAAAGGGAGTTTTGCCACCTTTCAACGAAGAGGAACAGGAAGCATTCATATCACTCATTCTTTCAGGGTACCTTGCTAGCTTAAGCCCTGAAAAACGTCATTTGGTGAAGCAATACCGTGGCGTCGACATCGCCCGCAAGGTGGTAGGCGTTGGCAGTGTTGGCATGAGAGCCTGGATCGTGGTTATGGAAGGCAACAGCAGCGCCGACCCATTGGTGCTGCAAATCAAGGAAGCTGAAGCTTCGGTGCTGGAACGCTACACGCACAAGTCGAAGTATTTGGAGCATGGCCGCCGCGTGGTAGAAGGCCAGCGCGCCATGCAAACCTCCAGCGATATCCTGCTGGGCTGGACGCGCATTTTAGGGTTAGACGGCAAAAAGCACGACTACTATGTGCGCCAGCTGTGGGACGGCAAAGGCGCGTTCAACGTGGACGGCGCCGACCCTGAAACGCTGACGCTGATTGGCAGAACGTGCGGCTGGACGTTGGCGCACGCCCATGCACGCACGGGCAACCGTTTTGAAATTGCCGGTTATCTGGGGAAAAGCACCACGTTCGATGAAGCTATCTGCGCCTTTTCCCGTTCCTATGCCGACCAGAACGAGCAGGACTACCAACGTTTCCTTGAGGCACTGGACAACGGCGAGTTGGCATAAAAAAAAATCGCGGTTTCCCAACAGAAACCGCGATTCGATACCGTTACCGAGAATAGTACTCGGCGTAATAGCCGTTCGTTTGGTCTTCGCCCTGATCGATTGCATAAGCCGACTGAGCCTGAGCCGCCGAAGCGGCGTCGTCGCCGGCGTGCACCAGAGAAATGAACGACACAACAGAGATTATTGCCGCCACAAGCAGCAAGGCGCAGGCTATCAAAAGAAATCTGAAATTAGCGCGTTCTTCTCGCATCGGTCCGCCGTCTTTCTGTGTTGGTGCTTCGTTTGTTGGCGTAGCTCCACTTTAGCAGAATCGAGCACAGGGAAAAGACCGAAGAGGGGTATCACCGCATTTGATGCCAAGTTGGTTACGCTGCACCTGCGCCTTCCTGGGGTTATCGTAAAATCATACTGAAATAGCGAACCAACGCAGCAGCGGCACGCAGCTGCCCACCTGCAGGAATCGAGGAGCCATGCCAGCATCAAAAGAAGAACGCGCCGCCCAAGCGGCAAAGCACCTTTCATTCGTTAAGGGTGTTTTCGCCAAGGAAACCGAAGAAGCCATCCAGTCGGTGAAGATTTATGAAGACGGCGAGGCGCGCACCATCGCCTTGCCCGAGCCCAAGGCCGAAACCACCGAAACCTCGGTTACCACCGCATTCCCCGTTTCAGCCCTTCACAACGTTGAAGGCAGAGCAACGCTGGTTGACCCCGCATCGTTTACGCGTCCTGGCGGTGCTTACACGGACGGCTCATTCGGCCCCGAGCAGGTTCTGTGCTCGGAAAGCAACCTCTACCCTGTTTTGCAGGGCATCAAGGCAGCCTATCACGACAAGAACCGTGGCTATGCCTGCGGCCAGCTGTTCACCGACCGCGCTGCGTACCTTGAAAATGTGGTGTTCAACCGCGAGGGAACCATCAAGAAGGCAAACGTCATCGTAGTAGCTGAGCCCAACCGCCAGCGCGCCCTTGAGAATCACCGTTCCGAAAAGGAATGCGATGCCACCCTTGCAAACCGCATCGAAACGCTGCTGGGAATTGCCGCTGCAAACGAAACCGAGACCCTTATTGTGGGCGCCTTCGGCTGTGGCCGCCAAGGGTTCCCGCCGGCACAGGTAATCGAAGCATTCAAAACGTGGATCGACGCTCACCAGGGCGCAATCCCCCACGTCATCTTCGCCGTGCCGCGCGTGCATTTCGATGCGTTCGATGAGGCATTCGGCCAGCCCAAGCCAGCAGAAGAAACTCCGCAGCCCGAACAGCCCCAGGAAGAGGAATTGTTCGATCCGACAGATCTTCCCGAAGGCGTAACGCTACGATAAAGCGCCGTTTTGCAAACCCTGCGAAAGCCCTGGCATACCGCTGGGGCTTTCGTTGTTTTGCCCTATACTTTGACCGACAAAGCAAGCACATCAATCGGAGTAGCAACCGTGAGCCACAACAACCAAAAGAAGATAGCGCTGGTAAACGACATCACCGGCTTCGGGCGATGCTCAGCAGCCGTTCAGCTTCCCATTATTTCCCAGCTACGCGTGCAATGCTGTGTTCTGCCCACTTCCATCCTTTCCAACCACACGGGCTTTGAAAGCTTCAGCTTCCAAGATTTCACGCCTTACATGGAACAGCACATCGCAGAATGGAAGAAGCTCGGGCTGCGCTTCAACGGTATCTGTACCGGCTTTTTGGGCTCCGAGAAACAGATACGCATCGTCTCTGGCTTCATCGACGAGTTCAACGAGCCTGAGACCATCGTGATGGTGGATCCCGTGATGGGAGACGAAGGCCGTCCCTATGCCACGTACACGCCCGCCATGTGCCAGGGCATGCGCGAGCTGGTTGCGAAAGCCGACATCATTTCCCCCAACCTTACCGAGGCATGCATCCTGGCAAACCGCCCCTACAACGAGGAAATCACCCCGACCGATGCCCTAGAGCTTGCGCACGAGCTTACCGAGCTCGGGCCGAAGCGCGTTATCGTTACCGGCGTCGAGCAAGAAAACACAGTGGTGAACTGTTGCTGCGAGCAAGGCGGCGAATCGTTTACGGTAGCCGGCCCGCGCCTAGGCGGACAGCGCTCGGGCACAGGAGACGTGTTTTCCGCCATCATCATCGCCGATGCCGTCAATGGCGTCCTGTTCGAAGAATCAGTACGCAAGGCTTCGCAGTTCGTAAAGGAGTGCGTTCAGCGCTCCATCGAGCTTGACCTTCCCGCTACCGACGGCCTGTGCTTCGAAGAAAAGCTTCACACCCTGTCTTAAAACCCGACTCCCAACCGAGCCCCAAACCGAGGAGTTCACCATGAAGAACAAAGCAATGACCATCCTGTACGAAGTTCACAACGGCCTTTACGTCAACCTTACCAACCGCTGCTCGTGCGCCTGCACGTTCTGCGTCCGTCAAACCGACGATTCCGTTGGAAAGTCGGACACGCTGTGGCTTGAGCACGAGCCCAGCTTCGAAGAGGCTATGGAAGCGTTTAAGGCATTCGACATGTCGAAATACGAAGAGCTGGTGTTCTGCGGTTTTGGCGAGCCCACCGAAGCATTCGATATGCTGAAACGCGTTGCCGCCGAGGCAAAGCGCCGCTGGAGCATCCCCATTCGCGTGAACACCAACGGCCAGGGTTCGCTTATCAACGGACGCGATATCGCACCCGAGTTCGAAGGGCTGGTAGACACGATTTCCATCAGCCTTAACACGCCGAACGCCGAAGAGTATCTGAAGCTTACCCGCAGCCGATTCGGCGAAAAGGCCTTCCCTGCCATGCTTGAGTTCGCACGCGAGGTGAAGAAGTACGTGCCCAACGTGGTGATGAGTACAGTGGGCACCACAATCACTCATGAAGAGGAACAGCAGTGCCAAGCAATATGCGATGAGCTTGGCGTAACGTACCGTATCCGCCCCTGGATCAACTAGCGCACCCTGCTTGTCTGGAATACCTAAACAAGTGAAAACGCACAACGACCCTGCTGAGTACAACACAGCAGGGTCGTTTCATTTGCAAAACAATACGTGCTCTACTCGCCGAAGTAAGCGGCAATTTCCTGCATACGCGCGCTTTGCTCTACCCCAAAGGGGCATCGATAGTCGCAATGCCCGCACGAAGAGCACTCCGAGGCAACATGGTCCAAATTCCGATAATGGTCGGCAGCAAGCTCATCGCCCAAACAGGCCAGATCGTAGTACTTGTTGATGAGGCCGATTTCCAAGCCATTAGGGCATGGCTGGCAATGGTTGCAGTACACGCACGAGCCCTCTATCGACTGCGGTGCCAAGCTAGCCAACTCGGAATAGTCTTTTTCCTTGGGCGCAGCTTCAAGCGCTTCAAGCAACTCCAACAAGTCCTGCTTGCCGCGCACACCGGGAAGCACCGTTACCACACCAGGCTTGTCCAAAGCGTACTGAATGCACTGCGACTTGGTAAGCGCCTTGCCGAAGGGAGAAAGACGGGCATCAAGTAATTGACCTCCAGCAAAAGCCTTCATCACCGAAATAGCCACACCGCGCTTTTCGAATTCCTGGTACAGCGCCCTGCGCTCACCGGCGGCGCCCTTGCCATAGGAGGAACTATCGGTGTAGTCGTACATCGGATTGATGCTGAACATGCCCAAATCCATTTCACCCGTTTCCAGGAAACGACGTGCAATGCCAACCGTATGGGTGCTGAAAGCAAGATGCTTAATAACGCCTTGGCGCTTCATTTCACAGGCGTAATCCCAAATGCCCCCGTTCATCACGGCATCGAAGTCGGAATCCTCGTCGATGCAGTGAATGAAGCCGAAGTCGGCATAGTCAGTATCCAAAAGCTCCAAACGCGCCTCGAACTCGCGCTTGGCAAGATCAACGTTGGTGGTCCACCCGTAATTGCCGCTGGTGTATTCGGCTCCAATATGAACCTGCAGGAACACTTCATTCCTCCGCTTGCCAATGCCTTTAGCGATGGCGGGCAAAGGAGCAGCCGTGCTGGGAATGAAGTCGAAGTAGTTGATTCCCTTGTCAATTGCCAGGGAAACCGTTTCCTCGATCTCAGATGCCGAGGCATTGTGCAAGCTTCCCGCCCCAAGGCCAAGAACGCTGATCTTCTCTCCACTGCACGGAAGCGTTCGGTACTCCATTAAGCAATCCTTTCGTAAAGAAAGCCGCTGCCCCAGCACACAAAGAAGCGTGTTGACGGCAGCGGCTCGATGATGCGGTGACTATTCGGCGTCTTCCGCGTAAACCTCTTTTGCCATGTTGAAGGCAGCCCATGCATTGGGCCAGCCAGCATAGAAGGCAGCATGGGTAATGAGCTCTGTCATCTCTTCAGCAGTTACGCCGTTCTTCTTGGCAGACTGGATATGGAACTTGAAAGACGAATCGAGCATGCCCTTGCCGATAAGCACGGAAACCGTGACGATGGAGCGCTGCTTCAGGGAAAGCTTGTCTTCGCGCGACCACACCTCGCCGAACAGAACGTCGTCGTTGAGCTGTGCGAACTTAGGGGCGAACTCACCCAGCTGATCCCTACCTGCTGTTTGCTTTACCATTGGAATGTCCCTTCTTACTATGCGCCTCTAGTGTCGAAATAGTAGTTATCTACGACACTGTAGGGTCTTTATATACTTATTGCTCGTTATAACGGTATAGCACCTGTTCAAGTGCTCTATTTGAGCTTTACTTTCGTGGTACCCGCCAGGGGCTTTTCGCCAGGACGAGATTTCGGCCCCACCAATTCATGCGCGCGATACAGCTCTTCCAGGTAATCGATTTCCTCTTTCGAAAGATGGACATCGAGAGCATCGACAGCGCTATCAACCCGCGAAGGCTTGCTGCAGCCGACAATGGGAGCCTCGACACCACGAGCCCACAACCACGCCAGGGCAATCTGCGACATCGGCACGCCATGCGCGTGTGCCACTTCGGAAACGCGAGCAATGATGGGCTCGTCTTCAGTGCGCGCGGCATCGTACTTGTTGCGCATGGTGGAGTCAGTGACGCTCCGCTTCGAGTCGCAATCCCATGTTGAACGGGCAAGATGGCCTGAAGCCAGCGGGCTGTACGGGGTTAGTGCCATATCGAACTGGCGGCATACGGGTATCATCTCGCGCTCATCTTCGCGATACAGCAGGTTGTAATGGCACTGCATGCTGGTGAACTTCGTGAATCCATTGCGCTCTGCAGCAACCTGCATGGTGTGAAGCTGATAGGCGTACATCTCGCTTGCTCCTAGCGCACGAACCTTGCCCGCCTTAACCAGCGAATCAAGCGCTTCGAGCGTTTCTTCGATAGGAACGTCGTAATCAAAACGGTGAATGATGTAGAGGTCCAAGTAGTCGGTTCCCAAGCGCTTCAACGTGCCGTCGATTTCACGGAGAATAGCCTTCTTCGAAAGACCGCCTTCGTTGAAATGGACCTTACTTGCCAAAACTACCTTTTCGCGGGGAATGCTCAAGTTGCGCAGCGCTCGGCCGATGTACTCTTCGCTCGTACCGAAGGAATAGCAGTTCGCGGTATCGATGAAGTTGATACCGCGCTCAAAGGCATGTCCGATTACTTCCTCGGTTTCCTTGGAACCAATGGTCCACTGGTGAAAATCGGGCGAAGCCTTGCCGAAGCTCATGCCGCCAAGGCACACCTTCGAAACCTCAATGCCCGACCACCCTAATTTGGCGTACTCCATTTCTGCTCCTTTTACAGGGCGGCGTACTCTTCGTCGGATACCGGCTCGCACCATTCGTTGGAGGTTTCAACGCCGGGAACCTCAACGGCAACATGGCTGAACCAGCTGTCGGCCTTGGCACCATGCCAATGCTTCACTTCGGCGGAAATCATGATTACGGTGCCCGGCGTAAGGCTTACTGCCGCCTTGCCCTCTTCCTGGTACCAGCCCTCACCTGCCGTGCAGATGAGCATCTGGCCGCCGCCCTGCTTGGCATGGTGGATATGCCAGTTGTTGCGGCAACCAGGCTCGAACGTCACATTGGCGGCAAAGGGGCCGACGGCTGGGTCGGTAAGGGGGTTCAAAAACGATTCGCCGATAAAATACTGGGCGTATGCGGTGTTCGGCTCACCCATGCCGAACATATTCGCCTTTTCGAACTCGGCCTTGTCTTGATACTTCATGGTTATCTCCTTCTAAGGACTCAGGCACGGCGCCTGTTCTCTTCACGTAAAATAAGTTACGCAACGTCACGTAAATTGTCAATCACATAACTTACGCCTTGTTACTTATAGGCAAAAAGGTGGGTTATACTGTTCGCGAAAACGTATATGAACACACGCCATACAAGCACAGCCAAAACAGGATGTGCTCAGGCAAGGAAGAACCATGAAGCAGGATTTCAAAAGAGCACGCAGCGATGAGCAGAAATGCCAGCGCATGGCCGATATCAAGCAGGCAACGGCGCAACTGTACCGCGAAGTGCCCTATCACGAGATAACGCTTACCACCATTGCCGAACGCCTTGGCTGGTCGCGCGCAAGCCTCTACAAATACGTAACCACCAAGGAAGAGATATTCCTTGAGCTTTCCGCCGACGCCCGCGATTCGTATTTCGATGCCCTGCTGAAGGCCTTTCCTTCCACCACTGTGTTCGATGCTGAAGCAATGGCGGCAACCTGGGCCGACATTGCCACCAAAAACCGCGATTGGTTCGTGTACGGCGACATTCTTATGACCATCATCGAAACCAATGTGACCCTTGAACGTCTGAAGGCATCCAAGAAGGGCTACTACGACTACCTGGATAAGCTCTACAGCCAAATGGGCAATCTGTTCGCAGGGGACAAAGACCGCTTCAACTACCTGCTTTCCACCATTCACTCCCATGGTATGGGCATGGTAGGCGGGTGCTCCGCCAACGCCATGGTGGCACAGGCGCTTGACGAGTTGGGAATACAACGCACAAAGCCTGAATTCCAGCCTGCCATGGAAGAGTTCATCGGCATGTGTTTGGAGCATTGGCACCGCTAGCAATCAGAGAGCTGAAGCCCGCCTCAACCCAAATAAGCTGTACCGTTCGGTTCGGTGTTCATACGTTTTCAAAACGGTTTCAAACTCCACAAAATCAACGCTTACGAAGAGCCTTTCATTCTGCTTATAATGCAAAACCGTTAAAGCAAGTGAAGTCGCCTCACCCATACGAAGCGTTCGTAGCTCCCCGCTACGAACGCTTCTTTTTTGGGCGCAATGCGGCTTCGCACACGTAGAAAGGAAGCCGTAAACACGTGAGTGAATCTCAATCCCCCAACCTTCCCCAAGCCCGCGTCAAGGTAGACCATCCCTATTTGAGCTTGATGTGCCTGTATCTTGGCGGTTTCACCGGCATGTACAGCGAAACCTCGCTGAATATCGCCATCCCCCAGCTTTCCGCCGCTTTCGGCATCGACCTTTCCATGGCGCAATGGCTGGTGGTCGGCTACATGCTGGTTATCGGCTTGGTATTGCCCTTCTCAAGCCTGCTTACCAAATGGCTCTCGGCGCGCAAAATCACCTTGTTTGCCCTTATCGCTTTCCTGGCGGGCGCGCTTATCAGCGGCTTTGCACCTTCCTTTGAAATGTGCCTGGCAGGACGCTGCATTCAAGGCATAGGAACCGGACTGGTTCTGCCGCTGATGTTTGCCATGACGCTGGAAGTTATCCCACCCCATAAGATCGGCCAGGCAATGGGCGTAAGCGCGCTCATCATCATGTTCGCGCCTGCCATCGGCCCTACGCTTGCCGGTATCCTGATCGGCGCGTTCTCGTGGCGCTTCATCTTTTTCAGCTTCGCCGTTACGCTTGTTCTGGGCATCGTGTTTGCCCTCAAATTCGAGGTGAACCCCTACGAGCTTACCAAGCCGCACATCGACGTAGCTTCCGTTATCACCTCGTGCATCGGCTTCGGCGGCATTGTACTGGGTGCCGGTATGATCAGCCTGTACGGCCCCACTTCCGCCCCTGTTATCGCAGCCTTCGTCATTGGCGCCGTGTGCCTGGTGGTGTACGTGAAGCGCCAGCTTTGCCTAAAGGTTCCCGTGCTCGACCTGCGCGTGCTTACTTTCCAGGGCTACCGCGTTGGCGCCATCTGCCTGATGTTGAACTTCGGCATCACCCTGGCGGCCATGTACGTGTTGCCGCAGTTCTATCAGAACGGCATGCTCGTTGCCGTTGCCATGGCAGGCATCTTCATGCTGCCCGGCGGCCTAGTGAATGCCGCGGTAAGCGTGGCAGCAGGCAACATCTTCGACAAGATCGGCGCTCGCATCCCCGCTCTTGCCGGCTTCGCGCTTTCGGCCATAGCTTCCGCGCTGTTGCTGTTCGCCACGCCTGAAACGCCGGTATGGTATGTGATCATGTGCCACATCATCATGATGATCGGCGTGCCGCTGGCCATGTCTCCCTGCCAAACCCACGCCCTTGCCGCCCTGCCGCCCCGCATGAACCCCGACGGCAGCACACTCATGAACACGCTGCAGCAAGTGCTGGGCGCCATCTGCACCGCAACGGCAACCTGCTTGCTTGCCATGGGGCAAAGCTCCTACGCGGCGGCGGGTGGTACCGATTCCGCCTTGGCATTCACCACCGGATCCCACTATGGCTTCACCTTCACGCTGGTTCTGGCCATATTGGGCTTCGTGCTGGCCTTCCGCATCCGCAAGCAGGCACCGCAGGCCGCACCGCAAAAGGAACAGGCAGCCCATGCAAGCATTCTTTCCCGCCTGATGCAAACCGAAGTGTTCGCCCTGAACGAAAACGCCAACGCACTCGACGCCCTGAAGCTGTTCTCCGAAAAAGGCATTTCCGGCGCCCCCGTGGTCGATGCGCGCGGAAAACTGTGCGGCTTCGTGAGCGACGGCGACATCATCGGTACACTGGCGCATCAGAACACCACATTCACCAGCTTCTACTCCTACACCATCGACTCCAACGGCAAGAGCTTTGAGGAAAAAGCGCAAGCACTTGAGAGCATGACGGTGGGCACCGTTGCCACCAAGAACGTGCTGACGGTGAACCTTTCAGACAGCATGGACAACGTATGCGCAACCCTGGCCCAGCATCACCTGAAGAAGGCTCCCGTTATGAGCAACGGCAAGATGGTGGGCATCATCAACCGTTCCGATATCACCCGCTATACCGTAGGCCTTTACGCCAACGTCCAATAGCAAAACGCTCTTCGGCTAAAGCACAGGGCGGATCCGCGTTCGAGATGAACTGCGGGTCCGCCCTTTCTCGTGCCAGCACCCGCAAAACACCGCAACCGCAATCGAAAAGCGGTACAGCACATCGTGGACACTCGCAGATGGACCCTCTCTGCAAAAAAGCAAAGCAGCCCATGCACAAAAGGCCTCCCGCCGCTACCGCGACAGGAGGCCTTCCTTGGTTTCAAGTCTATACGCTACAGCTGGGAATTAGACTTCGTAACCCATTCCACACCCGCATGCCTACGCACCGAAAGCAGCACCTTGCGGGTAATGGGATACATAATCACCTCGTACAGCGTTTTGAACAAAATCTGCGACCCGATCATGGTAAGGATCACCTCGGGCGCATACACGCCTATGAACGCGATGGAAATGAACACGAACGAATCAACCGTTTCGCCGGCAACCGTGGAAACAACGCAGCGGAAGAACAAATACTTGTCGAAGCGCTTCTTCAAACCCGCCATCAGGAACGAGTTCAGCAAGCTTCCCAGCACGTACGACGCGAACGTGCCCAAAAGAATACGCCACGACCCTCCCATGGCAAGGGCGAACGCGTCGGCCATTTCTTGATCGACACCGGGAATAAAGATTGCCAGGTGGTACGCCAGCGCCGCCACGGTAATGGCAATGAACCCGCAGGCGATGGTGCGGCGCATGGCGTGGAAGCCATACACGTCGGAGAGCACGTCGTTGATGATGTAGACGATGGGAAACGTCAGGATGGAAGCCGGCAACGCGAACATGCCCAAATCGAGCGTCTTGGTTGCCAGCACGTTGGAAATAATCAAAGCGCAGCAGAAGGCCACGGTTAAGCCACCGTATATGCCCAGCTTCGCCATGGGGAACTGAAGCTCGGGCTCGTTTTGTTGGGGAGCATGCGCCGTCTGCAGGTTTTCGGAATCTGCCATGGGCTTCCTTTCGCGTTTTCGGTAGAGGTGCCAAGGAGTTTTGCCCATTGTCCGCACGCCTTCGGTACTATAGTTCAGCTAAACGGAAAGGAACCACTATGACAGGCACCGCATTGCATGATACCGCAGCCGCCCCGCTGAACGCCGAGAACGCGGCCGATGCCGTATTCCAGGAAGAACAGCAGCATCTGAGCAAAACCTACGCCGCCATCGAGAAAATCGAGCAGGACGTGCTGGCCAACATGCGCAAAACCGCCCAAGAAGCCGAGGAAGACAAGCGCAACATGGCCGACGAGCTTGCCTCCAACTTCGCCAGCGACGGCGAAAAGCAGGAAACCTATATCGAGTACGCGAACATGAACAGCGTCATCGACTCGTACAACCGCACCCAACGCGCCAACGCCGAAAAGCTTACCGCGGTGCGCATCTTGAAGCCGCAGCCCTACTTCGCCAAAGTGGTGCTGCAGTACAAACCCGGTGCCGCTCCGAAAGAGCTCTACATCGGCAACGCGGGCTTGTCCGACGACCAGTACCGCCGTCTTATCGTTGACTGGCGCTCCCCCGTTGCCGAGGTGTACTACAACCAGGCCGACGGCAAAACCTCGTACGAGGCCAACGGCCGCACCATCAACGTCGACTTGAAACTGCGCCGCCAGTTTGACATCACCGGCAACAAGCTGAACGCCTGCTTCGACACCACCGTGGCCATCCAAGACGAGCTGCTGCTGGCTTCCCTTTCGCGTCAGCGCACCTCGCAGATGCAGGCCATCACCACCACCATCCAGAAGGAACAGAACGTGGTAATCCGTCACAAGGACGTTCCCGCCCTGCTGGTGAACGGCATCGCCGGCAGCGGCAAAACGTCGGTGCTGCTGCAGCGCATCGCCTACCTGTTCTACCAGCAGCGCGAAAGCCTTGACCCACGCCAGGTGTTCCTTATCACGCCGAACCCGGTGTTCCGCAACTACATCGACAACGTTCTGCCCGACATGGGCGAGCGCAACCCCAACATCCTTACCTGGAACGAGTTCGCCGAAGGCACCATCCCACCGGGACGCGACTTCGCCCGCTTCGACACCACGTTCGAAACGCTGCAGCGCATCGACGAAGCAGTGGAAAAGCTCGAGTTCCAGGACAAGGACTTCCGCGACATCAAGAGCCAGGGCACGCTGCTCATCAGTGCCCAACAGATTGCACGCGCCGCTGCCAAGTTCAAGAACGCGCCCGCCGGACCCCATCGCATCACGCTGATCCGCGAAGAGCTGGAAACGCGCCTGCAAAGCCGCCTGGGCCAGATGGCCGGCAACAGCGCCGCACAGGACGTGGTAAGCGAGCTTTCCTACAACGACCAGCTAAGCATCTTCGGCGAGCCCATTGCCATGGACACCGAGGAAAACGCGAAGAAGTACACGCTGCAGTTCTTGACCCAAGAATACGAGAGCGCCTTCGAAGCGGTACGCTGCGACTACTGGCTGCGCATCGACCGCATTGCCAAGCGCATTGCCGGCATGGAAGAGCTTTCCTTCTTGGAATGGCTCTACACCAAGATTGCCATCACCGGCATGAGCAACCCCGATGCCAAGTACGTGATGATCGACGAGGTGCAGGACTATACCACCGCGCAACTGGCGGTGCTGGCACGCTACTTCCGCCGTGCGAACTTCCTGCTGCTGGGAGACGAAAACCAGGCCATCAAGCCGGGCACTGCATCGTTTGACGAGATCCGCCGCGTGTTCAAGGAAATCCGCGGCGAGGTGAGCGAATGCAACCTTATGACCAGTTACCGCTCTACGCCCGCCATCACCGAGCTATTCGCCAAGCTGGCGGTAACGGCCGACGGCATGCAGATTTCCTCGGTACAGCGCGCCGATACCGAGCCTGACTTCCACGAGTGCGCAACCGCCGAAGACTACGAAAAGGAGCTTCGTGCCCTGGCAATCGCCGCGAAGGAATACGACGGCACCACGGCATTCGTTGCGCTCGACGAAGAAGCAGCGGCACGGACGGCACAGCTTTTGGGCGAAGACGCACCCCAGCTTATTGGCGAGGGCGACACCCTGCCAGGCTCGGGCGCTATCGTGTTGGCGCTGCCTCTGGCAAAGGGTTTGGAGTTCGACCACGTGGTTATCGTGGATGCCAGCGCTGAAGCGTTCCCCGAAAACGAGCTTTCCCGCCGCCGCCTGTACACGGCTATTTCCCGTGCTACCAGCACGGTGAGCATCGTAAGCAACGGCGAGCTTTCCCCCTTGCTGAAATAGCGCACCGGCGTTTCGTGCGCACCACCGTGCCATCAAAAAACGGCCCGCTGCCACTCCGCATCACGCGGAAGGCAACGGGCCGTTTCGTTCTACGGCACTATTCTGGCTAGCCGATAAGCCCCAGACACAGGCCCACATAGCTCAGCGCCGCAATCCACAGCACCGAAACCACCACGCGAACCGCCGTGGGCACACGCAGGTTCTTGGCAGGCACCATGAACATGGCAATAAGACCGCCGAGCGCACCACCCAAGTGGCCGCTCAGGGAAACGCTGGGCATAAGCAGGGTGTAGACGATGTTCAGGCCGATAACCGAAAGCATGCCCTTGCTGTACTGCGCCAAGAACGCCCGGTTCTTCTTGGACAGCACGCCCAAAAGCGCAATGGCAACGAACAGGCCGAAAATGCTGGTAGAAGCACCGGCACTAACCGCATAGGTGCCCATCAGCACGTCGGCAAGGTAGGAAACCACGTTGCCGGTGATGCCGGCGATAAGGTACAGCAAAAGGAAATTCCACCTGCCCAGCAGGTATTCCAACATCACGCCCGCGCTGTACAGAGCAGCCATGTTGAACAGCAGGTGCATCAGGTCAACGTGCAAGAACATCGGAGTGACGAAGCGGTACAAGTCGGCGGGACCTTGAATGGCCGGGGCGAACATCGCACCCATGCTGTACAGGGTAAGCGAAGAAATGTTCAGGCTGAACCCCGTTGCCACGGCTTCTACCGCGAACACCACCACGTTGATGGCGATAAGCACGAAGGTAACCAGGCACGAGCCGTAGCGCTGCATGAAGCTGGGCTTGGCTTCCTTCATCATGCCCTTCAGCTGTTCGTCATCGATGTAGCCGTTGCTGCTTTCCTGGTGCGGCGCGGGGGTTTGGTTTTCTGCCATGAATGCTCCTTTATTGCACACATCCGCCAAAGTGGCGAAGGAGAAGTATCGTCTGAGCAAACAATTTACCCCATTACCAGGGCACAATGCCAACGTGCACTAAAATGATGCGAAACGAAACACCCCAACAAGGAAATTGGTATGCCCGAATACATGACCATAGCCGGCACGGCAACTGCGGAAATCGAAGAGAAGAAGAGCCGCTTCATAGCCCAGCTTTCCCATGTGGAAACCGAAGAAGAGGCCCTTGCCTTCTTGGAGAAAATCCGTGCCGAGCACCGCATGGCACGCCATAACGTGTATGCCTACATCCTTCGCGGAGAAGGCGCATCCGAGCGCATTCGCTACTCCGACGACGGCGAGCCGCAGAAAACCGCGGGCCTGCCCACCTTGCAGGCCCTGCAGCATGCGGGCCTTACCGATGTTGCCGTAGTGGTTACCCGCTACTTCGGCGGCACGTTGCTGGGCACCGGCGGCTTGGTGCGCGCCTACACGCAGGCAACCCAGGCGGGCATCGCCGCAGCGGAGCGCGTTACCGTTTCCGAATGCGTGGACATAACCTGGAACGTGCCTTACCCACAATACGACCAGGCTGCACGCATTGCCTCCGACTGCGGCGCGAAGACCCTAGACACCCAGTTCACCGATGCCGTGACCATGAAGCTGCGCATGCTGAACGGCACGCAGCAGAACTTGCTTGCCAAGGTTACCGAGCTATGTCATGGGCAGGAAGCAATCAGCGTGTCAAAACCCTTGGAAGCCGTGTTCTAGCTTCCCGCCCATCCGTATCCCCAACGCGAAAAGAATCCAATGACTGAAGACTTGATATCCCTTGCCGTAATCGTCTTGGTGGCTGCGCTATGTCCGCTTGTTGCCCAAGCCATCCCGAAAAAACCCATCCCCGAAACGGTGTTCCTGCTTATTGCCGGCGCCGTGCTGGGCCCCAACATGGTAGGCGCCATACAGCTGTCCGATTCTATCGGCTTGCTATCCGAGCTGGGCCTGGCATTCTTGTTCCTTTTGGCAGGCTACGAGATTGATCCGAAGAACATCACCGGTCACCAGGGCAAATATGGCTTCGTAACGTGGCTCGTATGCCTGGCCTTGGGCTTTGGCGCTGTAGCGCTTTCGGGCTTCGTTTCTCCCACCGAACTTTCGGGCATCGCATTCGCCATTGCCCTGGGTACCACAGCGCTGGGCACGCTGATGCCCATTTTGAAGGAGCGCGGCCTTTTGGGCACCCGCGTGGGCGATTCGGTGCTTGCCTACGGCACCTGGGGCGAGCTCGGTCCCATCATCGCCATGGCACTGCTGCTTTCCACCCGCGCCGAATGGAAAACCATCGTTATCCTGCTGGCGTTCGCAGGCGTTGCTGTGCTTGCCGCCGTTATTCCCGCCAAAGCACGCAAGGCGGGCAGCAAGGTGTACCGCTTCCTAGCGGAAAACGCCAACTCCACCTCGCAAACCACCATGCGCGTTACCGTTCTTCTGCTTGTGGCGCTGGTAACGCTTTCCGCCCTGTTCGACCTTGATGCCGTGTTGGGCGCCTTCGCCGCCGGCTTCGTGCTGCGCTACGTTATCCCCGAAGGCAACCACAGCCTGGAACACAAGCTCGACGGCATCGCCTTCGGTTTCTTCGTACCGCTGTTCTTTGTGGTGTCCGGCGCAAAGATTAACCTCTACGCCGTACTCGCCGACCCGCTGCTTCTGGTGGGCTTTATCGTGGCGCTGCTCTTGATCCGCGCGGTGCCCGTGTTCCTGTCCCTTTCGATCGACCGCGAAACACGCAGCATGTCTTCCCACAACCGCGTTACCGTAGCGCTGTACTGCACCACCGCACTGCCTTTGATCGTTGCCGTTACCTCAGTTGCCACGAAGGCGGGCGCCATGTCGCAGGAAGTGGCTTCCGTGTTGGTTGCCTCGGGCGCCATCACCGTATTGGTAATGCCACTGCTCACCTCGCTCACCTACCGTGTGGCCGACGTGCACCCCGTGGAAACCGCCCGCGAGGTTGCCCACGACCCGCACCACATTGGCGAGATTCTGCAAGACCACTGGGCGTACGCGCACCTTACCGAAATCGCCGCCGACGCAACCGACGAGCGCCGTGCCAAGAAACGCGCCCACGCCAAGGCAGTGTTTGAAGCGCACCACAAGCGCCACGACCTAATAGAGCAGGCAAAACACGAACAGCATCAACGCCACTTGGAATTGATGCGCGATTTGAAGAATATTAAGCCAGAAGAATAAGGCCAAGCACAAGGAAGGGGAGCTGCCGCACGGGCACCTCCCCTTCCTTTTTGCTATATGTCAGCTTTGTTAGGCGCGTTTGCCCGCAATGGCAATCTCGCCCATTTTCGTACGAGCTGTACCGTGTATTTCGTCGTTTTGGAACGTGCCCTCGAACGTAAACGGCAATGCTCCAATGAAAGGCACCGAAAGCGTTCCGGAAAACGAAAGAGCATCGCCTTCCAGCACGCCGTTTTCAATTGCGGTATCGCTGCCCAGCACATGGAGGTTCCCCGTAAGAGCGGCACTTTGCTGCTGCAAGGTAAGCGTACCTTGCTTAGCCCCGATGGGCGTTTCCACCTGGGCCTGGTAGGTTCCGTCTATCATCGCATCCCCTTTCCGCAACGCATAACGTTTCTTGTCCGTTTAACGGTTGTCTACCTTTTCAGGGTACAAGTCGTGGTGCGAAAGACGTTCCCACGCAACATCTTCCCATTTTGTGCCGGGCTTGCCGTAGTTGCAGTACGGGTCGATGGAGATGCCGCCACGGGGCGTGAACTTGCCCCACACCTCGATGTATTTCGGATCCATGAGCACAATCAGGTCTTTCATGATGATGTTCATGCAGTCCTCATGGAAATCGCCATGGTTGCGGAAGCTGAACAGGTACAGCTTCAGGCTCTTGCTTTCCACCATGCGCTCGCCCGGAACATAGGAAATGTAGATGGTAGCGAAGTCAGGCTGTCCGGTAATGGGGCACAGGCTGGTGAACTCAGGGCAATTGAACTTCACGAAGTAGTCGTTGCCCGGGTGCTTGTTGATGAAGGTTTCCAGCACACTGGGATCGTAGTCGGTCGGATACTCCGTGTGCTGATTGCCGAGCAGCGAAATGCTCTCCTCGGCTTCGCGTTCTTTATTGGTCATAAGGTTCTCCTTGGTTTTCTGATTGATACCGTTACTGGCCTGCAACGGAATGTCCTCGTCATGCTCCGCTTCCGCTTTCTTCGGCTTCCAAGTAATTCCTTTTAAAGTAAGTGAAAGAAATCGCGAAGATGATTCGACGCGCGATTTAGAGCATCCCGAAATCTCCTGGTCGAATACCTGGGGCGATTTCTTTTAGGCAATTCCTCTTGGAAGCCGCGCTTCAGAGGAGCCTGCCGAGGGCGTCCCGCCGCAGGTAAGAAAGCTTCCCAACTGCTGCGAGCGAAAGCGAAGCACAAAGCAGGCGTCTTGCAACCGCCCCAGAAAAGCTACTGCATCAGCGGGTCGGTCACGCCGTTCAGCTCGAAGGCGCGGATACGGTCGATGCAGGTGCCGCATACACCGCAGGGCTTTTCGCCGCCCTCGTAGCACGACCAGGTAAGCTCGTACGGAACGCCCAGCTCAAGACCCTTGCGCACAATATCGGCCTTCGACCACTGCACGAACGGCGCTTCCATATGCAGCTCACCGCCCGTACCTTCCATGATGGCATGGTTCATGGCATCGACGAATTCCTGCGAGCAATCGGGGTACGCGTTACCCGCCCAGTCGTCGTGATGGGCACCGTAGTACAGCACCGAGCACCCCAGCGAAAGCGCCATCGAAGCAGCCGAGGAAAGGAACAGCCCGTTGCGGAACGGCACATAGGTGCTTACCGGCTTGCCGTTCGATTCGTTCAGCTGGTCGGCGTAGCTTTCCTCGGGAACATCCTGCGTGGAATGCGCCAGAAGCGAGCAGTTGCTGTCGGCGAAGATTGCCGCCAAGTCCAAGAAGCGCTGTTCAACGCCGTAATGGGCGGCAACCGCCTTCGCTGCGTCGATTTCCTTGTTATGGCGCTGCCCGTAGCTGATGGAAAGCGCGTACACGTTTTCGGCACCATAGCGCGCTACTGCCATGGCCAGAAGCGTGGCGGAATCCACGCCGCCCGAGCACAGCACCAGCGCACGCTGAGGCGCGTCGGTTCCCGTTGCCACGTTGAAGCCTTCGGGTTTCACCGCAGTATCTGCTTTGCTTTCCATGTACTACACTCCCCTATCCACATCGGGCCAGATAATCTTATGAAGCTGCAACTGAAGGCGCACCTGCGCCAAGCCCTGCTGTTCCATGAAATCGACGATTTCCGCAGGCTCGATGCAGCTGAACACCGGGCTGAAGAACACCTCGCAGATGCTGCACAAGTCGTGTTCTTCGATAACCGCCTTGGCGCATTCCAAGTCTTCCAAGCTGGCTACCACGAACTTAACTGCATCGCCTGCACGGAGTAACGCATAGTTAGAAGGCAGCATTTCAGACGTCATGCCGCTCGAGGGCATTTTGCAGTCCACGGTAAAGCAGACATTGGGCTGTTCGCCGCCCTGCCCTGCGCCTTCGGCAGCCGATTCAAGCGAAACGCGCAGGTTATTGAGCGCTTCAAGGTCTACTGCGCCGTTGGTTTCCACTTCCACCACGCGTTTGCCCGTACGACCCCACGAATCAGACCGGCACAGTGCGTCAATAAGCGCAGGAAGCCCTGGCTGCAGCGCCGGCTCGCCGCCGGTAAGCGTGACGCACGAAACACCGGTGCCCGCCACCCATTCAACCAAGGAAGCGGGCGCTATGTCCTCGTGTTCGCAGTTGCCCACATTCGCCCACGCGGTATCGCACCATGAACAGGCAAGGTTGCAGCCCGCGAAGCGGATGAACGCCGCAAGCCTGCCTGCACGCGGCCCTTCACCGTTGATGGAAACGAAGCGTTCCACCACCGGCAGAAAGCACGAATCAGGGTCTTTTTCGTCAAGCGTTGCCTTGCACGGCGCCACGGCTAGTTCTCCCCGTAGTAGATTGCGCAATTGTTGGGCGTTTCGTACACCTCTACCTGCGAAACGGGCAAGTTACGCTGCCCCAGGCGCTCGTAAAAGTAACGCGCCAGGTTTTCCGCCGTGGTACGGAACGGCATCATGGAAAGGGTGAAGCCTTCCTTTTCCAGGCACGCAAGGGTTTCGGGCATAAGCGAGCCTTCCTCCACAATGAAGGAATGGTCAAGCTCTTCGGTGAGCTCGCGCAGAGCACGCTTGAAATCGCCGAAGTCGATAACCATGTCTTTGTGGGTGCCCTCTTCGCAGAGCGAATCCTGTGCCAGGTAGGCAACAACACGCCAGCGGTGGCCGTGAAGGTTCTCGCACTTGCCGTGGTAGTCGGTAAGGAAGTGGGCAGCGTCGAAGCTGCTTTCGGTTTTAAGGCCGTACATAAAAATGCTCCTTCTGAAAAACCTGCCGTAAGCAAAACAAGGCACGAAGAAGCACCGCAAAACGCACGGAGCGGAAGACCTAGTTTTGTTTAACGACAGGAGGGTTTCGAACTGTCGTCGGCCTGCGCACACAGCGCAAAACCGAACGAAGGATAGTATACCGAGCCTTCAACCCGTATTCCAACCAACACACCACGGCTCCATGACAAAACGGCAACGTGCAATGCTTTCGGCGCACCAAGGGGCACTTTGGGTGCATGCTTTGCATATTCGGCATGCCAATCGAACGAACCTCGCAAGCGCGGCTGTGCCCCCACTTGGGTGCAGCAGCAACGCGCTTGCATCACAACGAAAGAAGGAAGCATGTGCACTGGAATCAGATTCACCTCCGCTGACGGAGATATGTACTTCGGACGCAACCTTGACTGGAGCGTGCCCTTTGGCGAGCACCTGGTAATCACCCCGAAAGGCTATCCGCTTGCCCAGGCGTTCCCTGAAGAAGCCCCGAAAAAGCCCGCCAGCCACGCCCTTATCGGTATGGGCATCACCTACCAGGGCTACCCGCTGTACTTCGATTGCGGCAACGATGCCGGCCTTGCCGTTGCCGGGCTGAACTTCCCCGGCTATGCCCAGTACGAGCCTGAAGCCGTTGCGGGCAAAACGAATATGGCAGCCTACGAGTTTCCGGTATGGGTTGCCGCTAACTTCAGCACGGTAGACGAAGTTGAAGCCGCCCTTGCCAACGTGGCGATTGTTGCCAAGCCGGTTAGCAACGAGCTGGGTGTTTCCCTGCTGCATTGGATTATCGGCGACGCCACCCGCAGCATCGTGGTGGAGTACCTGCCCGACGGCATGCACGTGCATCACAACCCCGTGGACACCCTGGCAAACCAACCTACCTTCGACTGGCATATGGAAAACCTGCGCACCTATCTGAACGTTACCAGCGCATTCCCGGGAACCGTTTCCTGGGGCAGCGCGCAGCTTTCGCCGTTTGGTGCTGGCGCCGGCGCTCGTGGCATCCCAGGCGATTCGTACACCACCTCGCGCTTCGTGAAAGCAGCTTTCCTGAACGCGAACTACCCCGCAAAGGAATCCGAGCAGGAAAACGTGATGCGCCTGTTCCATACACTGGGCAACGTTGCCATGGTTGAAGGCAGCGCCCAAATGGGCGACGGCACGTGGGAGCGCACCATTTACACGGGTTGCTTTTCCGCAAAAACGGGAACGTATTACTACAGCACCAACGATAATCCAGCGCTCAGGAGCGCTCATCTGAGCGATTACCTGAATGCCGCTCCCGATACGCTTATCGAACCGGAAGAAACGCTGACGCAGTTTTAGGGCTTGAACGTTAGGCGAAGCTCACAAGGCACCTTACGGCTGCAATTCACAGCATCGCTAGACGAGCGCACTGCGCCATACATGCCAACGCCGCGTCCCCTGGCATCTACTGCGACGGTACGGCCCATGCCGCTAAGCGTCATACCCCAAAACGAAGAAGGACCCCAGCACTGCTGAGGTCCTTCTTTTCATTGCGCTTTAACCAGGAAAGCGATTAGTGCTTGCGGTTCCTGCGCGACTTGCGAACTGCCAGGCAGGCAACCGCTGCGGCAACAATGCCAAGCACCGCTACCAAGGCCGCCGTAGAAGCCAGCGAGTCGCCGGTCTTCGTGGTGGTTGCGCTTTCGGCAGCTTGGTCAGCCGCTTCAGCGTTGGCTGCATCGGCCTTTTCAGTCGGTGCGGCGTTGGTGCCGTTGCCGGAATCAGCGCTGCCAGAACCGCCGCCCTGGCCGGGGTCGGTACCCGGGTCAACAGGGGTTACCGGCTCGTCAGGCTTCTTGGCGAACTTCGCCTTCACCACAACGTTCTCGGAACCAACCGTGATGGTGGTCTTCGCGGCCTTGGCGTCGGCAATGATGCCGTCGCCTTCGGTAAGCACCCATTCGTCGAAGACGTAGCCTTCATCGGGCGTTGCCTCGACGGTGATGATGGTGCCCTGCGGGCCGCCCTTCACATCGGAGCTCACCGTGCCGCCTTCAGAAGCGGTTACAACATCAACACGCGGGTGAACGGTAAGCGTGGCAACCGTTTCGCTGAACGAAACAGCGTAGTTCGGGTTGTTGCACGTGCCCTTCAGCACATACACGCCCGGCGTTTCGGAAGAATCCTCGCGCGATACGGTGATGTTCAGCGACTTGAGAATGCTTTCGTCCGTGCACGGCACCAAGGAACCTACCGACTTGTTCGCCGCATCGTCACCGCTGTACGTCGCAACCGCCTGAGCGTTGTTGGTGTTGGGCAGTACGTACCAAGCCTTGAACTGGGCTGCCGGTTCCTCGTCTCTGGAAATCTTCGAAGTGGACTCCAGCTCAACAACCATCTGACGGGCAACGATGGTATGCGTACCGTTCTTTACCGTTACGTGGTAGTTCGGGTTGTTCTTAACGCTTTCGGGCACATCGGCCGTGATGGTGTACGTACCCTGGTCTGCACCCATCTTGTTGCCGCACTCGCAGGTAACCGCGTCGAGCAAGGCAGCCTTGTCCGCCTCAGAAATGCGAGAGTCGAACTGGACGCCCTTTACATGCTTGGCATGATCAACCACGTCGTCGAATGTCGTGGTGATGTTGGGCAGCACCATTTCCACTTCAGCAGGCTTAATGGTGAGCTTGGCGTCGTCATTGAACGTCAGCTTGTAGTTCTTGTTGGTCCACGAACCGCTCAGCGCGTATTCACCAGCATCATTGCCCTCTGCACGCGTTACCGAAATGCCCATGCTGTCGATAACAGTCTGGTCCTTGTACTCGACCCATACGCTACCCGAGCTATCCCATACCTTGAAGGTGAATGCGGGGTCGTTCTCACCATAGGTCTTTTCGGCCGACTGGATTTCCGCATAGGTGCTACGCGGGTTGATGGTGTGCGTGCCGTCTTCAACCTTCACGGTGTAGTTCTTGTTCGTCTTTACCGTGGCGGGAACCTTTGCCGTAACGGTATAGGTGCCTACATCCTTAGTCGAAGAACAATCGCACCCGCAGGAAACCGCACCAAGCACCGCAGCCTTGTCCTCATCAGAGATAGGGCCGGTTATCGTTGCGTTGTTGGCATGCTCTTCCTTGGTTACCTCATCGCCGTACGTCGATTCGATGTTGGGCAAGGAAACCGTTACCTCAGCAGGGGTAATGGTGAACGTAGCATCAACGTTGAACATAAGCTGGTAGTTGCCGTTGGGAGTCCAGGAACCCTGCAGGGCGTAGGTGCCAACGTCTTCGCCGGCTTCGCGCGCAACCTTGATGTCAAGCGCCTTTGCGATAGCCGTTGCTTCATCCGAAGAGTATTCAACGGTTGCATCGCCGCTTGCATCGTAGATCTTGTAAGCGAACTGATCAGGGTCGGCCTGGCCGTACACCTTGGAAGCAGACTCGATGCCTACCAACGTCTTGCGCGGAGCCACGTAGTGCACGCCATGCGCGCCATCTTCGCTGGGGCCCTTGATGTCTACCGAGTAGTTCTTGTTCGCCTTCACGCTATCCGGCACGGTGGCATCAATCTGATAGGTGCCGCCATTGGGCGTGCCCCCGCCGCATTCGCAGGAAACGGTGCCCTTGATGGCATCCAGGTCGTCAGCGGTGATGGGGCCTTCGGCCACTACCTTGCTGGCAAGGTCGCTATGATCCACTTCGTTGCCGTAGATGGTTTCCACATACGGCAAGGTAACAGTAACGCTTGCAGGGGTAATGGTGAGCTTGCCCGTGAAGGTAACCTCGTAGTTCCCGTTCGCGCATGCGCCAACCAGGTTGTAGTCGCCCACATCTTCGGAGTGATCGCCACACGAAACGGTGATGCCGAAGTCGGCAAGCTTCGAAGGATCGTACTCAACTTCCGGGTTCACCGCCGTGTCGAACACGCGATAGGTGAAGCTGGTTGCAGCAGGATCCTTTTCGCCGTACACCTTGGTAACGTCGGCGATGTCAACACGCGTAGGACGCTTCTCGATGGTGAACTTGGCGTCCTTGTTGAACTCTACCGTGTAGTTCTTGTTTTCATTCCAAGCGCCGGTAAGGGCGTAGTCGCCGGCGTTTTCGCCAGCAGCGCGCGTTACCGAAATCCCCAGCGTCTGGGCAATGCCCTTCTGGTCATCGCACTCGGTTGCCGGGTCGGTAGTTGCATCGAACACTGTGTAGGTAATGGGCTCGTCGGTGTTGCCGTAGATCTTGGAAGTGGAGTCGATAACGACAGACATAGGACGAGCGTTGATGGTCAGGCTGGCATCGCTGCTGAACGATACCGCATAGTTCTTATTGGTCCAGTCGCCCTTCAAGGCGTAATGGCCCACATCGTCACCTGCGGCACGCGTTACCGAAATGCCCAGCTTGGCAATTGCCTCGGGGTCGGTTACTTCCGTTTTCTCCCCTGCGGTAGACGTGTCGAACACCTTGTAGGTGAACTCAGGATCGTCGTCACCGTAGTACTTGGAGGCAGACTGAAGCTCCACCTGCATCGAGCGCTCCGCGATGGTAAGCACCGCATTCTCGTTGAAGCTCAATTCATAGTTGGGGTTGCTGTTCCAAGAGCCAACCAGCTTATGATCGCCCACAGCCTCGCCGGCTTCGGTGCCCTTGTCAGGGCGCGTTACCGCAATGCCCAGCTCCTGAGCAATAGCGGTCTGATCGGCAAAGGCCTTATGCTCAGTGCCGTTGTACTCGTCGAATACCGTGAACGTGAACGCAGGGTCATCGTTGCCATAGGCCTTAGAAGCATTGTCGATCGTCACACTTGCATGGCGCTTCTCGACATAATGCAAACCATATGCGCCAATATCGCTAGAGCCCTTAACGGTGATCTTGTAGTTCTTATTGTTCTTCACGCTGTCGGGAATGTTGGCGGAAACCAGGTAGGGGCTGCCGCTTACCGTAGCGCCATCAGCGCATTCACACGTAATACCCGCGCGGATTGCCGCCTTATCGGCATCGGCGATGTACCCACCGCCGATCTGGCAGAAGGCCTCCGATGTGTGGTCTACCTCTTCACCGTAAATCGTATGAACCTTGGGCAACGTTACCGTTACCTCAGATGCCTTGATGGTCAACTGGCACTTGAACGAAGACGTCCCGTGCGTTGCATCACCGAAGTATGTTGCCGAAGCATAATACTCGCCGGCTTCGGTAGGAGCCTTGGTGCTTGCGTAGATCTTGCCGTTTGCCGTGATACCCGCATATCCAACGGAAATGGTGCCCGGATCAAGCGTTTTGCCCGCCTTGTCCGTAACCGTCACAACAGGGTTCTTCTGCTGGCCGTTGTAGGTAGTTACCTGCTTGTCCCCCGTCTGTCCGTCGAAGGAAAGGGAGAGCACAGCGTCTTCACGCAAGATGTTGAAGGTACGCGAAATGGGCTTGGCGAAGTAGTTGCCGCCCAGCACATAGGCCGTCTGCGAATAGTAGCCGGGCTTGGTAGGCGCCGTGGTGCTGTTGTATGCATTGCCTTCGTAGTCGGTGCCGACGAAGCGAACCTTCACATTGGCTTTGCCAGTCACGTCAGTGCTGCCTTGCCATGCCGACACGTCGAAATTGAACTTACCGGCATCTTCGATGCTCATGTTCTTGGAAATGAGCTCCTGGTTCCACTCAAGCGTTACGTCTTCGGTGGCGGGGGCAATGGTCAAATAGCCCATGGCAACCGACGTTTTGTAGTTCGGGTTTACCGAAATGGCGGCAATGGTGTACACGCCCGCTTCGGTAGGAGTGCCACCCAGCACGATCTTGGAATCCATAACGCCCGGAGCAACCTTGCCGATGGCTTCGATTGCGGTGCGGATAGCAGAAACCACATCGGCTGCGTCCTGGACGCCCAAAGCGCTCAACGCCTTTTCGATGGTGCCCAAGTTGTTCAGCAGATCGTTGGCGGAAAACTCGTTGCCCAGAATGCCGGTAATCACATCCTGCAGGGGCTTATTGCCTACCAGGGGAACGTCCTTGCCCACCAAATCGCTGATGGTCACCGACTTGAAGTCGATGCTTACGTACACGTTGCCGTTGCCGTCAACACCACTGATGAGGTAGATGGGCTTGGCTTCTTCTGGAGTAGCGGTAACGAGGGTGTCGGGCGTCTGGCCGTACGAAATGTTCTGCGAGTTCACCGTTACCTTGGCGTTGCCCTTGGTGATTTTGATGGCAACGTTTTCGAGCTTGCAGGGCTTGTACTCTTCCGTGCCCTTGTATTCCACCGTTACGTACTGCGTGCCAACTTCGCGCTTGAAGTTGGTGTAGTCAACGTTGATGTCGTCGGCCGTAATCTGGATGGCCTCGCCCGTTTCGTCGTTGAACACCTGCGGGTTCAGGCTTGCCAGAATAGCTGCCTTCAGCTCGTCTTCAGGAGCATACTTAACCGTAATGGAATCGGCCACCGTCAAATGCGTGGGCGTACGGCCGTCAATAATCGCAACGGAGATGTCATCGCTCGTTACTTCACAGTACTGGCCATCGCTGCTGCCTTTGTAGGTGATGCGGATGGTTTCATTATTCTCTTCACCGAATTTATGCAGGGTTACTTCCCACGTCTTGGGATCGTAATTGATGTCTCTCCAGCTCAAGTCGGTCGAGCCCGCCTTGTACTCGATTGTCAGATCATCCGCATTCATCGAAGACGGAACCGAATTGTCGAAATCAATCACGCCGTCAATAACGCGCTGCTTGATCTTCGCAGGCGTGGTCAGGCCCAATACGGCAGCTGAAGGTTCAGCTTTTGTCGCAATGGAAACCTTCTTGGTTTCAACCGTAAGGGAATAGCTCTGGTCGGTTACCAGCGCATCCATGTTAATGGTTGCTGCATGGGAAGACTGGTCGAACTGCATCTGGTCGGAAATGTCCGCACCATCAAGCTCAACCTTGGTTACGGCGTAACCCTTCTCGGGCGTTACCACCACTGTGCCGGTTTTACCGGAAGGAATGTCGGCAGCCGTGCCAGAGGTAAGGTCGATACCGAAAGCCTGCACCGTTGCGTTGTTGAACGTTGCGGTAAACGATGCCGAGGGAACCTTCTTGATTTCCAGCTGCAAGCCTTCAATCGTGGTGGGCTGGTATTTGTTCGTGGGGTCCGTATAGGTTACGGAAACCTTGTAGGTGCCAATCTTGTGCTCATAACCGGTAACCGTAATGTCGTCGGCAGAGTAACTGATTGGATTGCCTGCTTCATCGGTGATCGTCAGGCCCCACTGGTCGGTAACAGCCTGCTTGATAGCAGCATCAACATTTTCGTCGGTATCGTTATAGACCCAAGCATCCGCCTTGGCAGTTGCCATCTGAACAAAAGGACGGCCATCAGGCGTGCTGATCTCAATATCGCCCGTGTTCAATTCGCAATACTGTTCATTGCCCTTGTAGGTGATGCGGATTTTCTCGTTTTTCTGGGTGCCGAACTTGTGATGGGTGAGCTTCTGCAACGTAGAAGGCTCGAAGTTCAGTTTTTCCCAATCGTCACCAAGAATCGGCACGGAACCAGCAAGATAGGTAATCTCCAATTCGGACGCATCGATATCGGAGGGAACACTATGTTCCAGATCAAGAACGCCCTCAATCACGCGCTGCTCGAACAACGAAGAGTCAATGTTTCCAACAGCCGCCGAGGGGTTTTCCTTCAACGCAAGCTTGCATTCCTTGGTTTCTACCACAAGGGTGTGGGTAGATCCCTCATCGAGCGCAGGTAGGGAAACCGTTGCAACATGGTTGCTGAAAGAGCCTTCAGCAAGAAGCTCTTCATTATCGAGCTTGACCGACGTTACGGCATAGCCGTCAGCGGGGGTCACAACAATGTTGCCCGCGTTGTTGGCAAGGATTTCGTTGTCGCTCTTCTTCAGAGAGTTACCGAGCGCGGTCACCGTTGCGTTGTTGAACTCAGCAGTGAGCGTTGCTTTAGGAGCATCCGCAACAACAACGGTTACTTCAGCCTGGCAAGAATCGTACGAATCAGAACCGTTGTAGCTCACCGTTACGGTTTGCTCTCCAGCCTTCTGACTGTCATAGCCTTCTATCGAGATATCGCTATCAGCAACATCAACGGCCTTCCCCGAAACAGCGTCCTTTACCGTAATGTTCTTGAGAATCTCAGCCTTCAAAGCATCTACGGTCGTACCAAAGGGAACCGAAACGCTCGCAGGATCAACAACCATCTCGGTCGCAGTCTTCACGATAGTGATTTTGGTTTCAGCATTAAGCGCGCAGTACTGGTTGTTGCCGTCATAAGAGATGCGAACTTTCTCAGTGTCGCCATCCTTGCCGAACTGATGCATGCCCAAGAACTTTTCAGCTGCATTAGGCACATAGGTAAGATCTTTCCAATTACCATGACCAGCGTCGTATACAACGGCAAGCTCATCGGAACTTACCGAGGGGAAGCTGGCATCAGTATCCAAAGCACCTGCAATGATTCGCTTCTTCAAAACATCAGCATCGGTAATGTTCTTCGCAGCAACAGGAGCATTGTTCTTCAGAACAAGCTTGCATTCCTCGGTTTCTACATTAAGAGTGTACGAAACGCCCGCTTCAAGCTCGGGAATAGCTACCGTTGCAACACGCTTCTCGGAAAACGATGAGTACTTAACAAGATCCCATTCATTCCCCTTGCCGTCGCTCAGCACTGCTGATGCGATGGCGTAGTCGCCCTTTGGCGTCAGCTCAGCAGAGCCTTCGGTATTTGCGGGAATATCCGAATCCTTAACGCCCGCGGAAAAATCTTTGTTGAAGGCGCGCACTGATGCGGCATTCTCGTCGAATTTAACTTCCAGAGATGCTTTTGCTACGGCGTAATCGACATTAACAGTGGACCACTGATCCGCCTTAAAGGAATAGGTTCCATTGCCTTCGTCTTTGACCGAAAGGCTTTCGCCATTCTTGCCCTTGCGCGTTACCTTGGTATCAACACCAGAAACCTGGTTCACGGTGAACTTTACTTCATCGCTGTCGTTCGAAACGTAATAGGCGTCCTTCTTGGTCGCACCAGAGACGACGGACACACCAGCACCGGCAATATCAGTCCAGGAGAAGAATGACTTCTGCTGCTTTTGGACAATAAGATAACCAAGCGATGAATAGGATATATATTTTGAGTCAATTCTCTTTCCCTTAACCTCAAAACGGGTGCCCTCCATAGTGAAAGGGTCATCAGAATTGCCCCAACTGTTAACATCAGTTCCCGCAAGTTCATACTTCGCGTAAGGGACGTTCCCGAGTTGAGTAAAGCTCTTTTGCAAGAACTCATAGACTTGCTTCTTGGTAAGACCCTCATCGCCAAAATGCGGCAGCGTTTTTTCGGTGCTAGCCTGCACCGCTACGCCGTTGTCAGCGGACTGGGTGGCCGCTTCGCCGTTGCTGGTGGAAGCAGCGTTATCGACAGCCTTTTCACTGCTAGAAGCAGAACCGCTTGACTTCGGCGTTTCTGCTACGCCCGTTTCCGTGCCCGATGCACTACCGGAAGCAGCCTCGTCCTTCGAACCGGACGACACCCCCCCTGTTGCGTAGCATCGGATGCTGCATCTTGCGATGCGCTTTCGCCAGATACGGCAGCGGACTGCTCGCTCTGTTCCTGGCCCTGTTGTTCCTGAGCCTTCCCCACTTCCGCATACGCGCTTACGGGCACCAGTCCCATAACCAGCGTTAATGCAAAGAACGAAGACAGGACTCGTTTGCCCAGGGCGGGTTTTCCCGTATCCATTTGCCTCTCCTATCGCTTTCGCGTTTATTACTTAAACAGGTGGGCACCGTAGCGGTGCAAAAGCATTTCATGTTTATCATGCCTGGCAAGAAAGGCGTAATGGCAAACTCCGCAGGGCGGAAACTCCCCTATAGCACAAGCAAACTGCAGCTCTGCGCACCTTAACAACGCTTTGGCACACAGAGGAAAACAAGCAAATGATCCCCTATTTCTGCGTAACTATTACCTACAAAGCGCATCAATACCGCACCAAAACGTGTCAAAGACCAGGTGAGAGGGAAAACCGAACGCTAGCCCTAGCCCTGTGCAGTTACCGACAAAAAAGGCCTGCTGCACAACGCAGCAGGCCTTTCGTGTAAAGAGGCTTTACAGCTTTACGCAAACAGCTTTTCGATACGGGCGACGCCTTCCTTGGTTGCCTCGGCATCGCCGAAGGCGGAAAGGCGGATATAGCCTTCGCCCGAAGGGCCAAAGCCCGCACCCGGCGTGGTGATAACGTTCGCTTCTTCAAGCAGCTTGGTGAACAAATCCCACGAACCCATGCCTTCCGGTGCCTTGCACCATACGTAGGGGCTGTTCACCGCGCCGTATACCTGGAAGCCAGCGCGCTCAAGGCCTTCCTTGATAACGCGGGCGTTGTTGCGGTAGTAGTCCAGCGTTTCCTCGATCTGACGCGCGCCTTCTTCGGTGTAGATAGCGGCGGCACCGCGCTGGATGATGTACGAAGCGCCGTTGAACTTCGTGCACTGGCGGCGGTTCCACATGGCGTTCAGGCTCTGGCCGTCACGCACCAGTTCCTTCGGCACCACGGTATAGCCGCAGCGGGCACCCGTGAATCCTGCCGTCTTCGAGAAGGAACGGAACTCGATGGCGCAGGTTTTTGCGCCCTCGATCTCGTAGATGGAATGAGGCACGTTTTCCTCGGCAATGAAGCGCTCGTAAGCGGCATCGAACATGATGATGGAGTTGTGCTCGTTGGCGTAGTCGACCCACACCTTTAGCTGGTCGGCGTTCAGCACCGTGCCCGTGGGGTTGTTGGGGCTGCACAGGTAAATCACGTCGGCAACCTTTTCGGGAAGCGCCGGTACAAAGCCGTTTTCGGCCGTGGTGGGCATGTAGATGATGTTCGTCCAGCCCTGCGCCTTTTCGTCGTATTCGCCAGCGCGGCCTGCCATGGCGTTGGTGTCCACGTATACGGGGTATACCGGGTCGCACACGGCAACAACGTTGTCGATGGAAAGGATGTCGCCGATGTTGCCGCAGTCGCTCTTGGCACCGTCGGAAACAAAGATTTCGTCCACGTCGATCTCAACGCCGCGAGCGCGGAAATCGTTTTCGGCGATAACCTCGCGCAGGAAGTCGTAGCCCTGCTCGGGGCCGTAGCCGTGGAAATGCTCAACGCTTGCCATGTCATCGACAGCGGCATGCATGGCTTCGATAACGGCAGGAGCCAACGGGCGCGTAACGTCGCCAATGCCCATCTTGATCATCTTCGCTTCGGGGTGCGCAGCGGTGTACTCCGCCGTGCGACGTGCGATTTCCGCGAACAAATAGCTGCCTGGCAACTTAGCGTAATTCTCGTTGACTTTAGCCACGAACAATCTCCTTAACCAACAGGGCGGCCGCGCAAAACGACGCACCTATCACTCAACCAGACCATTCTAAAAGCACAATATGTCCAATGTATTTCGAACTGGAAACTAACGCTTGGCTAGACGTTTGCCAACCGTGGCAACTCCACAATCAACGAATCGAACACCGCAGAGGTGACGGTGGCCTTCAGGCACAGCTCGCCGTTGGGGCGCGTTATTTCCACTTCAGCGACCACCGCACGCTTGCCCCGCTTCAGCACCGTTCCCACAACTTCCAAGTACTCGTCGGAGGTATAGGCGGGGCGCAGGAAGTTCGAATTCAGCGACATGGTGGCGTTTTCACGCCCCAGCGTGTCGATGGCGCCGGTGCCCGCCGTGTCGGCCAGCGCAAGCAAAAAGCCGCCGTGCACGGTGCCGATGTTGTTGCCGCAATCGGCCCCTGGGTATGCACGCATAACGAAGCGGCCCTCTTCCGCCGAAACAAGTTCCGAGCGATCGAACCCGCGTATATCGGTGATGTCTTCCTCACAATAGGCGCGAATCTTCGAATCGAGCATGGTACCCTCCTTTTACCTGCTATCTATATCCTTGTATCATAGCTAACCGCGCTGCGATACTGCATAGTTTTATGCTCCTGTATTGTCATAACACGAAAGGAACGCCATGCGAGCACTCATCCAACGCGTAACGTCCGCTTCGGTTTCCACTGAAGGCGAAGACGCCCATTCCATCGGCACCGGCTTCTGCATTCTTCTGGGCGTGGGCCCCGAAGAATGCAGAAGAAGTGGCGGAAAAGCTGTGGAACAAGATTTCGAAACTGCGCATCTTCGAGGATGAAAACGGCAAAACCAACCTTTCCCTGCGCGATGTGCAGGGCGAAGTGCTTCTGGTTTCCCAATTCACGCTGTACGCCGACTGCCGCAAGGGCAACCGTCCCTCGTTCACCAAGGGCGCGGCACCCGATGAAGCGAACCGCTTGTACGAGTACTTCGCCGACCTTGTTCGCAACGACGGCATCGCTCTTCAAACCGGCTGGTTCGGCGCCATGATGGACGTGCAGCTTACCAACAACGGACCCTTCACCATCTGGCTGGACAGCGACGAGCTTATCAAGCGCTAACAGCGAAACGAGCATGCCGCTCTGTCGCTAAACGCGAACAAGCCTATGCTCCCGCCGTTCAGAAGCTTGCCCTTGCACGATGCACGCGCAGCCTATACCGTTGAATGGCAATTCGTTTAGGAGCGTACATGCTAGGCACCATTGTCAACACCTGCTGCATCCTGCTGGGCAGCACCATAGGCAGCATTGCCAAGAAAGGCCTGAAGCCCAAGTATCAGGAGGCAATTTTCACCGCACTGGGCATTGCCACCGTTGGCATGGGCCTAAATGCCGTGGTACAGAACATGCCGCACAGCTCGTATCCTGTGCTGTTCATTGCCAGCATGGCAATCGGTGCCGTAATCGGCACCGCGCTCGACCTGGAAAAGCGCTTCAAGAAGGCTGTTTCCAAGCGTTCGAAGAACGGCAGCGAATTCGCCCAAGGACTTTCCACCGCCATCATGCTGTTCTGCGTGGGCACGCTTTCCATCCTGGGCCCCATCAACAGTGCGCTGTACGGCGATGAAACATACCTGCTTACCAATGCAACGCTCGACTTCGTTTCCTCCATGGTGTTCGGCGCCACCTTCGGCATCGGCATCGCGTTTGCCGCCGTAGTGCTGTTCTGCTGGCAGGGCAGCATCTACCTGCTGGCAGGCGTGCTGGCGCCCCTGATGGGCGAAGGCATGATGACGGAAATCGCCATCATCGGCGGCCTGCTGATTCTTGCCAGCGGCATAAACCTGCTGAAACTCAAAGAGATTTCCACCATGAACCTCCTCCCCGCCCTGTTCATCCCCCCAATCTGGTTCGCCCTACTAGCAGCCACCGGCAATTTTGGCGGGATGTTGTAATTCCGCACATAAGCGAACTCGCAGCTCCCGCCTGCGCTGGGCGGCGCGTTAGTGCGAATGCCACTCTGAAATCATTTCCTGAACGATTCGCGAAAGCGAATCTTCTTACAATGCTGAAGCAGCGACCGCATGAAAAACGGCCTGTCGTATGACAGGCCGTTTTGAACAGGGTAGCGGGTGGCTTGAGTACTAACGCGGCACCCAGCGCAGACGGGAGCGGACTAATTCGTTACCTCTCCCAAGCTTCCACTAGCTCACGGGCAGCAGCTTCAGGGTCTTCCGCTCCGCACACGGCAGAAACAACGAAGAACCCGTCGACGCCCGTGCTCTTCACCAGCGGGATATCGGCAAGCTTCACGCCGCCACCCACCACAATGGGCACCGGGCTTGCCTGGGCAAGCTCCTTCAAATCGTCGATGCTCTTCGTGATGATGGTGCCATCGGCCGCCAAACCGCAGTCGGTTTTGGTAGGCGTTTCATGCAAGGGGCCCACACCCAGATAGTCCACCAAGCTCATGTCGGCCGTCTTCACGTATTCCAGCATTTCGTCGGCACGGGCGGAAAGCCCCACTATGGAATCGGGGCCCAGAAGCTTGCGGCAAACCTCTACGGGAATGTCGGTCTGACCAACGTGGATGCCATCGACCTTCACACCTGCCTCGCGTGCAGCAAGTACCACATCCAGGCGATCGTCAACCAAAAGCGCCACCGAATCGCTCTTGCCCGCCTTGGCAATCACATCGGCAGCTTCGGCGGTGTAACGAATCAGGTCGCGCGCCGAGCATTCCTTCGAACGAATTTGCACGCACGTGAACCCGGCAGCAAGCGCTTGGGCAATCACCTCGGCAACGGGGCGGCCCAGCGTGTTCTCAGGGCCTATTACCAAGTACGCGGAAATGTCGAGCTTATTCCTCATGCTGCGCCTCGCCTTCCAGAATCTCGTCTACCGCCTTCACCTTGCGGTTCATCATGCCCGTGCGACCAGGGCGAATATCGGCCTTTAAAACCACTTCGGTGCGAATGCCCTTTTCAGCGAGCACGAATGTGGCGTCCTTCACCACCTGCATAACCTCGTCCCATTCGCCTTCGATTTCGGTGAACATGGAATACGTGTGGTTCGGCAGGCCCGATTCGCGAATGACCTTCACCACTTCGGCAACCTCAGGTGCAAGCTCATCGCCAACGCCGAAGGGGGCAATAGCCACGGCAACCAGCGTGTTCATGATTATGCCTCCTGAACTTCAAGGGCGTTGTCGGCAATATCCTGCGCCGTTGCGCGGTACAGCTCGTCGATGAAGGCAACCTTGAAGCTGGCAGGGGCATCGGCGGTCTGTGCGGCACGGGCGCCCGCAACGTTGTAGTGGGCAACACCCGCCAACGCTGCCGTGAACGGGTCGGTTGCCGTGGCGTACACCGCAAGCACCCCACCCTGCGAGCAGCCGAAGCCCGTAACCTTTTCCATCAGCGCCGAGCCGCCGTGCGACTTCGCCACTGTCTTGCCGTTGGTAACCAGGTCAACTTCGCCGGAAACCGCAACGGCACCACCCGTGTAGCGGGCAAGGGCAACCGCAGCATCGCGCGCAGCATCCACCGTGTCGGTGCTATCGACGCCGCGCGGACGAGAAGCTTCGCTGGCGTTCGTTTCCAGTTCCCACAAGCTTGCCAGGGCAATGATCTCGGAAGCATTGCCGCGCACGATAGCGGGCTTGTACTGCTTCAGCTGAAGCAGCAGGTCGGTACGCAGCTTGCCGATGCCGATACCTACCGGGTCGAGCACCCAGGGCTTGCCCGCATTGAACGCAGCAGCTGCGGTGCGGGGCAGCGTTTCCTCGTACACCGGCAAAAGCGTGCCCATGTTCAGGTACACGGCACCGCCGGCCGCCACCAGGCACTCACCCTCATCGGGCAGGTATACCATGGCAGCGCTGCCGCCTACGGCAAGCTGAGCGTTGGCAACGAAATCCATCGTCACGCCGTTGGTTACCGATCCCGCCAAGGGGTTTTCCGCCCTTACGGTTTCCACTGCTTCAATGATGCCGCTCTTCAACTGGTCCATCTCTGTCATGCGCAGTTCCTTTCACGCAAATAAAAAGGGACGCCAGCCATAGCGGGCGCCCCAGAATGAACCTGAGATGCTCCCTACGCCAGCACTAACTGACAGGTTCAAAGGGTTAGGCGCACACGCCCTCTCAGCCATGCCACCGCACATGCGGCAACAGGCACCCCTGCATCGAATCTGTAATTTCGTATTGTGCAGCGCTTTGCGCATGAGCGCAAGAACACATTGGGAAGCGGTGCCATAACAGGTTGAAACGAGCCATGGGCTTCAACCATGAATTTTTTTTGAATGGAATAGCCTGTTCGCCAAATCAAACAAAAAAAGGCTGACAGAGTAAACTGCCAGCCTAATAAGCAATTGCAAGCCATCGGGCATTACCCTACCAACCACGGTAGCCACCGGAAAGCGCTTGGCAGCGCCAAAGCGTCACCTTAAGCTTTACCGCTGCTGCGCCTTTGCCGCCTCGATTTCGTCGGTGCCCTTGTTCAGCAGGTACACGCCCGCAATAACCAGCAGCACGCCCAACCCGGTGAACACGGTGAACGGGTCGTTCCACACCACTACGCCAACCAACATGGTTACCGCCGACCCGATGCCGCCCCAAATGCCATACACCAGGCCCAGCGGCAGGTTCTGCAGTATCTTAACCAGCAACGTGAACGAGGTGACGTAGCCGATTATCGTGATCACCGTAGGAAGGGGCACCGTTAGGCCCTCGGATGCCTTCAAGCAGATTGCGCCCGTGACCTCGGCAACGATAGCAATCCCCAGCAGCACAAACGCGAAGCGCTTCGACTTGGCCTTTTCCTTTACCAGCTGCTTTTCTTCTTCTGCCACGCTCACGGCCTACACCCCCAACTTCAAAAGGGCCACGCCCACGATAATGGCAATGAGCCCGATAATCTTCTTCGCATTGAAGCCTTCGTTCCACAGCATGTGACCCACTACGGCGGTAAGGGCAATGCCCAGGCCCGTCCATGCGGCGTACACCGGGCCCAAAGGAAGTTCCATCAGCACGTGCGACATCATCCAGAACGAAACCGCGTAGCCAATAACCACGCCGATGATGGGCAGCTTACGCCGGAAGCCGTCGGAGACTTTCATCATCGTGTCGGCAAACACTTCGAACACCACCGACACGCAGATCATTAAGTACGGGAGCATACACACCTCTCTTGCGAAACCCGTTTTGTTTCGAACGCATTAATTACCTTGCCACAGGTACGCATCGCACGTGCATCAATCACGGTTTCCACACCAAATACTCCTTGCTTTAGTTCAGTAGAGTGCTAAAGTACACAACGTTTTATCAGCGAAAAGAAACGAGGGATCGTGGCTTCAGAACCGCAAACCACCGAATTGAAGCGTGCCTTCGGCATGCGTGAGGCAATCACCGTTACTGCGGGCACCGTTATCGGCGTTGGGCTGTTCACCACCGGCGGCAATGTAGTGGGCGAAATGGGATCGGGCGTGATCTTGGCCACGTTCCTTGCCATGGTCATCAGCATCTTCCCCGCCCTGCTGTACGCGGAAATGGGTGCCGCCCTGCCCTACGCCGGTGGAACCTACATGTACGCGTCGCTGGGACTCAGCCGCCCCTTCGGCTTTCTGGCAGGCTGGAACTTCGTTATGTCGCTCATTGCCGTTACCGGCGGCGAGGCACTTGCGTTCAGCTACTACTTCAAAACAGTGTTCCTGGCCTTCGGCGTGGAACTGCCCATCAACGATGTGGTGCTGGCCTGCCTTGCACTGGTGGTATTCATCATCACCAACGTGCGCGGCGTTCAGATGACGGGACGCCTGCAAAACGGCTTCATGTTCTTCTTCTGGGGCGTTGCCATCCTGTGGTTCCTTACTATGATTCCCAGCGTGCAGCTGCCCAACTTCGTGCAAACGCCCAGTTTCCTTACCGACATGGGCGCAGGTGGGTTCATCGCCGCCGTTGCCATGATCTGGTGGTGCTTCGCGGGCTTCGAAACCTGCTGTGCCATGGGCGAGGAAATCAAGTTCCCGCACATCAATATCCCTCGTGCGCTTATCCTTTCGCCCTTCGTGATCTTCATCGTGAACGCGGCCTTCCAGTGGTTCTTGCTGGGCATCGTCCCCGCCGATGGGCTTGACGCTATCGCAGAATCCAGTGCGCCATATGCCGAGGCGATGATGACCGCCGGCATCTTGGGCGTGCCGCTGGCCCTGCTGGCCTTGGGCGTTGCCTTCGGCGGCGACTTTTCCACTCTGAACGCCAGCATCGCTGTGCCACCACGCTACCTGTACACCATGGCACGCGACGGCGCCCTGCCGAAGGTGTTCGCCAAGCTGCACCCGCGCTACCAAACGCCGTACGTTTCCATCATCGTGCTGGGCGTGATCACCATTGCGCTGGTTGCCACCTCGTCGCTTGATTACATTGCCGAGGTAAGCCTGTTCGCCGACTTGTTCTACTACGTAATCGGCATTGCCGCCGCCATGGGCCTGCGCAAGAAGCTGCCCGCCATGAAGCGCCCCTTCAAAGTGAAGGGCATTGCGGTGGGTGCGCCGGTGAGCATGGTTATCTACGTGGTGATGCTCACCCAGCTGGGCACCGACGCCATCGTGACGGGCGTTATCTGGTGCGTGTTGGGCTTGGCCATCTACCTGGGCTGCCGCCTGCACTACGGCGTTCCCGCAAAGACAGACTACCGCATCCCTGAAACAGACGACCCCAGCGCCGCCGAGCAGAAGAAGATGGACCGCGAATACTACATTTGGATCGGCGTCGTTGTTGCCGGCATCGTGATCATCGCCGCGATGTACCTGGTACCCGCACTGATGCTGTAGCAAAATAAGAACAGTCCTTTTTGTTAAAAAAAAAAGCGCCTTCGGGATGATTCCCGAAGGCGCTTTTGCGTGTATGCGGCGCTTGAATTAGAAGCGCAGGGAAAGGCAGCTCAGGCCGCCGTCGATCTTGCGGTACTCGGACGTGTCAACCACAAGCGTCTTGTAACCCAGGTCCTGCACAGCCTTCAAAACGGCAGGATAGCCCTCGGGAACGATAACCGTGCCATTAACCCAGATGCAGTTTGCGGCGTAAGCCTCTTCCTCGGGGATTTCGACCTTGTTGTACTTCTCGAAATCGGGCTTGGTCTTGAACTCGCCGGAAACCAGCATGTTGTTGTCTTCGAGGTAGTTAACGCCGGTCTTCAGATGAAGAACGTACTCCAGCGGAACCTCGCTGCCGGAAAGGCCCCAGCCTTCCAGAATCTCGATGAACTGGCGGATGCCCTCTTCGTTGGTGCGGGCAGAACGACCTACGTAGAAGTGGTCGCCAACCATCATAACGTCGCCGCCTTCAAGGGTGCCAGGAGCGGTGATGTGGGCGATATGGTCGTCGTCGAAGAACTGACGGATGGTGGGCTCCATTTCCTTAGCCTCGCCGTTGCGCGAACCAGCACCAGGGTTGTCGATGATGGCGCCGCAGCGGGTGATTACCGCGGTGTCCTCAACGAAGCAAGCGTCTGGGTACTCTTCCAATGCGGGAAGAACGGTAACCTCTACGCCGCACTGCTTCAGAGCCTCGATGTAGGCGTCATGCTGCTTGATGGCCTTTTCGTAAATGGGTTTGCCCAGCTCAGGAGCGCTGGTGATGCCATCGCACAAAGACTTGCCCGGACGGCGAACGATAACGTGGGAAAACTTAGCCACGGTAGAACCTTTCTCTTACTCAAAACCCGCGCCGCAAAGCGCGTTCTCAAAACTTCACTATTTTAATTCTTCGCAAAGGGATGCGCCAGTAAGTTAGCAAGGCCCAGCCAAGCACCCCGGGTTCACAAGGATCGCAAGCGCAGCAACTGATGCTCCATGAGCTCACGAAACCACACGAATACGAGGGTGCCTAGCTGGGCCAAGCCTTACCTTAACGCGTTACGAAAGGACAATGGTTCCCGTGGCAATGCTGTAAATACTTACCACGAAGAAGATGACGATTGCCGCCGTAACCACCTGCTCGATGGGCTTGGAGAGCATCGCCTCACCACGTTCCTTCTGGCCGTACAGGTACAAAAGGATGCCCGGCGCATACAGGATGGTGGTGATCATCATGCCCGTCAGGCCGCCGGCGTAAATCAGGAACACGCTGTAGAAGAAGCCCAGCACGGCGATAACGCGATAGAACGTAAGCATCTTCTTCGAAACGTTCTCGAAGCCGTCCTTCTTAACCACACATACCAACATGTACAGGGTGCTGAAGAAGTACGGAACCAAGATCATGGAAACCGAAACACTGTAGAAGAACTGGTAGGTCTGCTCGGAAACAACCACCAGAATCAGGAACACCTGAACAATAAGGCAGGTAACCGTCAGCGTGACGATAGGAGCACCGTTCTTATTCTTCTTTGCGAACGATTTGGGGAACACGCCCTGGCAGGCTGCTTCGTGCGGGCACTCAGAGGAAATGATGGTGTAGCCCAGCATGGCACCCAGAAGCGAAAGGGCAACGCCCAGGTTCACCAGCGCAGCGCCCCAGGGGCCCACAACCGCTTCAAGCACGCCGGCCATGGAGGGGTTGGAAAGCTCGGCCAGTTCGGCGCGCGGCATAACGCCCATGGAAAGGATGGAAACCAGCAGGTAGATGGAAAGAATGCCCACGAACGCGATAACGGTGGCGCGGCCAACGTCCTTGGAAAAACGGGCGCGGCCGGAAATTACCACAGCGCCTTCAATGCCCAAGAAGATCCACACGCTTACGCCAACCATGCCCACTACCTGGTCGAACAGGCTAGGACCATCAGGTTCGCCCCAGAAGTTGTCCATGAAGATGGCCGGATCGAAATGCATCGAGAAGATGATGGCAACGATGGCCACGAACAGCGGGATGATCTTGGCAATGGTGGTAAGGATGTTGATGCTTGCCGCTTCCTTCACACCGCGGCTCACCAAGAACCAGCACACCCACACGATGATGGAAGCGCCCACAACCGAAGCGGTGTTGTTGCCCTCACCGAAAATCGGGAAGAAGTACGAAAGGCTTGCGAACAGAAGCGTGGTGTAGGAAACCGTAGCCATAAGGGCGCTGATCCAATAGCCGTAGGCGGAAAGGAAGCCCATGTACTTGCCGAAGCCCGCACGCGCATACGAGTAGATGCCGCCCACCAGTTCCGGTTTGTAGCGGGAAAGGGCGAAGAAGCACATCATCAGGCAGAACACGCCGAAGCCACTAACTAGCCAGCCAATAAGCACGCCACCGGTGTTGGCACCTGCGGCGGCCATATCGCCTGCCATGGTAAACACACCACCGCCGATAACCGCGGTGATAACCGCCGCTACCAAATGGGGCAGCGACAACCCATTTACGTCATTCACTTGGGGCATGCCGCCCTGAGTTTGCTGAGACATAAAAACCAGCTTTCTATTCTCTTTTTCGAACTTCGCCCGCAACCGCGCAAACAGCTTGCCGCCCACGCAGCCTGGGCACAACTTGTTTAGGGTACCCTACTTGCGGCAAAAGTAACGGAAAGTTTACGAAGCGGCATTCTACGCTGTGATATCGGCTTCCTGCAGTGGGATGGCTGCCTTCAGGGAATCGAGGCTGGTTTCAATCTGGCAGCCAATTTTGCCGCCCGAAAAATAAATGTGGTCGTAAAGCGCCGCCGTTTCGTCGACCGTGGTGGTGAAGAACTTCTTCATGCCCAAAGGCGAGCATCCACCATGCACATAGCCGGTTAGGCCCAGAAGCTCCTTCGACTTAACCATGTGCACCGACTTTTCGCCCACGGCTGCTGCGGCTTTCTTCAAATCGAGTTCCATGGCAACAGGAACCATGAACACGTAATGGTCGCCGCTTTTGCCCACGGTAACCAATGTTTTGAACACGCAATCGGGGTCTTCGCCCAGAACATGTGCCACTTCCACGCCCGAAATTGCCTCGGGGCATTCGAACGTGTGCGCCTCGTAGGGCTGTTCTGCGCGTTCAAGCTCGCGCATTGCGTTGGTCTTCTTTTCCGCTTGCTTCGCCATTGCGAAACCCTTCCCTGCTTACTTTTCAATGCATCGCCAGCATCTTTCGAACGTCCGACGCCCGACCCGAGCATGCGCCCAGCTGTAAACGCTACTGGCTCTGTTCCTGCGTCTGCTTGCCCACATCGGCCGAAACCGTCATGTTGTGGAAGCGCTCCTGCAGCCACCAATCGGGAAATGCCTCGTCAAGCATCACATCTATCTGGGTTGCCGGCGGAATGTTTTCAGCGCGTTGGCCTTCGCGATGCAGCGCGAGCACCGTCATAACGGCGTCCACCGCAATGAATACCACCAAAAGCCAACTGACGATCTTGAACAGCTTGCCGCCCTTACCAGAAAAACGCTGCTGAACCGCCTTGATGATGGGCAGCACGAACCGAACCCAGAACAGGCCCAACGTTCCCCACATAACACCGAAGAAGAAGTTAGTGCGGCCGTTGATGGAGCCGAACGTGCCCGTATAGTCCCAGGCAATGGCATGCCAAAACGTTTCCATCATCCAACTGGCACCGTATTCGAGCATAGCGCCCAGCACCATGGCAACCAGGAATATAACCAGGTCATGCGTATAGTAGAACCGGTTAAGGAACAGCGTCAGCACCACCGCGCCCACGCCGTAGATAGGCGAAAACGGCCCCCACACGAACCCGGCACGACTTTCGTAGCCGCCGTAAACCAGCACATGGAAGACGTCTTCCAACACCAGACCTAGGATGGACGCCGTAATGAAGATCCAAAACAGCAGAAGAAAGCTCATGTCCAAGTACCCCGGCGCAAGCTGCGCACGGAACGAGCGCACAAGCGTGGAATCGAAGAACCAATCGGCTAAATCACGCACCGAGCGGATACGTTTGGCAGGCTCAGGGCTCTTCCCATTTCCACCGTCGCATACATCGGCACGGCGCAGAGCTGCCGCTGCATCCGCCTTGGCAGGAAGCAGGCTCTCTTCGTTGTGGGTATGTTGCTTCGTCTTTTTACTCATATGGTTGTGACTATAGCAAAGCCGCACGCAAACCATGCCGTTCGTTTTCCAACGGCAAGAAATTAGGCTTCATATCACGCCAAAATACCCGGCGCAAGCACCGCAGACGTTAAAAGTGCGTTAGACTAACGACATCTTTATACCCAAGCCAAATAGCCGGTCCCCACTGGCAGCAGAAAGGATGACGCCCTATGCGTCTGCTCGAAGAGCGAATCCAGCGCGATGGCATCGTAAAAAGCGGCGACGTGCTCAAAGTAGACTCTTTCCTCAACCACCAAATGGACGTGGCTCTGTTCGAGGAAATGGCCCAGGAATGGAAGCGCGCCTTCGCCGGCAAGCCCATCAACAAGATCCTGACCATCGAAGCTTCCGGCATCGGCATTGCCGCCATCGTGGCTCGCGTGTTCAACGTCCCCGTGGTATTCGCGAAGAAGGCGCAGAGCATCAACCTCGACGGCACGCTGTACGCCACCCGCGTGCAGAGCTTCACCCACGGCAAGGTGTTCGACGTTATCGTTTCGAAGAAGTTCGTAGGTCCTGAAGACCACCTGCTGCTCATCGACGACTTCATGGCAAACGGCTGCGCCATGAACGGCCTCATCCAGCTGTGCGAAGATGCCGGCGCCACCATCGAAGGCATCGGCATCGCCATCGAAAAGGGCTTCCAGGAAGGTGGCGAAAAGCTCCGCAAGCGCGGCTACCAGCTCGAATCGCTCGCCATCGTAGACGCTATGGATCCCGAAACGGGTGAAATCACCTTCCGATGATGAAAAAGAAGGACTCCCCCGCCTCTTCCAAAGCCGACGCTGAATTCGAAGCCGGTCTTCGACAGTTCGACGAGAAGATCTCCATCGCACGAGCATTCCCCTATGGCTTGCAGCACGTGCTTGCCATGTTCGTTGCAAACCTGGCCCCTATTGCCATCATCGCCTCTGCTGCTGGCTTCGACGACGCAACCACGGCAATACTTATTCAGAACGCCATGATCGTTGCCGGCATCGGCACGTTCGTTCAGCTGTTCCCTATTTGGCGCGCCGGCGCCCGCATGCCCATCGTCATGGGCGTAAGCTTCACCTTCGTTACCGTTTTGTGCGGCATCGCCGTAAACTACGGCTACCCTGCCGCCGTTGGCGCCGTCATCGTGGGCGGCTTGCTTGAAGGCGTGCTGGGACTGTTCGCCAAGTACTGGCGCAAGTTCATTACCCCCATCGTTTCCGCGGTAGTAGTTACTTCCATTGGCTTTTCGCTGCTTTCCGTCGGCGCACAGTCGTTCGGCGGCGGCTCAGGGGCAGCCGACTTCGGATCGCCCGAGAATCTTACCTTGGGCTTTGTCTCGCTTGTTTCCTGCTTGGTGTTCCAAGGCTTGGTAAAGGGCAGCGCCAAGCAGCTTTCCGTGCTGTTCGGCCTGTTCGTGGGCTACATCCTGGCACTTGTTATGGGCAAGGTCGACTTTTCGGCATTCGACGGCTTGAGTCTGTTCAGCGTGCCGCAGTTCATGCCATTCACCCCTGAATTCCAGCCCGGCGCCATTATCGCCGTGGCGCTTCTGTACTTGGTTAGCGCAGCGGAAACCTTAGGCGATACCGCAGCGCTTGCCGCCATCGGCTTCAAGCGCGTTCCCACCGAGCGCGAGTTTTCTGGCGCCGTTACCGCCGACGGCTTCACCAGCACCATCGCCGGCTGCTTCGGCTGCTCGCCGCTTACCACGTTTGCGCAGAACATCGGTTTGGTTGCCATGACCAAGGTCGTTAACCGCCGCGCCATCGCATGCGGTGCCGCTGTGCTGGTGCTGGCAGGTTTCATCCCCGCAATCAGCGCTGTGTTCAGCTCGCTTCCCGATGCCGTTTTGGGTGGCTGCACCATCATGATGTTCGGCAACATCATCCTAAGCGGCTTCCAGATGATTGCCAGCGCGGGCTTTTCGCAACGTAACATCACCATCGCTGCCATTTCCCTTGCCCTGGGCATCGGCTTTACCCAGGTGGGCGACATCTTCACCTACTTCCCCGAGCTTTTGCAGAACATCTTCGTGGGCAACAGCGTGGCGCTTACGTTCCTTTCCGCAGTGGTTCTTTCGTTCGCTCTTCCGAAAGACAAAACCGTGGAAGGTCCGCTGGTTGTGGAAAACGGCCGAAACGAAGGCGCGGGTGAATTCAAGGAAACACCGCCTGAATCCCCGCAAGGCTAACGCCGCCGAATACCAACCTATGCAACTACCTGCGCTGCCGTACAATAGCGGCAGCGCTTTTTTGTACTTACTTACGCTAAAGGAGCGAATCAGATGCAAACAACGGAACAGAAAACCGTTCTAATTGGAGTAAGCGGCGGCGTTGCTGCCTATAAATCGTGCGAGATCCTGCGAGGCCTTCAGAAGGCGGGCGTGCGCGTGAAGGTTATGATGACCGAACACGCTACCCATTTCATCGATCCGCTTACCTTCCGGTCGCTTACGCATGAGCCGGTGGCGGTAGGCTTGTTCGACGACCCGTCCGACCCTATTCACCACATTTCCCTGGCAGAGGAAGCAGACGTGATGTTGCTTGCGCCCTGCACGGCGAATGTGATGGCAAAAGCGGCACACGGCATTGCCGATGACTTGTTCTCCACCACCGTTCTAGCGACCACGGCACCCATCGTAGTGGCACCCGCCATGAACGTTCACATGTACGAGAACCCCGCCACCCAGGCGAACATGCAAACGCTCAAAGCCCGCGGCTTCCGCTTCGTTGAAGCAGACGACGGCTACCTCGCCTGTGGTGATGTGGGGAAAGGACGCTTGGCAGACCCTGAGCGCATCGTTTCCTATGTGCTGGACGTTTTGAACAGCACCGACAGCCAGCCCAAGCGTGATTTGGCCGGCAAGCGCGTGATGGTAACCGCGGGCCCCACGGTAGAGCCCATCGACCCGGTGCGTTACCTCACCAACCGTTCTTCCGGCAAGTTCGGCTATGCGCTTGCCACCGCTGCCGCCCAGCGCGGAGCCGAGGTAACGCTTATCTCCGGCCCCGTGGCGCTTCCCGCCCCCGCCGGCGTGGAAATGCGCTACGTGGAATCGGCACGCGACATGCTTGCCGCCGCCGAGGAGGCGTTCGGCAATGCCGACATTGCCCTGTTCGCAGCCGCCGTGGCCGATATGCGCCCGGCAAACCCTGCCGACAAGAAGCTGAAGAAGGGCACAAATGATGCCGAGCTTTCTGCCATCCAACTGACCGAAAACCCCGATATTCTAGCAACGCTTGGCCACAAGAAGCAGAACCAGGTGGTTATCGGCTTCGCCGCTGAAACCAACGATGTGATTGCCAACGCCCAGAAGAAGCTTGCCAAAAAAGGCGCGAACATGATCGTTGCCAACGAAGTGGGCGCCAACAAGACCTTCGGTAAAGACGACGACGAGATCTGGCTCGTAACCGATAGCGGCGCCGAACATGTAAACCCCGCCCCCAAGACCGAACTTGCCCACACCATCCTGGACAAAGCCGTCGCTTTGACAAAATAGGGACAGTCCCCATTTTGTCATTTCCCAATTTCGAAAACTTTTTTTGAAAAACCCTTTGCAAGGTGTTGGTGTTTGGGTTATTATAGCGGAGCTGCTTGAGGCAGTAACCGAACGGGTTGTGGCGCAGTTTGGTAGCGCACTTGACTGGGGGTCAAGGGGTCGCAGGTTCGAATC
>CAUASB010000009.1 GCA_958431815.1 uncultured Eggerthella sp. | reverse complement strand
GAGACTCGCGGCCGCACCCTCGAGGACATCACCAAGGGTCTGCTCGACGACTAGTCGAAACAGCAACATACTTCAGGTTTTCCTGAATCGAAGAAGGGCTCTAGGGGGAGCCCTTCTTCATATATATAAAGCGCCGCATGTATGCGGCGCTTTTTCGTTTGGGGCTAGCTGCTTATAATTCACTTATCGCGAAACCTTGCGAGGGGGGGGCTTTCATGGGAAGCAAGAAGCGATCGGCCTGGGCGAAGCAGAAGGCGGATTTCAATGCCAGCCTTGGCGGGATGGACGATGTGTTCGCTCGAGAAGATGACCGAAGAAGGCATGTGAGCGCCGAAAAAGAGGCTGCCTTGCGCAAGAAAGCGTGCGAGTCGAAGAACCGCTACTCTTGCAAATCAGATGCCGAAGAGGCCATTGCCTCATGTGCCGAGTGGGGCACCACCGGCCTTCATACGTATCGATGCCCCTATTGCGATGGGTGGCACCTTACCTCGAAGCCGGAACGCCATTAAGTGCCTTGTATATAAAAAGAGCTTCTATCGAAATCGATAGAAGCTCTTTTGCTGCTAAAAGCAGAAATGGCGTTTATGCCAACGCTGACAGCAAGTGCATGGTAAGCAACGCGCAGTCACGTGCCGCCTTCGCTTCGAAGGTGGGGTAGTCGACGCTTGCCGAACCATCGGCCTTATCGGATATCGCGCGAACGATAAGGTAGGGCGTTTCGGACAAGTAGCAGGCCTGTGCGACGGCAGCACCCTCCATTTCGCAGCAGCTTGCCTGGAAGGTGCTTGCGATGCGTTCCTTCTCGCTCTCTTCGCGAACGAAGCGGTCGCCTGAGGCAACGCGTCCCTCGTGAACGGTGATGCCCAGTTCGCCTGCTGCCTGAATAGCTGCTTTGCGCAACACGGGCGAAGCAGGGAAGGCCACCGTGTCAATGCCGGGTGTTTGCCCAGGCTTGTATCCAAGGTTCTGCACATCCATGATGTGGTTCACGGCATCGTTTGCCACCACGACGTCACCGATGTCGATCGAGGCATCGAGAGAGCCGGCGATTCCCGTGTTCACCACGGCAGCAACGGAAAACGTGTTGATAAGCGCTTGGGCGCACAGCGCGGCGTTTACCATGCCTACACCGCATTGCACTACCACTACCGGCATGTCGTTGATGATGCCCTCGTAGAAATCCCTGCCTGAGACAGTTTCCACGGATACCGGGCCGTGCTTTTCCATTGCTTCCTTCAACAGGTCCACTTCAACCTGCATAGCGCCGATGATGCCGATACGCGCATGAGCAAATTCGCTTTGCATGAGTTCCTCCTAAGCCAACAGGGCGGGGTAGGTGGTGTGCGCTTCGTCCAAGCAGGACAGCGTGTTTTCCACGTAGCGACGTGCCCACCACTTTGCCTGCGCCAAATCCGAGTCATGGTAATTGCCGCATTCTTCGGGCTTCGCCCCAGGGATTTCCCCTTCGAAATCACAGGCAAACTCAAACAGGCGCGTTACCAGGCCGGCAACATCGTTTGGTTCGCAGGCGCCGAACACCACCAGGTAGAACCCGGTTCGGCAGCCCATAGGACCGAAGTAGATAACGCGGTCTTTCCATTCTTCGTCGTTGCGCAGAAAGGTGGCGCCAAGATGCTCGAGGGCGTGTACGGCCGCCGTGTCCATTACGGGCTCGCGATTCGGCGCGGTCATGCGCAGGTCGAAGGTGGTGGTGATGCACCCCGTTGCCTCATCGGCATCGCTGCGAGATACGTACACACCGGGCTCGAGCACCGTGTGGTCTACCGAGAAACTTGCAATTCGTTCCATAAATGCTCCTTATATGCTTTACGCGTTGCGTTGTATAGCCAACAGCTCTTCCAAATCGCCGATGCGCTCGATCAGGTCTTCACCTTCATCGGTCTCCGCTACCAGGACAGTGTGATCTGCTTGGTGGATGGGACGGAAGGCGCTTTCCAAATCAGCGTGGGTGTCAATTGCGGTTTGGGTGCCGACGAACGGCTGATGCGTGGCAAGGGTTACGCCCTCTTCGTTGGAGATAAGCGTGAAGCCCGCAATGCCAGTGGTTTTGCGGTAGGCCGCCGACATACCGCCGTCGATGACTACGACCTTGCCGTTGCACTTCACCGGATCTTCGCCGTCCTTCACCTTCACGGGAACGTGTCCGCATACGATACGGGCATGTTCGGCATCCATGCCGAAATCTTCGAATATGCCGTTTACCACCGACTCGTCTTCGTAGAGCTGGTAGAAGGCGTTCTTCACCTCTTTGCGAGCTTCCTTTTCGGCAATGAGGTACAGCTCGAAAGTTGCCATCTTGCTCTTCGCGAAGAGGGGCGAACCTACACCCAGCCATAGGTACCACAGCAGATCGGCACCCTTTTTCTGTGCTTCGGGGTCGTCGTCGGTGAACGCGGCACGCACGTAATGGTCTACCGCATCGAAGAGCGCACGACCTTTCAGCGTTTCGCCGTAGAGGTTGGTTTCACGCAAGCTGCCGTCGCTGTTCAGGGGAACGCAGGCGTGGAACATGAGCGTGTTGTTCTGGATTTTGTACAGGCTGCCTTTGTCCAGGAACAGGGCTATGTGGCGCTGAAGCTTTTCGCAGCCGACGAAGGCCTCAACCAGGCTCTGCATCACGGATTCCTCTTCGTCGGTTAAGCGGTAAGGGTCGTCCCAGTCTACGGTGGGGAACACCGTGTCGGTAAGGGCGTACTCGGTTCCATCGACCATGACAGTGTTCGTCTCACGGTTGATGCGGTGCAGCAGCTTGCGGTCTTCCAGCTCAAAGGAGGGGTTCTCATCGATCAGTTGCGCTTCGACCTTGAACTGGATGATTGCCATGGCTTTCTGAATCTTGACGTTCAGGTCGTATTCCTCGGGAGTGAGCCCCGGGTCGCCTTTCAGTTTGAAGGCAACACAGGGGTCGTCCCTATATGCCTTCGCAGCGAAGTTCGCCAGCGGAAGGATATTGATGCCGTAGGCATCGCTCAGGATGGAAAGGTTGCCGTAACGTGCGCAGTTTCGCACCACGTGCGCAATGCAGCCGCGCTGGCCTAGGGCCGCGCCCATCCACACCACATCGTGGTTGCCCCATTGGATGTCGATGGCGGGATGCTCGGCGATTTCGTCCATGATCAAATCAGGGTTGGGACCGCGGTCGTACACGTCGCCCACAATGTGAACCTGCGCTACGGTAAGCCCCTGTGCCGTAAGGGCAAGGGCCCAGGCAAGGTCTTGCGCCGTTACCGTATCGAAGGCGGCGTCAAGGAGTGATTCCAGGCGCGTTTCGTCGTCGCAGGTGGCAATCAGCTTTTCCACGATGGGACCGTATGGCTCAGGGCACGCGTCGAATACTTCCTCGGTGGGATGGTCCTTCGCTAGCGATGCGCACAATTCAGAAAGATGGGCCAGCGCCGTGCGCAGCTTGTCATCGTCAAGCGACTCGGCTGCTTCTTCGGGGTAGTACGCAAGCGTTGCCAGCGTGGCGCGTTCTTCCTTGCTCAAGGTTTCTGCGAACAGTGAGTCGATGCGCTTGCGTAGAAGCCCGCTTCCGTTTTTAAGGATGTGGGAGAATTCCTCGTATTCGCCGTGCACATCGGAAATGAACAGCTCGGCTGGCTTCGGGAAGCCCAGCTCTTCGCGCTCGGCAATGATTTCCATGGCCGTTTCCTCGGGCGTGGGGAACAGCTGAGAAAGGAGCCCCAGGTAACGCTCTTGTGCGTGTGCCATCAGATACCTCCTAAGGGGTTTGGTTCGTTACCCCTATTCTACTTATTACCGTTGCGCGATGGAGGCGGCGCATGGTATGCGTTTTCGGCATGTTTCCTTCTGCGGGCCCAATGCCGCCTCTATAAGGCGAAATGAAAAAATGAACGTGTTCGCATTTGCGGGCGGTAGGCGCTACACTGGCACTAAGGCCAAATTGCAAGGAGAGGGGCATATCATGGCTGTTAATCGTTTTGTTCTGAACAACATCTCGTATCACGGTTCGGGCGCAATCAAGGAAATTCCCGGCGAGATACAGCGAAGGGGTTTCAAGAAGGCATTTGTGTGTTCTGACCCCGACTTGGTGGGTTTTGGGGTAACCGCCAAGGTAACCGACGAACTTGATGCGGCGGGCATTGCCTGGTCGCTTTACGACGAGATCAAGCCGAATCCCACCATCCAGAACGTGAAGGACGGTGTTACGGCATTCAAGGAATCGGGCGCCGACATGATCGTTGCCATTGGCGGCGGGTCTTCCATGGACACGGCCAAGGGCATCGGCATCATCGTCGAGAACCCTGAGTTTGCCGATGTGGTTTCGCTCGAAGGCGTCGCCGATACCAAGAACCATGCAACGTTCACCATCGCGGTTCCCACCACGGCGGGTACGGCGGCCGAGGTAACCATTAATTATGTGGTTACCGATCCAGAGAAAGTGCGCAAGTTCGTATGCGTTGACGTGAACGACATCCCCGATGTTGCGGTGGTCGACCCTGACATGATGGCCTCGATGCCGGCGGGGCTTACGGCGGCAACTGGCATGGACGCCCTGACCCATGCCATCGAAGGCTACACCACCAAGGGCGCTTGGGAGCTTTCCGACATGTTCCATTTGAAGGCTATCGAGATCATCTCCAAACACTTGCGCGACTCGGTCGCCGAAGCTAAAAGCGGCAAGCCCGGTTCGGGACGCGAGGGTATGGCCTTGGGCCAGTACATCGCCGGCATGGGCTTTTCGAACGTCGGCTTAGGCGTTGACCATGCTATGGCCCATACGCTTTCCGCCCACTACGACACGCCTCATGGTGTTGCGTGCGCAATGCTTCTGCCCATTGCCATGGAATTCAACAAGCCGGTGGTAACGCAGCGTTTGGCTGATGTGGCGGTGGCCATGGGCGTTGACACGGCGGGCATGAGCACCGAAGAGGCGGCAGACGCAGCCATTGCGGCTGTGCGCAAGCTTTCTGCCGATGTTGAGATCCCGAAGACCTGCAAGGGCCTGGTGGAAGAAGACCTGGAGCAGTTGGCGACCGATGCCATGGCCGATGCGTGTTTCCCGGGCAATCCGCGCGATGCTACGCATGAAGAGGTTGTGGCACTGTTCCGCAAGATCATGGCGTAGTCTGTCTCCCCTTTGAGCGTTTCTGCCCCTGGGCTTTGCCCGGGGGCTTTTTATGTTCTGGAGTAACTCCGTGCTGACCTGGGAAATGTTTCCGCTTTGTTGCGCGCTTGGGCATGCGGGCCCGTTTGTTTCGGCAAGGTAACGCACGTGATTCTTCGATGTTTCGAGGCTTTTCCGTCATCGTTAACAAACGTGCACCTCACTTTTTGAACACGTTTCGAGTGCAAAGATCGAGTTGTCGAAAATGTGCTCGTTAGCGAAAAGGTTTAGGAGGTACGCACAATGCTTGACACAGGAGCAACCGCATTCATGCTGGTAAGCGCGATGCTGGTATTTCTCATGACTCCGGGCGTTGCATTTTTTTACGGCGGACTTGCGCGTCGTAAAAACGTCGTCAACACCATGTTCATGTCGTTCGTGATCATCGGAGTGGTGGCGATCGTTTGGATCTTGGTAGGGTGGAGCTTGGCCTACGGTGGTGATGGCTCGAACCCCTTCATCGGCGGTTTCGATCAGCTGGGCTGCTTCGGCGCGGTAGGCGAGATGCTTGCCGAGGCAACTGACCCCGGCGATGCGACCTACCCCCATATGGTCGACATTGCCTTCCAGGCTGCATTCGCCTGCATCACGGCTGCAATCGTCGGCGGTGCCCTTGCCGGACGCATGAAGTTCGGTGCGTTCATCGCTTTCATCACCGTTTGGATCGTTGTGATCTATGCGCCTTTGGCCCACATGGTATGGGGTGGCGACGGTAGCTTCATTGGCGACCAGATCGGCGCACTTGACTTCGCCGGTGGCGACGTTGTGCACATCAGCTCCGGCCTTACCGGTTTGGTACTGTGCCTGCTTCTTGGCAAGCGCCGCATCTTCGGTGCGGTAAACCATCGCCCGCACAACGTTCCCTTCGTAGTGCTCGGTGCAACCCTTCTGTGGTTCGGTTGGTTCGGCTTCAACGGCGGTTCCGCATTCGCATCCGACGGTATTGCCGCCTTGGCGCTGCTGAACACCTTCGTGGCTTCCGGCGCCGCCATGATCTCGTGGATGATCGTTGAGACCATCAAGACTGGCAAGCCCACCTTGGTAGGTGCGGCAACCGGCCTGGTAGCGGGCTTGGTCGTTATCACCCCTGCAGCTGGCTTCGTCGAGCCGTGGGCCGCAATCGTCATGGGCCTTATCGTTTCTCCCATCTGCTACTTCGCCATTTCCTTCTGCAAGGCGAAGATCGGCTACGACGACGCCCTTGACGCCTTCGGTTGCCACTGCGTCGGCGGTATCGTCGGCGGCATCCTTACCGGCATCTTCTGTGTCCCCGAGCTTTCGTGGACCGATTTCGGCGGCCTCATCTACACCGGCGACCCCACGCTTCTGGGCGCTCAGTGCTTGGGCATCCTGGTTACCGTGGTGTTCGTTGCCGTCGGCTCGCTTATCATCGGCCTTATCGTGAAGGCGATCTTCGGTGGCCTGCGCGTCACCAAGGAACAGGAGGCAGCTGGCATGGACATGGCTGCCCACAGTGAATCTGCTTACCCCGCATTCATCGGCTTGGACTAACAGGAAGGAAGTGTTTGATCAATGAAGCGCATTGCAGCAGTGGTTCGTCCCGAAAAGCTCGAGCCTTTGAAGGAAGCTCTCTTTCAGGCGAAGATTTCCGGCATGACCATCTATCAAGTGCACGGCTGCGGCAACCAGCATGGTTGGAAAGAGTATTTCCGCGGCAGCGAAGTGTTCCTGAACATGATTCCCAAGGTCAAGTTCGAGATCATCGTCGAGGATTCCCGCGTCGATGAGATTGTGGACGTGATTGTAGGCGTTGCCCGTACCGGAGAAGTAGGAGACGGCAAGATCTTCATCTCCGATATCGAAAGCGTCATCCGCGTCCGCACTGGAGAAAAAGACGAAGCAGCGGTTTAACCTCTCCTGCAAAGGAAACTCAACACCTCTCACACGCTGCTAAGTCATAGAGGATGGGCCCTGGCCGCAAAAGGCTGGGGCCCTTCTGCTTTTTATCCGGGCAAGCAAGGAGTTGCGCGTGGTAACGAATGGTTTACGAGCGCTTTCATTCGTTATCGTTAAGTTACGTTGAACTGCATGATGATCGGTACCGTTCACCGAAAAATGCGCTATAGTTCTATCGATGCAAGTACAGACATAAGAAAGGATCGCAAGATGACTCGCAAGATCGCTATCTTCGATACAACCTTGCGCGACGGTGAGCAGTCGCCGGGCGCGTCCATGAACTCCGAGGAGAAACTGGTTATCACGCGTCAGCTACTGCGCCTGAATGTCGATGTTATCGAGGCGGGCTTTCCTGTGTCTTCCCCTGGTGACTTCAAGTCGGTTCAGCAGATCGCCGCTGAGGTAGGGGACCGCGCCGTCGTATGCGCCCTGTCCCGTGCCGTCGAAAAGGACATCGATTCCGCTGCTCGTGCTCTGGCCGAGTGCAAGCGCCCCCGTATCCACACGGGCATCGGCGTTTCCCACAGTCACATCTATGAAAAGCTGCGCACCACGCCCGAAAAGATCATCGAGCGTTCCATCAACGCCGTTAAGTACGCCAAGAAGTACGTCGAAGACGTTGAGTTCTATGCTGAGGACGCAGGTCGCGCCGACTACGAGTTCCTGGCAAAGGTTGTAGAGGCAGCAATTTCTGCTGGCGCTACGGTAATCAACATTCCCGACACCACCGGCTACTCTCTGCCTGACGAATTCGGCCGTCGCATCAAGTTCCTGATGGAAAACGTTTCCAACATGGACAAGGCAACGCTTTCCGTTCACTGCCACAACGACCTTGGCATGGCTACCGCCCTTTCGCTCGCTGGTATCGAAAACGGTGCTGGTCAGATCGAGTGCACCATCAACGGCTTGGGTGAGCGCGCCGGCAACACCGCCATGGAAGAAGTCGTCATGGGCATCAAGATGCACGGCAAGGAGCTCAACGCCCATACCGACATCAACACCCGCGAATTCGTGCGCGCATCCCGTCTGGTTTCCTCCATCACGGGCTTCATCGTCCAGCCCAACAAGGCAATCGTTGGCGCAAACGCCTTCGCGCATTCCTCCGGCATTCACCAGGACGGTGTTATCAAGGCGCGCGATACCTACGAGATCATCGATCCTCGCGAGGTAGGCGCTGGTCAGAGCTCCATCATCCTTTCCGCTCGTTCCGGCCGTGCTGCCCTTCGCCATCGCGTTGAGGCCCTGGGGTATCATATCGAGGGTCAGGCATTCGAGGATCTGTACAACGCATTCCTCGACTTGGCTGACAAGAAGAAGGAAGTCTACGACGAGGATCTGGAATCCCTTCTGGGCGAACAGGGCCGCAACCAGGTAGCTCACTACACCCTGAAGTCCGTTCAGATTTCCTGCGGCAAGCCCCTTACGCCTACCGCCACCATCACCCTTACCGATTCCGAGGGCCGCGACTTCGTCGCTTGCTCGGTGGGTACGGGCCCTGTCGACGCTCTGTACAAGGCGGTCAACGAAATCGTTGACATCGAAAACGAGCTCTCCGAGTTCGCTGTTCAGAGTGTTACCCGCGGCATCGACGCCCTGGGCGAGGTCACCATTCGCGTTACCGCAGCAGATGGCGAGGTGTTCACGGGCCGCGGTGCAGATGGCGATATCATCGTTTCATCTGCGAAGGCTTATATCAACGCGCTCAATCGCCTGATCTCCCACAAGCAGGAAAAGGCAAAATAATTTGTATTGCCTCGATTGCGGGACAAAAATCAAAGACGGCGAGCTGCAGTGTCCTCACTGTGGCTCGCTTGTCGTTGATATGAAAGCGCGTATTGCCGCCGCGGAAGAGAAAATCGTATATACCGATGCGGTGTCGCCTTCGCAAACCTCGAAGCTGCCCTTGGTTTCGGAACGTTCTTATCAAGACGTGTTTGGCAACCCCCTTGACCCGAGCAACGCGGTGGATGCATCGAAGCTCACGCGTTCGGCGGATGACCTCAATGCCATTCCGACTATTGGCGATGAGGATCCGTTCATCACCAAGCCTATGCAGCGCATTGTGGCCGATGGCGGGCAGGTGGTCGCCGATGTCGACCGTCATCCGAAGACGTATCGTCAAGATCCCAAGCGTCGAAAGGCGCCTGTTGGCATCATTGTCACCATTGTTGTTGCGATAATTGCCTTGGCATGCGCATGGAACTACGCCCCCGAAATCCAGGAAACGGTTCAAGGGCTTGTTTCCTCTCAGACGAAGACTAGTGTTCCTACGGCGCAGACGGATGCCCAGCAAAACGCCGAACCGGTGCAGGATACCTACACCGAAGCTGATTTCCTAGCTGATCTGACGGGCGCTTATCAGGACTTGGCTTCTTGGCGCACCGACGTCGACAAGGAAGTCGAGGGCCTTGAAGGGTATTACCGCGTCTCCAGCAGTCAGACGCGTTCGAACTACGCCGATAGCTGCAAGAACCTGATCGGCACGCTCACCAAGTCGCGTTCCGAGTTGGCGGCTTCGTGCGAAAAGGCGGGCCTCGATTCCCAGAACGCAACGTATGCGAAGTATCAGAAGATCGACAAGCTCTATGGCTATCTGCTTGACCGTCTTGATGCGGTATACAAATGCTGGCAGGTAAGCTTAAGCTACGACAACCCCAAGAGCCATGATTCCGAGATCTTGGCTCCCCTCAAAAGCGATTTGAAGGGCGGCAACTCGGTTTCCGAGTCTTCGTTCGATGCGTTGTATCCGTCGGCCGATCCAACGAAATAACGTACTTTCTGGGGTGTCATCTCCTTAAACTGTGAAGGGGGTGGCGTCCTTTTCGTTTCTGTGATATAAAAATGTACGCATGTGAAAACATGATTGCTTTCGATGTTTGGAGGAAGTGGGTTTGTGCCCGCTTCTTTTGTTTGTTCGGGGTTTTGAAGGAGGGATGCACGTGTTAAGCGCAAAGGAGCGCAAGCTGCTCGAGGCTCTTGAGCCCAAGGCGGCCGCCCATAACGTTGAGATCGTCACCGTTGAAGTGGTCGGGTCTCGCAAGGCTCCCACGATTCGCGTTTACCTTGATTGCGAAGGGGGCATCGGCTTCGATGAGCTGGCTGCCTCGCAGAAATGGGTGAACGAGCTTATGGACGAACTTGATCCGTTCCCGGGTGCTTACACGCTGGAGGTTTCTTCGCCCGGTATCGATCGTCCCCTTCGGACGCCCGAGCATTTTAAGCGCTTTGCCGGCGAAAAGGTGCAGATTATGCTCACGCAGCCGCACCAGGGCAGGGCAAAGTGGACGGGCAAGCTTTGCGGCATGCGCGACGACGACGTGTTGGTCGAAGTCGATGGCATCGAGGAAGCTTTGCCCTATGCGCATATTAAAAAGGCGCATGTTATCGGCACTATTGATTTCAGCGGGTAGAAAGGACCTTTTACCATGGCAGCATCTGAATTGATCGAAGCCTTGCAGGCTTTGGCCCATGAACGCAAGATCGACGAATTCTATCTTATCGAGCGCTTGGAAGCGTCCTTGGCAAAGAGCTATCAGCATATTCTTGACCTTGAATACGATGCTCGCGTTACCATCGACCGCAACACGGGCAAGATCTACGTTTACGAGCTTGTTCCGGTCGGCGAGCCCGACGAGGAAACCGGCGAGTACACCGAGTTCGAGGAACGCGACGTAACTCCCGACGACGTAAGCCGTATCGCCGCCCTTAACGCCAAGAACGTTATCGGCTCCATTGTGCGCGATGCCGGCCGCCAGTCCATTTACGAGGAGTTCTCCAGCCGCGTGGGCGATCTGGTGACGGGTACCGTTTTGCAGGGAACGCCTGATTTCACCATCATTAAGATCCGCGATGGCGTCGAGGCCGAGCTTCCCCATTACGACTTGAAGCGCTACCCCGATGAACGCAACGAGCGTCCTCGCAACGAGCATTACCGTCACAACCAGCGCATCAAGACGCTTATCGTCGAAGTGCGCGATCCCAGCTCCGATCTTCCCAAGATGCGCGGCGAGCATACACGTCCTTCCATCGTGGTTTCGCGTACCCATCCCGACTTGATTCGCCGTCTTTTCGAGATCGAAGTACCCGAGATTTACGACGGTCTGGTGGAAATCAAGTCCATCGCCCGTGAACCCGGCGAGCGTTCCAAGGTTGCCGTTGCATCCCGCGAGCCCAATCTCGATCCGGTAGGCGCTTGCGTTGGCCCGAAGGGTTCCCGTGTGCGCATGGTCGTTGAGGGCTTGCGCAACGAACGCGTTGACGTAATCCAGTGGAACGAGGACCCGGCAGTATATGTTGCCAACGCCCTTTCGCCTGCTCGCGTTACGCGTGTCGACATCGACGAGGAAAACAATTACGCTACGGTTATCGTGCCTGACGATCAGCTTTCGCTTGCCATCGGCAAGGAAGGCCAGAACGCCCGTCTTGCCGCACGCCTTACCGGCTGGCATATCGATATCAAGTCCGCTTCCTTTGCTGGCGAGCCGCTTGTTGCAGATACGTCCCTGATCGATGAGCCTCTTGAAGAGGAATCTGAGGACGGCTTGTGCGCATACGAGGCCGAAGACGGCACTCGTTGCCGCAACCATGCACGTCCGGGATATCGCTATTGCGGCATCCACGCAGACCTGGAGGAAGGGGAGTAGCTTGGCTAACGTGGCCGGAAAGACACGCCAGCGTACCTGCATTGTGTGCAGGGAAAGCAATGCGAAGAGCGATCTTCTTCGCATTGTCCGCACGCCTGAAGGTGCGGTCGTCTTCGACCCTACGGGTCGCATGAACGGTCGCGGCGCCTACGTGTGCAGCGTTGCTTGCCTCGAAAAGGCCATGAAAACCAAGCGCCTCGATTCGGCGCTAAGAACGAAGTTGACAGAAGAAGATTGCGAGCGTATCGCCCAACAGCTGCGTGAGGCGCTCTCGAACGAGGATAAGTAGACGAGGAGACCATATGCCTGGCATGCGTGTACATGAATTGGCTAAGGAATTTGATATGACCAGCAAGGAGCTGCTCGATCGCTTGGCGGAGATGAAGATCCCCGCCAAGAGTCATGCCAGCATTCTCCAGGACGCCTATGTGCAGAAGGTTCGCAAGAACCTTGAGCCTGAGATCAAGCAGCGTGCGGGCAAGCTCGAAGATGAGGAAGCCAAGAAGCTTGCTCAGGAAAAGGCTAAGGAAGCCGAGCGCAAGGCCGAGGAAAAGGCCGAGCGTCGTGCTGCCGTGGAAAAGGAACGCGAGTCGCGTGAAGCAGAGCGTGCCCGTCGTGAGGCTAAGTCCCACAAGGCGGAAGGCGACACCCATGCAAAGCGCAAGATCTCCTCTTCTCCGTTTGAGAGCCTGGCATCTCAGATCGAGCGTGAGCGTCAGCGCGTAGAGCGTGAAGCCGCTGAGGCTCGTGAGCGCGCTGCTGCAGCTGCGCGTGCCGCTGAGGTGGCCAAGAAGCAGGCTGTTGAAGAAGCGTTGCACAACCGCAATAACCGCAAGCACGGCAAGACTGCGGCACCTGCCAAGAAGCACACGCCCAAGGCCGCTCCGGTTTCCTCGGGTTCCAACTTCTCTTCGCTGCTTGATCAGATCAACAACGAGCGCGAGCGTCTTCAGCACCAGAAGCAGGAAGCTGCTCAGGCAAAGAAGAACAATCGCGACAACAACCGCAAGGGCAAGAAGAACCATCGCAAGGGCTTCGAGCCTTCCGTGCCCGAGCTCGAGATGAACAATACCGAGGCTCCCGCGGAAGATCGCTATGCCCAGATGGCCGTTCAGGCTGAAAAGCTCCAGCGTGACAAGGTTCTGGCGGAAGCTCGTGCTGCTGTAGAGGCGGCAAGCCATGATGGCCAGGGCCGTCGTAAGAAGCGTAAGGAAAAGCGTGAGGCTGAAGCTCGCGAACGTGCTGAGCAGGAAGCATTGGAAAAGGGCTTGGATCCTTCGCTGGTTCTCGACGATTCCGTTGTCGAGATTCCGCAGGGTTCCACGGTTGCCCAGTTCGCAGAGCTGGTCGAGGCATCCCCGAACGACGTAATCAAGCGTCTGTTCCTGTTGGGCTCGCCCCTTACCCTTACCCAGACTATGAGCGATGACCTGATTGAGCTCATCGCTGACGACATGGGTCGCAAGGTTCGCGTGGTTTCGCCTGAGGAAGAATTCGCGGTTGTATACCACGATTCCGAGGAAGACCTCAAGCCTCGTCCGCCTATCGTTACCGTTATGGGCCATGTTGACCACGGCAAGACCTCTTTGCTTGATGCCATCCGTCAGACCGGCGTTGCCCAGAGCGAGGCCGGCGGCATCACCCAGCATATCGGTGCATCGGTGGTTAACATCAACGGTCGTCAGATTACCTTCATCGATACTCCTGGTCATGAGGCATTCACCGCAATGCGTGCTCGTGGTGCTCAGGTTACCGACGTTATCGTCTTGGTTGTTGCCGCCGACGACGGCGTAATGCCCCAGACGGTTGAGGCAATCAACCACGCAAAGGCGGCTGACGTGCCTATCGTTGTAGCTGTCAACAAGATCGATAAGCCCGGCGCCACGCCCGAGCGTGTTCGTCAGGAGCTCACCGAATACGGCATCATCCCTGAAGAGTGGGGCGGCCAGAACATGTTCGTCGATATCTCGGCTAAGAAGCGCCTGCATATCGACGATCTTCTGGAAACCATTCTGCTTCAGGCTGACGTGCTCGAGCTCAAGGCGAACCCCGATGCTCCTGCGTCCGGCTTTGTAATCGAGGCAAACCTCGACAAGGGCCGTGGCCCGGTTGCCACGATGCTCATCAACCGCGGTACGCTGCATCCTGGCGATGTGGTGGTTGCAGGCACTTCTTACGGCAAGGTTCGTGCTCTGATCGATCCGCGCGGCAATCACGTTGATTCCGCTAAGCCCGCCGATCCGGTAGAGATCCTCGGTCTGAACTCCGTTCCTACCGCCGGCGACGAGTTCCGCGTGTTCGACGATGAACGCGACGCCCGCCGTTTGGCTGAAGAACGCGCACTGCGTGCCCGCTTGGCCAAGCAGGAAGCTCGCTCGCACATGAACCTCGACGATCTGTTCTCTCGCATCGAAGAGGGCAAGACCACCGATCTGAACTTGGTTGTCAAGGCCGACGTTCAGGGCTCCATCGAGGCACTGCGCGATGCGTTCTCGAAGATGGACCAGTCCGAGGTCAAGATCAACATCATCCATGCTGCCGTTGGCGGCATCACCGAAACCGACGTTACGTTGGCTGCGGCATCTGACGCGATCATCATCGGCTTCAACGTACGCCCGACCGGCAAGACCCGCGAGGTTGCCGAACGCGAAAAGGTCGATATCAGGTTGTACCGCGTTATCTACCAGGCAATCGAGGACATCAATGCTGCACGCGTTGGCCTTCTTTCGCCCGATATCGTTGAGAAGGACACCGGCATCGCCGAGGTCCGCGACACCTTCAAGGTTCCGAAGGCCGGTACCATTGCCGGTTGCTACATCACCGAAGGCGAGCTCAACCGTGACGACAAGGTACGCATCGTACGTGACGGCACCGTTATCTACGAAGGCAACATTGGAAGCCTGCGCCGCTTCAAGGACGATGTTAAGAGCGTTGCTCGCGGTTACGAGTGCGGTATTGGCATCGAAGGCTACCAGGACATCAAGGTTGGCGACACCATTGAAGGCTATCGTACGGTAGAAGTTGAAAGGACCGAATAATGAAGCAAGGTTCTTCCAGCCGTAAGGTCAACGAGCAGGCTCGCGAGGTGATCGCGAGCATCCTGCTCTTCGATATCAGCGATCCTCGTTTGAACATGGTTACCATCACTTCGTGCGAGGTGAGCTTCGATAGAAGCGTTGCCAACGTGTACTACACCACGGAACCTTCGCGTTATATCGAGGTTGCCTCTGCCTTCCAGGCAGCAGGTGGCAGGATTCGGTCCCTTATGGCCAAGAAGCTTTCCTGGCGTGTAGCGCCTGAACTTCGTTTCATGCTTGATTCAAGCGTTGACGAAGCTGAACGCATCGCGAATGCCTTGGCTCGCGATGCAGCAAGGAACTCATCAAGCGAAGAGGAATAAGTGCCTACCCCTCAGACGAATACCACGCTGTCCGAAATCGCCGAGCGCCTTAGCGCGCTCGACGATTTTGTGATATGCGGTCATGTTAACCCCGATGGCGACTGCCTCGGTTCCCAGCTTGCCCTGTGCCATGCTTTGCGAGCTTTGGGAAAAAATGCTCATTGCGTACTTGCAAAGCCCGACCCGATAGAGCAGAACTTGCTCTTCCTCCCTGGGGTCGAAGAGATGGTTGCCGGATGCGACTATCATGGTCCCTCATCCGTTTTCGTTGCGGTCGATGTGCCTACCGTTGAGCGCATTGGCACCGCAGCGCCACTTCAGGCTGCGGCGTCGGTGCGTTTCACCATCGACCATCATGCAGCGGATGTTCCTATGGCTGATTACAACTACGTTGATGCCGACTCGCCTTCTGCAAGCATGTTGGTGTGGCAGGTGTGCAAATACTTGGGGGCACTAACGCCTGAAGTTGCCCAATGCGCCTTAACGGGCTTGGTAACGGATACGGGAAGGTTCTCGTACCAGAACACCAACGCTCAAGCGTTTTCCTGCGCTGCCGAGATGATGGAAGCGGGGGCCGACCCTGTGCAGATCAACCGCGAGTTCTTCCAGAACCGCTCGCTTGCCAGCATGGAGCTTGAAAGCATCGTTCTGGAGCGCATGAAGTTTGAATGTGACGGGGCATTCGTGTATTCGTACCTTGACCAGGCCGATTTCGAGGCCTGCAACGCCATCAAGGCCGACGCCGAAGCGCTCATTGATACGTTGCGCTGCATCCATGGCGTTAGAGTTGCGCTTATTTTGAAGCAAACCGTCGCCGGAGAGGTGCGCGGAAGCCTCCGCGCCAAAGACGAGAACACTGATGTTGCCTCTGTTGCGCGCGTATTCGACGGTGGCGGCCACAAAGCTGCTGCAGGGCTTACGTTCAAGGGAACGCTTTCCGAGGCGCTTCGTGCTGTTCCTGCCGAAGTGCTGAAGCAGTGCTTCGGCGCAAAGGGGAAAGAGGTGCTTGATGGCTAAACGCGGTGAATCAGGCCTGAGCAGGCTCGTTGCGGTGAACAAGCCGGTTGGCATGTCTTCTCATGATGTGGTGAACCGATGCAGGAAGATTTTCGGCGAGCGTCGCGTTGGCCATACCGGCACACTCGACCCTTTGGCTTCTGGGGTACTGGTCGTATGCGTCGGCCCCGCAACTCGTCTTGATGCGTATATGGTTGGCCACGGCAAGCGCTATCGTATGGGCGTCCGCTTCGGCATCGGTACTGAAACCGACGATTCCGAAGGTGCCGTTACCAAACAATGTCCTATCCCGTCCGAAGTATACGAAGAGGAATATGCCCGCACGTATGTTGGGGGCATGGTCGGCAAGGGCACTCAGATCCCGCCCGTGTATTCCGCCATCAAGGTGAATGGCAGAAAGTCGTACGATGCGGCTCGCAAGGGAACGGTTATCAACCTGGAGCCCCGCGAGTTCGAGATCTACGACGCCAAGTTCGTCGAGCTTCGGGAATTCACCGACGAAGAGGGTAGAAGCGCCGTCGAGTGGATTGTGGAAATGAGCGTTTCGAAGGGCACCTATATGCGTGCCATTGCGCGCGATATGGGCCGCAATCTTAATACCGCCGCGCACGTGAGCTCTCTTGAGCGCACCATCTCTGGCACGGTGGTGCTAGAGGAGTGCGCAACGCTCGAAATGCTGGAAGAAGACCCGAACTGCGGCACCATCGACCCTCTTCGTGCCTTGGGCGTTCGCTATGCGTTCATTCGTGAAGAGGCTGGCAAGGTTGCAAATGGATCTCCGCTTCCGGAATCGTGCGTTTCCCTTAACGAGCCTATTTCGATCGATGTTTTTGCGCCGTGCTGCTGTACAACCAGCGTGTTTGCATCGTCGACGCCTCCTGAAGATGGGGAAGTGGTGGGCATTGTTGTGCAGAACCACTTGAAAGCGTTGTATGAATATCATGAGTCCGAGCATCGCTATCGTTCGCGATGCGTGTTTCCGATAGGTGTTGAACGTGGCACAGCTTTATAGGGTCGACGAATCGTTTGACCACACATTGTTTGAAAACTCTTCGTGCGCATTTGGCGTGTTCGATGGCGTGCACATGGGCCATCGTTATCTGCTCTCCTGCGCTCAGGAAACGGCGAAGGAAACCGGTGGGCAGTCTATTGCGCTCACCTTCGACATCGATCCTGATGAGATTTTCCATCCCGATCGCCTTCGCAAGCTCTTGAGCAACGAGCGCCGTTTGCAAATGCTCTGCGAAAGCGGAGTGGATGCCGTTGTTGCGCTGCACTTCACCCGTGAGTTCGCCAGCCTTACGCCAGAGGCGTTCTTGAGGGAAACGTTCAACGGCCATGCACCTGCGCATTTGCATGTGGGTCTTGACTTCCACTTCGGTTCAAGAGCGGCAGGCTCTGTTGCCGATCTGGGCGAATGGGGCGCGCTTACCGGCACGCACATTGATGCCCATAACCTGAAAAGCACCGATGGCGCTCCCATTACCGCAACGCGCATTCGCAAGTTGCTGGGCAAGCACGATTTAGTCGAGGCAACCAAGCTTCTGGGACGTCGGTTCTCGCTGGTGGAAAAGGTTCGTCCCGGTCGTGGCGAGGGCGCTGACATGGGCTTTTCCACCGCCAACCTCTACATTGAACCCGAGCGTCGTGTCTTGGGAGAAGGCGTGTACGCTGCTTACGCGATTGTTGACGGCCAGCGGTATCGTGCGGCTATTTCGATGGGTGTTTCTCCGGTGTTCAAGGACGAAACCGATGCAACGTGTGAGGTGCATATCCTTGATTTCAACAAGGATATCTATGGCGAGTACATCGAGGTTGAGTTCGTTGAGTTTCTGCGCCCGATGATCAAGTTCGATTCTACCGAGGAGCTTATCCGCACGGTAATGGGCAATATCGAATATTGCCGCAAGCTTCCTTTGTAATGAGAGGCAACAAGTAAGGTTTGACATCATCGAGCAGGCTTTGGCTTGCTCGATGTTTTTAGCTATGCGGATTTGCAGAAAGGCAGGTGAGAGCTATCTTCTCCGATGAGGACATACGTAAAGTACGCGAGGCCAACGATTTGGTGGAGCTTTTTGCTGAGCGCTCGGTTATGCGCCAGCGTGGCAAAGATTTCTGGTGCTGCTGTCCGTTCCATCAGGAAAAAACGCCTTCCTGCAAAGTTGATTCCGTTTCGCAAACCTGGCATTGCTTCGGCTGCGGCGAAGGCGGCGACATCATCTCGTATGTTCGCAAGCTCGATGATGTCGACTTCGTCGATGCGGTGCGCTTCCTTGCTCGTCGCGCCAACATCGAACTTACCGAATCGGCCCAGGCTACCAAGGCACATAGCCTGAAGGCGCGCTTGAAGGCAGTATGCGCGGAAACGGCTTCCTACTACCATATGCTGTTGATGCGCTCGTCCGACGAAGGCGCGGCATCGGCGCGCGCCTACTTGTCGGGCCGCGATCTTGGCGGCTCCGTTCCCACTTCATGGAACCTTGGGTATGCCCCCGGCAGAAGGCAGCTGGTAACGCATCTTCGTTCCCTTGGCTACACCGACAAGGAAATGATCGATGCCAACGTTGCGGTGCGTGGCTCGCAGGGGGTCAACGACCGTTTCTTCAATCGCGTCATGTTTCCCATCAACGACGTGCGCGGCGATTGCATCGCGTTCGGTGGACGTGTTATCGGGAAGGGCGAACCGAAGTACCTGAACACGGGAGATACCCCCATCTTCCATAAGTCCGAGGTTCTTTTCGCGCTCGATAAAGCGAAAGCGCGCATGACCAGCACCGGTGATGCCATCGTGGTAGAAGGCTACACCGATGTCATCGCTCTGCACGAGTCGGGTTTCACCAATGTGGTTGCCACGTTGGGAACCTCGCTTACACGTCAGCACATTCGTCTTCTGTCCCATCATGCGAAGTCGCGCATCATCTACTTGTTCGACGGCGACGAGGCAGGTCAGCGCGCGGCCGACCGCGCCTTGCAGTTCATCGATTCGTCCATCACCCCGGAAGCGGGCGTTTCACGCGTTGATCTGTGCGCGGTGACATTGCCCGATAACCTTGACCCGGCGGAATTCATTGCGGCAAAGGGCCCCGAGGCGTTCAAGCAGGTGCTGGAAGGGGCAATTCCGCTTATCCGTTTCGGCATCGATCGTAGGCTTGCGCGCTTCGACCTTTCCACGCCGGAGGGCCGCGCCCGTGCCACGAACGAGGCATTGGCGGTTCTTGCTCCCATTAAGGATTCGCTTCTAGCGAAGGATTACGCGGTGTACATCGCAAGCCGTGTGCATTCGCGTGAGCAGGATATCTTGCTTCGCTTGTCGGAGCTTAAGACCCCCACGATGGTTGACTATTCGGAGCGGACAGCTGTGCAGCAGCCTCGCAGGGTGGCGCGTACCCTTTCTCCTGCTGAAAAGAATCGCTTGCGCACGGAACGGGAATTCTTGAGCTTGTGTGCCCATAACCCTGCCATGATGGGCGATTTCATGAACGAGCTCGGGCAGACCGAATGGCATGAAAAGGTGCATGGCGAACTAAGCCAGATTCTTATGGAACTGGTTGCTGAAAATCCGTCGCTCAGCGTTGCCGAGCTTATCATGCGTGCTCAAGAGAAATGCAAGTATGCGGCTCGTATTTTGACGGCATCGACCGTTCAAAGCGAAGCGCCCGCTCATGACACGTTGCGTTTTCTTGCGGATGAACTTGCCATCGGCGATATGGAATCGGCTATTGCCGACATGCGCAGTCAAATGGCTCAGGCGCAAAGCGATGAAGAGCGGGATATGGTTTTCCAGTCCATCTTCATGCTCCAGGCCGAGCTCAATGCGCTCAGGGCCAATCATGTGAAAACCGAGTAATCGGTAAACCTGAAAAGCGCTGGTATACTACTAGGTTGATATAGTGGCGTTTCCATGTGCAGTGAAACGCTTTTGATAGAGAAGGGTTGCTCCATGAGGACCATGAATATCGTTCTTTCGCCCGACCCGGGTTTACGTCAGGTGTGCGAGCCGTGCCAGGTTGGCGATAAGTCGTTGAAGAAGCTGGCAAAGCAGATGCTCAACACCATGTACGCCAACAACGGATGCGGCCTTGCCGCACCGCAGGTTGGCCTTAACAAGCGCATGGTGGTTATCGATTGCTACGACGGCCCCAATGAAACGTCCAACCCGCTTGTTCTTATCAACCCCGAAGTCATCGAGCGCAAAGGGGAACTGGTAACGGCAGATGAAGGATGCCTTTCCATCCCGGGCATTTCGGTGCCCATCACCCGCCACGAGATTTCCCGTGTTCGGTTCTACGATCTTGACGGCACCTTGTGCGAACTGGAAAGCGATGGCCTGCTGGGCCGCTGCTTCCAGCATGAGATCGATCACCTCGATGGCATCACCTTGTTCGAGTCGTGTGCGCCCATGGATAGGGTAAAGGCACTGCATGACTACAACATCGCGCTCGCCAACGGTGCCAAACCCGGGGAGACGGAATAGCATGCGCGTTGTTTTCATGGGCACGCCGGAGTTTGCTGCGAGTATTTTGAAAGCGCTGGTTGCCTCGAAGCACGAGGTGGTTGGATGCTTCACGCGTCCCGATGCGGTTCGCGGACGCGGCAAGAAGCTCGTTCCCTCACCGGTGAAAGAGGTCGCTGTCAAGGCAGGTGTTCCCGTTTACGAGTTTTCCTCGATGAAAAGCGATGAAGCGTTTGAGGCGTTTTCCTCGTTGAACCCGGACGTTGCCTGCGTTGCTGCTTATGGTGCCATTCTTCCCAAGCGTGTGCTGGAGCTTCCTCGCTTCGGCTGCCTGAACGTGCATGGCTCGCTGCTTCCCCGTTGGAGGGGTGCTGCTCCCATCGAACGCGCTATTTTGGCGGGCGATGAGCAAACGGGCATCGGCATCATGCGCATGGAGGAAGGCTTGGACACCGGCGCTACTGCAGAAGTGCGTTCTACTCCTGTTCACGGCAAAAGTGCCACCGAGCTTACCGGGGAGCTTGCCGGGTTGGGGTCGGATGCCCTGATAGCGGTGCTCGATAAACTCGAGACGTGCGAGCAGGTTGCCTGGACCGAGCAATCGGAGGCCGAGGCAACCTATGCCGAGAAGATCGCCAAGGGCGAGCTCGACATTTCTCCTCAGCTGAGTGCACATCAGGCAGAAGTGCGGGTGTTGGCCTCTTCCGAGAGCCACACGTGTCGATGCATGGTGGGAGGAAAATCGCTCGCCGTGCTGGCCGCACATGAGGTAGCAACCGACATGTGCCCGGTGCCTCTTGAAAAGGGGCAGGTTGCCTTTGCGGCAAAGCGCCTGTTCTTGGGGTGCGAAAACTCGATTTTGGAATTGACGTCCGTCAAGCCCGATGGAAAGAAGCCCATGGAAGCGAAGGCATTCGCGGCGGGCATCCAGGGCATCAAGCAGGGCGGCATTGAATGGCAGGAGATCCATGGATAACAACAAAGGCGGATACAAGCAGAGCGGCAGCGTCGCACGAGGCGGTAGGCCGGCTGGAAAGGGCGGTTACCGCAGCGGAAAGCCTAGCGGCAATGGCAAGGGCGGCTACCGTGGCGGCAAACCTGCAGGCAAGGGCCGCGGCGGCAAGCCCGGTTTTTCCGGTAACGGCGATTCGCGCGGCGGCAAGGGTTACCCGAAGCGTGACGGTAAACCCGGCAAGCCTCGTTTCGACAAGTCCGGCTCTCGCGACTTCAAGCGTTCCGACAAGCGCTTCGATGACAAGAAGCGCACTGATCGTCGCTTTGATGCCGACAAGCAGTCCAGGAGCGATCGCACGTCTGACGGCGGCTACAAGGGCTCCTATCGCGGTGGCGACAGGAATCGCAAACCTAAGCGCTCCTTTGACGGCGATAAGCGTGGTGGTCGCGACTTTAAGAACGATCGCGGTCCCCGCTCGTTCGACGAGCGTCGTCGTGCACCGCGCGATCAGAGAGCCGAAGGTGCCGAGAAGCGCAAGCCTAACGGCTTTGCTGGCTTTGACCGACATGATAGCCTCGGCGGCACCAAGAGCTTGGGCTACCGCGCCGGTCAGGGAAAGAAGAAGCGCTCCTTCACCAAGGCAACGCCGGCTCGTCTTCTTGCCCATGAGGTTTTGGTCTATATCCGCGAAGAGGGCTGCTATCTCAGCGAAGGGGTAGACAAATTCATCACGTATTCCGACAAGCCTGGCCCCGAGCGCGCGTTTGCCCGTCTGTTGGCAACGGAAGTGGTTGCCCGCAAGGGCGCGCTCGACGAGCTCATCGATTCTGTCCTGGACAACCCCGAAGACATCGAACCCGATGTCCGCGATGCGCTTCGCATGTCGTTTTGCGAGGTGTTCTATCTGAACAAGCCCGACCATGTGGCCGTTGACCAGGGTGTTGAAGTGGTGCGCTCGTTTGCGCCGCAGGCCAAGGGCCTTGCGAACTTTGCGTTGCATCGTGCCGTCGAGCTCAAAGAACAGTTCCCGTTCGGTGACGTGGAAACCTCGCCGAAGGCACTTGCCATGGCCGAAGGCTATCCGCTGTGGCTCACCGAGCGCCTTGTCAACGAGCTGGGCCAGGATGAGGCCGTTCGCTTCCTGCAACGTTCCAACAATGCCGCGCCGTTGTTCTTCATGCTGAACTTGGCCTGTGTTGATGGTGCTAAGACGCTCGAGGAAATGGTGCAGCGCCATATTAAGGTGGTTCCCGTTTCCAAGTCGGTCGATATTCCGCTGGCTTTCCCGGCGTTCGGCTTCGCTGAGCGCAAGGCCGTTGCCGACGAGTATGTTTCAAGGCTGCTTTCCGAAGGCGGCCTGGTGGTTACCGACGTTGCGGCGCAGAGCATCGCGGCGCTTGCCATGCCTGAGGAAAAGCCTGAGCGCTTCCTGGAAATCGGCGCAGGCCGTGGCACGAAGACCATCCTTCTTCAGAATGCGGCGCTTTCCCGCTTCCACAAGCAGGTTGCCATCGACACGCTCGATATGGACGTGCAGCGCACCGAGGAACGCAAGAAGCACCTTGAGCAGGCGAACATCGTGCAGAACGAAGTATTCGTGAAAGACGCCACGAACCTTTCCACCTTCGAGGCGGAAACGTACGATGCGGTATTCGTCGATGCGCCGTGTTCGGGTATCGGCACCCTGCGCCGCCATCCCGACATCCGTTGGCGTATGACGGATGAAGATGTTTCCTCGCTTGCGGGCGTTGGCTCGAAGATGCTTGCCCAGGCAGCGCGCCTGGTCAAAGTAGGCGGGCAGCTCACCTTCGCAACGTGCACGGTTTTGAGGGAAGAGAACCAAGACGTTATCGATTCCTTCCTGGAAAGCGATGCGGGGAAGGGATTCGAAGTGGTTCGCACCTTCGCAACCGATGCGTTGTATCGCGAAAAGGTCACCGGGCCGATCTACGATGCTCATTTCGCATGCGTTTTGAAGCGCGTCAAGTAAAAGAGAACAAAGCGGGCTGCCACGGTGCAGCCCGCTTCTTTTTTCTAGACCTGCTGCTCAACTCGCCGTATAATCAAACAGACCTTTAATGGCGGTACAGAGAGACCGATAAGGTGCAAACATATGTTTCGCGTTCACAGCGCGAAGTCTGACTGATTGCCCCTCTCTTGCTCGGGCATTTTTTGTATTCGGGCGGGGGAGTGTCGATTCGGCGCATTGCATGCACGAATCGATTGCACGGCTTCTGCTGTACGCACTTCGATTGAACGAAAGGAGCGTGCATGCAAGAAACGGAACATGAGGAATCGGTGGTTATGGACGAGTCCGAGATCGATCGGACGCTCGTTCGCATGGCTCACCAGATTCTCGAACAGAACAAAGGGTGCCAGAACCTGGCACTTGTTGGCATAGTGACGCGCGGGGATATCCTGGCGCATCGCTTGGCAAAGCTGATCGAGCAGATCGAGGGAACACAGCTTCCCGTTGGTTCGCTTGACATCAGCTTCTATCGCGATGACTCCATTTTGAACATCGCGCCGGTTGTCCAAGGAACGGACATCCTTTTCTCCCTTGACGGCAAAACCATTGTGCTGGTAGACGATGTGCTCTACACCGGCCGCACGATCCGCGCTGCGCTCGACGCTTTGATGGATTTCGGCCGTCCCTCTCGTATTCAGCTGGCCTGCCTGGTCGATCGCGGCCATCGCGAGCTTCCCATCAGGGCCGATTTCGTCGGCAAGAACGTTCCGTCTGCTTCTAACGAAAGCGTTCGGTTGTTCTTGAAGGAAGTCGACGACGAGTCGTGCGTGCGCATCTCGCGCGTTGCCCCCGGCCAGCATGTTGGCTCTGCGCCCCTGAAAGGAGAGGTGAATGTTCGCTCATAAGCATCTGCTTTCCATTGACGATCTTTCCCGCGAAGACATCATGACCATCCTGAAGCAGGCCCGCACCTTCGAAGAGGTGAACGAACGGCCCATCAAGAAGGTTCCCGCTCTGCGTGGTAAAACGGTTTGCAATCTGTTCTTGGAGCCTTCCACGCGTACGCGCGGTTCCTTCGAACTTGCTGAAAAGCGTCTTTCCTGCGATTCGCTGAACGCAGGCGGCAGCGCGTCTTCCACGGTCAAGGGCGAAAGCCTTGTTGACACGGTTCGCACGCTCGATTCCATGAAAGTCGATATGTTCGTGGTTCGCCACAAGTGCGCAGGCACGCCGTACCTGGTTTCCCAGAACACCAATGCCTCGGTAATCGATGCGGGCGACGGCAAGCACCAGCATCCCACGCAGGCTCTGCTCGACCTCTACACCATCTGGAAAGAAAAGGGCACGTTCGAGGGCCTGAAGGTGGGCATCGTGGGCGATGTTTCCCATTCCCGCGTTTGTGGCTCGTTGGTGCCTGCCCTGCATCGCATGGGCGCTCATGTCACGCTCATCGCTCCGGCAACGCTCTTGCCGGCACGCCCCGATGTGCTGGGTGCCGACGCGGTTGCCCCGTACCTTGACGAGGCGCTTCCTGAGCTCGATGTGGTGTACATGCTGCGCATCCAGATGGAACGCCTTGAAAGCGCGCCGTTCCCCAGCTTGCGCGAGTACAACCTTCTGTACGGCCTTACGCGCGAGCGCGAGCGCCTTATGAAGGAAGATGCCATCATCTGCCATCCCGGTCCTATTAACCGCGGTGTCGAACTTGACAGTTACATGGCCGATGGCTCGCATTCGGTTATCGTTGACCAAGTATTCTCGGGCGTGTGCGTTCGCATGGCGCTTATCTATCTTCTGCTAGGAGGCTCCGATGAAAACGCTCGTTAAAAACGTCCGCGCTATCGATCCAGCCGTTGGTCTTGACGAGGTATGCGACATCCTCATCGATGGCGATCACATTGCCGAAATCGGCAAGGACTTGAACGCCGATGGTGCACAGGTGCTTGACCGATCTGGCTGCATTGCCGTTCCCGGTTTGGTCGACATCCATGTTCACCTGCGCGATCCCGGCCAAGAGTACAAGGAAACCATCGAAACGGGCACGGCTGCGGCTGCCCATGGCGGCTTCACGGCAATCTGCTCGATGCCCAATACCACACCCACAACCGATAATGCCGCTACCGTCGATTACGTGCTCGATCAGGCAGAAAAGGCGGGTCACTGCCGTGTGCATCCCTCCGGGGCCTGCACCATGGGGCTCAAAGGCGAATCGCTTGCCGAAATCGGAGATATGGCAGCGCATGGTGCGGTTGCCTTCACCGATGACGGGCGCGGCGTTCAGAGCGCGGGCATGATGCGCCGTGTTATGGACTACGCCAAGATGTTCGGCCGCGTGGTAATGAGCCACTGTCAGGACGAGGAACTGGTCGGTCCTGGCCAGGTGAACGAAGGCGTGGTTTCCACACGTTTGGGCATGGCTGGCTGGCCTGGCGCCGGCGAAGAGCTGCAGATTCAGCGCGACATCGCGCTTTCCGAGCTTACCGGTTGCCCCATTCACATCCAGCACATCACCACGGCGCGCGGCGTTGACATCGTCCGCGAGGGCAAGGCCCGTGGCATCGAGGTTACCTGCGAGGCCACACCGCACCACATCGTGTTGAACGAGGACGACCTTACTTCCACGTACAACACGAACCTGAAGATGAACCCGCCTCTTCGTACGAAGGCGGACAATGAAGCCATCATCCAGGGTATCAAGGACGGCACGATCGACTGCATTGTCACCGACCATGCGCCTCATGCCGCACATGAGAAAGCCCGTGAGTTCGAGCTGGCCCCCTTCGGCATGACGGGTTTGGAAACCTCGCTTGGTGTGGTGCTTACGTATCTGGTGCGCCCTGGCCACATCGACTACAACCGCATGGTTGATCTGATGGCCATTCGCCCCCGCGAGATCCTCCGCGTCGATCAGGTGCAGATCAAGGAAGGCGGCATTGCCGACTTGACCGTTTTCGATCCCGAGAAGAAGTGGGTCGTCAGCGCAGACGATATGTGCTCTAAATCCAAGAACAGCGGGTTTATGGGCTATGAATTGATTGGACGTGCCAGCGATGTGTTCGTCGGCGGCACTTTGACTTGTAAGGATGGTGACATCGTTGAGTAAGCTCCTGGACAACACCAGCGTGGGCACGCGGCCCAAGGCTCTGCTCGTTTTGGAAGATGGCTCGGTATTCGAGGGCTTCTCGTGCGCAGCCGAAGGCGAGGTATACGGCGAGGTTTGCTTCAACACTTCGCTCGAGGGCTACCTGGAAATTATCTCCGACCCTTCGTATGCCGGCCAGATCATTACCATGACCTATCCGCAAATCGGCAACTACGGCGTCAACCCCGACGATCTGCAGTCCGATTCGCTGGCGCTGCGCGGCTTGGTAGTGCACGACATGTGCTTCACGCCTTCCAACTGGCGTAGCACGCAGAGCCTGCCCGAGTTCCTGAAGGAACAGGGCGTTGTTGCCATTTCGGGCATCGATACGCGTGCCCTTACCTCGCATCTGCGTGATGAAGGCGCTCAGCGCGGCGTTATTTCCACGACCGATCTTGATGCTGCCAGCCTGCTTGCCAAGGTCCGCGAGTCCGAGAGCATCGTGGGCGTCAACCTTGCCAAGACGGTAAGCCGTACGGCGGCAGAGGGCTTCAACGAGCTTCCTGCAAGTCAGGCGTTTGCCGTAGCTGCTCCCGCTGAAGAGCGTTACAACGTCGTTGCCTACGACTGCGGCGTGAAGAAGTCGATCCTTCAGGGCTTGGTACGCGTTGGCTGCAAGCTCACGGTGGTGCCGTGGAACACGCCCGCCGAAGACGTTCTTGCCATGAACCCCGACGGTGTGTTCCTGAGCAACGGCCCCGGAGACCCGGAAGCGGTAAGCGAAACCTATCAGCAGGTGGAAAAGCTCATCGGCAAGGTGCCCATCTTCGGCATCTGCCTTGGCCATCAGATGATTTCCCTCGCAAGCGGCGCGCAGATGGAAAAGCTCAAGTTCGGTCATCGTGGCGGCAACCAGCCGGTTATGAACCTGCGCACCGGTCGCGTTGAGATCACCGCTCAAAACCACGGCTTCGGCTTGCTGTTCGACACGCTGGGCCCGCTTGTCCCTGAGCTTTCCGGCGGCGTTTCCGAGCACACGTCCGATCTGCGTTTCTGGGCAGAAAAGAAGGTGGCTCCCGTTGTGCAGAACGAGCGCTTCGGCAAGATCCAGCTTACCCACGTGAACCTGAACGACGGCACCGCTGAAGGCATCGCCTTTCTTGACCAGCCAGTGTTCTCGGTCCAGTACCACCCCGAGGCAAGCCCAGGACCGACCGATGCCCATTACCTTTTCACGGCATTCACGCGTCTGATGGACGGCGATGCCGACTACTTGAACATCGATATCGCCTCCGACCGTCTTTCCGGTTGGGTATTCGGCGCAGAGGAAGGAGAGGCACATGCCTAAGCGTACCGACATCAAGCGCATTCTCGTTATTGGGTCGGGCCCGATCGTTATCGGCCAGGCATGCGAGTTCGACTACTCCGGCGCCCAAGCGTGCAAGGTGCTCAAGGAAGATGGTTACGAGGTTGTTCTGGTTAACTCCAACCCCGCAACCATCATGACCGACCCTCAGCTGGTCGACCGCACCTACGTTGAGCCCATCACCAAGGAATTCATCGAGAAGATCATCGAAAAAGAGCGCCCTGACGCGTTGCTTCCCACCTTGGGCGGCCAGACGGCGCTGAACGCAGCCGTTGAGCTTGCCAAGGCGGGCATCCTCGACAAGTACGGCGTCGAGATGATCGGCTGTGATTTGGCCGCCATCGAGCGCGGCGAGGACCGCAAGCAGTTCAACGAGGCCATGGCGGAAATCGGCCTTGAGGTGGCTCGCAGCGGCTATGCCTACTCGGTCGAAGATGCTTTCGAGCTTTCCGAGAAGCTGGGCTTCCCGCTGGTAATCCGTCCGTCCTTTACCTTGGGCGGCGCAGGTGGCGGCATTGCCCACAACAAAGAAGAGCTTGAGCTCATCGTGTCCCAGGGTCTTGACCTTTCCCCGGTAACCGAGGTTCTGGTGGAAGAGAGCATCGAGGGCTGGAAAGAGTACGAGATGGAGGTCATGCGCGACCGCGCAGGCAACGGCATCATCATCTGCTCCATCGAAAACCTCGACCCGATGGGTGTTCACACGGGCGACTCCATCACCGTTGCGCCTGCACAGACGCTTTCCGACGTTGAATATCAACGCATGCGCGTGGCTTCGTTGGCCATTCTGGAGAAGATCGGCGTTGAGACCGGCGGCTCGAACGTGCAGTTCGCAGTCAACCCGAAGGACGGCCGTCTGATCGTCATCGAGATGAACCCCCGCGTTTCCCGCTCTTCGGCGCTTGCCTCCAAGGCAACCGGCTTCCCGATTGCCAAGGCGGCGGCAAAGCTTGCTGTCGGCTACACGCTTGACGAAATCACCAACGACATCACCAAGGCAACGCCTGCTTGCTTCGAGCCCACCATCGACTACTGCGTGGTTAAGGTTCCGCGCTTCGCATTCGAGAAGTTCAAGGGTACCGACACCACGCTTTCCACCCGCATGAAGGCGGTAGGCGAAATCATGGCAATCGGTCGCACCTTCGAAGAGGCGTTCGGCAAGGCTATGCGCTCGCTTGAAAACGGTCGTTACGGCTTGGGCGGCGACGGCAAGGATTCCTTCGATGAAGAGCACTTTGCCGAAGGCGTTGCACGCCCCACGGAAGACCGTGTGTTCTATGTTGCCGAAGCATTCCGCCGTGGCTGGACGGTTGACCAGGTATTCGAGGCGAACAAGATCGATCGTTGGTTCCTTACGCGTCTGCGTGACATCGTGATGGTTGAACGCGCCGTTGCCGAGTGCTCCTTAGACGACCTTTCCGCCGAGGATATGCTCACCGCAAAACGCTATGGCCTCTCCGACGACCAGATTGCCTATCTCACCGGCTCCGACGAGCTTACCGTCCGTGCGCGCCGTAAGGAGCTGGGCGTTGTTCCGGTGTTCAAGACGGTAGACACCTGCGCTGCTGAATTCGAAAGCCGCACCGAGTACCATTACAAGACTTACGAGCTGGGCAACTCCGAGATTCGTCCGGTAACCAAGAAGCGTGCCATGATCTTGGGCGCGGGTCCCAATCGCATCGGTCAGGGCATCGAATTCGACTACTGCTGCGTTCATGCCAGCTATGCGCTGCATGATGCCGGCTACGAAACCATCATGGTCAACTGCAACCCTGAAACGGTTTCTACTGACTACGACACGTCCGACCGCCTGTACTTCGAGCCTTTGACCTACGAAGACGTGATGGACATCATCGACGTCGAGCAGCCCGATGGGGTAGTGGTAACCCTTGGTGGTCAGACCCCGCTGAAGCTTGCCCGTTCCCTGCAGGAGGCTGGCGTGCACATCATGGGCACCAAGCCTGAGGCAATCGACCTGGCAGAGGACCGCGACCGCTTCTCGGCCATCTTGGACGAGCTTTCCATCACCTATCCCGCTGCCGGCATGGCCTCTTCCTTTGAGGAAGCCTGCCAGGTTGCCGACCGCATCGGCTTCCCGTTGCTGGTCCGCCCCAGCTATGTTCTGGGTGGTCGCGGCATGGTCATCGCCTACGATGCGAAGTACCTGGAAAAGTACATGGCTGAAGCAGCACGCATCACGCCTGATCATCCGGTGTATCTTGATCGATTCTTGGAAGGTGCCATCGAATGTGACGTCGATGCCCTGTGCGATGGTGACGAGGTTTACATCGGCGGCGTGCTCGAACACATCGAGGAAGCAGGTGTTCACTCCGGCGACTCTGCTTGCTGCATCCCGCCTTTCACGCTTTCCGAGGCGCAGGTGTCGCAGCTGCGCAGCATCACGCGTCGCCTGGCCAAGCGCCTGGGCGTTGTGGGCCTTATCAACATCCAGTTCGCCATCAAGGATGCCGTTGTTTACGTTATCGAGGCGAACCCCCGCGCATCGCGTACGGTGCCGTTCGTTTCCAAGGCAACTGGTGTGCCTCTGGCCAAGCTTGCCGCCCGCATCATGTCGGGCGAGAAGATCGCTTCGTTCGGTTTGCCCGATGACGAGCGCCGTCAGCAGCACTTCTGCGTCAAGGAAGCCGTTATGCCCTTCGGCCGCTTCCCGGGCGCTGATGTGATCCTTGGCCCTGAGATGAAGTCCACGGGCGAGGTTATGGGCATTGCCAACAACTTCCCCTCGGCTTATGCGAAAACCCAGGCGGCGGCTTCTATGGAGCTTCCCACCTGCGGTACCGCATTTGTTTCCGTGTGCGACCGCGACAAGCGTCCGATTCTGCCTTTGGCACGCGATCTTGCGCGTATGGGCTTTAAACTTTTGTGCACCGAAGGCACGGCGCGCGCCCTTACCTCGGCGAGCATCCCCTGTACGGTTATCGGCCGTATTGGCGACGAAGAGCCCAACATCGGCACGAAGATCATGGATGGCGAGATCGACCTGGTCATCAACACGCCGTTCGGTCAGGAAACGCGCGGCGACGGCTATCAGCTGCGTACCATGTGCGTCCGTCAGAACCTTTGCTATGTAACCACGCTGGCAGGTGCCCAGGCCTTCGTTTCCGCTATCGAGAACCTGCGCGAGCAGACCCTGCCGGTTATTGCATTGCAGGATCTTGACCAGTGGGAGGAAAGGTAAGCCTCGATGAGCGTCATTCTCGAAGAAAAGGGGAAGGTGCTTGCCAACAAACAGTTGACCGAAAGGCTCTGGCTTGTCGACATCCAGGTTGAGTCCCTGGGTGCGCAGCTTGAGCCCGGTCAATTCGTTCACCTGCAGATTCCCGGAATGGAAGGCCATGTCCTGCGCCGTCCCTTCTCGGTGTTCTATGCAAGTGAAGATGGCAGCGTCATCACCATCCTGTACCAGGTGGTAGGATTCGGCAGCGCCCACCTCACCACCATCAAGCCCGGCACCGAGGTGAGCCTCATGGGTCCCGTCGGCCACGGTTGGCACACGCCCGAAGGCGTCAAGCATGCGTTACTGGTTGCCGGCGGAGTTGGCGGGGCGCCGCTGTTCCTTCATGCGAAGGAACTGGTGGAGCAGGGCATCGATGTCGAAGTGATTCTAGGCGCCCAGAACGCTGATGCCTTGGTGGTAGAGCCGCGCTATACGGCGCTTCTGGGCCATGAGCCGCATATTGCCACCGACGATGGGTCGCGTGGCCATGCAGGGTTCTGCACCGACCTTGTTTCCCAGCGCATTGCCGAAAAGCAGTTCGACTACGTTGCCTGCTGCGGCCCTGAGCCCATGATGAAGATTGTTTCGGGCATTACGCTTGATGCGGGCATCCCCACGTTTATTTCGCTGGAAAAGCGCATGGCGTGCGGCATCGGTGCCTGTCTTTCCTGCATCGTGGAAACGAAGCAGGGGCGCAAGCGATCCTGTGTCGATGGTCCCATATTCGATGCAAGCGAGGTGATGTGGTAATGGCCGTGTCCTTGAACGTCAACCTTGGCGGGCTCGAAATGAAGAACCCGGTTACCACGGCTTCAGGTACCTATGCCTCTGGCCGTGAGTATTCCGCCTTCGTCGATCCTGCTTTGCTTGGTGCGGTAACCACGAAAGGCGTGTCTCTTCATGGCTGGGCTGGCAACGATGCTCCGCGTATTGCCGAAACGCCAAGCGGTATGCTCAATTCCATTGGGCTTCAGAACCCTGGCGTTGAGGTTCTGAAGAGCCGCGACCTGCCGTGGCTGCGCGAACAGAACGCTACTGTCATCGTCAACGTTTCGGGTCATAGCATCGATGAGTACGTTGCGGTTATCGAGTCTTTGGAAGAGTCGGCCGATGTCGATGCCTACGAGGTCAACATCTCATGCCCTAACGTTGACAGCGGCGGCCTTACGTTCGGCACCGACGTTTCCATGGTGCAGCAGGTGGTGGGTGAGTGCCGCAAGCGCACGAGGCGCCCGATGTTCGTGAAACTCACCCCCAACGTGACCGACATCACCGAGATAGCCAAGGCGGCAGAGGCCGCAGGTGCCGATGCCATTTCCCTCATCAACACATTGTTGGGTATGGCGATCGACGCTCGCCGTAAGAAGCCCGTTCTTGCCCGTGTGGTAGGCGGCCTTTCCGGCCCGGCTGTCAAACCGGTTGCTCTGCGCATGGTCTGGCAGGTTCACCAAGCGGTATCCGTCCCTATTCTTGGTATGGGCGGTATCGTCAACGGCACCGATGCTGTTGAATTCATGCTTGCGGGCGCAACGGCGGTTGCCGTGGGCACGGGCAATTTCATGAATCCCCGCGCAACGCTCGAAGTTGTTCGCGGTATCGAGTCGTACTGTGAAGAGATGGGCGTTTCCGACGTCAACGAGCTGATTGGAGCCCTTGAATGCTAGATTTCAATTCTGTACCGCGCAAAGATCGCGTTATCGTCGCACTCGATTGCGACCGCTCCCGCGCCATCGAGCTTGCTGACATGCTTGCCGGCAAGGCCTCATGGCTGAAGATCGGCATGACGCTGTTCTACCAGGAGGGCCCGTACTTCATTTCCGCACTGCAAAAGCGCGGTTTCAAAGTGTTCCTCGACTTGAAGTTCCACGATATTCCGCACCAGGTCAGGGGTGCAGCCAAAGCCGCTGCAGAGGCAGGTGCCGATATGGTCACCATGCATGCCGTTGGCGGTATCAAGATGATGCAGGCTGGCAAACAAGGCCTTACCGAGGCTCGTTGGACCCCTGAAGAGCCCATTTCGCTTGGCATTACCGTGCTCACCAGCATGAGCGCCGACGATCTGGCTGCAACAGGCGTACAGCGTCCTGTTGTGGAACAGGTCGCCGAGCTTGCTCGCCAGGCAAAGCAAGCAGGGCTTTCCGGCGTAGTCGCCTCGCCTCAGGAAGCTGCCATGCTTCGTGAGATTCTGGGTCCTGAAGCCTACATCGTTACCCCTGGTGTCCGTCCTGCGGGCGCGGCTTTGGGCGACCAAACGCGTGTGACGACGCCGCGACAGGCATTTGAGAACGGCGCTTCCCACATTGTTGTCGGTCGCCCCATCACCGAAAGCGACGATCCGGTAGCCGCTTTCGAAGCTATTGCAAAGGAGCTTTAACCTATGGAAATCACCGAGATCAAAGATCTCCTCAGTAAGATGAACGCGCTTGCCGAAGATGCCGAAAGCATCGATTCGGTGGCGTTGATGCAGGACCCTATCGTTTTGAACCGCCTTGCCGTTGAGCTTCTTCAGCAGGTTGACCGCGATAGCAAGCCCGAGCTTGTCATTGCGCCCGAGGGCATCGAGTCATATTTCGGCTATTCGGTTGCCCTGGCTGCCTGGATGCGCTTTTTGTGCGCCCATAAGGCGGAAGACGGCAGCTTCTCTTTGCCGGAAGGCACCGAGGTCAAGAAGAACGAGAAAGCCATCCTCGTTCTTGACGAGTATTCCGAGGAAGCAGCAAAGGCTTTGGTTTCCCTTGCCGAGGAAGAAGGAGCTAAGGTCGTTGCCGTTCTGGCCTTGAACGGGTCAGGCAACCATGCCGATCACGGCTGTGCGTTCCATAGTCTTCTGTAGTCAACAAACCTTTGTTCGTGGCCGCCCGCTTGGGCGGCCATCTTTTTTTGATCCTTTGTTTTCAAAGGGTATTTGAAAATAGTGCGCATTTTGTGACTAGACTAGGTTAAAATCGCACTATTTCGTAGTATTAATGCTGTTCAAAACGTTGTAGGCTTTCTTCAATGTTATCGGACAAATACGAAAAAGTGGGTAAAATTGCTCATCTGCATCGTATCTGATGCACCTGGCTTTGAGGCAAGCGCTTAGCTTGTGTTGTATAAGAGGAAAAGGAGCAACAATGGCAGTTCCCGAGTTGACGCCTGAAGAGCGACAGCAGGCACTGGAAAAGGCGAAGGCTGCACGTATCAAAAGGGCCCAGGTCCGTGACGACCTTAAAAGCGGTGCGCTTACGCTGAAGGACGTTCTTGCTATGAAGGACGATCCCGTTGTAGGCCGCATGAAGGCTTCCACGCTTATCGAAACGCTTCCCGGCTATGGCAAGGCAAAGGCCGAGAAGATCATGAAGGAGCTCGACATTGCCGAGTCCCGCCGTCTGAAGGGCCTTGGCGAGCGTCAGCAGAAGGCGCTTCTTGAGCGTCTTAGCTAACATGCGGAAGGGTAACTTGTTTGTTCTTTCCGGTCCTTCGGGAGCGGGCAAGGGCACTCTGGTGAAGCGCGTGCTTCAGCGTATTCCCGATGCATGGGTCTCGGTTTCCGCTACTACGAGAAAACCTCGTCCTGGCGAGGTTGACGGGAAGGATTACTACTTCCTTGATCAGCCTCGCTTTGACGAGCTTGTTTCGCAGAACGGCTTCTTGGAATGGGCGTGCGTCCACGGCAATTCGTACGGCACGTTGCGTTCACGTGTGCAAGATCATATGAACACTGGCGGCCAGGTGATTCTGGAAATCGACGTTCAGGGCGCTTTCCAAGTTAAGAAAGCCATGCCTGAAGCTCATTTGATCTTCATCGAGCCTCCTTCGTTGGAAGAGCTTGAGCGTCGCCTTCGCGGGCGCGGAACCGAGACTGAAGAGGTCATTTGCAAGCGAATGAAAACCGCAGAGGTGGAGCTTGCGCAAAAAATGGAGTATGATGTTCAGGTTGTCAATGACGAACTTGAACGTGCCACCGATGAGCTTGTCTCCTATATCGGCTCGTTTGCAGATGATACGAGAGGAACTACCGAACAATGAGTCTTATTGATCCTAAGATCGATGTGCTGCTTGACCAGACCGACAATGATCGTTTCCTGCTGTGCGCTCTCGCTTCCAAGCGCGCACACGACATCAACGACATGATGCGTGGTCAGCGCAATCGCGCCATCCAGCTTCAGACCGCTGTCGATATCGCTCGTGCGGCTAATCGTCGTCCTCTTTCCATCGCTTTTGATGAGATCGCTAAGGGCGATGTTTCCTACAGCCCCGATACCATCGATATCCATAACCACTAAGCCCTATGCAAAATACCGAGCTCGAAGAAAAGCAAGCGCTCCGTCGCGTTTGCTTGGTTCATTATCATGAAATCGGCCTGAAAGGCCATAACCGAGCCCAATTCGAAAAGCGCCTTGTTTCCAACATCAAGGCGCTTTTGAATGATGGGGTCAAAATCAAGCGTATCTCCGGTCGTATTGCACTGTTCTTGGATGAAGAGGCTACGTTTGATGACGCTTGTCGGATTGCCGACCAGATTGCGGGCGTTCCCGGCATCGCCCGCGTCTCCAGCGGATACCGATGCGCTCAAGATCTCGAGTGCATGTACGACACGGCTATCAAGGCGTTGTCGGATGCGGGGGAGTTCGAGACGTTCAAGGTCTCTGCGCGTCGCAACCATACCGATTTCCCCATCGATTCCATGCAGCTCAACCAGCTGGTTGGCGCTGCCCTGTGTCGTGCTTTCCCTGAGAAGACGGTACGCATGAAGAATCCCGATGTTGAGGTTCGCGTTGAGGTAATCCAGGGCTATACCTACATTTACGGACGAAGCATTCCCGGTATTGGCGGCTTGCCGGTTGGCAGCGCTGGTAAGGCGGTTTGTCTTCTTTCCGCAGGCATCGATTCTCCTGTTGCCACGTGGCGCATTGCCCGTCGCGGTGCCACGTGCATCGGTGTTCATTTCTCTGGGCGCCCTGAAACATCGGCTACGAGCGAGTATTTGCTTGAGGACATTGCCGAGGTTCTGGAACGCACGGGCTGCTTTGCCCGCTTGTACGTTGTGCCTATTGGCACCTATCAGCGTGAGATTGCCGCCGCCGTGCCGCCTGAGCTTCGCGTGATCATGTATCGTCGCTTGATGTTCAAGATCGCCGAATCCATTGCCCACAAGGAGGGCGCAAAAGCCCTGGTAACAGGCGAAAGCTTGGGACAAGTTGCCTCGCAGACCATGGACAATATGTTGGTTACGAATGCAGCGGTTTCACTGCCAGTCTACCGTCCTTTGGTTGGTTTTGACAAACTGGAGATCATTGCGGAAGCAGAGAAGCTGGGAACCTTCGAGATTTCTTCGCAGGATGCCCCTGACTGCTGCACACTCTTCATGCCGCGAAATCCAGAAACCCATGCAAAGCTCGATCGGGTGCTTGAAGTGGAAAAGGATTTGCCATTTGATGAGTGGATTGCTGAAGCGGTAGCTTCTGTAGAGATCAAAGATTACCGGTGCCCTTCCTATCATCCTCCCAGGGAACGCAAGAAGAAGACGGAGCAGGAATCCGCGTAGTTATTCAAACGGGTCGCGTATGCGACCCGTTTTTTGTTTGCGAGTGAGTCGGCCTTTCTTTAGTGCTTCTTCTTGCTTTCGCATGAAAAACAGGGGCCCGCGCTACGCTTCCCTTTGCTGAAGGGAGTGCGTATGTCGTTTTTGGATGAAGTCGATAGCCTCAAGGCGAAGGCGGGTATTACCGCCACGAACCCACTCGTCCTTGTAGGCGTTGTGGCAGTTGTTATTGCCATTGCTTTTGTTATTGGCACTGCTCTATGGAGTAGTTTTACTTCGCCTGGTGTGGTTGTTGAGCATAAAGAGGAAGCCGCTGCTGTTGGTGCCGCTGAGCAAGCGGAACCAAAGAAGATCTGCGTTCATGTTGTGGGTGAAGTTGCCAAGCCCGGTATGTACGAGCTCGATGAGGGGGCACGCGTATCCGACGGCATCGACGCTGCTGGCGGGATGCTTGAAGGTGCCGACCAGCTATCCATCAATCTAGCGCGCCAACTTTCTGACGGCGAACAAGTCGTTGTCTCACCGAAAGTCTCTCCTGATGCTTCGGCGTCGACTTCCTCGCCATCTGATGCGCAGGAAACTCGTTCGGGCGCCGCATCGGGTTCAAACCCTTCTTCCACTACGGGGAAAGTGAACATCAACACGGCATCCGCTGCTGAGCTTACTTCACTTGACGGCGTGGGAGAAGCTACGGCGGCGAAGATCATTGCTTATCGCCAAGCCAACGGGTCTTTTTCTTCAATCGAAGAGATAAAGAAAGTCTCTGGCATCGGTGACAAGAAATTCGAAGCGCTGAAAGACCGTATCACGGTGTAGGTATGGCGAAGACCTCCGAAAGAATGCAGGCTCGTCCCAACATCCCCCTCTTGCTTCAATGCTCTTTTTGCCTTTGGGCGGGTTGTTTGCTTTCAGGATACCTCTGCGGAATGGCATCAACGGTGGTTGTTGTTCTTGGGTCGGTGGGCGCTCTTCTGATCTGCGTATTGTTGTTGCTTTCCAATCGTTCCGCTCCTTTGATCAGGAATATGGCAGTCAGGTTGTTGTTTGTGGGTTTGGGGATGCTGCTTGTGGCGACACAGTTCCAATCATTGCACACGAAACGGACGGCTCTCATAGACTCAGAAGCAGCTACTTACACCATGCGAATTCTCGATGACCCCGCCAAGGGGCAATTTGGCTATCGCGCAACAGCGTTGGCATGGAAAAGCGATTCGAACTTCATTGACCGTACAACTGCTTCATTCAAGGTCCAGCTTCTTTTCGATGACGACAAGTTGGGGTTTGGGGATGAATTCCAAACCGAAGTTGGCTTTTCCGACGTCGATGAGGTAACGGTACCATACTTCGATCAGCATGGATTAGCTGCTCGGTGCAAGCTGTCTCACATACAACGGGTTGACCCTTCTAACCTTGGAATGCTGACTGATATTCGGGGTCAGTACACCTCAACTGTCGATGCTCTCCTTGATACTCCTTGGGTCGATGGCAACGGTTCTGCTGCGCTTAAAGCGCTCGTGGTGGGGGATCGCCGTGCGCTTTTCGATGGGGATGTCTACAGCGATGTGAAAGTTGCCGGTTTGGCTCATCTTGTTGCAGTTTCGGGGGCCCACTTGGTTATTGTGACAGGGCTCATAGGATGTGTTCTTAAAGTGCTTCGCGCTCCTCGTCGGACAGCATGCGCGGTACAGCTTGTGTTTCTTGCGGGATACCTTGTCATGGTGGGATTTCCCATATCGTGCATTCGCGCTGCCATCATGTCGATGATCGGGCTGTTTTCTTTTGCGTTTTCACGTCGTTCCTACGCTTTAGGCTCGCTCGGTGTAACGATACTTGTCCTTTTGACGCTTGATGTAAGTGCGGCTTTTTCGGTTTCGTTTGCTTTATCCGCGCTTTCTACTTTGGGAATAGTTCTGTTTACTCCTAAGTTTTGCAGCTGGTTGCCAAATACTGGGAAATGGGCCGAGTCCTTTGCTTTTGAACCCCTTGCTATGACCTGCGCCGCAATTCTGGTAACGTTTCCTTTGAGCATATCTTCGTTTTCGCAGTTTTCCCTGGTGTCTCCCATCAGCAATATCCTTGCAGCGCCGTTGATTACTGCAACATGTGCTTTGGGGGTCCTGTCGTTCATGGCAATGCCTTTAGCCCCTTTGTGCTCTGTGCTTTTGTTCTGCTCCTATGGTTGCGCTACCGCGTTCACCAAAGTCGTGCAACTTCTTGCTTCAGTCCCTTATGCCTCGGTTCCTCTTGACCTTCCCTTCATCCCAATGGCATTTTGCTCAGTGGCAGCATGCATGGTGTTGTGGGCTGTCTGGCCAAAGACCCTGCCTCGCAAAACAATCGGTTGTTTGTTTTTTGCCGTGCTGCTGCTGGGTGCCGGGTTGCGGATTGCCGATGCAAGATCCACTTCGGTTACCATGCTTGACGTGGGCCAAGGTGATGCCTTCCTGGTGAAGAGCGAAGGTGTAACCATGCTTATCGACACCGGGAACCAGCCAAAGAAGCTTTATGCAGGACTAGCCCGTCATGGCGTGCAACATCTTGACGCCGTGGTGATAAGCCATGCCGACGATGACCATTGCGGTTGCCTGGCCGACTTGCGCGGTGTTGTGGATGTTGAAGAGGTCTACGTTGCGCGTGGTATGGATGAACTGGGAACCGGTAAGTCTCAGGGGCTTATCAAGGATGCTGAATCGGTTGCACGCGAAGATGAGGTAAAAGAGCTTTCTACGGGAGATTCGATTTCTCTTGGTGCTGTTTCCTTCACCGTGCTTTCGCCTTCCGCTTTGGAAGATGAAGGGGGAAACGAAGACAGCCTTTGCTTAATAGGGGAGTCTGACCTGAACAGAGACGGAAAGACGGAATGGCGTATGCTCTTTGCTGGTGATGCCGAAACCAATGTCCTGGACAATCTGGCAAATAAGAGCGCTTTGAACGATATAGACATTCTGAAAGTAAGCCACCATGGCTCTAAAGGTTCACTTGATGATAAGGTTCTGAGTGCGATGAAGCCTGAAATTGCTTTGATAAGCGTTGGCGAGCGAAATCGCTACGGGCATCCTGCTCCAAACACCCTTGACTTGCTTGCCGAATCCGATGTTCAGGTATTTCGGAGCGACACGCAAGGGGATGTGGTGTGTAGTTTGACAATGGAAAACATTGCCGTTACTGCTATGAAGTAGAATTGCAGCATGGCTACTTCATCTAAAAAACCAGCTCTTCTGCCCGTGTACCTTATTGCAGGCGAGGATGAACTGAAACGCGAAACGGTAATGAAGCGTCTTCATGCCCGTTTGTCAAAAATGGGAGATCTTTCGTTCAACTCTGAAACGTTTTCTGGCCTGACCTGTACCGGTGAGGAAATCGTTACGGCCGCTAACACGCTTCCTTTTGCCAGTGAAGTTCGTTTGGTCGAAGTGCACGACGTAGAAAAGCTGAAGAAGGCCGATTCTGAGCTCGTTATCGAGTACCTTAAGTCTCCCTGCGAAACCACTGTGTTGGCGCTTGAGGGACAGAAAGTTGCCAAGAACACCCGTTTGTACAAAGCGGTTGCTGCCTTCGGAAAAAGTGCTGTTATCGATTGTGCTCCTTTCGCTCGCAAGGATTTGAGCAGTGCTGTTCGTTCCATGGCGGTAGGCCATGGTGTGACGCTTACCCAAGGGGCTGCAGCAACTTTAATCGATTTGGTGGGCACCAACACCGTTGCTCTAGATGGAGAGCTGAAGAAACTTGCGCTTTCTCATCGGGGAACCGATGCCGTCAATGAAAGCGAAGTGCTTTCCTTGGTTTCGCGTACTGCTGAAATCAAGCCGTGGGAATTTGTCGATTCGTTTGCCGCTCGTAACGGCAAACGCTGCATTTACCTGATGAACCGCATGGATGTTTCGCCCTTTGCCTTGCTTGCCATGTGCACTACGCGTATTCGCGAGCTTATTACCGTGAAGGCTTTGGCTGACCGTGGACAGCAGGCTTCTGCTGCCAAAGTGTTGAAGATGCCCGATTGGCGTTTGAAGAACCATCGTGTTTGGGCTCGGGGATTCAGCATGCCCGAGCTTATTGATGCGCTTCGCTCCGCTCGCGATGCGGAACAGGAAATGAAAAGTGGAGCCAGCCAAGAGCAAACGTTTACCTTCTGGTTCCTGTCAGTGTGTAAGAAGGACAGAGGATAGGTCATGTCCTCATGGCTCTGCTTTTGCGCCGAGTCCTTTCGAGTTGCTCTTTTCTGTTGATTGCATGCAATATGCTATTTCCGAAAAAAAGAACCCGCCGTGGCGGGTTCTTTTCTCTTGATATGCGAATGGGATCCGAGTTGGATTCCAAGAAACGCTGAGGTTATTCAGCAGCCTCTTCGGCTTCTTCAGCCTCTGCAGCAGCGGCAGCTTCAGCAGCCTTCTTTTCAGCAGCAGCCTTTTCAGCCTTCAGGGTAGCCTCGCGACGCTTAGCCTTTTCTGCGGATGCAGCAGCCATTGCTTCCTTGCGAGCAGCCTTAGCAGCAGCCTTCTTGTTACCGGTAGCGGCAGGTGCCTTCTTCTCAGCAGGCTTGTAAGCTGCGATGTCTTCAGCGGTAACAACCGTGTTAGCAAGCTTCATAACGCCGCTCTTGCGGTTAGCTGCCTGGCGCTTATGGATGATGCCCTTGGATGCAGCCTTGTCGAGCAGACGGCATGCATACAGAGCTGCCGCATAAGCCTTAGCACCGTCCTTGGCCTCTACGGCCTCACGGACAACGCGGATGGCAGTCTTAAGCTCAGAACGAATGGCGCGATTGCGCATGCGTGCCTTTTCGTTGGTGATGATTCGCTTCTTCTGACTTTTAATGTTCGCCACGTTTTATCCTCCGTATAAATATTTTTCTGTAGACGAAAACTCTAGAATCTTACCACAAGACATAACACATGCCCATACGGTAGTTGCCTTATTATTGCGAAGAAACCTCCGCAATGCAACAGGTAAGGTAGAATCATTGCAATGCTGCACTTCTGCAGTACTGGTATTTTACGTTTTATGAGCGCTTTTGCGCACATTGGATAGGAAACTATGGCACTCGATCCGCGCTACATTCGAAATTTCTCCATTATTGCCCACATCGACCATGGCAAGTCCACGCTTTCGGACCGCATCCTTGAAATGACGGATACGGTTTCCAAGCGCGACATGAAGGAACAGGTGCTCGACTCGATGGACATCGAGCGCGAGCGCGGCATCACCATTAAAAGCCAGGCGGTGCGCGTTGACTATCGTGCCGACGACGGCCAGCTGTACCATTTCAACCTCATCGACACGCCTGGTCATGTTGACTTTACCTACGAAGTCTCGCGTTCCCTTGCCGCATGCGAAGGCGCGGTGCTGGTGGTAGACGCCACGCAGGGCATCGAAGCGCAGACGGTGGCAAACGCGATGATGGCGATGAACGCCAACCTGGAAATCGTTCCCCTTATCAACAAGATCGACCTTCCCGCCGCCGAGCCTGAGCGCGTGCGTGCAGAAATCGAGGACGGCCTTGCCATTCCCGCCGACGATGCGGTCCTGGCCAGCGGCAAGACCGGTGCTGGCGTGCACGATCTGCTCGAATCCATCGTGTACAACATCCCTCATCCGGAGGGCGATCCCGATGCGCCCCTTTCCGCATTGATCTTCGACTCCTACTTCGATGCGTACCGCGGCGTTGTCGCTTTGGTCCGCATCGTTAACGGCTCCATGAAGAAGGGCCAGAACATCCGCATGATGGCTACCGACACCCATGCCCTGGTGGAAGAGGTCGGTGTTCGTCGTCCTACCGAGATTCCCCGCAACGAGCTTGGTGTGGGCGAAGTGGGATACCTGGTTACCGGCCTCAAGGACCCTTCGAAGGTGAAGGTGGGCGATACGGTAACGCTGGCGGAAGGCGGCTGCGCTGAGCCTTTGCCCGGCTATCGCGATGTGAAGCCCATGGTGTACACGGGTTTGTTCCCCATCGAAGCCGACCAATACGAAGAGCTGAAGGATGCGTTGGCGAAGCTTTCCCTTAACGACCCTGCTCTGGTTTACGAAGCGGAGAACAGCCACGCACTGGGCTTTGGCTTTCGCGTAGGCTTTTTGGGCTTGCTGCATATGGAGGTAGTCAAGGAGCGCTTGGAACGCGAGTTCGGCCTTGACCTTTTGGCAACGGCGCCTTCGGTTGAGTACCACGTGTTTAAGATCGATGGAGAGATGATTTCCCTTCATTCGCCGCAGGATATGCCCGATGCCAGCGAGATCGACCACATTGAAGAGCCGTTCCTCAAGGCGAAGATCCTCATTCCTCCCGATTACGTCGGTGCGGTGATGGAGCTCACTGTGGCACGTCGCGGCGAGTTCAAAACCATGAACTACCTGAACACCAACACGGTTGAAATGCTGTGGGAAATGCCGCTTTCCGAGCTGATCATGGATTACTTCGACCAGCTGAAGAGCCGCACCAAGGGCTATGCCTCGCTCGACTACGACTTCGATACCTACAAACCCTCGAAACTCGTTAAGCTCGACATCCTGCTTTCCGGAAAGCCCATCGATGCGCTTTCGTTCATCGTGCATACCGATAAGGCCTACGACCGAGGTCGCGTGCTCACCGAAAAGCTCAAAGAGATCATCCCACGTCAGATGTTCGAGGTTCCCATCCAAGCAGCCGTTGGCTCCCGCGTGCTTTCGCGTCAGACGGTCCGTGCCCTGCGAAAAGATGTTTTGGCCAAGTGCTACGGTGGCGACATCTCGCGTAAGCGCAAGCTCTTGGAAAAGCAGAAGAAGGGCAAGAAGCGCATGAAGAACATCGGCAACGTCGAAGTTCCCCAAGAAGCGTTCATGGCTATTCTGAAAGTTGACGAATAGGGGAGGTAAAACAATGGCATTCGGCCGCAAAGAAGAAGAATACGATTGGCTCAACGACCCCTTCGACGAGAAGAAATCGGCCCGTGAACGCGAACGTGCGCAGATGTCGGGTGGCTCCAAGGCGGCGCTTGGGTGCGGTTGCCTTCTGGTAGTAATCGTTTTCGTTGTGATGTTCGTGGTTGCGGGCATGCAATTCGTTTCCATCCTGTCTGCGTAAGGGCTTTCTATGGGTGAAGGCATGTTCAAAGACCGCAAGATCATTCTTGCTCCCATGGCAGGCGTGGGCGATGAGGTGTTTCGTCAGCTGTGCCGGGAGCAGGGTGCCCAGCTTACCTATACGGAAATGGTTTCCGCCAAGGCTTTAAGCTACGCCAACGAGAAGACTGCCCATCTGCTCGATTTGGCCCCGAACGAGGACAAGGTTTCCGTTCAGCTGTTCGGGCATGAGCCTGACACCATGGCCGAACAGGCAAAGTGGGTGGAAGATACGGTGGCTGACAGGCTTTTTGCCATTGACATCAACATGGGCTGTCCTGCTCGCAAGATTGCCGGCAAGGGCGACGGGTCTGCCTTGATGCGCGACCCGAAACTCGCGTCGCAGATTATCGAGTCGGTTGCCAAAGCGGTGCAGTGCCCCGTTACGGTAAAGTTCCGACGCGGGTATGAAGAGGGAAACGAAACGGCCGTTGAGTTTGCCCGAATGGCGGAAGAGTCCGGTGCCGATGCCCTTGCGGTTCACGGACGCTACGCCCAGCAGTTCTATCGGGGAAGCGCCGATTGGGGCATCGTCGCTCGCGTAAAGCAGGTCGTTTCCATTCCCGTTGTCGGCAATGGCGATGTTGTTGATGGCAAGAGTGCCTTGGCCTTGTTTGCCGAAACGGGCTGCGATGCTGTCATGGTGGGTCGTGGTGCCCAGGGAAATCCTTGGGTGTTTCGCGATATTGCCTCACGTCTCGACGGCGGCGCCGGGTATTCCGGCCCCACGCCGGCAGAGAAAATGGCAATGGCAACCCGTCATGCAAAGCTCTTGTCTGAACGATCGGGCAAGAATATCGTTCGAATGCGCAAGCATGCCATGTGGTACGTTGCCGGCATGAAAGATGCGGCTGTCATCCGCCGTCAAATCAACGATGCCGTTACGTTTGAAGACTTTGCTGCGCTTTTCGAAGAGGCGCGTCGCCATACGGAAGAAGACGAGTAAGCGCCATGGAATGGGAGCCGTACCAGGCGTTGTACCTTCATGTGCCGTTTTGCAAACGCCGTTGCGCCTACTGCGATTTTTCAACCTGCGCCGTTGCGCCTGACAGCCCTCAGATTGGCGAATACGTAGAGAACATGGTCGCCGCCATACGCAAAGCCTCGCGCTCCGATGAGCTGGGTGCCATTGAAACGGTGTACTTCGGCGGAGGCACCCCGACGTTTTTGGGCAACAAACATCTTTCGAACTTGCTGTACACGCTTTCCCTTTCCATGCATCTGACTCCTGAGGTTGAATGCACGGTGGAGGCGAACCCCGACAGCCTTACGCTGCCTATGGCAAAAGACCTGTACGCCCTGGGCGCTACGCGTATTTCCTTGGGCGTACAGAGCTTCGATGACGCCCTGCTTTCTTTTCTGGGACGCATTCATTCATCTGACCAGGCAAAACGAGCTATCGAAACCGCGCAATCCCGCTTTGACAACGTAAGCATCGATCTTATGTGCGGCTTGCCTGGGCAAACAGAGGAAGGCTTTCGCGCCGATGTGGCGTGTGCGCTTTCGCTGGGTGTCAAGCATGTGAGCATCTATCCCCTTATGGTTGAAGAGGGAACACCACTCTACAGCCGTGTGGAGCGCGGCGAAGTGGAAGTGGATGAAGATTTGGGCGCTGATTTGATGCAGGTTGCCTCGGAGGTTCTGTGCGATGCGGGCATGCATCGCTACGAGGTGGCAAGTTATGCTTTCGAGGGCTTTGAGTCCCGTCACAATACGGCCTACTGGACGGGAAAACCCTACCTTGGCTTGGGCCCTGGCGCGGTGTCAATGCGCCAGAATGCCCTTGAGCGGCAACGCGTGAAGGGTGGGGAAGTGGTTGAGGCGCTTGACCCCTTCGAAATGGCCGCAGAGGACCTTATGCTCGGCATGCGCATGAGCCGGGGCGTTACCGACGCATTCTTGGAAGAGCGTTCCATCCTGCTTCCCGAGGCGCCTGGCGCCTTCAGCGAACTGCAGGACGAAGGTCTGGTGAGCCATCGTAAGGGAGCTTGGATTCCCACTGAAAAGGGATGGTTATTCGGTAACCGGCTGTACGGCAAGCTCTATGAGTTGGCTCCGTAACAGTTGGGATACGTGCAGGAGTCTTGGCGTTTTATGCGCCGGAGGAAGCGTATCTTGAGATAGTTGGTTAGCACTCTGGCGGCTGCGCTGCTAAAATGCTTTCCTGCGTAAAAGTTGTATCAAGCAAAGGAGGCAAGCGATGCTGTCGGATAGGCGCCAGATTGTGCTTCGGGCGCTCATCGAAGAATACATTGCTCGTGCGCTTCCTGTTGGGTCGCGTACCTTGGTTGAACGCTACAACTTAGGTATTAGCTCGGCAACGGTGCGAAACGAGCTTTCCCTGCTAGAGGAAATGGGGTATTTGGCCCAACCGCATACGTCAGCCGGTCGTGTTCCCACCGATTTCGGTTACCGTGCGTTTGTCGACGACCTGCTTTCCCGCGAAGACGAAGAAGGTGTCGACGAAGACGATCCTTTGGCGAAGGAACTCCGCGAAAGCGCTCGTGACCTGGACGACCTGATGGAGCGCACTTCCCAGGCGTTGGCGCGCTTCACTGATTGTATGACGCTGCTGGTGCCGCCACGGTTCCTTACCGTGGACATCCGCCTTATCAATTTGGTGTTGCTTACTCCGCAGCGCCTTTTGGCGGTTATCGTCACCGACGACGGCCAGGTGTTCAATCGGCAGATGGATCTTTCCCGCGAGTACTCGCAGGAGGAAGTGGAAAAGACGCAGAACCTGCTGAACAAGGTTCTGGCCGGTAAATCCCTCTCCTCCACTTCATCGGTACCGCCGCTTGACATGGACGCGATCCATGATGATCTGTTTAGGCTGGTTATGGCCGAAATCCTTGCTTGTCTGAAAGACCAGAATGCCATCAAGGCTCATCCGTTGGGTATATCGCACCTATTGGGGAAGCCGGAGTTCAGCGATTCTTCCTGCCTTATGCCTGTTTTGGAAGAGCTCGAAGGTGATACGATGCTTCTTCGCATGTTCAACGATGCCGTCGGCTCGGAAGAGCCTGTGGTGCGCATTGGGCATGAGAATGATTCAGAGGCGCTTTCCAGCGTTTCGCTTATCGCCAACCGTTTCGGCGAAGCTGAGCACAGTGGTCTGATTCTGATTGTCGGCCCTACCCGCATGGATTATTCCCAGGTGCTGAAGGCGGTTCGCGCTGCCCGCAACGTTTTGAAAGATCTTTAGTCCTTAAAAAGGAGTTTTGTAACCTATGGCCAACGATTTGTACGAGGTTCTTGGCGTCGACAAGACGGCAAGCGACGACGAGATCAAGAAGGCGTTCCGCAAGAAGGCTCGCCAGCTTCACCCCGATGTGAACAAAGAGCCCGATGCGGAAGATCGCTTCAAGGAATTGAACGAAGCCTATGACGTGCTGAGCGATCCCAACAAGCGTGCTCAGTACGATCGTTTCGGTACCATTCCTGGCGCTTCCGGTGGTGGCGGATCCCAGTACGTCGACCTCGAGGATCTGTTCGGCGGCGGCTTTGGGGGAATGGGCGATATCTTCAGCTCGTTCTTCGGCGGCAACGGCGGCGGACGCGCCAACGTTCGCAAAGAAGGTCGCGACATGGGCGTTGGCTTGCGCATCACGCTCGAAGAAGCAGCGTCAGGCGTCAAGAAGGAAATCGTTTACGACCGCTTGGCTCCGTGCCCCGATTGCGAGGGCTCCGGCTTAGCCGAAGGCGGCAGCGAGGTCACCTGCCCCGATTGTAATGGCCAGGGCCGCGTTGTCACGGTGCAGCATACGTTCTTGGGCGATATGCAGGCGGCGTCAACTTGTCCTCGTTGCTCCGGCTCCGGCAAAATCATCGAGAACCCGTGTCCTGAGTGCGAAGGTCAGGGTCGTGTTCCTGACCGCCAACGCATTTCCGTCGACATTCCCGTTGGTATTCGCGATGGCCAGCAGTTGCGCCTTTCCGGCTATGGTGAAGCCGGCATCCGCGGTGCTGAAGCGGGTGATTTGATCGTTACCTGCCGCATCGAGGACCATGAGTTCTTCGAACGCCAGGGCGATGACCTGCATTGCTCTGCAGCTATCAGCATGGTGCAGGCGGCGTTGGGTGCCAAGATCGAGCTCGATGGCATTTTCGAAGGCGAGAAAGTCACTGTTACCATTCCCGAGGGTTGCCAGTATGGCCAGGTAGTTCGCGTGAAGGGCGCTGGTATGCCGAAGTTCCGCAGCGAATCGCGCGGCGATCTGCATGTTCACGTTGAGGTAAAGATCCCGACGCGCGTTTCGAAGGGCGAACGTGCCATCTTGGAGCGTTTGGCCGACGAGATGGGCGAAAACGTTTCTGAGCAGCGCAGCCCCCTGCAGAAGCTTCGTGACGCGTTCAACAACTAAAACGGAGAGATATGTCGCTTCCCCATTTCTTTTTGCGTGAACAGGTGCTGGCGGAAACGCCAGTGCCTGTTTTTGCGCTTCAGCTTGATTCAGATGATGTGAAACATGCAAAGGTGCTGCGCCTTCAAGCAGGCGAGCACATAGCTGTGGTTGATGCCGCTTCGGACTACTTCGAGTGCGAAGTGGTTTCCTTCGATGCAGGTGAGCTGTGCGTTTCCATTGCGCAGAAGCTTACTTCCCACAAGCGCCCAGAAGTGGTACTGGTCCAAGGGCTTGCCAAGGGCGACAAGATGGACACCATCGTGCGTCATGCCACCGAAGTGGGCATTGCCGGGTTCGTCCCCATGGCGAGTTCGCGCAGTGTGGTGAAGCTCGACGTCAAGAAGGCGGCAGCGCGCCGCAGCAGATGGGAGACTATTGCCAAGAGTGCGGCCATGCAAAGCGGCAGGCATTCCATGCCGCAGGTGCATATGCCCTGCTCGGTTGCCCAGGCTGCGCAAATTGTTTCCGCATACGATGCCGTTTTGGTGTGCTGGGAGGAAGCCGAGCTTTCCGATACCGTGGAAAAAGCTGTTTCGTCTTGCCTGAAAGCAACTGGCAAAGAGCCAGGTCAACTTCGTATCGCCTTGGTGATTGGTCCTGAAGGCGGCATGGAAGCTTCGGAAGTCGATGCTTTCAAGGCCGTAGCCGCGCATGCCTATTCGGTAAGCCTTGGCCCTACGATTCTTCGCACCGAAACCGCGGGTATCGTGGCTCCCGCTTTGGCGCTTTACGAGCTTGAGGTACGCCAATGAAGGTTTCAGTTGTGAACCTTGGCTGCAAAGTAAACAGGGTCGAGTCCGACACCATCGCCAAGGCATACGAGAATCGTGGCGCCGAGCTTTGCGAGGTTCCCGAAGCCGATATCGTGGTGGTGAACACCTGCACGGTAACAGAAGAGGCTGACAAGAAGACCCGCAAAAGCATCAGGCGCGTTCTGCGGCAGAACAATCAAGCCCAGGTAGTGGTTACCGGATGCGCTGCTGCCATCGAACCGGAGTTTTACCGCTCCCTCGATGCGCGGATCTGCGTTGTCGACAAGATGGACTTGCTCGAAGAAGTAGGGGATGGCGCAGCTGCTTCAGCGGCGAGCTTGGTACGTGTCGGCGATGAGTTTCCCACGCGCGTTTCGGTCAAGGTGCAAGATGGCTGCAACCATTCGTGCACATACTGCATCGTGCATGTTGCACGCGGAAAGGCCTGGTCGCGTCCCGTTTCCGCTGTGATAGAGGAAACCCTTGCCTTGGCTGATGCTGGGGCAAAGGAATTGGTGCTTACTGGCATCGACCTAGGTTCGTACTCGTATGTCTCCGATGATGGGCGTATTCGCTTGGGTGCATTGGTGCGCCTTTTGCTTGATGCCCTGGACGAAGCGGGCCATCAGGATGTGCGTCTGCGCATCGGATCTATCGAGCCGCGCTCGCTTGACGATGAATTCATTAAGGTGCTTGCGGAATCCGATGGGCGCGTATGCCGTCACTTGCATCTTCCCCTGCAATCGGGCTCGGATAAGGTGTTGAAGGAGATGAACCGCCCGTATACCTCCCGCGATTTCGCTGATCTCGTTGCGCGTTTGAAGCGTGAAGTGGGCGATATTTCGCTCACCACCGACATCATCGTGGGCTTTCCTGGCGAAATGGAGCAGGACTTTGCCGATACCTGCAATCTGGCGCGTGAGGTCGGTTTCACGAAGATCCATGTATTCCGCTATTCCCGTCGTGAAGGCACGCCAGCGGCAGCGCGTACCGATCAAGTTCCGTCCGAGGTCAAAGAGCGTCGCGCCCATGAACTTAGTGCTTTAGGCGACGCTTTACGCATCGAGTACGCACAGCGGCATATCGGGGCAGAGGAGCGCATTGCCGTTGAGCAGGACGGCTGGGGTATGACCGAGTCGTACTACAAAGTGCGCTTGCGTGGCGAATATGCGCCAGGGAGCTTGGTGCAGGCCCGCTTAACGGGCGTTGATGATGCTGGTATCATGAGCGTATGAACGAACAAGAGAACATCACGCTCGCCATCCCATCCTCAACTGAGCCGACGGCATTGCTGGGGCCTCAAGACGAGTTCCTCCATTTAATCGAAGATTCAACGTCCGCGCGTATTTCCGTGCAAGGGAATGCGCTGCGCATTCAGGGAACTGCCCTGGAAGTGCAGTCGCTTACCACGCTGTTCTCCGGTCTTTTCAAAACGCTGGAAGCAGGGGAGGTACTTACGCGCGACGAGGTAAAGCGCTCGCTTAACCTCATGAAAACAGGCGAGCTTGCTCCGCCGCCCATGAAGAACGACGTTATCCTTTCGTATCGAGGGCGCGCTATTCGTCCGAAAACCCCGACGCAGAAGAAGTATGTCGATGCTATCAGGGCGAATACCGTCACGTTCGGCATTGGTCCTGCCGGTACAGGCAAAACCTACCTTGCTATGGCGATGGCGGTTGCCGCGTTCAACAGCAAGCAGGTGAACCGCATCATTCTGACGCGTCCCGTTGTGGAGGCTGGTGAGAACCTAGGCTTTCTTCCCGGTTCCCTTACCGAGAAGATCGATCCGTATATTCGCCCCCTTTACGACGCTTTGTTCGAGATGATGGAGCCGGGTCGTGCCAACAAGTATCTGTCCGAGGGCGTTATCGAAATTGCGCCATTGGCATTCATGCGTGGCCGTACACTCAATGATGCTTTCATCGTTCTTGACGAAGCGCAGAACACCACGCCGGGGCAGATGAAGATGTTCCTTACCCGCCTGGGTAGGGGATCGAAAATGGTAATCACAGGTGATATTACCCAGGCCGACTTGCCGAAGGGCATTTCGGGGCTTAAAACAGTGCGCCAGGTTCTTGATGGCGTGGAAGACATTTCCTTTTGCGAGTTCAAGAACGCCGATGTGGTGCGCCATTCCCTGGTTGCCAAGATTGTTGCTGCCTACGCGCGTGCTGAAGAGATGAACCTTCGACTGTAAAGAGGTTGAATATGCAGGTCAACGTACTTGTTGAACATGGCGAGGATTTAGTGAAGGATCTTCCCATGGAAGAGCTGTGCCAATTCGTGATGCACGAGATGAACCTTCCTGAATGCACCGATGTAACGGTGACCTTCGTTACCAACGAGCGCATTCATGAACTCAACCGTGACTATCGCGGCATCGATCGTCCTACCGATGTGCTTTCGTTCGAATGCGACAACGTGCCTTTCGAAGACGAGGTGCTCGACGACGTCGAGGAATTCGAGCTGGGTGACACCATCATTGCCACCGATGTTGCGCTTGCGCAGACCGAAGAGTACGGCACCACCTTCGAAGAAGAGGTAACGTTGCTTACCGTACACAGTCTGCTTCATCTGTGCGGCTACGACCATATTGAGGACGAAGACTACAAAGTCATGCATGCGCTTGAGGAAAAGCTCATCAAAGCTTGGAACGAGAGCCGCGCATGACGCGCAAGGGCTTTTCCCTGTTCGCTGCTTTTCGCTGTGCGGCGCAGGGGATTATCGATACAGCCCATGAGCGCAATTTTCACATTGAGCTATGCTTCATGGTGCTGTGCATCGTGATGGGTTTTGCATTCGGTATCAGTGCCTTTGAGTGGCTTATTGTGGTGGTGTGCTTCGGTTTGGTTTTAGGCGGCGAATGTCTTAATTCCTCGATTGAGGCCATTGTCGACTTGGCAAGCCCCGAATTCCACGAGCTTGCCCGTAAATCGAAAGACGCCGCAGCAGGCGGGGTTCTGCTGTTTTCGGTTGCCTCGTTCGTTGTCGGTTTGATCATTTTTGTACCGCGTATTTTGGCTTTGCTTGGCTTAGCGTAGCGGTTATAGGAAAAGGAATTTCATGGTAATTGACCAGAACACCATCGACCCGAGTACGTTTAAGTCGGGTTTCGTCACGCTTATCGGTCGTCCGAGCGCGGGCAAGTCCACGCTGTTGAATGCCCTTATGGGCAAGAAGCTGGCCATCGCTTCACCTACTGCGCAAACGACGCGCCATCGTTTCCGCGCAGTGCATACTACCGAAGATCATCAGATGGTCATCGTCGACACCCCTGGCGTGCATAAGCCCCATGATGCTCTGGGTGAAGAGCTGAACACCACGGCGTTGAAATCGCTTGACGGTATCGATGTTGCGGCGTTTCTTCTTGATGCCTCGGCACCGTTTGGCCGCGGCGACGAATGGGTTATCTCGGAGCTTGCCAAGAGCAAGGTCCCCAAGATCTTGGTGCTTTCCAAAATCGATTTGGTCGACGATGAAGCTTTGGACGAGCAGCGCCATAAGGCCGTATCGCTGGGCAACTGGGATGAAGTGGTAGAGGTTTCTTCGCTTACGGGCGCGGGGCTTGACAGCTTCATCGATGCTGTTGTGCGCCGCTTGCCGGTAGGGCCGTTGTGGTTCCCGGAGGATATGGAAACCGACCAGCCTATCGAGGTTATTATCGCGGAGTTCATCCGTGAGAAGATCCTGCTTACCGCGCATGATGAGGTTCCCCATGCGGTTGGCGTGGTAGTTGATGCCATGGAATACAACCGCCGCAAGAACCTGCAGAAAATCTACGCCACGGTTTATGTGGAACGTGACAGCCAGAAGGGCATTGTCATTGGCAAGGGCGGTCGTGCCATCAAGGAAGTTGGCACGCAGGCACGTGAAGACCTTGAGGTGCTGCTTGGCAAGAAGGTGTTCTTGGACCTTAACGTGAAGGTTCGCAAAAACTGGAGGCGCGACCTGAACCAGATCAGGCGTTTTGGATACGGAGAAGGCGCGTAAGCGTGGCTTCGCGTACGTATTCGGTGCGCGCTTTGGTGCTTCGCCGTACCAAACTGGGGGAAAGCGATGCGATATGCACGTTGCTTTCTTCCGACGGATCGCAAATACGCGCAGTTGCGAAGGGGGCTCGTAAGCCCTCTTCTTCTTTTGCCTCAAGGCTAGAGGTGTATTCGGTGTGCGATCTGCTTCTTGTTGAGGGAAAATCGCTCGATATCGTAAAGGAAGCACGCCTGATCGAGGCGAACGCGCATCTGCGCAGCGACATCGATTTGATGGAAGCGGCAGCTCCGATGGTTGAGCTGTTGGATAAAACAACGCAGGTCGGCTTGGAGGATGCGCGCTTGTTTCCCATGGTGTGTGCAGCATTGGCGAGTCTGAAAGAACCTGCGGTGCCATACGCCGCCCTTACGGCTGCTTCGCTTTTGAAGACGCTTGCCGTGCTGGGTTTTCGCCCCCGGTTCGATGTATGCGTTGGCTGCGGTTCCCCGTTAGCTCTTGATCAGTTACTGCAGCGGGTGGCTTTTTCGCTGGTGGATGGCGGCTTGGTTTGCGCCAATTGCCGAGCTGTCTGCGAAACAATAAATCTGTCCCGTGACACGGTGATGTGGGCGCAAGCACTGCTGTTCAGCACCTTCGCCGATATCCAGCGCTTCGATATGGGCGAAGCCAGCTGCATGGCCGAACTTCGCTTCCTGCAGATGTGGGTTCGTCAACACCTGGGCATAAAACTCAAGTCGCTGGATTACTTGGTTTCCAATGGGGGATTTAGCTAGCCTTGATCTTCTAGAGCCCAGGCGTGGAATCAGATAGTTATTTCGGGGGTAAAAGACTCTTGTTTTGTTTCGCATAACTTTGCGATTTTTCTTGTATCTTTCACGCTACGATGCCGTCAATTCATAGGTAATAACGTTTGACGTTATTAACAAGGAGCGTTACTATGATTGCATCATTTAAAAGCTACGAGACGATGCTGCTTGCTAAAGGCAGGAAGGTGAGGCGGTACCGTTTCACTGAGGAGGTTGCTCGTCGAAAGCCTCGGTATCTTGAAATTGCTAATACGTTGCAAGATCTTCGTATTCCTCCGGGGAATAGGCTGGAGCAGCTTAAAGGCAACAGGAAAGGGCAATATAGCATTCGTGTAAACGATCAATTCAGAATCTGCTTTCGTTGGACAAACAGGGGTGCAGAAGACGTGGAGATCGTTGATTATCATTCTTAAGGAGGCTGCTGTGTCCGAATATCTTGACCCGGTTACTCCAGGTGAAATACTCAAAGAAGATTTCCTTATCCCCATGGGCATATCCCAATATCGTCTCGCCAAGGAAACGGGCATTCCCGCTCAACGCATTGGGCAGATTGTTTTGGGGCGTCGCTCCATCACGGCCGACACCGATCTTCGCCTTTGCAAGTTCTTCGGCCTTTCCGAGGGCTTTTGGCTTCGTGCCCAAGTAGCCCACGATGTTGAAGTAGCTCACCGCAAGCTCGACCCAGAGTTGGAGAAGATCACGCCGTGGGCAGTTTCTCATCCGACAGAAGCGTAATTTCTTGTAAGGCAGTCTCTCTCCACACCCCATACACAACCTGGAAATTGCTGTTGAGTGGGAAAGCGGCCTCGGGTACACTATTCAAGTTGCAATTTGCAACAGGTAGGATCCACGCCTAGCTCGCATGCACCACCCGCTTGCTTGCTCGGCCTGGAGGGAATTAGATGTAGAAAGGTGGAAAGATGCCTAGCAAGCTTAGCATCTCCAAAGAACGCACCGCAGAGCTTATGGCTGAGTTCGGCAAGAACCCTCAGGACTCTGGTAGCGCAGAGGTTCAGGTAGCAATCCTGTCCGAGCGCATCAAGAACCTGACCGAGCACCTGAAGGAGCACCCGAAGGATCACCACACCCGTCGTGGCCTGCTCATGCTCGTAGGTAAGCGCCGTCGTCTTCTGGTTTACATCAAGAACCGTGACGTTATTGAGTACCGTGAACTCATCAAGAAGCTCGGCATTCGCGACAACATCTAAGCATTAAGCCCGCGCTAGCGGGCTTTTTGTATATACGGCGGTCGGCAGTGGAGGCCATTGCTGCTCGCGCACCTGAAAAGCGGGTGCAAAGAGGCTTTGCGCAATAGGGCGCAAGGGAAGTGAAAGAAAGAATGGACATTATTACCGAATCGTTCGACCTTTACGGGAAGCACTACACCCTCGAAACGGGCGAGCTTGCAAAGCAGGCTTCCGGTGCGGTGAAGGTTACCTGCGGCGACACCACCGTGCTGGTAACGGCTGTAATCTCCGAACAGGAAAAGGATTACGACTTTTTCCCCCTGACGGTCGACTTCATGGAAAAGATGTACGCTGTGGGTCGTATCCCCGGCGGCTATCTGAAGCGTGAGGCCAAGCCTTCTGACAAGGGCATCCTGACGGCTCGCATGATCGACCGTCCTATCCGCCCCGGTTTCGCCGATGGCTTCAAGCAGGAAGTTCACATCGTCGCCACCACGCTCGTGGTAGACGGCGAGCATCAGCCTGACACCATTTCCGTTGCAGGCGCTTCTGCAGCGCTTATGGTTGCTAGCGCTCCGTTTGACGGTCCTGCCGCATGCGTGCGCATCGGCCGCAACATCGACACCGGCGAGTTCATCGTCAACCCCACCTACGAAGAGGAAGAGAACTCCGATCTGGAGCTTACCATCGCAGGTACCAAGGACTACATTTCCATGGTTGAGGCCGGTGCTCAGGAAATCACCGAAGAGGACATGCTTGCTGCCATGACCTTCGGCCAGGAAGCCATTGCCGCTTTCTGCGAAAAGCAGGCTGAGTTCCTTGCCAAGGTGAACCCGCAGCCCAAGGAATGGCCCATCCACGTTGCCGATCCCTCCATCGCCGAGCGTGTTGACGCTCACTTCGACGAAATGTCTGCTGCCCTCAAGGATGCAGACAAACAGTCCCGCATGGCCAAGGTTGAGGAACTGAAGAGCTCCGTAAAGGAAAACGACTTCACCGAGGAAGAGCGCGCCGCTTGGGGCTCCGACATCGCGGCTGCCCTGAAACTGCTGGAAAAGCATGCAATGCGTGCCATGGTTATCGAAACCGGCGAACGTGCCGATGGCCGTACCAGCACCGAAATCCGCCCGCTGTACATCAAGGCTGGCTATCTGCCTCGCGTACATGGCTCCGGCCTGTTCCAGCGCGGTCAGACCCAGGCTCTTTCCGTTGCAACCCTGGGCATGCTCAACGAGTGGCAGCGTCTTGACACCATTGACCCCGCCGAAGGCAAACGCTACATGCATCAGTACAACTTCCCGCCGTACTGCACGGGCGAGGTTGGCCGTATGGGCGCCCCCAAGCGCCGCGAGATCGGTCATGGCGCCTTGGCAGAGCGTGCTCTTCTGCCGGTGCTGCCCGATGAAGAGGAATTCCCCTACGCAATTCGCGTGGTTTCCGAGATCATGGAATCCAACGGCTCTTCTTCCATGGCTTCCACCTGCGGTTCTACGCTTGCGTTGATGGATGCTGGCGTGCCGATCAAGGCCCCTGTCGCCGGCATTGCCATGGGTCTTATCAAGGAAGGCGACGACATCGTCATCCTTTCCGACATCCAGGGCCTGGAAGACTTCCTGGGCGATATGGACTTCAAGGTATGCGGTACCGAGCACGGCATCACCGCACTGCAGATGGACAACAAGGCCAAGGGCCTTTCTGTCGACATCCTTGCTCGTGCTCTTGCTCAGGCTAAGGAAGGCCGTGCCTTCATCATGAAGGCAATGATGGAAGCCATCGACGCACCGCGTGCCGAGCTTTCTCCTTATGCTCCCCATATCGAGACCATTCATATTCCTGCCGACAAGATCCGCGACGTCATCGGTTCTGGCGGCAAGGTTATTCGTGGTCTTCAGGACGAGACCAACACCACCATCGAAATCGAGGAAGATGGCACCGTTCGCATCGCTTCCACCGACGCAGAGGGTGGCGCTGCTGCCAAGGCTGCAATCTTGGGCATCGTCAAGGTTCCCGAGGTTGGCGAGATCTATGACGGCGAAGTCGTCGGCATCAAGGACTTCGGTGCCTTCGTTCGCCTTACCCCTGGCAAGGACGGCCTGCTTCATATTTCTCGCATGGCCAATGGCCGCGTAGGCAAGGTTGAAGATGTGCTGCACATCGGCGACATCGTCAAGGTTGAGGTTATCGAAGTAAGCGACAACGGCAAGATCAGCCTCGATCGCGTTGACAAGCCCGACGTAGTAAGCGCCGAGCGTCCTTCCCGCCATCACGAAGACGGCGAACGCCGCGGTAAGCGCGAAGGCGGCAACGGCGGCCGCAAGCCCCGTCGTCGTCACAACGGCGAGCGCAACGAGCACTAAGCTTTAGCGTTTCGGCATGTTGTCCGGCTCGCTGGCTTGCTTTCCGAAGGTGAGCCAGCGAGCTAGTCCGTTAGCTGACTCCCATAAGCCCCCTGACCCGAAAATGGGGCAGGGGGCTTTCTTTGAAGAAGAGGTGTTACATGAGCACATACATTACGCGGGGCACTTGCTCCAAAGCCATCAACTTCGACATTGTTGATGGGAAGGTAACCAACGTTGCCTTCCAGGGCGGCTGCAACGGCAATACCCAGGGCGTTGCCGCGCTGGTGGAAGGCATGCCTGTTGAAGAGGTTATTGCCAAGCTCGAGGGCATCAAGTGCGGTCCCCGCAAAACCAGCTGCCCCGACCAGTTGGCAAAGGCACTGAAAGAAAGCATCAACGCGTAACATGCAGGAAGGGTTGGTTGCGCATGAGCCAACAACGTAAAACTGTACTCGACAACGGCATGACGGTCATAAGCCGCACCATGCCCGATGTTCGTTCTGTTTCCCTGGGCCTTTGGTTCAACGTTGGCTCACGCGACGAACGTCCTGATCAGGCCGGTCTTACCCACTTCATGGAGCACATGATGTTCAAGGGCACGCCTACAAAGGGCCCTCTTGACATTTCCATGCATTTCGATCGTTTGGGTGCCGAGCTCAATGCTTTCACTGCCAAGGAATATACCTGCTATTACGCACGTTTCGTTGACGATAAGCTCGAAGATGCTCTTTCGGTTTTGGCTGAAATGGTGATTGAGTCTACGTTCACCCAAGACGCCATCGATACTGAACGTGAAGTAGTGATCGAGGAAATTGCTCGTTCGGAGGATACGCCCGACGACTATGTGTACGAGTTGTACTCGCAGCGCAATTTGCCTAACCATCCCGTTGGCTTGCCAGTTCTTGGTACACGTGAGCGCGTTGGCAGCTACGAGCATGCCGATTGTGCAGCGTTCCATCAGCAGCATTATCACGCCGGCAACCTTACGTTGGCGGCGGCTGGCAACGTTGATCATGATGTGCTGGTGGCTTTGGCGAAGCGTTTGTTCGCCCCTATGCGCTCAGGCGTTAAGGAAAAGCGTCAACTCCTGCGTCCGGAATTTGCGTCGGGCCTGTTCAGCCAAAAGCGCGATATTGAGCAAGCTCATATCGTTTACGGTGTTCCTTGGCTACCCCTTGGCGATGACCGCCGTTATGTTGCCACGGTTCTTACCACGATTTTAGGTGGCTCTATGTCCTCGCGCCTGTTCCAAGAAGTACGTGAAAAGCGCGGCTTGGTGTATTCGATCTATGCCATGCAGGCAGGCTACCAAGGTGTGGGACAGTGGTGCATCTACGCTGGTACACGACCCTCCAACGTGCAAGAGGTCGCAAAGCTCATCCGTGCCGAGCTGGACGCTATTGCGCAAGACTACGTTTCCGACGACGAGCTTTCCCGCAACATCGACTTGATTTGCGGCCAATTGCTGTTGGGCCTTGAATCGACGAACTCGCATATGGTTCGCTTGGGCAAGCGCGAAACTTTGGGATTGCCGCAAACTTCGCCCGAAGAGCAAACGGAAGGGTATCGTTCGGTCACGAAGCAGCAGGTGCTTGATTTGGCGCAAGAGCTTCTTACTGCCGAACCTGCCATCGCGGTTATTTCCCCCTATTCGCAAGAAGAACTGTCGGAGCTGGTCCGCTAGCTTCTTGCGCTACCACAGTGAGCAGCCAGCATGGAATGCCTTTGCTGGCTGTTTTGTGGCTTCGTGGGGCTAGGTGCGTTTACGTAACGCCCCTGAATCAATGTTGTCGTATAGTTGAAAGAGTTTGTTCACCCTACGGGGTTGTTAATCAAGGAGTATTCATGATTTCTGTTGCTGTTGCCGGCTATGCTGGCCGCATGGGCTCTGCCGTGGTAGACGCGGTAACTGCCGCTGACGATATGGAAGTAACCTGCGGTATCGATCCGTTCGGTGGGGAAGCTCCGTTCGCCACTTTCAAGTCTATCGAAGAGGCGCTTGAAGGTGCTAAGTTCGATGTTTTGGTCGACTTTACCCAACCAAGCGTTGTTGCGCAGACCCTAGCCGTCGCTTTGCCCGCAGGCGTTGACTGCGTTGTTGGTACGACCGGCATGAACGATGAAACGCTGAACAAGCTCGCCGCAAGCGCAAAGCCCGGCACCTGCCTGTTCTATGCACCCAATTTCACCACAGGTGCTGTTCTGATGATGGAATTCGCCAAGGCTGCCGCACCGTATTTCCCCGAAGCCGAGGTGATGGAATTCCACCATTGCAACAAGAAGGACGCTCCAAGCGGTACCGCTGTTCGCACCGCCCAGATCATCGCGCGCGCCCGTGACTTCGAGAGCAAGGCTCCCGGCAAAGAAACCGAAATCGAAGGATGTGAAGGAGCTCGTGGTTCCCTGGTCGAAGGCGTGCCGGTGCACTCGGTGCGTTCCATGGGCTATGTTGCAAGCCAGGAAGTGGTGTTCGGTTCCATGGGCCAGACGCTGACTATCCGTCATGATTCCTGGGATCGCACTTCTTACATGCCCGGTGTTCTTCTGGGCATCCGTTCGGTAGGCAAATGCGACGGCTTGATTGTTGGTTTGGAAAACTTCATGGCATAGTGCCTACCATCATGCAATAATGAGCCACGTTGAATAAGCAAAAGAAGGAGTTACCCATGACCGCCGCAAAAGAGCCACGCTTTGGTCGCATGATTCCCGCAATGGTTACCCCATTCGACGAGAATCTTGAGCTTAACCTTGACCAGGTTCGTGCTTTGGCTCGCCGCCTCGTTGATGGCGGAAGCGATGCCCTTATCATCAACGGCACCACAGGCGAAAGCCCCACGGTGTTCTACCCTCAGAAGATGAAGCTTTTCGAGGCTGTTGTCTCCGAAGTAAAAGGCGAAGTGCCTATCATCGCGAATGTGGGCGATAACTGCACCGCTGATACCGTTGATTTCGCACGTGACGTGCAGAAGCTTGGGGTAGACGCCTTCATGCTGGTGGTTCCCTACTACAACAAGCCTCCGCAAGAGGGCCTGTACCAACACTTTAAGACCATTGCCGATGCGGTCGATCTGCCCATTATCCTGTACAACATTCCTGGTCGTACCGGCATCAATATGCTGCCGGAAACCACGTTGCACCTTGCCAACGACTGCGAGAACATCGTTGCCGTGAAGGAGGCCTCTGGCGACCTGAAGCAGGTGGCGGAAATCATCAACAATGCCCCTGAAGGCTTCGATGTGTATTCCGGCGACGACTCCCTTACCTATGACATGATGAAGATCGGCGCTGCAGGCGTTATCTCCACCACGGGCAACGTTGCCCCTGCCCGCATGAAGGAAATCACCACTTTGTGTGCTGAAGGGAAGTTCGACGAAGCAGCCAAGGCAAATGAAAAGCTGCTTCCCCTGATGAACGAGCTGTTTGTTACCGCGAACCCCATCATGGTCAAGGAAGCGCTGAACCTGACGGGCTTCAATGTCGGTGGCGTGCGTCTGCCTTTGGTAAACGCAACGCCCGAGCAGTCGGCTCATTTGGCTCAGGTAATGCGCGAAGTTGGAGTTCTGGACTAATCCAGCACCAGTACGCGCATACCGGTTTATCGAAGAGGTAGGGTTTCGGCCCTGCCTCTTTTCTTTTTTTTCGGCGCGGAGTCGTGGTGCATTATATTCGCCTTGCTCCAACCGCGTGATAGCGAGTCATAGCGAGCCGTTGCCATGGCTGTTTAATTCCGCTTTCTCTTTTTAATCTGTCTCACAACATTCCGAATCGCCAACAGGATAGGGAAGAATTCGTGAATGGATGGCTAATACCTTTCCATAACGCTATTATAGTTTGGTTAATGTATGCGCTCTCTATGCGCACTCTTGTCTGTTCGATGGGCCCAGTTCTTGCTAGGTGATCTAGGCCGCATCAGATAAATAAAGTAAAAATGCAGAATGAAAAGGAATTACATGGCTGAAGAAACTAACGATTCTCGAGATACTCAGGGTAAACCCCAGGCAACCGAATCGGTGAAGCACGTTCACCTCGAGGTAGAGCGCCCTAAACTTTCCAAGTTCGACGGAGAATCCGAGAAGAACGGCAAGGAAAAGCAGCAGGGTCAGGGCAAGAAGTCCCATCACCAGGGCAATGGCCGCGGCAAGAAGGGCGGCCAGCACAACCATAACCACAACAAGCAGCGCGACCCGAAGGCCAAGCTGCGCATCATTCCTCTTGGCGGCCTTGATGCCATCGGCAAGAACATGACGGCGTTCGAATGTGGCAACGACATGGTACTTGACGATGCCGGTTTGATGTTCCCGGACGACAATCACCCTGGCGTCGATCTTATCCTGCCCGATTATTCGTACGTGCTTGAAAACGCCGACAAGCTCCGTGGCATCGTGATCACGCATGGTCACGAAGACCATACGGGTTCGTTGCCGTATCTTTTGAAGGACCTGGACCGCAAGGTACCCATTTACGCAACCAAGCTCACGCTGGGTCTTATCGAAGGAAAGCTTAAAGAGCATAAGATCAAGAATGCCAAGCTGTGCGAAATCAAGCCTGGCCAGCAGATCAAGCTGGGTTGCATCACAGCTGAGTTCTTCTCGGTGAATCACTCCATCCCTGGCGCTGTTGGCGTGTTCTTCCGCACTCCTGCCGGCAACGTGCTGCACACGGGCGACTTCAAGCTTGATCAGACTCCTATCGACGGTGTTCGCACTGACTTCGGTGCACTTTCCCGTTTCAGCGAGGAAGGCGTCGATTTGATGATGTCCGACTCCACGAACGCTACCAACCCCAACTTCACGCCTTCTGAAGCTGAGGTTGGCAAAGTGCTCGATTCTATCATCTCGAATGCAAAGGGCCGCGTTATCGTTGCTTCGTTTGCATCCCATATCCACCGTATGCAGCAAATCTGCGATGCAGCGGTGCGCAACGGACGCAAGGTTGCGGTCACGGGTCGTTCCATGGTTCAGAACACCGATATTGCCCGTCGCTTGGGATATCTGAAAATCGCCGATAAAGACATTATCGATGCTTACGATTTGCGTGGCATGCCCTCTGATTCCTACGTGGTTATGTGCACGGGTTCTCAGGGCGAGCCGCTTTCCGCTTTGGCGCGTATTGCAGGCGACAACCATAAAACCATCACGGTCGAAGAAGGCGATACGGTAATCATTTCCGCTACGCCTGTTCCTGGCAACGAAAAGGCCGTCACGAAGGTTACGAACGATCTCGCAAAGATCGGTGCAGATGTATACGACAAGAGTCGTGCACGCGTTCATGTGTCCGGTCATGCCTCCGCAGAGGAACTGAAGCTTGTTCTTTCCATCGTTCAGCCGAAGTACTTCATGCCGGTTCACGGTGAAGCTACGCATCTGCGTGCTCATGCTGCCTTGGCAGAAGCTACCGGCGTGGCTCGTAAGAACATCTTCATCTGCGAAAACGGTGAATCGCTTGAGCTTACCTCGAAGGGCGTGCGCCGTGGCAAGCCTGTTCCCAGCGGCATTATCCTTGTTGACGGCCTGAGTGTTGGCGATACGTCTGAGTTCGTGCTGAACGAGCGTACCAACCTCGGTTCGCAGGGCGTAGCCGTTATCGCCTGCGCAGTAACGAAGAAGGGCGACGCTCACGAGATGGTGGGCAACGTGCAGGTTGAAATGCACGGTATCCCTGGCGGCGATGAGCCTCAGTTCGTTGATGCGGTGCGCAACGCAGTGTCCAGCGCCTTGAAGCGTTCGCTTTCGAAGGGCGAGGAAACTCGCGCCGTCAAACGCGCTGCACGAAGCGCATTGCTCTCCATTCTGTGGGAGCGAACCAACCAGCGCCCCCTGGTGGTTATCAACATCCTTGAGGTCTAGAGATTCCAGGCCTTAGGGCCCAACGCGAAACGAAACACACGGTAAACGCACGAAAGGTTTCGAATGGCATCTCAACAAACAGGACGCCGTAGCAAAGGTCAATCAAGCAAGGCGGGCTCCCAGCAGGGGGTCCGCAAGCTTGCGTCTGGCGGCAAGCGCACGCAGCAGCCTGCGCCCGAACCTTCATATGGCCATATCCTCGATGAACGCACCAAGCGCGACATTGCGGCAGTGAGTCTTATCGTCGTTTCCATCGCCTTGTTCGCCATGGTTTTCTTGGGTTCCGAGGGCGTGGTTACCGGTGCTATTTCTTTGGGGCTGCGCTTCTGTTTCGGCATCGGTGCCTATGTCCTGCCGTTTTTGCTTGTTGGTTTGGCGGCGACCTTGCTTATCCGGTTTGAGCGCGAAATGGTTCCCGCGCGCGTTGCCATAGGGTTCGGTCTGCTGTTCTTGGCGTTTTTGACCATCGTCTCGCTGTTCACGCCTGGTGCCGAAGAAGACCCTAACCGCCTTTTCATCCAAGTGCTTTTGGTGGCGCATGGTGGTTATGTGGGCGGTGGCATCGCTTGGGCCGGCCTTGAATTGTTTGGCCTCACCGTCTCGATGATCCTTATGGTGGGCGTTATCATCATTGCGCTTATCATCATCGGCTTTTCGGTTTCCTCGCTTATTGAGAAGATTCGCTCACGTGCCTCCGGAAAAGCCGAATCGCTCGATGGGGAAGACGATGGGTTCGCCCATATGCCCTGGATGTCTATTGCCCGCGTACGCAAGGGCAAGCAGGATGACGACGCCCTTGACCCAACCAAAGTCGACGAATCGCGTTTCCCCACGCAAGTCATCAATTCGGCGAAAGCGGCCCGTTCTGCAGAGAAGACGCAGGTGCTTTCTGCTGCGGAAAAGCCTGCAAGGAAGAGCCGACGAACCAATGGCCAGCGTGCCAGTGAAGCGGCGCAGAAGACCATGGCCTTCGAGTCTGCCAACGCATCCTCTGGTGTCGAAAACGCAGCTCCGAAGCAGATGACGCGCAAGCTCGGTTCCCGCCCCAAACCGGCAGAGGTCGTAGGAGCAAATTCCGCAGCAGCAACGCAGGTGATGAAACCGGCGCGCAAGAAGGCGTCCGATGTGGCAACGCCCGAGCCTTTGGAAGGTTTCGAGCTGCCCGACATGAGTCTGCTGAACACCTCCGAGAAGACTCCGGTGACAAAAGAAAGCGAAGCATCGCTTCGTGCCACGGGCATGCTGTTGCAGGAAACGCTTGCCGATTTCGGCGTCGGCGCCGATGTGGTGGGCTGGGTGCATGGCCCCACTGTTACCTTGTTCAAGGTTGATCTGCCTTCGGGCGTGCGCGTGAATCGCGTTTCAAACCTTACCGACGACATCGCATTGGCACTTGCGGCGCCGGGTGTTCGCATTTTTGCTCCAATTCCTGGTACGAATTATGTGGGCATCGAAGTTCCCAACAAGAAACGCGAAACAGTGTTCTTGGGCGACGTGCTGAAGGATGCCCCCGAGGGGCCGCTTCAAATCGCCATCGGCAAAGATGTTGAAGGCGAGAGCATCGTAAGCAATTTGGCAACCATGCCGCACCTGCTTATCGGCGGTACCACGGGTTCGGGTAAGTCGGTGGCCATCAACGGCATGATCATGTCGATCCTCATGCGCGCTACTCCTTCTGAGGTGCGTATGATCATGATCGACCCAAAGCGCGTTGAGTTCACGCCCTATAACGGCATTCCGCATCTGTATGTTCCTGTTGTAACGGAGGCACGTGAAGCGGCAAGCGCCCTTTCATGGGCGGTAGCCGAAATGGAGCGCAGGCTGAAAGTGTTCAGCGGCATCGGCGCCCGCAACATCGGTCAGTACAACGCAAAAGCGCAAAAGGGCCTCGAGATAAACGATGCGCCTGCCAAGGAAATGCCGTATATCGTGATCATCATCGACGAGCTTGCCGACTTGATGATGAACGTGGGCAAGGAAGTCGAGTTCTCTATTTCCCGACTGGCGCAGTTGGCACGTGCGGCAGGCATCCATCTTATCGTGGCAACGCAACGCCCTTCCACCAATGTGGTCACGGGCCTTATCAAAGCGAATATCACGAACCGCATTGCCTTCAACGTTGCCTCGGGTATCGACTCGCGCGTTATCTTGGACACACCGGGCGCCGAAAACCTTATTGGTCTGGGCGACTTGTTGTTATCCAAGCCCGAACTTGCCAAGCCTCAGCGTATTCAGGGCTGCTTCGTTTCTGAAGACGAGATCTCTGCTGTCGTGGAGAAATTGAAGTCACAGGGCGAGCCCGAATACCACAATGATATTCTTAAGACCAATCTCATCACATTGGGCGATTCCATGCCTGATGGTTCTGGTGGGACTGCTTCTGGTTCCGACGACCCGCTGGTTTGGGACGCTGCAGAGATTGTGGTTTCCTCGGGTATGGGTTCCACGTCGAACCTGCAGCGCAGGCTCAGTGTTGGCTATTCGCGAGCGGGTCGCATTATGGACCTGCTTGAGGAAAAGGGCATCGTTGGACCCCCGAACGGCTCGAAGCCACGTGAGGTCCTGGTCGACCCTATGGAACTGGAAACCATTAAAGCTTTTGAAGCGAACGATTCGCAGTAAGGTAGAAGAGGTAGAAACGTTATGCACCAGATCAGCTTCGGCAGCGTGCTCAAGGAAGCACGTTTAGCCCAAGGCCGAGACCTGGCTTCGGTATCTCGCGATCTGCGTATTCGACAAGACATCATCGTCTCGATCGAGAACAGCGATTTCAAGCGTATGCCCTCACGAGGCTACGCACGCAATATGATCATTGCCTATTCCCGTCTTTTGGGCTTGAATGCCCAAGACGTTAGCCGCATGTACCTTGATCAGGAATATGCCTACCAGGTTGAACGAGCTCATCAAAATGTTGACGATTCCATCCGCATGCATCGCGATCCGCACGGACGTGAAAGGGGAGGGTACAATACCTCCTCGTTTTCCAAAGTGGATGGCCGTTCCTCCCGTAAAACGCGCTCGCGCATTTCGCAGCCTGATGAAAGAGACCTCTACGATGGCAGCTCGAATGGGTTTGGCCGTGCCGTGTACTCGCAGAATGCCGATGTGTATCCATCGCACAACAATCCCCAGGTGGCTCATCGCGCACGTAGATCCGCTATGCCTGCGGGCAAATACGGCAACATGTATGCAGCCCCGCAGAACATTCCCAACCCGAACCGCAATCGGAACATTGTGATCGGTATTGTGGCTGGCGTGGTGATTGTGGTTGCCCTGGTCATTGCAATGATCCTTTCGCATCCGACCACGCCGCAGACCAATATTCCCGTCACCGGCGCACAGTCCACGCAGAGCTCCGATTCGGATTCCGCCGACAACCAGCAGCAGGAAACCACTTCAACGGCAAGCGAAACCGCGCCTACGGAATTCACCCTCAAGTATTCTGTTGCTAAAGGAAGCGAATCGTATATCGAGGTTTATGTAGACGACAAAGCCCAGGAATCCGCAACGGTTTCTGGCCCAGCGGAAAAGTCGTACACGAGCTCTTCGAAGATCCGATTCGTCTCAACTGAAACAAAGGGCGTTACGGTAACCATCAATGATCAACAGGTCGACTTGAAAACGAACAGCTCGGGAATCGTCAACCAGACCTTCAACTTCAGCGACATACTTGACCAGTGGTACACCGACCATCCGAACGTGAAGCGCGATACCAGCTCGGCAGCTTCTTCTTCAAGCTCCGATTCGTCGTCGAGTTCTTCATCGAAGTCGACGAGCAGCTCTTCTTCCAATTCGTCGTCAAGCAATAGCAGCTCGTCAAAGAGCTCAACTTCTACTTCGAAATCCTCTTCTGACTAAGTCAAGCGGACAAAGGGTGGATGTTTTCAGGTTAGTGCGTTTTCCCTGTGAATCGTGCTAACCTGGTTTTTTATGCGGTCTGATGCTCAGACGCAAACAACTACAAAGTATTTAGGAGGATAACCATGGCTAAAGATTCTAGCTTCGACGTTGTTTCCCAAATTGATATGCAAGAGGTAGACAACGCATTCGGGCAGGCGAAGAAGGAAATTTCCCAGCGCTACGACCTGAAAGACTCTGGTGCCGATATCGCACTTGATAAAGCAGGAAAAACGCTTACGGTTTCTGCACCTAGCGATTTTGTGAACAAGCAGGTTAAAGATGTGCTTACCTCCAAACTGGTTAAGCGCGGTATTGCTCTCAACGCGCTTGATTGGGGCAAGCTTGAAGCGGCGACGGGCGGTTCGGTTCGCCAGAGCGCCAAGATCATTGAGGGCATCGATCGTGGAACCGCCGGCAAAATCAACAAGGACATCAAGGCAACCAAGTTAAAGGTGAAGGTGACCATCGAGGGGGACAAGCTTCGCGTTTCTGGCCCTAAGCTCGATACGCTCCAGGAGGTTATTGCCTTCCTGAAGGGTCAAGATTATGGCCAACCGCTTCAGTTCACCAACTATCGCTAGGACTTTTCTTCTGATGACGAAAAACGTTTCCTTTCTGACGCTGGGATGCGCTAAAAACGAATCCGACAGCGCCCGCATGCAGCAGGATTTGATTCGTGCGGGATATTCCATCGTTGATATCGAGCAGCCAAGCGACGTTATCGTGGTCAACACCTGCTCGTTCATCCAGTCGGCAATCGAGGAAAGCCTTGATGCGGTGTTCGGGATCGCCGGTCTTGATCCGGTGAAGGCGGGACGCACTAAGCTCGTGGTTTGTGGATGCATGCCTTCCCGTTTTGGCGACGATTTGGCCGATGAGCTTACCGAAGCAGACAGGTTTGTCACGTGTAAGGAAGAAGACGACATCGTCGAAATCGTCGATGGCTTGCTGGGCATTTCCAGCGTTCGCGATTCCGTTGAAGTTGAATTCGAGTACGCGCCCAACGAGTACGTGAAAATCTCCGATGGATGCAACCGTTTTTGCTCGTTCTGCACCATTCCCTACATTCGCGGACGCTACCATAGTTTCAGCTATGATGAAATTGTTGCCGATGTAGAGGCAAAGGTTACGGCAGGAACGAAAGAAATCGTGCTTATCGCTCAGGATTCCGGCATTTGGGGCCTTGACCTTAAGCCGCGCGAAAACCTGGCTTCTCTCTTGAAGCGCCTTGCGGAGGCGTATCCGGAGACGTGGTTCAGGGTAATGTACCTGCAGCCCGCTGGCATGACCGACGAGCTTCTGGACGTTATGGCAACGCATAAGAACATCTGCAAGTACTTCGACATCCCCCTGCAGCATTGCGATCCCGACATCTTGAAGTCGATGAATCGCAGTGGCTCACGCAAGGAATACGAGGATATGGTTGCACGTATTCGCGCGCGCATTCCCGAAATCACGCTTCGCACCACGCTGATTGTTGGCTATCCCGGTGAAACGGAAGAGCAATTTGAAGACCTGTGCGATTTCGTCGAGGAAACCGAATTCGATTACGTGGGCATCTTCGCCTATTCGCCCGAAGATGGCACCCCCGCCGCTGAGATGCCGAACCAGATTGACGATGACACCAAGCAGGAGCGCTTGCAGGAGCTGCGCGACATCTCTGACTCGATTTCTTCCCATGTGATTTCTCAGCGTGTCGGCAAAGAGATGGATGTATTGGTGCTTGGCCAGGAAGAAGATGGCCAGATCTACGGGCGCGCTATGTGTCAAGCTCCTGATGTCGATGGTGTTACGTACCTCGACGAAGGTATGGTTGGCGAAGTTCGCACCGTTACTATTTCAGACACGTTGCTTTATGAGATGGAGGCTTTGAGTGACTGAGAAGGAATTCGACGAGACCACTTTGTGGACGCCGGCTAACGTCGTAACCCTTATCAGGATCCTTCTGGTTCCCGTATTCGTTGTTGCCATTATCTCTCCCTGGCCCGATTTCTTCCCAGAATGGGAAAGCGCGGAGCTTTGGAAGCCTTGGATCGCTGCATTTATCTTCGCGATTCTGTCGTGCACCGATGCTTTGGATGGCTACCTTGCGCGCAGCAGGGGAGAGGTAACCAATTTCGGCAAGTTCATCGACCCGCTGGCCGATAAAATCCTGGTTGCTGCGGCGCTTTTGGCGCTTATCGAGCTTCAGGTTCTTCCTTCGTGGGTGGCTCTTCTCATCATCGCGCGTGAGTTCATTGTTTCTGGCCTGCGCATGCTCGTCGCAACTCATGGCGTGGTTGTGGCGGCAAGCTGGTACGGCAAGGCAAAAACGGTGTTCCAGATCATTGCCATCCTTTTGTTCATCGTAAAAGAGTCGGATGTGCTGCTTGCCCTGCATCCCGATATGGAGCTGGGGCTGTATGTAGTTTCCTGGTTCTTCATGATTGTCGCGCTGATTCTGACCATTGTTTCCATGGTTGACTACTTTATGAAGTGCGCTCCTATCCTCGGATTCGGCAATGCGGGCGCGAAAAACAAGGACGGACAGGTCAAGTCGGGCTGCACCGCCAAAGAAGTTATCGATTTGGCGATTAAGGCGGGCAAACACCTTTCTACCGCAGAAAGCTGCACCGGTGGTCTTATCGGTGGTGCGCTCACGGCGGTTCCGGGCAGCTCTGCTGCCGTTGAGGGCGGCATCATCAGCTATTCGAACGATGTGAAGATGAACGTTTTGGGCGTATCGGCCGACGACCTTGAACGTGTTGGTGCGGTAAGCTCCGAAGTTGCCGCGTCTATGGCAGAAGGATCAAGGCGCGTTGCCCAGTCCGATATCGCCGTTTCGGTCACCGGCATTGCGGGCCCCGGCGGAGCCGTTCCCGGAAAGCCGGTTGGCACGGTGTGGTTCGGGCTTGCAACCAAGCAAGGCACCCACACGTTTGTTCGCCATTTCAAGGGCGATCGCGACGCTGTTCGCTCGGCAACCGTGGCGTTTGCGCTTGAGCTGTTTGCTTATGCACTTGACCCGAGCAGGAAAATGCCGGTTTCTGATTAACTTTCATACCGTTTTCGCTTTACTTTCGCACCGCGTTCTCATTGATATGAGAACGCGGTTTTAGGATGGTGGCGACTTGAGCGGGAAGTTCTTGCAATCGAACGCATGTTCGGCTATTCTCGTTTAGGTCCAAACGCAACACCTTCAACTAGGAGAAGAAATGAGCCAGGACAAAGCTAAAACCCTGAAGATCACCACCGATCAAATCGAACAAAAGTTCGGCAAGGGCGCCATCATGAAGTTGGGCGACAATACCAACATGCAGGTAGGCGTGATCCCCACCGGCGCCCTTCCTTTGGATATTGCCCTTGGCATCGGCGGCGTGCCGCGTGGCCGCATCGTTGAGGTCTATGGCCCAGAATCCAGCGGTAAAACTACCATTGCGCTGCATATCATCGCCGAGGCGCAGGCTGCAGGCGGTGTTGTTGCCTTTATCGATGCCGAGCATGCCCTTGACCCGGTGTATGCCGCTAAGTTGGGTGTCGATGTTGACGAAATGCTCATCTCCCAGCCCGACACGGGCGAGCAGGCGCTTGAAATCTGCGATATGTTGGTTCGCTCCGGTGCCATCGACTGCGTGGTTATCGACTCGGTTGCCGCACTGGTGCCTCGCGCAGAAATCGAAGGCGAGATTGGTGATACCACTGTTGGTTTGCAAGCTCGTTTGATGAGCCAAGCGCTGCGCAAGCTTGCCGGTTCGCTTTCACGCTCCAACACCACTTGCGTGTTCATCAATCAGCTGCGTGAGAAGATCGGCGTTATGTTCGGCAATCCCGAAACCACTACAGGTGGCCGCGCCCTGAAGTTCTACTCGAGCGTTCGCCTGGATGTCCGTCGCTTCGACTCCGTTAAGAAAGATGGCGAGTTCATCGGCAATCGCGTACGTGTCAAGGTTGTTAAGAACAAGGTTGCACCGCCGTTTCGTCAGGCGGAGTTCGACATCATGTACGGCGAGGGCATCTCGAAAGAGGGCTGCGTACTCGACATGGGCGTTGAAGCCGGCTTCGTGAAAAAGAGCGGCTCATGGTTCAACTACGGTGATGAGCGCCTTGGTCAGGGACGTGAGGCGGCAAAACGTACCCTGAAGGAAAACCCCGATATCCGCAACGAGATTGAAACCAAGGTTCGTGCTGAATACGGTTTGCCTCCCGTGGGTGATACCGCTGCAGCCAAGACTGACGAAGAAGCTAAGGCGTAACGCTTTCCATGGTGTACATTGACCTTCAGACGCTTGCGGAGCATCTTCCGCAAGCGTCTTCTTCATCGAGGGGCGAAGAACTTCCCGAAACAGAGCATGAGACCGACGAGCGAAAAGAGGCCTTCAAGAAAATAGAGCGGCTGGTTAAAGTGCGCGATCGCTCTGTCTGCGAGACAAGAAAGCGCCTTGAGCGCGATGGATTCGGCGAGCAGTCAAGTTGTTACGCAATCGACCGCGCTCTCGCTGTTGGATACCTAGATGACAAGCGCTTTGCCGATGTGCTGGTTCGTTCGCGTTTGCGCGCGGGAAAGGGGCTATCGGGCATCGTGCGTGAGCTAAAGAACCACGCGATCGATCCTTTCGAGATGCTCGAGGGCTTTCCTGAGGAGTACCTTTCGCGGGTTCCCAGCCAGCAGGATGCGGCTTTCGCGCTTTTATGTCGTAAGCCCCCTCGCGCAAAGAATGCAAAGCAGGCGGCATACGCTAAGCTTATACGTTCGGGATATTCCGCAAGTGTGGCAGCCGAGGCCACAAAAAGATGGTGGGACCATCGCACTGAATCCTAGGTTTTCTTCCCATTTAGCGTGTTATCAGAAAAAACGGTGCGTCTAGCTAAGTGACGCGCCGTTTTCTGGTCATTGAGCCTGTTTTTAGGCTATTATCAAATAGCTTGAGCTTACGCACCGGAATCGGTGCTTTTAGATATTTTTCTACAACGTAATAGTGTCGCTTCTTCTTGGCGTGTGCTCTTGCCCCGGTATACCAGGGCATTTTTATTGCCCTTTTGCCTTTCAAAACAAACGCAGTATGAACGAAAGGGAGCTAGATGATTGAAACTATAATCGCCGCTGTTGTAGCGATTGTTGTTGGCTTTTTGATCGGTTATTTTCTGATGCAGAAGGTGCTCAAGGAGCGCAACGAGGCTACAGCGCTTGAGGCGCAGAATACCTTGACCGATGCCCAGCGTGAGGCGGAAAGCCTGAAACGCGAGGCGCTTGTCGAGGCAAAAGACGAGGTTCTGAAGCTGAAGCAGGATGCTGAGCGTGAAAGCAAAGAGCGCATGAAAGAAGTGCGTTCCGCCGAAAACCACCTTAACCAGCGTGAACAGAGCCTGGACAAACGCACTGAGGCGCTTGATCACCGCGAACATCAGATTTCTTCTCTGCAGGGTCAGGTAGACCGTCGCGCCAAGGATATCGAACGTGCAGAGGCGGAAGTTGCAACTCGACTTGAGCAGGTTGCCGGCCTCACCGCTGAGGAAGCCAAGACCGAATTGCTCGACGGCCTGAAGGAAGAGTGCGTACACGAATCCGCTTCCATCATCCGTGATTCCGAAGCACGCACCCGTGCTGAAGCAGACAAGAAGGCTCGTGAGATCCTCAGCGTTGCCATTCAGCGTCTTGCCGCAGACCACACCTCGCAGATCACGGTTTCCACCATTCATATTCCCTCTGACGACTTGAAAGGCCGCATCATCGGCCGTGAAGGTCGCAACATTCGTTCGTTTGAACAGATCACCGGCACCAACCTCATCATCGACGACACCCCCGAGTGCGTTACGGTTTCCACTCACGACCCGGTTCGCCGTGAAATCGCAAGCGTAACCATGCAGAACCTCATCAGCGACGGACGCATCCATCCTGCCCGCATCGAAGAGATGTACCACAAGGCTGAACGCTACGTTAACCAGCAGATCAAGGAAGCTGCTTCCCAGGCAACGTTCGATACTGGCATTCATGATTTGAATCCGGAACTGGAAAAGATCCTTGGTCGTTTGCGCTATCGCACCTCTTACGGTCAGAACGTGCTGAATCACTCTCTTGAGGTTGCCTACCTTTGCGGCATGATGGCCTCTGAGCTTGGCCTGGACCCCGTTCCCGCTAAGCGTGCTGGCCTGCTGCACGATATCGGCAAGGCCGTCGACCACGAGATCGAAGGTTCGCATGCCGTTATCGGCGCCGATCTTGCCCGTCGCTATGGCGAGGATCCCATGATTGTCCACGCCATCGAAGCTCACCACAACGATGTTGAGCCCAACAGCGTGATTGACGTCTTGGTGCAGGCTGCTGACGCTGTTTCGGCTGCTCGTCCGGGCGCACGTAAGGAAAATATCGAGTCGTATATTAAGCGACTCGAAAAGCTCGAAGAGATTGCGAACTCCTATCCTGGCGTTGAGCGCACGCATGCTATTCAAGCAGGTCGTGAGGTTCGCGTTATCGTCACCCCGGAAAAGGTTGACGAGGCTCACGCTACGGTGCTTGCACACGATATCGCCCATCAGATTCAGAGCGAGACGAAGTATCCCGGCCAGGTAAAGGTCGTGGTAATTCGCGAAACGCGCGCTGTGGACTACGCGAAATAACAACCTCTACCGCCCGCGCTTTTGGCGCGGGCTTTTTTCTTATATGCCTGATACTTCATTGCAACATTTCATCGAGCAGCTTTCCGGCGAAGACCATTCCCGCGTCCAGGATGACTTGGGAAATGGCTTTGTGCGCTTGAAAGCAGCTGAGGCGCAGCGCCGTCAAGCCAAGCAGGATATTCGCTCTTCCGAAGATGTGGTTATCGAACTTCTTCGCAATGCGCGAGATGCCCATGCTAAGGCGATTTTCATAGCGACCTGGGCTACAAAGGAGCAACGATTCCTTACCATGCTCGACGATGGTGATGGCGTTCCCTTTGAGCTTCAAGAGACCATCTTCGAGCCGTTCGTTACCTCCAAGCTCGATTCATTCCATGCCGATAGATGGGGCGTGCACGGCAGAGGCATGGCGCTGTACTCCATTCGCCAAAATGCCGACAAGGCTCAGGTTGTTGCCTCTGCTCCCGGATTGGGTTCCGTTTTCTCTGTTGCTACCTCGTTTTCACATTTAGGCGAAAAGCGCGATCAATCCAGTGCTCCCTGCATTACGAAAGGCGAAGACGGAAAGCCTGTTTTGCGTGGACCGCACAATATCCTGCGTACGGTACTTGAGTTCGCAATCGAGGAACGCGGTTCGGTAGCGGTCTACTTAGGAAGCGCTGCTGAGATTGTTTCGACGTTGTATTGGCTGGGGCGCTCTGCGGCCAGCAAGGCCGCGGTGCTTCCTGCCGTTTCAACAGACGAGATGCCGTTTATTCAGCGTTTTGCCTTATGCGAAGACGCTTCTTCGCTGTCTGACCTTTCATGCCGTTTAGAACTCCCCATGTCGTCTCGCACTGCTTACCGCATTATGAAGGGAGAGGTGAAGCCCCTGCCGACCCATATGCAGGCAATGTTGGGGAAGGCTGACGACGATATTGCCAAGGAAGTCGTTAATGAACACGAGAACCTGCGCAAGGAGCAATCGGTGCGCATTGCAAAGGAAGATCTTGATACGTTTTCGGAAAGCTTGAAGCCATGTTTCGCGTCGTTGGCACAGGCATACTACCTAGATTCCGATGTTGAGGTAAGCGCTCGATGCTCAAGGGATGAACTTGTGATCAGAATCCCCCTTAGGCGTATCGACTAGGGTTTTGCCATGATTGAGCTCATTAAATGAAAAGATTCCTTCTTCATACTATATTTGCCTGTTTATCGTCATATGAGTACAATATATCGGCGTAAATCAAGCTGATTTGCAGTCAAAACACACCATTAAACGCACCACTGACTACCGAAAGAAACGCACTATGAGTGAAATTTCCGCCAAGCCATCTAGCATTCCCCAAACGGGTGGATGCTTAAAGGTCTCTTCTAAATCTTCCCCAGCTTCCGTTGCTGGAGCCATTGCCGGAATGATGAAAGACGGCGTACCTGTTGAAATTCAATCAGTTGGGGCGGGAGCCGTTAACCAAGCCGTTAAGGCGATTGCGATTTCTCGTGGCTTTCTTTCTCCTGTGGGAATCGAAATTGTTTGCGTTCCTTCTTTCGCCGATATCGTCATTGATGGCGAATACCGCATCGCCATACGTTTTTCGGTAGAGCCGCGTGCTCCTTACCTGCCCTTTGAGGCTGCTTCTGCGCAGTCGCCTGAATCAAAATAGAGGTTTACATGACGAATCACACTACCACCTTCGAACCCCACGATTCTGCGCAGGGTTCTTCTCCTCTTACGCACATACTCGATTGGAGCGATCTTTCTGGCAGCCCCATTGCTGGAAAGACGTTTTCTGTTGTTACGTTCGGCTGCCAGATGAACAAGCACGACTCCGAACGTATTGTGGGCATGCTCACGGCATTGGGCGCAACCGAGGTTGAAACGGTGGAAGAGTCGGACATCATCATCTTCGTCACGTGCTGCGTGCGCGAAGCTGCCGATGTTCGCCTTATGGGGCAGGTTGCCTCCCTTAAAAATGTGCCGCTTCGCGAAAATGCTCCTGTCGACAAACGTATCGTGGTTATTGGCGGCTGCATTGGCCAGCGCGATGGCGCTGAACTAGTCGAAAAGCTTCCCCATGTTGACGTTGTTTTCGGCACATTCAACCTGGCAAGCTTGCCTCGCCTTATTGAGCAAACGCTTCTTACCGGCGAACATGAGGTAGAGGTCTTGTCCGAAGCCTCTGATTTTCCAACCGACCTTCCCAGCGAGCGTGAATCGAAGTGGTCGGCATGGCTGCCTATCTCGATTGGCTGTAACAACTTCTGCTCTTACTGCATCGTTCCGTATGTACGTGGCCGCGAAAAGTCCCGTCCAATGGAAGATATCGTTGCCGATGCTCGGGCGTTGATGGCCGATGGCGTAAAAGAGATAACGCTTTTGGGCCAGAACGTTAATTCCTATGGCCGTGATTTGTACGACGAGCCTCGTTTTGCCGATTTGCTGCGTGCGGTTTCCGCAACAGGAATCGAGCGCATCCGCTTCGCCACGTCCCATCCGAAAGATCTGAACGACGACGTTATCAAGGCTTTCGGGGAACTCGACAACCTTATGCCGGCGCTTCATCTTCCAGTTCAATCGGGTTCAAACACGATTCTGAAGGCGATGCACCGCCGCTACACGCGTGAGCATTATCTTGAAACCATCAAGAAGCTCCGTGAAGTGCGCCCTGACATTGCCCTTTCCACTGACATTATCGTGGGCTTTCCTGGCGAAACCGAAGAGGATTTCCAGCAAACCTACGACCTGATCAAGGAAGTAGGCTACACGCAGGTATTCACGTTTATCTATTCCAAGCGTGAGGGAACTCCTGCTGCGCGCATGGAGGACAATACGCCTCGCGAGGTTATCCAGGAACGTTTCGAGCGTTTAGTCGACTTGGTTCAGGAAGGCGCGTTGGAAGCGAATCAGGCTGAGGCAGGTAAGGTTGTTCCTATCCTGGTCGAAGGCGCATCAAAGCGCGATGAATCAGTGCTAATGGGCAGGAGTCCCAAGAACCAGACGGTTCATGCTCCTATTCCCGAGGGCGTTTCCATAGAGGACCTTCAGGGCACTATTGTCAACGTTCGTGTTGACGTGGCGCGTGCATGGTATTTGAGGGGCCAGGTTGTTTCGTGAGCTGCCCAGTTGTAGCAATCTTAGGGCCAACTGCTTCAGGCAAGTCTGATTTAGCACAGCAGGTTGCCCTGAACCTCGATGGGGAAGTGGTATCAGCTGATTCCATGCAGGTGTATCGCGGCATGAATATCGGCACTGCAAAGCTCGATCCATCCGAAATGAAGGTTCCGCATCATCTGATCGATATACTTGATCCTGGTCAGGCCTATTCTGCGCAGCAGTTTCAGGAAATGTCACGCCAGTGTTTTACGGAAATCCAGGCGCGTGATAAAGTGCCTGTCCTTTGCGGTGGCACAGGTTTGTACGTACAGGCCGCCCTGGAAGACATGCGTTTTCCTAAAGGGGACCAGATTGAAAATCCTATTCGTAAGAAATATGAGGCTTTAGCAGAGCAAGAGGGCAACGAAGCGGTGTGGAATGCGCTGAACGAAGTGGATCCTGCATCGGCATCCCTTTTGCATCCCAATAATGTCCGCAGGGTGATTCGCGCTCTCGAAATGCACAACCAAGGCGTTTCCTATGCAGAGCAGGTTGCTGGCATGAAGGATTTAGCCGAAGTGGTCCCTTCGGTTCGCTTCGGCCTTGCTCGCGATCCGAAGCTGCTTGCGGAGCGCATCGAAAAACGCGTCGATTCCATGTTCGAGCAAGGCCTTGTCTCGGAGGTCGAGGCACTTCTCGAGTCGGGCTTTCGCGATGCGCTTACGGCACCTCAGGCTATTGGGTACAAGGAAGTTGTCGCAGCGCTTGATGGCGATATCTCAATGGATGAGGCGAGCGAGCAGATCAAAACGGCAACCAGACGATACGCTAAGCGTCAGCGTACCTGGCTGCGAAGAGACAAGCGTCTTATCTGGTTGGATGCTGATTCCATGACAGTTCAGCAGCTTATTGATTCGGTATTGGAAACCTATCGGCAACGCATATCCCTACAATAATGCACGTGTGTATTTATCTTCCCTTAGGAGCTTCTTATGGAACTGAACTTCACGAAACTGCATGGACTGGGGAACGATTTCGTGTTTATCGACGATTTCGATGAGTCCATTGAGCTTTCCGCCGAACAAGTTGCGTTTTTATGCGATAGGCACTTTGGCATTGGCGGTGACGGTGTTGTCCTGGTTCGTCCTTCGAAGCGCCCCGAATGCGCTGGCTACATGCATTACATCAATTCCGACGGAACGCTGGCAGAAATGTGTGGCAACGGCGTCCGCTGCTTCACGAAGTTTCTGGTGGATCATGGTTATGTCGACAAGGAAGCCGGTTCGTATATCGCCGACACTAAACGCGGTCCCCTGCCTATTTCCTTCGAGCTTGACGCTAAGGGCCTGATGAGCCAAGCGTCGGTTGATATGGACGAGCCGATTCTCGATCCTGCGCTTGTTCCTGTTGACTTGCCTGCAAAGGGAGTTGCCCCCGATGGGAAATCATTCGTGAAGGAAGAGGTTGTACCTTCGCCTTGGGGTGATTTTGCCTTTACGTGCGTTTCGATGGGCAACCCTCATGCGGTTTGCTTCTTCGACGACATCGAATCGCTCCCTGATGAGTGGTTCGTAAACGGTCAGAAATCGCTTGAAGCGTTCGACTTGAACCGCATTGGCGCTTTCTTCGAGTCGAACAACGTATTTCCCGCCAAGACCAACGTTGAGTTTATCGTTCCTTCTGAAGATGGTCTTCATATGCGTGTTTATGAACGTGGCTGCGGTGAGACGCTCGCGTGTGGCACTGGTGCTTGTGCTTCTTTGGTTGCAGCCGTGCTTACGGGACGCTCTGAACGCACTAACAAAGTGCATTTACGCGGTGGTACGCTTACTATTACGTGGCAAGAAAACAATCACGTGCTTATGACGGGGCCAGCGGCTCAGTCGTTTACTGGCACCATAGAACTGTAAGGCACATATGATCGAATTCGACGAAGTAAAGCAGCATGGTCCTGCAACCGTTATCGAAAAACCGCGCGAACGGGCTATCTTGGTAGGCGTAGAACGCCCCAATCAAGAATGGAGCCTGGAATCGTCTTTGGCGGAATTGGAGCGTTTAGCTTGGACAGCTGGCGCTGATATGGTTGCGCAAACGACTCAGAAGCTTGATTCGCCGAATCCTCGCACATTCGTTGGAAGTGGCAAGGCAGAAGAGATTGCCAGTTTGGCGCGCTCCTATGCAGCCGATGTGGTGATTTTCGACGATGAGCTTACTCCTTCGCAGCAATCCAACCTGGAAAAGGTGGTTGGCAAGGACGTTAAGGTCATTGATCGAACCGCTCTGATTCTCGACATCTTCGCCCTGCATGCTACAAGCAAAGAGGGTAGGCTACAGGTTCGTTTAGCCCAAAACCAATACCTGTACCCCCGCTTGCGCGGTATGTGGGCTCATTTGGCGTCTAACCGTATGGGCGGCGGCGTTGGCTCGCGCTTTGGCGAAGGTGAAAGCCAGCTTGAGGTTGACCGTCGCCTTGTTCGCAACAGGATCACTTCCATCAGACGTGAACTTGCTTCCCTTTCGAAAAAATGTGACCTGCAGCGTAAACGTCGCAATGAATCAGGCATCTATAAAGTTTCCCTGGCTGGTTACACTAATGCTGGCAAATCAAGCCTTCTTAACGCCCTAACAGGCTCTGAAGTGCTCAGCTACGACAAGCTGTTCGCAACGCTTGATTCCACCACGCGTCAATTGGCACTGCCAGAGGGTAGGGAAGTGACGCTTACCGACACCGTAGGTTTCATTCAGAAGCTTCCTACCACCTTGGTCGAAGCGTTCAAGTCTACGCTTGACGAGATCAATGGGGCTGATTTGATTCTTCATGTTGTTGACGCTTCCGACCCCAACGCGGAACGTCAAATCGATACGGTGAACATGGTGCTTGAGCAGATTGGAGCAGAGGAAATTGGCCGTGTTGAGGTGTTCAACAAGAAGGATCTTCTTACACCCGAACAGCTTGAGGCGCTTAAGTCGCGTTACCCTGATGCCGTATTCACTTCCACGGTAACGCGTGAGGGCATAGAGGAGCTTATTTCCCGTATTTCCCTGATTGCCTCTTCGCAGGAAGAAGTGCTGGAGGTTCTTATTCCGTATAGCAGGGGAGACCTGGTTTCACTAGCGCATCAGCGGTGCAGTATCTTGAACGAGGAGTATATTGACACCGGCACCAAGCTTATGGTGCGCGCTGGTCATCAGGCGGCAGCAAAGTTGAGACCCTTTGTCTTCAATTAGGTTCAAGGCGGTGTAGTTCCCGAGCGTTTTAATAGTCTCTATTGGCGGTTCTTGCTGCGACACTTGGTTGGCTGGCTTTACTAAAAGATAGTCGTTCAGGCGCGACCGAAGACCGTGCTTGTCTGTAATGTAGATCGGCCCCTTGCCACTTGTGACAAGGGGCCGATCTTTTTCTGGTTAGTACCTGGCAAGACACTGGAACAAAGTGGAAGAAACGCTAATACACTTTTCGAAGCACAGCAACGACCTTGCCCACAATTGCGCAGTTACGCGTGATGATAGGATCCATGCTTGAATTTTCCGGCTGCAAACGAATATGATCTTTTTCCTTGTAAAACCGCTTCACCGTTGCGCCATCGTCGATTAAGGCAACGATGATTTCCCCATTCCGGGCAACCTGCTGTTCCTTGACCACGACATAGTCGCCGTCGTTAATGCCCGCTTCAATCATCGATTCGCCGTGAACCGCCAAGATGAACGATGCCGAATCGCCAACCAATTCAGTGGGAAGGGACATAGTGGTTTCCACGTTTTGCTCCGCAAGAATAGGCTCGCCAGCTGCGACGTTTCCGACAAGGGGAAGAGATAAATTATCGTTGGAGCCCTCTGAACCAAATGCTTCCTCAGGTTCATGCTTGCCTGGGAGTGCAATAGAACGCGATTTTAAAGGATCGCGCACGATGTAACCCTTTTCCTCAAGCGTTTTCAAATGAACATGAACAGTGGAAGGGGAGGATAAATGAACTGCTTCGGCAATTTCACGCACCGTTGGGCCATACCCCTTTTGCATGATGTAGGACTCTATGAATTCATACACGCTTCGTTGACGTGTAGTAAGGGGCTTGGACATTGCGACTCCTAGATAGAACAAATGTTTGTATTTTTATTGACAGGAACGTATGTTCGATTTACAGTATACACGAACAAAGGTTCTATGCAAGGAGGCACGTAATGAGCAAAACATCGGTAACGTATCGCACGGTGGGGTCTGCGGCGCTAAAGCCTGAATATCATCATGATCAGGTAGAGCCAACGCCGATTATCAACTTCGAAACGTTTATTCCTACAAATAACCAACAGCGTATTTATCGTGCGCCTCTAGAACTTACGTTCTCAGAAAAAATCGCCGGCAAGATTGCTGCTGATCCGCTCCTTGGTTCAATGGACAAGGCTTTCACCAAAGCGCATTCGGGCAAAAAGACCGATAGGTTTGGGTTTGCTCGTTATGCTGCAGGCGTTTCCGCAGCACTGCTCCTGCTTATCTTTATGGGTCTTTAAAGAGTCAACTTGATAATGACGATTTTTCTTGCTTACCCACCACAATAAGCTGAAAAATCGTCATTATTTGGGTACTGGATATCTATATCT
>CAUASB010000008.1 GCA_958431815.1 uncultured Eggerthella sp. | reverse complement strand
ACTGCGGTGCAGTCCGTGGGAGGGTAGGCCGTTCCGCTCATGCAGGGCGTTGCCCAAGCAAACTTGAGCGAAAGCTCAAAACGGTGAAAATTCTTCTTGCAATTCAGCTTTGAATCAAGGATAATGTTTAACCGTGACATATGGGAGATTGGCGCAGCGGGAGCGCAGTTGCCTTACAAGCAAACGGTCACAGGTTCAAATCCTGTATCTCCCACCATCAACTACATGCCACGCGTTTGCGTGGCATTTTCTTTTCAAGGGCGTTTAGCTCAGCGGGAGAGCACTTCCTTCACACGGAAGGGGTCATCGGTTCAATCCCGGTAACGCCCACCACACTTTCAAGGTCTGCCTACGGCAGACCTTTTTTCGTTTGGGATGCAATGACGCTGCGCGGGATTCTGGCGGCACAGCTGCCGCTCTAAGCCCGTTTGACGCACGGAGTGCGCCTGGCGCGTGCTTTCACGGCATCTGCACTCGTCAGAATCCCGCGCGCTGTGTTACTGGCGCATCCCGGAGTTCATTAACGCCCTATCGGGCGTTTGTTTGAATTCGCTTTGCTCTTCAAACGTGGCTCGGCTTTATTGCGATTGCGCTGGCTGTGCTTGCCGTGGATGGTTAACTGAAATTGGTCTGATACTGATTTGGCTGCGATAGTGCTGATTGACTGCTAATGGGCGCTGTAACAAAAAGGGGACTGTCCCCCTTTTTGTTACAGCTTGCCGGCGAGAAGGGGGCTGTGCGGATTACGAATATTTGCGGGGGGGGGTGCTGCCACGCCTTTAGTTATCGGGGAATGACGATTTCCTCGGGGGGGGGGGCAGCGTTTTATGCCCAGCTGAGGGTGGAAGGTGTTCTGCCAGGCTTGCAAGGCGTCGTACATCGGGCGAACGCGGTATCTATCGGCCTGCTTCGGTGTGATGCCTTTAAGCATTACCTGCAGAAGGGCTCCCTCGGGTGAATCCTCGCTGGCGGTGAACCAATCGGGCACGATAGGCTGCTCGTTCTTCTTAATAAGGTAAGGTGACTCGTTCATACGCTGCACCAGCTTGTAGGGTGAGGTGAACGTGAGCAGCAGAAACATCACGCTGCATAGCGCATAGGTGTCGATCGTCTCTGAATAACGCTTAGCTTGAATGCCCTCCACGTCACGGGTGAGCATTTCGGGTGGGGCGTATTCTGCGGTGCCGAATCGCCAGATGCCGTACTTTTCAGTCGCGTAAGGTGTATCGGCGTCGTGATACGAAGCGCTGCCCAAATCTACTAGGCAGATATCAAACTGCAAGGTTTTCACTTGCTGGGCCAGTGGGTGCTCGCTAGTGCGGATGATGATGTTGCGTGGGGAAAGATCACGATGCACGAACGTTCCCTTAAGGCAGCGGGCGCCCATAAGGGCTTGCAGGGTGCATTTGCCCAAAGCGGCCACAACGGCTGGTGCAATACCGTGGTTCTTGGCATTGCGCGGAAGGTAGTCCATTGCCTCTACTAGCGTGATGCCCTCAATGTATTCGGTAATCATAACTGGCTCGTCGTTAAGGCGGCCAAGGCCGAAAACGCGCGGAAAACCCTTAACGTGCGAAACGGCAAGGGAGCTTCGGTATTCTTCCAAAAACAAAGCCTGCTGTGTTTCGTCATATGCCTTCTGGGCAGCGTCGTCGTTTATGCCGTCCATGCTAGTCTGCTTGGCGAACAGGGGTGATTTCAGGGCATAACGCTTTCCTGCAGTGTTGTAAGCGCTGCGAAATTCATTGCCTGCGGGATTGCCAGCAGGAGCTTCCTGCTTTTCAGGCAGCAGGAGCGTTGTGAAGTTGCGAAGGGCCTGATCTGCGTTGCTGTCGTATGTGGTAAAGGCCGGGGTGAAGCTATCAAGCGAAAGAACCTTCATATGTTCACTGTTGCCTGACTGTGCGAAACCGGTTTCGTGTGACTCCAAAACGACCCTCCACTGCATAGTAGAAATCCTTCTAGCAGATGCTCGTCTTGGGCAGCGTTAATTTGTTGCGCGACAATGCAGCCATTGGTGCTTAGCGGGCTTGCTTACGCAGTGGGAAGGTCGGTGTGATGGTACGTGGTGCTTTCCTGGTGGCTAGAAAGCATGGGCATTTCCTTGTCGGCAATTTGCAGAACCAGGAATTGCGTGGTGGAGCCAAGGCGCAGCGTGTCGCCGTGGTGGATGCGCACGGGCGGACAGGGCTCTGCCGCCTTGCAGCTAAGCACCGGCTCTACCACGTGAATGCTTTTATCGGCGCCCGAAAGCAGCGTGGTGCCGTTTGTTGAGCCAAGCCCCTGAGCAAACCAGGCGTTGCCGTGCTTGAAAACGCGTAAGTGCTTGCGCGAAACATCAATGTCCACGTCGTTGATACCGTTCTTGCCTGTGGCAAGAAGCCCGATAAGCGTGCCTTCCTTGCCAGTGGAAAGCGGGTATACCGAAGAACGTGCGATGCCGTTGTCGATGCGGATAAGGCCCAAACGGCTTGGCTTGGCAGCTTTAGCAGGGCTGGCGGCATTAGCGCTGAATTCGGGCTGAAGCGTGGAAAACGCGAACGCCAGCTTCTGTTCCATGAACTTACGTGCCGACTTAACAGCAGCGTCCGGATTGGCCAGGCAGCCGGAAATTAAGAACAGCATAACCAGCAGCACTGCTTTGTCAGCCTGCGCTTGGAAGGGCGCCGCCTTAACGCGTAGCACGGCGTTGCGGTACAGATTGCCGTCTAGCGAATACTGCGTAAGCAAGCTTGCCATGGTTTCGGCGGCGATGCCGCCGTAATGGGCGATGGTTTCCTCGTGCGCGGTAGGCGTGCCTAAGTTGGAAACGATTTTGCCGGTAATGGTTTGCGAGCTTTGGGCGAAGTCGGTGAAGAACTCCGGGTGAACGTTGTTGGGCGTTGCGTGAACGATCTGACGTGAAAGGAACGTTCGCTCGTTAATTCGGTCGCGCGGAGCAACGCCGCCGTAGTTGGTTTCGGACGTGAGCAGTTTTTTGGCTGCTTCTTTATTAGTGATGCCGCCAAATGCGCGAAGGTCAGCAAACATGTAGGAGCTTGGGGTTTCCACGACGAGCCTTCCTTCCTGCAGGGCGGATGCCATTTGTTAGCTGAAAAACACACCGTCAGAGGGGTGCACATCGCATTTTATCGTAGAAACGCGAGGCAATAACTCGTTTTGGCTATCGGTTCGCGTGGAATTGCTAGGGGAGGGTTATGGATATTAAGAAAAGGTGGTAAACGAAACAGTTACGGATGTTGCGCAACGAACTCCTTGTTATCTGCGGTTTCATTACCTGTACAGAAAAAGCTAACCATGCCTGATGGAGTGTCAGCAGGCTAATGCAGTATAAAAAGGAGACTAAATGAAGGATTCACAAACGAAGAAAGCGATTGCGGCAAGCCTGAGCTTGACGCTTGCTCTCGGCAGCGTGCCTGCAGTGGCATTGGCTGACGAACCAGATCAGGATGTGAACAAGCCTGCTACCCAGGCAGCAACGGATACCGACAACTACGTAAACGTAAAAGTTAGCTTCGTTGACGAGAACTGGAAAGCGATTCCGTCGACTGATATTGACGTTAATACCAATCTGACCGTTGACGCGAAGGGCTATCTGGGCGATTACATCACTCTTCCTTCTGGTTATGAGTACCTTGATGCAAACCCGGTAGATAGCATTTTTAACGGGAGCGGCTCTGCTTATGGCGCCAGCCAGGGCGATACTGTAACTGTTCGCGTTAAGAAGACTCAGCAGGCTACCCAGGAAGTTAACTTCACCTATGCAGTTGGCTATGGCGATTCCCAGAAGGAATACACCGCTACTGCTGAAAAGGGTTCCAGCCTGCTTGATGCACTTGCAGACTTCACCGACAAAGCTAAGGCTGCTGCTCCCGAAGGAACGGAATTCAGCGGTTGGGGCTTCTCCGGTTCCACTGGCATTATCGGCAACGATATCGACGATATACTGTTATCGGATAGTGTTTGGGTTGAGGCCAAGTACGCTCCTAAGAAGGCAGCTACTGAAGAGGGCGTTAACGTAACCATCGAGTTCGTTGACGAGCAGGGCAACACCCTCGGTGCAACCGACGGCTTCACGGCTACTTACCGCAACCAGACCATCAAGACTGACGGCAAGACCGACCTCCAATATCTCATTCAGGTTCCCGAAGGTTATGATGTCAACTTTGTTCAGAACAAGGGTTCTGAATCTTACGTATTTGCCAAGGATGGCGATACCCTCCTCGCTCAGGTTAAGAAGCACGTTGACGTTGTAAAGCACACGCTGACCGTTGATATGGGCGGCGCATCCGCTACCGTAGACGTTGAGGATGGCACCACCTACTACGATGCCCTTAAGCCCTACGAGCAATCCGCTAAGGATAATGCTGCAGCAGCAGGCAAGAAATTCATCGGCTGGGGCATGTATGGCGATGACAGCATGCACAAGATTTCTCTTACCGACGAGGTAAAGGGCGATGCTGCTGTATACGCAATGTTCGAGGACGTTGTTAGCGAACACACCGTTACCGTAAACTCTGGTACTTCCACCCTTGGCACCGTTACCGTTAAGGATGGCGACTCTCTGAAGGACGCTTTGGCTGGCTATGAGCAGCAGGCTAAGGGCAACGCTCCTTCCGGCAAGGAATTCACCGGCTGGGCAACGCTTGTTAATGGCAAGTTCGTACCTGTTGTAGCAACCACCACGGTTTCCAGCAACGTTCAGGTATACGCTCAGTACGAGGACAAGTTCTTCACCGTTGACGTATTCGGTGGCGAAGGCTATGGCGAGGAAATCGATGCAGCTTCGGTAAAGAAGGACAAGAACCTCCTTCAGTCCCTCTCCGCTTACACCGATAAGGCTAAGTCCATGGCTCCCGAAGGCCAAAAGTTCATTGGTTGGGCGTGGTCTAACGGCGACCTCATCGACTCCAACACTACGGTAACGGGCGACATCAGCGTATACGCAAAGTATGCTGCTGTTGAGAGCTACACCCTGAGCATCGGCGGCATGAGCGACGATCCTTATGCTATCCAGAAAAATGTTGACGTAGCCGAGGGCGTTAACATCAACGACGTTCTTTCCGCTTACCAGGATGAGGCCGAGGCTGCTGCTCCTGCTGGCAAGGAATTCGCTGGTTGGACCTGGTCTGACGGCACTGCGGTTGCCGAAGACGCAACCATGGCTGCAGACGTTGCTGTATATGCAAGCTACAAGGACGTTGAGAGCTATGACGTTCATGTAATTTACGGTTCCGACACCATCAATCCCGCTGAAACCATCAGCGTGAAGAAGGGCGCAAACCTGCTCGAGGCTCTGGACCAGTGCTCCGCTGCTGCTGAGGATCAGGCTCCTGAAGGTAAGGGCTTCAGCAACTGGCAGTACTCTGAAGGCGTTGACATCAACGCTGAAGATACTGTAATGGGCGAAATGACCGTACAGGCTAAGTATGTTGACGCCGAGTACACCGTAAGCGTTTCCGTTGGTTACGGCGATGATCAGGTTGAGGCTGCGCAGCTTACCGCTGGTTACGATGCCAACCTGCTTGACACCATCGGCCAGGACGAGGATCTGCTCGCCGACGCTATCGCTAAGGCTCCTGAAGGCATGCGCTTCACCGGTTGGGGCATGTACGGAGACGAAGGTCTTGTTCCGTTCGACGCCAGCACCACGGTTCGTTCCGACCTTGCTGTTTACGCAATGTACGAGGAAGTTGCTTCCCATCAGGTAAACATTTACTACGGTGGGGACGAAACCACTCCGAAGGCTTCGCCTGCACTTGAAGAGGGCGCAAACCTGCTTGACGAGCTCGATGCTTATACCGATCTTGCTAAGGAGAACGCTCCCGAGGGTAAGCAGTTCACTGGTTGGGGCTGGACTGACAACGAAGGCACCGTACCTGTTCCTGCTGACGCAACGGTAACCGGCGATGGCATCAACGTATATGCAATGTACGAAGCTGCTCCTGCTCCTGCCGAGAAGGTAACCGTTAAGTTTGTTGACAACTTCAACAAGACCACGAACACTGAGGAGATCGAGAAGGGCGCAACTGCAACCCAGCCCACTGATCCTTCCTATCCTGGTTACACCTTCAAGGGCTGGTCTTCCACCTTGGGTGATGACGGCAAAGACTTCAACCAGGTCGACTTCACTCAGCCCGTTAACGAGGACGTTACCTACTACGCCTTCTATGTAAAGAACGAAACGCCTAAGGCTGACGATAACGGCAACCAGGGTGCAACTACCGACAACAACGGTAATCAGGGCGCAACCGAGAGCACCGAGGCAACCACTGCTGCTGACAACCAGGCAACTGGCGAGCAGGAAGGCACCGATCAGTCTTCCGAGGCTCCTCAGACCTCTGATGCAACCAACGCTGCTGCTGTAGCAGGCATCGGTGGCATCGCTGGCCTCCTGGCCGCAGCTGCTGCACTGCTTCGTCGCCGTCGCAACAACTAAATAGTGCACATACTGCCTAACTAGGCAGAAGTACTAGCAGGTGGATGGACTGGGCTTGAACCCGGTCCATTCACTTTTTTAGTGGGAGAATAAAGCAGGTTCGAAGTTCCTTTGGCTTCGGGCCTGCTTTTGGTTTGAAAGGGGATTGGCATGTCGTTTGTATTGGGGCTGGCGCAGTGTTGCCATCCTGCCGTTTCGGGTACTGCTGCCGTGTTGGAGATGGCTGAAGACTGGTGCAAGCGCGCCCAGCAGCATGGCGTGCAGGTGCTGGTGTTCCCTGAATCGCTTATGACGCGTTACGAGGAGGGTCTTGCTGCTTTCCATGATGCGGCTCAGCCGTTGGACGGGCCGTTTTGCTGCGCTATGGACGCCTTGGCGGCAAAATACGGGCTGTGGCTGGTGTATACCGCGAACGAGCGCAACGATTGCGGCAACCCCTTCAATACGGCGGTGCTGGTGGGCTCCGATGGTGTGAAGCGCGGGGTGTACCGCAAGGTTCACCTGTTCGACACCGATTTCACGCGTGAATCCGATCGCATGGCTTCGGGCGACTGTTTGTTTTCGCCCGTGGATACGCCGTTTGGGCGCATCGGGCTTTCCATTTGCTATGACCTTCGTTTCCCGGAAGTTGCGCGCTTTGCGGCGTTGCGTGGGTGCCAGGTGCTTATTAATCCTGCAGCATGGGTAGATGGGCCGCTGAAGGTGCAGCAGTGGCGCACGTTGCTTTCGGCGCGCGCCATCGAGAACGAGATTTTTGTGGCGGGCGTAAGTCGTGCTGATTCGGGCTACATCGGACGAAGCGTGGTATTCGGGCCCGATGGCGTTGCGCTTGCCGAAGGCGGTGCGGCAGAGGAACTGGTGGTTGCTACCGTAGACCTTTCCGCAATCGACGAAGTGCGAAGCCGCATGCCTGTGCTTCAGCATCGCAGGCCGCAGTTGTATTAGGCGATGCTGTTTCGCTTGTTTCTTTGCGAGTTGCGATCACGGGTACTTGGGAGTGATGCGTGGCGCCGCTCAGTTCGGCCGGCTTCTGAATCTTGTCTTCCTGGAAGACAAGATTGGTACTTTTCTTGTCTCCTAGGAAGACAAGATTGGAGTTTGGGCATCGTGGTGTTGAGAACGGAGGGCATTTGACCTCTTTGAATCGACCATCGTTGGCCCTCAATGGGGAAGGTTAGCTTGAAGCCCCTTTCGGCTCCATTTATATTGTTTCTGCTTTAGGGTGCTTGCTTGGTTTCATGCATCAGATGTAGTGCTGGTTGAGTGGTGTCGTGGCTTTCATGCTATAATGTAGAAATCGCAGCGCCTGCCAATACTAACCGTGTGGAAGTGGATTAGCTACGGGTGGTGCAGATATTGTTTAGGCTGGGTATTTTTGCCCAGCTTTTTTACTTTCGATGCACCATTTTCTTTCCCCGTTTCATCCTGCGTTGAGTACGGTCCCATATATTGAGCGTAAGGCTTAGTATCGTGCAGCAAGCTGCAAGAAGCAGAATCGTTTCCATAGTGGGCTCCTTTCTTGTTGGAGTACCACCCGCAGAATTCGGCGGACACTGCTGCTCCCATTTTCCCCAAACCGCTGCAAATGTCCACGTTTGGACCATTGAATGCCTGATCCTGCCCGCAAAGTTTCATTGAGTGAGCGATTGGTGCCCCCCCCAATCGTGCCGTGAAGTTTTACCGCTGGCTTTATTGTTCCGATTTGCGGTAAGAGAATTTAGCGAAAAAGCATCCTTGTTTTTCGCTAAATTCTGTTGAGGCAAGAATGCGATTCAACCTAAAGGAAGGTGCACGAAGAGCTGAGGGACTGAAATTGAGCTTGTAGTTGCCTTTGCTTATAGATTCAAAACTTTCAATTCCCAGAGGTCGTTGAAGCTGATAGTGGTTTTTAGAATCTGGATGGTTTTAAGGTCGCAGCTGATTTGGGTTACCACGCCCGTGATGGTGCGGTAGGCGCGGCCGTCGTAGTAAGTGGCACTTGCTAGCGTGCGTGGCTTTATGCGCGCGGCGGTTTCGCTGAGCTTGCGGCTGCGCTCTTCGGTGATGGGACGGCGCGGCTCGGGCACGTATTCGGCTTCGCGCACCAAGTCGTAGTAGCCGCGCAGTGCGGCGAAGGGCATGAATTGACGGGCTCTGTCTTCGGGGGCTATGCGTCGCCAGGTTTCTTCTTCGTAGTTGGGCATGGTGCTCCTTGCGTACGAGGCTGTTCTTTTTGGTTGGGCTTATCGGGGCTTGTGATGCTGTGGATGTTGGGTGCGGTGGCTTTGCTGGGCGGTGCGCTGAGTCTGTTGGGCAGAAGGCGGGCTTTGCTCAGCGAGCGCGCGCGTTCACACGTGGCCTAGGCGTGGTGTCCGCCTACTTGTTCGTTTCGCTCGTGCACGGTGGAAGCCTTCATAAGGCTGGAACCGCGTAGCAAGGCATTGGCGCCAAACTTGGTTTTCACGGCCAGCATGGTTTTCTGCATTTGGCGCTCCTGTGCAAGCTCGGGGCCGTCGAACAGGCTTATCTCTTCGAATTCTTCAGGCATCACGCCGGTAAGGCCAATGTTCAAGCGCTTGATTTTGCGGTTTTGATCCACCGTTTCTTCGTACAGGGCCATGAAGGCCGTTGAAATTTTGCGCAAGCTAGCCGTGCGCCCGCCCAGTTTACGCTGCCCGCCTGCGTAGCCTGCAGGGAACCGATGCGCATTGCGGTTGGCAGCCATGGCAACGCGGGGCTGGCCTGGCTGTTTCTCGTAGCCGACGGAAAGCGAAATGCCGCCGGCCACTGCGTGCTTTTCCAGTAAATCGAGCACTAGGCCATCAACCATTTCCTGCAATACGAGTTTCGCATCGGCATAGGAATAGCCGCAGGCCAGCACCTGGCCGTTGCCCATGCCGGTGGTTTTGGCTTTGTAGTTCTTTATTTGCGCCATGGTGCAGGGCTCGATGCCGTTGGCATGGTCTATGAGGAATTCTGCGTTGGCGCCGAATTCGCGGAACAACACGCGCTTGCTCATGCCGGCAATGCCCGCCAAGTCAGTTACGCCGTAGTGCGCCAAGCGCGCGGCGATGCCCGGGCCGATGCCCCATATATCAGTAAGGGGCGTGTGGTGCCACAGTGTTTCCTTGAACGAGCGTTCGTCCAAAATGCCGATGTTGTCGGGGCTGTGTTTGGCGGTAACGTCGAGTGCCACCTTCGCCAAGAAGAGGTTCGATCCGATGCCGGCCGTGGCGGTGATGCCCGTTTGCTGCATAACGGCATCGATAAGTTCCTGCGCGAATTCCTTCGCCGTTGTGTTGTACAGCGAAAGGTACGGCGTGGCATCGATGAAGCATTCGTCGATGGAATAGGGGTGAATGTCTTCGGGGCACACGCGCTGCAGGTAAATACGGTAGATTTCCACCGACTTCTGCATGTACAGCTTCATGCGCGGTTTGGCGGGGTAGTAGTGGATGTTCTTCGGTATCTCGAATATGCGGCAGCGGTTCTTCACGCCCAGGCGCTTCATGGCGGGCGTGATGGCCAGGCAGATGGTTTTCTCGGTACGGCTCATATCGGCCACCACCAGGTTCGTGGTGAAGGGGTCCCACCCGCGTTCCACGCATTCGACGCTGGCGTAGAACGTTTTCAGGTCGATGCAGATGTACGTGCGCTCCCAGCTGCGGGGCGCATTCGGTATGTTGGCGCGAAAAGTCATACCGCTATTATGCGAACAAATGTTCCGATTTTGCAAGAGAATAACAAAAAGGGGACCGTCCCCTTTTTGTTATTTAAAGATGACGTACTTACACAGGATGAAGCCCCAGATGCCCTGCATGGCCATGGTGATGAACTTACCCAAAGCTTGCGGGCAGCCAAAGGCGCCTTCGGCCCAGCCGATGAACCAGGTGCCGAACAGGAAGTTCCAAACGTACAGCAGCACGAACAGCGCAACGCTGCGCCAAAAATTGCTGGAAGCCTTGAACGTGATGTTGCGGTTCATAAGGAAGTTGAACGTTCCGGAGCAGAACACGGCAATGCCGTTGGCGATGCCGGTCGCAAGGCCCAGCGCTTGCAAGATGGCGAACACCGCGAATTCGAGCACAGTTTGCATGGCGGAAACGCTGTAGTACGTTGCCGCCTGCTTCACTGCTGCGAATTTCGTTTTCGGTTTGTCTGTTGAAGTGCTTGCGCTCATGGCTTTGATGATAGGCAAGAAAGGCGGGCCGGCCGTTTTCTTCGCAAAACCAACGCGTAGCGCAGAGCGATGACAAAATGGGGACTGTCCCTATTTTGTCGGTTTGCAACAAGCAGGGTGGCGTGTTGGGTTTTTGCGTGCGATGGTGTGTATTCGGCGTGGAGGGGAGTTTGTTCGCGGAAACTTTCTCCGTTTAACTGGCGTTGCGGGATAAAATCCAACTGTTTGTGTAATAAATCGAATAGGGGCCGCAAGCTCCGCTCGGCACATACCCCAAACCTACCTTATTTGCACTACCAAGGGAGTTGCTGTGCTCAGTCGCTTTAGCGTTAAGAAGCCGTATATCATCACGGTTGCGGTGATCATCATCCTTATTCTGGGTGGTGTTTCGGTAACCAAGATGAAAACCGACCTGATGCCCGATATGGACTTACCGTATCTGGCGGTTATCACAACCGACCCAGGCGCCAGCGCCGAAAAGGTCGAATCGGAAGTGACCGATGTTCTGGAAGGCTCGCTTTCCAAAGTAAGCGGCGTTTCCTCGGTGCAAAGCCAGAGCGCCGACAACTATTCCATGGTGTTCCTCGAATTCGAAGACGGCACCGACATGGATTCCGCCATGGTAAAGGCGTCTTCGGCGGTGAACGAAGTTTCGTCGCAACTGCCGGAAACCGCGGGCAGTCCCAACTACATGGAAATCAGCATGGACATGATGGCAACGCTATACGTTGCCGCTTCCTACGACGACCACGACATCTACGAAACCTCCCAGCTGGTAAACGACAAGGCGATTCCCGAGCTGGAACGCGTGAACGGCGTTGCCGACGTTTCCACGGTGGGCTCGGCCGAGCAGTCGGTTGAAGTGCGCCTTTCCGACAGCAAGATCGAAGACATCAACAACAAGCTTCTGGCCAGCGTAAACTCGCAGCTCTACGACGCCAAGAAGAGCATTGACGAAGGCGAGGCGAAGCTTGCCGACGCGGAAGACCAGCTGAATACCCAGAAGAGCGCGCTTGAGCAGCAGCAGAAGGAAACGTCCGACCAGCTGGGTCAGGCAAGCTCGGGCTTGACGTTGGCCATTTCCGGCAAAACCAGCGAGCTTACCGCCCTGCAGGCGCAGGTTGCGGCCCTGAAGGCGGTTGACCCCAACGGCGCCAGCCCCGAGGTTCAGGCCCAGATTGCCCAGCTTTCCCAGCAGGTGCAGGCGGCAACCACCGAACTTACCACCTATCAAGATCAGCTTTCCCAGGTGAACGCGGGTTCCATCACGGCGGCCACCCAGTTCGGCAGCGCAAGCGCGCAGCTGTCCAGCGCCCAGCAGACCATCGATTCCAACAAACAGCAGCTTGCCGATGCCCGTTCGCAGTACGAAAGCTCGCGCGAGCAGGCCATTTCGAAGGCCAACATCAACACGCTGGTAGACAAGGAAACCTTGGCGGGCATCATCAAGGCGCAGAACTTCTCGATGCCGGCAGGCTATTTGGACAGCGGCTCGGACGACCAGTGGCTGCTGCGCGTAGGCGACAACCTCACCTCGCTTTCCGATTTGCGTTCGCTTTTGCTGGCTGACGTTGACGGCGTGGGTGAAATCCGCCTGGCCGATGTTGCTGACATCACCACGGTAGACAACGTGGGCGACCAGTACATGCGCATCAACAACAAAGACGGTGTGCTGCTTTCCATCTTCAAGAATTCCACCGCTTCCACGAGCGACGTTTCCAATGCGGCGCAGGCTGCTTTGGCAGATTTGGAGAAGGCGAACCCCGGTCTGCACCTTACCGTGGTAAGCGACCAGGGCTCCTACATTGCGCTGTACATCAATTCCATTCTGCAGTCGCTGGTATTGGGCGCGCTGCTGGCGGTTGTGGTACTGATCATCTTCCTGCGCGATTGGCGCCCCACGCTTATCATGGCGTTCAGCATCCCGTTCTCGGTGCTGTGCGCGCTGGTGGTTATGTACTTCTCGGGCATCACGCTGAACATCATGTCGCTGGGTGGCATTTCCATTGCCATCGGCATGCTGGTAGACAATTCCATCGTTGTGTTGGAAAACATCTATCGCCTGCGCAGTCGCGGCATTGCGCCGGCGCGTGCGGCCGTTCAGGGCGCCAAGCAGATTTCCGGCGCGGTAATTGCTTCCACGCTTACCACCATCTGTGTGTTCCTGCCCATTGTGTTCACCACGGGCATGGTGAACCAGATGATGCTGCCCTTCGCGCTGACCATCGCCTACGTGCTTACGGCTTCGCTTCTGATTGCGCTTACCATGGTGCCCGCGGCTTCTTCGTTCCTGTTCAAGAACTACGTTCCGCGCCGCAACAACTGGTTTGAAACGTTGCAAACCAAGTACGCTCATTCGCTGGCGTTCTTCCTGCGCCATAAGGCCATTCCGCTGGTTGCTTCCGTGGCTCTTTTGGCGGTTGCCGTGGTGGGCGTGGTGAACATGGGCATTACCATGGTTCCTTCCATGACGTCGAAGACGGCGCACGTGACGGTGAACATGCCCGACGGCACCGACAAAGATACGGCGTACGCCACGGCCGACAAGATCATGGACATTGCGATGGGCATCGACGGTGTGGAATTCGTGGGCGCCATGGACGGCACTTCCACGGTTTCGATGATGTCTTCGGACGTTTCCAGCAACAGCAACAACGATGCCATGCATCAGATGTTCACCTTCTACGTGCAAACCAGCGATTCGGTTACCACAGAAGGCCAGGTGAAATCGATCCTTGACCAGCTGCAACAGCAGACGGCCGATTTGAACTGCGAGGTTATTACCGACGCTTCCTCTTCCGAGGCAATGAGCTCTATGACGGGCAGCGGTCTTTCGCTGCAGATTGAAGGCCCCGACCAGGACGAGCTGGTGCGCATCAGTGAAGATGTGATGGGTATCGTTGGCCAGGTGGAAGGCTACACCGAAATCGAGAACGGCATGGAGGACGCCGCTACCGAACTGCACTTGGTGGTGGATCGCGACAAGCTGACGAAAGACGGCTATACGGTGGCGCAGCTGTACAGCGACCTGTCGAAGAAGCTTTCTACCAGTAGCAAGGCAACATCGATGACGCTCGACGGCACCAAGATGGACGTTTCGGTTGTGGACGAGACGAACCCCATCACGGCCGATAACCTGCTGGACACCGAGATCGACATCACCAATCAGCAGACGGGCGACACCACCACGCATAAGCTTTCCGAATTCGCCACGGTGGAAAAGGGCGTTGCCGCCAACACCATTACCCATATGGACGGCACGCGCGCTATTACCGTGAAGGCCGACGTGGAAGATGGCTACAACAACGCGCTTCTGTCGCGCGACTTGCAAACCAAGCTGGACGCCTACCAGCTGCCCGAGGGCTACACCATCCAGACCGGCGGCGAGCTGGAGAACATTAATACGATGCTTTCCCAGATGGCGCTGCTGCTGATTTTGGGTTTCGTACTTATCTATCTGGTTATGGTGGCGCAGTTCCAGAGCCTGCTTTCGCCGCTTATCGTTATCCTTACGGTGCCGCTGGCGTTTACCGGTGGTCTGTTCGGCCTGGTGGCAGCGGGCGAGCAGCTGAGCATGCTTTCGCTTCTGGGCTTCGCGGTGCTTATGGGCACGGTCGTGAACAACGGCATCGTGTTCGTGGACTACGTGAACCAGCTGCGTCGCGGCGGGCTTGGCAAGCACGATGCACTGGTGGCTGCGGGCCGCACGCGTATGCGCCCCATTATGATGACGGCCATCACCACCATCTTCGCCATGCTGCCCATGGTGTTCAGCGATGCGGTGGGCGCTTCGATGCAGCGTGGTATGGCCGTGGTTGTGGTTGGCGGCTTGCTGTACGCAACGTTCATGACGCTGTACGTGGTGCCGGTTATGTACGACATCCTGTACCGCCGTGTTCCGCGCGAGGTTGATTTGGGCGATGAAGCTATCGACGACGATCCGGGCGATGCCCAGGCGTATCTTGCGGATTTGCGTGGTGCTCATGCCCTGATCGATACGCCTGCGGTGGCTGGTGCTGCGGCTGGCGGCGCTGATGCGGGTTCGGCGGATGCTGCGAGCGCAACGGGTGCTGCCGGTTCTGCGGACGCGGCCCATGCGGAGCGCTTCGATACGGCAGCGGGCGGGCCTTCGGGCAGGCATCGCAAGAAGCGCTTCGGCCGTCGTAAATAGGCGGGCTCCGCTTTGCGACGGGATTGCTGCTGGCGGGTTTCGAGCTGCTGCATATTTGAGTAAAGGCTGGCTCTGGGGGGAATTCCTCAGGGCCAGCTTTTTTGTTGCTACTTTTTCTTGAAATGTTTCACGGGAAACATGAATGAACGTGTTACATCATTGTGGCGATTTCACGGGCGTATCCTGCTAGAATAAAGAAAGACAATAAGCGAGGCGCAGGGGCGCTTCGATACTGGGGCCTTTACCAGGAGGTAAAGGGGAAAGAGGGGCGAGAGCAATGAAGCAGTACAGGCGCGTATTTGCAGCACTCGATGGCGGCAGCACTCAGATGGAAGTTGCCGAGCGCGCAATTCAGATTGCCAAGCTCAACCACGCGGAATTGATGTTCGGCCATGTAGTAGATTCAGTTCCCGATTCGCTGACGGGCACCGACTACAAGGAACTTGCCGAAACGGTACGCAAGCGCTTGGTTGATTCTTTGGGCGACACGTTGAAGGCCGCCGAAGAAGATCCGGATATTCCTTCCGTTGAGGTTGTTGTTAAGGTTGGCCGCATTCAGGAAACCATCCACAACCTGATGATCAAGCCGTTCGAGCCCGAGCTGGTAATCTGCGGCGAGCGCGGCCTTTCGAACATCACCTACGTGTTCGTTGGCAGCGTTTCCACCTACCTGATCCGCAACCTGCGTTGCGACGTTCTGGTAGTAAAGCAGGACTAGGCAGTTGCGCTGATCTACGATCAGCGCAACGTACGTAAGAAGCGACCTGACGCTGCGCGGGATTCTGACGGCACAGGGAAATTTCAAAGCCCGGGGCATGGCGCGAAGGCCAATGTCCCGGGCTTTTCGCTTCCCCTGCACTCGTCGGAATCCCGCTCGCTGACTTACTGGCGCATGCCCTGAGTTTCGTTAACGCCCTTGCGGGCGTTTTTTTATTGGGTCCGAATCTCGATAGCGGGGCGGCATGGTCTAGAATAAAGAGCAGTGCGCCTGTAGGGTGCATTTCGAAACAGACTAGAATGGCTGGCTTTTCGGCTGGCTGAAACGCTCCACACAGAAAGGCATGGCATGCAGCGCGACCATTACGACTACCTGATCGTTGGCGCCGGCATCACGAGCGCCGTTTTTGCTCATGAAGCTGCCAAGATCGGCAAAACCTGCTTGGTTATCGACCGCCGCGACCATATCGCAGGCAACATCTACACGGAAGAAATCGACGGCATCAACGTGCACAAGTACGGTGCCCACATCTTCCACACCTCGCTTCGTCCCGTTTGGGAGTACGTAAACCAGTTCGCCGAGTTCAACAATTACGTGAACAGCCCCGTTGCCCGCTACAAGGACGAGCTGTACAACCTGCCCTTCAACATGAACACCTTCTCGAAGATGTGGGGCATCACCACGCCCGCCGAAGCAAAGGAAATCATCGAGCGCCAGAAGCAGGAAGCAGCCGAGCAGATTGGCGAAGGCGAACCTTCCAACCTGGAGGAACAGGCGCTTTCGCTTATCGGCAAAGACGTGTTCGAAAAGCTGATCAAGGGCTACACCGAAAAGCAGTGGGGCAAAAGCTGCACCGAGCTGCCTGCTTCCATCATCAAGCGCTTGCCGGTGCGCTTCATCTACGACAACAACTACTTCAACGACCGTTGGCAGGGCATTCCCATGGGTGGCTACACGGCCATGGTTCAGCGCATGTTCGGCGAAACCGAGATTCTGCTGAACACCGAGTACCGCGATTTCGTCGCTGAAAACGAAGGCATTGCCGACCGCGTTATTTACTGCGGCACCATCGACGCATACTTCGACTACCAGCTGGGCGCGCTTGAGTATCGTTCCCTGCGCTTCGAGTCCGAGCGCATCGAATGCGAGAATTGGCAGGGCAACGCGGTGGTTAACTACACCGAGCGCGAAGTGCCGTTCACGCGCATCATCGAGCACAAGCACTTCGAGTACGGCACGCAGCCTACCACCATCATCACGCGCGAATATCCCGCGAACTGGGAGCGCGGCGACGAGCCGTATTACCCGCTGAACGATGAGCGCAACAGTGCCCTGTACGAAAAGTACGTTGAGCTTGCCAAACAGGAAGGCAACGTGGTGTTTGCCGGTCGCTTGGGTGGATACAAGTACTACGACATGGACAAGGCCATCGACGCTGCGTTCGACCTGGTGAAGGACGAACTTGGCGTTGACCTGCGCTAAGCGCTAAGCCATTTGATATGATGCGAGCCTGGTATGTTGCTTTTGCGGCGTGCCGGGCTCGTTTTGCTTGGGTGCGCTTGTAGCTGTGCTGGGTGCAGCCATTCCCATCGAATCAACCTCATCGGGCAGGGGCAACCTGGTTGGTAAGGATGCAAACCCGCCGGCCACGGCGAATGCGCAACAAGAAGGGAAAAGTTTCATGCTGAAGAAGATAGTAGGGATAGCTGCCGCGGCGGCGTGTGCCTTTTCCTTTGCTGGGTGTGCTGCGCCGCAGCAGCAGGAGCCCGATCATTCGCAACTGCAGGTGAACGATGCCGGCGTGTCTTCTTCTGATAGCGAGTCCGCCGATGGGCGGGGGGATAGTTCCGCATCGGGTTCCGCCGAAGCTGCGGTGCCCACCGCCGATGAATTGCGTGCCAAGCTGAATATTTCCGAGGATTATCGCGCCGACTTCAACCACGGAGAAAAGGGCGCAGCGTACCAGAAGTACATCGTTTTGCACGATACCGAAGTTAACGCCAGTGCGTCTTCCATCGTGAGCTCGTGGGAGGGCAGCGGAAACAAGGTGGCGTCGCAGTTCATCGTGAACAAAGACGGATCTATCGTGCAGTGCGTGCCGATGGACGCCATTGCGCACCACGCGGGCTACGGCGACACCGGACATAATGCACAGTACGGCGTTCCGGAAGATTCGCGCGATGACCGCGCGGGCACCACGAAGGCGCCTTCGAAAAGCATTACCGACTACGGCATGAACTCGTATTCCATCGGCATCGAAATGGTGCACGTAAGCGGGCAGGGCGGCTACCCCGAGGCACAGCTTGATGCAGTTGACGGGCTTATTGCCTACATTGATGCGTATTATGGCAACGAAAGCACCATCATCGATCACAAAATGTGGCGCTCGGGCAATTCCGATACTTCCAGCGAATTCGCTACTTACTTAGCCAACTATCGCGACCATCGTACTCATAAGTAGGTTTCTGGGTCGGGGTCCAGAGCCGGGATCTCGGAATCATGAGGTTAGGACTCGGGGCCTAAGTCGGGGCTTGGAGTCTGGGCAAGGATCTCGCTCTGGGTTGAGCCGGGGCTAGGAGTTTTGGATAAGGGGTAAGGGCTTCGGCAAGTGCTGGCATCCTGCAATCGGCGTTCGCCCATCCCGTATCTCGCTGTTGCATCTCATTCCTACGTTGCGAACTAGTCGAATTTGGGCTTCGGGCATTTTCGGCAGTTGTTCTTTGCCCCGCTTTTCTTGGAGAATGGCAAAAACTGGCCCAAACGTATTCCTTTTTGGCAAAATGGCCCGGATTGAAGCGCTTCGGGGCAAGATTCGCTCGAAATGTATGCTCTTTGAACGAAATCTGGCAGGAATCCTTCGAAACGTATTCTTTTTCAAGGCAAAACTCAAATTTGGAATACGTTTCGCGGAGATATTGCCACGAAGACCCGTTTTCAACTGAATTTTGGTGGGGAAGAATACGTTTCGAGGGATTTTTGCCAGGTCGTGCTATCGGGGGCCGTCGTGCCACGTTCAGGATTGCCATGCTACGCCCGCCTGCGGCCATGCTGCGCCCGCAGGCAGTTGCTCCGCACTTGCGGGCGTCTGTCATGTTCGCGGATGCCGCCTGCGGCGTTTCCGGATGTCCGTTTCGCTTGTGAACTACTCGCTCTGTTCGCGAGTGTTGTCATGCTGCGTGTGCCTTGCGAGCCTTAAATATGCGCTCGGTGAAATTCTTAAATTCGGTGCAAAAAGCTAGTAAACTAAGCAAGCTTATGGCTTTGCGCTTCGGTTGCTTCCCGCGAGGGGTATTGGGTGGCAGCGCTACGAAGCGCTTGGCCGGCATTCAAGAATCCGCGCATGTGCGCTTACCGGTTTGTTTGCATGAAAGGGAGCCCAATGGCAGACAAGGTTGCAGTGCTCATACCCTGCTACAACGAGGCCGTGACCATCGGCAAGGTGGTGGACGACTTCAAGCGCGTCCTGCCCGACGCCGACATCTACGTGTACGACAACAACTCCAAGGACGGCACCGCCGACATCGCGCGCGAGCACGGCGCCATCGTGAAGTTCGAGGGGCGCCAGGGCAAGGGCAACGTGGTGCGCTCGATGTTCCGCGACATCGAGGCCGACTACTACCTGATGGTCGACGGCGACGACACCTACCCGGCCGAGGCCGCGCCCGAGCTGCTGGAGCCGCTGCGCGCCGACCGCGCCGACATGACGGTGGGCGACCGCCTGTCCAACGGCAGCTACGGCGAGGAGAACGACCGCGCCTTCCACGGCTTCGGCAACGACCTGGTGCGCTGGCTGATCAAGAAGATCTACGGCTTCGCCTTCGACGACGTGATGACGGGCTACCGCGCCTTCAACCGCGTGTTCGTCAAGACCATGCCGGTGCTCTCCGAGGGCTTCCAGATCGAGACCGAGATCTCCATCCACGCGGTGGACAAGCGCTGGCGCATCGAGGACGTGCCCATCGACTACCGCGACCGCCCCGAGGGCAGCTACTCGAAGCTCTCCACCTTCGGCGACGGCGCCAAGGTGCTGAAGGCCATCACCAGCCTGTTCAAGGACTACCGCCCGCTGGCCTTTTTCGGCTGGCTGGCGCTGCTGCTGCTGATCCTGGCCGTGGTGGCGGGCATCCCCGTGGCCGCCGACTACCTGGCAACCGGCCTGGTGCCGCGCATCCCCACGATGCTGGGCAGCCTGGCGCTGGCGGGCTGCGGCGCGCTTAGCTTCGTGACGGGCCTGATCCTGGACACGGTGGCGAAGAGCCACCGCCGCCAGTGGGAGATCGACGTCTACAAGGTGATGAACGGCTTCTACAAAGATCGTTAAGAGTTGCGCCGATATGGCGATCGGCGGCTGCACTCGCAAGAGACGCGATGATGTTGCGCGGCATTCTGATGGCGCAGGAAAATTTCAAAGCCAGCAGAGTGGCACGAAGCTCAACCCTGCTGGCTTTTCAATTCCCAGAACCATGCTTGCTGTTTTCTTTTGACTTGGGATTTCGCAAAGCGCCCTTCGGGGCGCTTTTTTTGTGCAGTGGGGGAATGGGGTGGGTCTCAGATTCCCCATAATGATGACAATTTGGGGACTGCCCCCATTTCCTCACTGCTATGATTGCAGGAGTAACTTTGCTAGAGAAAGGTGCGCCCATGGAGGCATACAAGAAGGAATTCATCGAGTTCATGGTGGAAAGCCAGGTGCTCAAGTTCGGCGAATTCACGCTTAAGAGCGGGCGCAAGTCTCCTTTCTTCATGAATGCGGGCGCTTATGTGACGGGTGGTCAGCTGAAGCGCTTGGGCGAGTACTATGCTCGCGCCATCCACGACAACTTCGGCCTTGATTTCGATGTGGTGTTCGGCCCGGCTTACAAGGGCATTCCGCTGGCCGTTGTGACCGCCATTGCATTGCAGGAGCTGTACGGCAAGGAAGTGAAGTACTGCTGCAACCGCAAAGAGGTGAAGGATCACGGCGCCGACGCCGGCAACCTGTTGGGTGCCGAACTGCATGACGGCGACCGCGTGGTGATGGTGGAAGACGTAACCACTTCGGGCAAGTCCATCGACGAAACGTATCCTATTTTGAAGGGTGCCGCCGACGTGGAAGTGAAAGGCCTGATTGTTTCCCTGAACCGTATGGAAGTGGGCAAGGGCGGCGTGAAAACCGCGCAGAAGGAAGTACAGGAAAAGTACGGCTTCCCCGTTGCTTCCATCGTAAGCATGGCTGAAGTTACCGAACTGCTGTACAACCACGAAGTGCAGGGCAAGGTGGTTATCGACGACACTTTGAAGGCTGCGCTCGATGCCTACTACGAGCAGTACGGCGCAAAGGAAGCGTAAGCTTCACCAGCTGAAATAACATTTCCAAAGCTGCCAGCAAGCGAAAACTTGCTGGCAGCTTTTATTTTGTCTGGGCTGCCGCCGCATCCCTTCGCATCTCCGTTGTGTTACTGTGTTACAAAAAAGGAGGGTTGAAAAATGGACTCTTTTGTAACGGCAAGAGTGCCCGAGGAAATCAAAGAACAAGGCAATGCGATACTGAAAAAAATCGGCGCAACACCAACGCAGCTTGTCAACGCCGCCTATGAGTACGTTCTGGCGGAGGGCGCAATCCCCGAAAGCAAATCTCCTACGGGAAAGAAACAGCTTGACTCGAAGCTTCTTGAAGAGCTGGCGGAGTCTCTGGAAAGAACCACCTTTTCCGTTCCTGAGTCGTTCTGGGGCGAAAGAAGCTACAAGGAAATAATCGAAGAGGGAAGAAGAGCGGATTATGAGGCTATTTCTTGACACTAATGTGCTTATCGATTATTTCGGCCGGCGAAAACCTTTTATGGAAGGCCTCATTCAATTGAGGATTATGCAGCTTATGGGTGATGTTGAGCTATGGGCATCGGCAAAGTCGTTCACTGATATTTTTTATATCCTTCGCGGGCAGGTTGATGGCGACAAATTGCAGATGGCATTTGGGGAATGCCTTTCTTTTCTTCGCATCTGTTCGATTGACGGAAAGGATATTGCTGAGTGCTCTCAGCGTGGTTGGGCCGATTTCGAAGATTGCCTGATTGATAGGGCGGCTCAAAAAGTTCGAGCGGACATGATTTTGACGCGAGACGCTAAGGGGTTCGAGAAGTCGAGCATTCCACGTAAATCGGTGGCAGAGTTTATTAGGTGGATGGATAAGGAATGGGGCATCAGTTACGATGCAGTTCCTGCTGTGACAAATCTTGATGAACTGTAAGCCCGCTGCGATCCTCCCATTCCCGATTGCGTGGCGATGAAGTTGAACTTTGAAGGCACCCGTTTCATTGGGTGCCTTTCCTCTGCGGCGATGAAGTTACGTAACGTCACGTTACTAAAGAGGGGTTTTTCGATACAATACGGGCAGAGGATTTGTGGAAGTTCAGGTGAACGACGAGCCAGGTGGTCGTTCGCCTTCGAAGGCGAGGAGTCCCTATGAGCACTTTGTTGGATACCCCTAAGCTTGGCTTTGGCTGCATGCGCCTGCCGCTGACCAACCCCGAAGACCAGAAGAGCATCGACATCGAGCACGTAAAGAAGATGGTAGATGCTTTCATGGAAGCGGGCGGCACCTACTTCGACACGGCATATGTGTATCACGAGGGCGAATCGGAGGTGGCGCTGCGCAAGGCGCTGGTAGAGCGCTACCCACGCGAATCGTTCACCCTTGCAACGAAGTGCTTTGCCTGGGCGGAGCCTACCGCCGAAGCCGCAAAGGCCTGCTTGGATACTTCGCTGGAGCGCTTGGGCACTGATTACGTCGATTTCTACTTGCTGCACAACCTGGGCGGCCCCCGTACCGCGAAGTTCGACGATTTCGGCTTGTGGGAATGGGCCAAGCAGAAGAAGGAAGAGGGCGTTATCAAGCACCTGGGCTTTTTCATGCACGATGACGCTGCCTGCCTGGATAAGCTGCTCACCGATCACCCCGACATGGATTTTGTGCAGCTGCAGGTGAACTACCTTGACTGGGAAGATCCTATCGTGGAATCGCGCAAGTGCATGGAAGTTGCCCAGAAGCACGGCGTGCCAGTGGTTATCATGGAACCTGCGCGCGGCGGGCGCTTGGCCGACCTGCCCGAACGCGGCGCCAATATCCTGAAGGCTGCTGCGCCCGACAAGAGCGAGGTTTCGTGGGCGTATCGTTTCTGCTACAACCAGCCCAATGTGATCACGGTGCTTTCCGGTATGTCGACGCTTGAGCAGGTTGAAGAAAACGTGCGCGAATGGAAGGCGAACGAGCCTTTCAACGCTGCCGAGGAAAAGGCGCTTTCCGAAGCGCTGGAGGCGTTGAAGAGCGTTGGCCTTATTCCGCGCACCAACTGCCGCTATTGTGCGAAAGATTGCCCCGCTGGCGTGAAGATTCCCGAGATTCTGAGCCTGATGAACTTGGAGAAGATGACCGAGAATCGTGAGTTCGTGAAGCAGCAGTACTCCTGGCAAGCCGCCGGCGGCATGGCTTCTTTGTGCACCCAGTGTGGTTCTTGCGAAGATACGTGCCCGCAAGGCATCAACATCATCGACCTGCTGGAAGACGCAGCCGATTTCTACGAGTAAGCGAAAGCGCCCAAAAGGGCGCTTTTCGTTTTCTACAGCGTTCTGCCGAATAGCGCAGAACGCAAGGGGTGCGACAGTGCTGCGTTTTAATTCAACACAATGCAACGAAGGCTCTTTGGGTTCCGGGCTAGGGGAAGTGCTTTGGGCGTTGTCTGGAAGGCTGCGATATTGCCAGGATGCCTATTTTGCTGTTCGAAGAAGAGAGGCCCAAGGCCTCTCTTCTTTCATATGCTGCATTGCTTTGCGTGGGTGGTGGAAATTCACTTTGCGATGTAAAAGAAAGAGTATTTAGGGCGCTTCCCCGAGCAAGGTGCTGCCCCGCACACTTTGCTTCTTTGCTCGCTTATGCCCTTCATTCAAGGGCTCTTTGTATTAAAAACATGTTCATGCGTTACTTCCGAATTTACATCGGTTCAGGTTTGGTTTTCATTTGACGCTCCAACGTTAAAACGGTCTGAGAACTGAATTTTCAGCCCCTTTCCACTTCTTCTGCGGCGCAATACTAGCGCCGAGCCCACCGCTCGGGCGTACTCACGGGCGGTGGGCAAAGAGGCAAAGAAGAGAAGAAGAGAAAAGGAAGAAACACCGTATGGAACGTCAGATTTCGAACGCGAAGCGCATTGTGATGGCGCTGATGGCTGTGGTTGTGGCCGCCGGTGCGCTGCTGTTCGCAACAGGATGCTCAAGCCAGAGCAAGCAATCGAGTGATCCGATTACCATGGTTTGGCTACCCGATAATTCATCTGCCGACCTGACTTCATCCCGCGAGGCCATTGGCAACGTTATCAAGCAGGCAACCGGCCGTGATGTCGAGCTGATGACTACCACCGACTACAACGTTGCCATTGAGGCGATTTCATCCGGTTCCGCGCAGATGGCCTTGCTTGGTGCGGAGGGCTACGTTCAGGCAAATGCGAAGAATGGTGCTGTTCAGGCCGCCTTCACCAACAGTGACGAAAACGGCACGCTTGATGGCGCCTGCTACTACAGCCGCATCTGTGTTCCTGCTGATCAGGCCGCCAATTACCAAAGTGGTGACGGCTATTCGCTGGACAACCTGAAGGGCAAGAAGTTTTCCTTCGTTTCGGCCACTTCCACGTCCGGCTTCAAGATTCCTTCCAGCTCCATTATGAAGAAGTGCGGCGTTGCTTCTTCCGACGATTTGCTGCAGGACGGCACGTTCTTTAGCAAGACCATGTTCGGCGATTCGCATCAGGGCTCTGCGGTTAACCTGCTTTCCGGCCAGGCCGACGCCGCTGCATTCGACGACGTTGATACCGACATGTACTTCGATTTGGTATCCGGCAGCGCCAACACTCCCGGTGCGGTGTACAAGGTGAAAGACGACGCTTCCGCCCCGTTCGATTCCGTGCGCGGCAAGGAGTTCGCCATCATCGGGGTGACGCCCGTGCTGAACGCTCCTGTTTGCTACAACACCGATAAGCTTTCTTCCGATGAGCAGCAGAAGATCACCGACGCCTTCTGCAGCGAGGAAACTGCCAACAACAAGGAGATCTTCGCCGATCCTAGCGACGAGAATGCCAAGGCGATTTTCGAAAAGGACTCCGACAAGACCTGCTTCGTCAAGTGCGATGACGCCTGGTACAACCCCATTCGCGAGCTTGGTGCGTAAGCGATGGGACAAAGTCAGGAACTGCTTACGGTTACGGGCCTGACGAAAAGCTATGACGGCAAGGGGAAGGCGTTGCACGATGTGTCGCTTTCCCTTCGCCGCGGCGAATTCGTTACGGTTATCGGTTCTTCCGGCGCAGGCAAGTCGACGTTTCTGCGGTGCATCAACCGCCTGATCGAAGCCAGCGAAGGCAGCATCAAATTCGATGGGCGTGAGATTACCAGTCTGAACAAGCGCCAGCTGCGTGAGGCGCGCCGCAACATCGGCATGATTTTCCAGCACTACAACCTGGTGCACCGCGCAACGGCCATTGAAAACGTGCTGCAGGGCCGCTTGGGTTACCTGTCCGATTTCCGCGGCATCTTCGGCTTGTACAGCGAAGAGGAAAAGCGCAGCGCGTTCGAGATGCTGGACAAAATGGGCCTGGCCGAATTTGCCTATCAGCGCGCCGACCAGCTTTCCGGTGGCCAGCAGCAGCGCGTGGGCATTGCCCGTGCCCTGGTGCAGGATCCGTTGCTTCTGCTGTGCGACGAGCCCATTGCCAGCCTTGACCCGAAGTCTTCGCGCGTGACCATGGAAATGCTGCGTTGGGTGGCCGACGAGCTGGGTGTTGCCTGTCTGGTAAATTTGCATCAGGTTGATTACGCCATCGAATATTCCGATCGCATCATTGCCTTGAAGAAGGGTTGCAAGGTATTCGACGGAACACCCGATGAGCTTGATGCGAAGACCATCGCTGAGATCTATGGGACGCCGTACGTGCACGAACATGCCCACGGCGTCGATGCGCCGAGGTACGTGGGCGATGGCGCTACTGCGAAGGCCGCCAAGGAAGACGTACCTGTGCTTACCGGGGTGGGCGCATGAGCTTGCCGTCGTTTTACACGCAGCCTGCTGCAAGCGCGAACGCTGTGGGTGCAGGCCAGACCGCGCCCGCGGGCACACCGAAGGGAGCGGGGCTCGGCTTGAGCGGCTCCGCCAAGCTCGATCCGAAGGCGCCTGAGGCGCAGAGGTTCTTCCGAAAGCGCAGCCTTACCATCGTGGGGTTGGTTGCGGGGTTCGTTGCCATCAACGCTGTGTCGGGCGGGTATGTAGGCTTCGACTTTGCTGAGGCTGTGGTGGATATCCCTTCCGGCCTTGCCTGGATGGCGGTGAACTTCCTGCCCAGCTCGGCTTCGTTGGAAAAGCTGCCGCAGATTTTGCCGGCGTTGCTTTCCACCGTGCTTGATTCGGTGGCTTCCAGCACCACGGCGGCGGTGCTTGCCTACGTTGTTGCCGTTTTGGGATCGCGCTCGGTGGGGCTTGGCGGCGTGGCACAGGTTTTGGCACGCGGCATCGCTTCGCTGTTCCGCAACATCCCCGTGGTGGCCTGGGCGTTTATCCTGCTGTTTTCATTTCATCAAAGTGAGTTCACGGGCTTTTTGGCTTTGTTTCTGGGTAGTTTCGGATACCTGACGCGATGCTTCCTGGAAAGCATCGACGAGATAAGCCAAGGCACCATCGAAGCTTTGCGCGCGACGGGTGCCAGCTACCTGCAAATTGTAGCGCAGGGGGTTATCCCGCTTTCCATCACGGCGGTGGTGAGCTGGATGTTGTACATGGTGGAAACCAACATCCGCGATGCAACGCTGGTGGGCATCCTTACCGGCACCGGCATCGGGTTCGTGTTCAACCTGTTTTACAAGAGCTTCCGCTATGACGCAGCGGGGTTGGTGATCCTGCTTATTGTGGCGGTGGTCATCTGCTGCGAGGCGCTTTCGAACTACGTAAGGAGGCGCATCATATGAGCAAGAACAAGGCCTTTGCCAGCGCGCAACGGGATTTTTCCGAGCAGGAAAAGGCACAGGCTATGGCTGGAGCGCCCCTGCAGGCAACGGGCGTTGTGGGCAGCGCAGGGGCGGAAGGCCCTGCGGGTGCTGTGTGTGCAAGCAGCCCTGCAGGCGCGCGTACAAGCCGTGCGGGGCGAATCAAAACCCGGTGTTTGAACAGGTCGAATGCTGTGCTTGCCGCCACGCTGGGCGTGCTTGCGGCGGTAACCGTGCTGACCTTTGTGCTAATGGACTACGGCGACACGCCTTTGGCCGTTGCTGCCGCCGATGCGGTAGGCGATTTTTTCACCATGCTCACACAGCCTGGGTTGGGCGGCCATTTCACCATGGCTGATTTGGTGGACGGATTGTTCACTTCGCTTGCCCTGGCAACGCTTACCACGGTGTTGGGCGCGGTTATCGCGTTTGTGTTGGGCCTGTTTGCCGCCATGAACCTTTCAAGCCGCGGTGTTTCCAACGTTATCAAGGCGGCCATGTCGTTGTTCCGCGCCATACCCACCATTTTGTGGGTGCTTATTTTCACGGTGGCCATTGGGCTGGGGCCCGAAGCGGCGGTGGCGGGCCTGCTGTTCCACGGCGTTGCCTACCTCACCAAAGCCTATTCGGAAAGCTTCGAAGAAGTGGACCCGGGCGTGGTGGAAGCGCTGCGGGCATCAGGTGCTTCGTGGTGGCAGGTGGTGTTTTCGGCGGTGGTGCCAGAAAAGCTTACCGAGATTCTTTCGTGGACGTTTATCCGTTTCGAGATCAACTTCGTGAACGCGGTGGCGGTAGGCGCCGTTGCGGGTGCCGGTGGCATCGGCTACCAGCTGTTTTTGGCGGGCAGCTTCTACTACGACATCCATGAAGTGGGAATAATCGTGTACTTCTGCTTGGCAGTTGCCATTGTGCTCGAGGTGCTTTCCACCCAACTGCGCAAGCGCTACATCGTGCAGAACTAGGAGAGTAAATGAATAGAAAAGAACGAACGCGCGTGCTGGTTGATGGCAACCGCAAGATGCTTTCCCGCATGGCCAGCGAAGCCGAGCAGCATTTTGCCGTGGCGGTGGTAAAGGAGCCGGCCGAGGAGCTGGTGATGCTGAAAATGCGCGAAGACGCGCAGCGTAGCCTGTTTTATCTGGGTGAAGCGCTGATGACTTCATGCACGGTGCGCATTGGCAGCGCCCATGGCTACGGCCTGGTGTTAGGCGAAGATCGCAAGAAGGCGCGCGATTTGGCAGTGGTAGATGCCGTGTACGCCGCTGGTGGTAACGAGCTTTTGCTGCGCGGCTGGGACGAAGCGCTTGTCGAAGAGCAGCATCGTTTAGACGAGCGTGCACGGAAGCTTTCGGAAGCGCTGCTTCGTACCCAGGTAGATTTTTCGACGATGGAAGTTCAAGGATGATAGCGAATACTTTGGAAACTCACCTGACGCAGCGGGCGTTTCGCCAGGTGTTGAATGCCTTTGCCCGCCCGGGCACGGTGGGGCAGATCGACGCGTTCCCAAAATCGGGCGAGGCGCCTTTGGTGCCACCCTGTTTCGAAACGGCTGTGCGCCTGTTTGTTGATCAGGCAGTGACGTTTGCCGTGGCGGGGCCTGACGTGGAACGCATGGGTCGTTGGATCACCATGCAAACCCACGCCAAGCCCGCCAGCGCCGCAGAAGCGGATTTCGTGCTGGTGCCTTCTGAAAGCGACGAGGTGCAATGCGAGGCGCTGCTGCGGGCCAAGGAAGGCACGTTGGTCGAGCCCGAATTGGGCGCTTGCGCGATGCTGCTGTGCGGCGTTGTTGCCAGCAGCCCCGCTTCAGGGCTGCATTGTCTGGAACTGGAAGGGCCAGGCATCGAAACCACCGCAAAGCTGTATGTGAACCAGGTTGCGTGGGCGCGTGCCCGCGAGCAGCGCGGTGACGAGTATCCCTGCGGCATCGAGGTTTTGCTGGTAGATGCGGAAGGCAACGTTGCCGCCCTTCCGCGCACCACCCGCATCGTGAGCATTGATGCCAGCGAATGTGACGGGAGGGCCGAGTAATGGGCTACGTTGCTGTACGTGGGGGCGGGCGCGCCATTGAAGAAAGCCTTAAGCTGCTGGAACGCGAACGGGTTGCCGGTAGTGCCATGGCTTCGGTGGACGAAATCGAGGCGACGTTCCCGGGGCTGATCGAGCAGGTTATGGGAGAGGCTTCGCTGTATGCGCCGCGCCTTGCCGCCGTTGTGCTGAAACAGGCGCAGGGTTCGCCCGAAGAAGCGGTGTTCTTGCTGCGCGCGTTTCGTTCCACGCTTGAGCGCCCCTATACCTCCCGCGTTATCGATACGCAGAACATGGCTGTTCAGCGCCGTATTTCGGCTGCGTTCAAGGATGTTCCTGGTGGGCAGCTTCTGGGTGCCACGCGCGATTATTCGCATCGCCTTATCCGCTTCGACCTGGAAAACGAAACCGATGAAGATGCGGTAGAAGTGCGCCGCCAATTCGACGAAGAGCTTGAGGCGGCCTGTGCAGCGCTTACCGAAGAGGAGCGCGCCCAGCACAAGCGCGCGGCAGCTGGCTTGAAGGCTATGCCGAAAGTGCTCGACTACCTGCGCAAAGAAGGCTTGATCGAGGAATGCGTCGACGATGACACCCCGCCGGTTGATGTGACCATGGATCCGCTGGTGTTTCCTGCGCCGCGTTCCGCCCGCCTGCAAACCCTGGCGCGCGGCATGACGCAGGGCGTAACTGCCCTGGGCTATGCGGCCATTCGCGGCTTCGGGCCTTCGCACCCGACCGTGGGGGAGCTACGCGCCGGCATGGTGGAAGTGCTGGTAGACCACCCTGTTGATGCGGGCGGCGAAGAAGATGCCTACTACCTGGGAAGCATCCCCGTAACGGAAGTGGAAAGCGTGTTTTCCGTCGACCGCACCGAAAACGGCCGCGCGCGCATGGGCTTCAAGATGGGTTACGGCATGGTTATGGGGCATCAGGAAACCAAGGCCATTGCCATGAGCGTGCTCGATTTCTGCCTTGACCAGGGCGACAAGCGCTATCCCACGCAGGATGAGGAATTTGTGCTGTACCACGTGGATGGCGTTGAGGCCACAGGCTTCGTTTCCCATTTGAAGCTGCCGCACTACGTAACGTTCCAGTCGAAGCTTTCCAGCGTCCGCTCCACAGTAGAAGGGGATGACGAATAATGCGTCAGCTGTACAATTTCGCCTTTTTCGACGAGGCTTCGAAGCGCGAGATACGCCGCGCCATCATCAAGGGCGTTTCCATTCCCGGGCATCAGATTCCCTTTGCTTCGCGTGAAATGCCCATTGGCCGCGGCTGGGGCACGGGCGGCTTGCAGGTAACGCTTGCGCTTGTGGGCCGCGACGACGTGGTGAAGGTTATCGACCAGGGTGCCGACGACAGCGTCAACGCTGTGAACATCAAGAAGCTGATTGCCGAGACTACCGACGTGCAGGTAACCGAGAAAACGCAGGACGCAAGCATAATCCAGTCGCGCCACCGCATTCCCGAGCAGCCGCTGACTGCAGATCAGATTCTTGTTTTGCAGGTTCCCACGCCCGAACCGCTGCGTGCCTTCGAACCCAGCGAAGCCAAAACGCGCACGTTGCATGCCGAGGCCGACTACACCGGGGCGTGGCTGGGGCTGTTCGATCAGATTGTGCGCTATGGGCACACCACCACCGATACCGACCATCCGTGCCTGGTGGAAGGCCGCTACGTTATGGCGCCTTCGCCCATCCCACGCTTCGACACCATGAAACTGAACCAGGCGCAGAACCTGACGCTTTTGGGGGCTGGACGCGAAAAGAAGATCTATGCGGTGCCGCCCTTTACCAAGGTACAGCCGCTCGATTTTGAGGATTACCCGTTTGCCGTAGAGGGCTTTGAAGGAAAGAGCTGCCGTTTGTGCGGTGCTACCGGTGTGTACCTCGACGAATTGGTGGACGAAACCACCGGCGAAACTTACTACCAGTGCAACGACACCGCCTTCTGCCAGGAAAGGCGAAAGAAAGGGGAGGCGCGATGAAGAAGGCGCCCGTAATGGATCAGGACCCCTGCCTACAGGTAAGGCACGTGGTGAAGCGGTTTGGCAAGGGCTGTGCGTATTGCCTGAACGGCGGCGAGCTTGAGCGCAACATCTGCCCCAAGTGCAAAACGGTGCATGCGGTGCGCGACGTGAGCCTGGATTTGTTCCCAGGCGAAATCGTGGGCATCGTGGGTGAGTCGGGCAGCGGCAAGTCTACGTTCATGCAGTGCCTGTACTTCGATCAGGTTGCCACGGCGGGCACGGTGCGCGCCGTTCCCTACGATGGCGGACAGGCGAACCTTCTGGAGCTTTCTCCGCAGCAGAAGCGCCGGGTGCGCAACACCGTGTTGGGCATGGTGTACCAGAACCCGTACTTGGGTTTGCGAATGGGCTTTTCCTCGCTTTCAAACATCGCCGAGCAGATGATTGCCGCCGGCAACCGCAACGTGGAATCGATGCGTGATCGCGGCAATGAACTGCTGGAAAAGGTGAACATCCCGCTTACGCGCGCAGGAGACGCCCCTGCCACGTTTTCCGGCGGCATGCAGCAGCGCGTGCAGATTGCCAAAGCGCTTTCCAACAACCCGCCCATTTTGTTGCTGGACGAGGTAACCACCGGCCTTGACCTTTCGGTGCAGGCCAGCGTGCTTGACCTGATTCTGCAGATCAAGCGCGATTTCGGCGTGAGCATGCTGGTGGTAAGCCACGACCTGGGCGTTATCCGCATGTTGGCGGACCGCACGCTGGTGATGCTAAACGGCCAGGTGGTGGAACAGGGCCTTACCGACCAGGTTTTGGAAGACCCGCAACATGCCTATACCCAGCAGCTGGTGTATTCGCTGCTGTAATGCGGGCTTTTTGCCCGGCGGCGTGGACGCGGCTTTGCCCCTGCGCCGTATAGATGAAGAACCCAATGCAAGGAGAAATGCATTTATGGAAGCAAATTCGCTGGTGATTCGTGGCGGCAACGTGGTTACCGAAGAAGAAATTCTTCCTAACCACGATATCGTGGTGGAAAACGGCACCATTGCGCGCATTGTGCCCACGCTGGCAAACGCACGCATGGTTGATGCCGAGCTGGAGGAAAACACCTCGGGCATGGTGGTAGACAAGGAAACAGGCCTTCCTGTGGTGGATGCGCGTGGTGCCTATGTGGTGCCGGGCATGATCGATGTGCATTCCGATTACATCGAATCGGTGGCATCGCCTCGTCCCAGCGTAGTGATGGACCTGCCCACTTCGCTGTATAAGGTAGACCGCGAGCTGGTTTCGCACGGCGTTACCACCATTTACCATTCACTTTCCGTGTACGGCGCCAATGTGTTCGATCATAAGCCCATTCGCGATTTCGAGAACGTGAGCAAGCTGGCCGACTGTATTGCGCAGATGCGCGAAGGGGAAGAGCACGATCATCTTATTCGCCATCGCCTTCACCTGCGCCTGGAGCTTGATTCGGTGGACCGCGTGGACGAGGTGTACGGCTACCTGCAAGCGGGCAAGGTGGATTTGATTTCGTTCATGGACCATACGCCTGGCCAGGGGCAGTATCGCGATTTGCTGGTGTTCAGCAACACCATAAAGGGATATCGCGACGGCATTTCCGATGAAGAGGTTGCCCAGATTGTGGCGGCACAGCAGAAGGCTGCAAAAATCGGGCCCGAGCAGCTGGAAGAATTGGCGGATTTAGCCCACGAGCAGGGCATTTCCGTTGCTTCGCACGACGATGATTCAGCGGAAAAGCTCGACTACATGGGTACGCTCGGTGCTGCTATCTCGGAGTTTCCCATCGACATGGAAACCGCGCGTGAAGCCCGCAACCGCGGCATGTACACGTTGGCGGGTGCCCCGAATGTGATGATGGGGCACAGCCATTCGGGCAACCTTTCGGCGCGTGAGGGCGTAACCGAAGGCGTTATCAGCATGCTGTGCAGCGATTACTACCCGGCGGCGTTGATCGATGCGGTGTTCATCTTGCATCGCACGTGCGGCATGCCGCTGCCGCAGGCGTTTGCCCTGGTAACGGCCAATCCTGCAAAGGCGGTGGGCATCTATGGTGAGGTTGGTTCCCTTGCCGTGGGCAAGCGCGCCGATATTCTGCTGGTGCGCGAAATCGGTTGCACGCCCGACGCTCAAACCACTACGCCGGTTATCACGCGCGCGTTTGTGGGTGGCAATTCGGTGTATCGCTCCCATTATCCCGATCAGCCGCACGGCTATGAGCGCTAGGAGGCAGCTGTGGAAGAGCTTCTGAAAATTGACGACCTTTCGAAGTCGTTTGTGATGCATCGCGCCAGCCGTCGCATTTTGGGGTGCCAGCATATCAGCCTTGCCCTTGCGCCGGGCGAATTCGTGGGCATTACCGGGCGCAGCGGTTCGGGCAAATCGACCATTTTGCGTTGCATTTACCGCACGAACCTGCCCGAATCAGGCGCTATCTGGTACGACTCCGAAGCATTCGGGCCGCTTGACTTATGCCAGGCAACCGAGCGCCAGATGCTGTACCTGCGTAAATACGAGATGGGCTATGTGTCGCAGTTCCTGAATGCGCTGCCGCGCCAAAGTGCTTACGACATTGTGCTGAAAAGCGCGCTGGAAACGTTCGGCGCCGCCGATGCGGAGCACGCCAAACAGGAAACCGAACGTATGCTGCACCACTTCGACATCGACGAATCGCTGTGGCCGCTGTATCCGCGCACGTTTTCCGGCGGCGAAAAGCTGCGCTTGAACATTGCCGCCGCCATGATCAAGCAACCGCGCCTGCTTTTGCTCGATGAGCCTACGGCCTCGCTCGATGCGGCTTCGAAGCTGAAAGTGCGTGAGCTTATTGAGCAGCTGAAGGCGCAGGGCACTACCATGCTGGGCATTTTCCACGACCTGGAATTCATGGAAGGCTTGTGCGACCACGAGTTCAACATGCAGAAAGGGGAGATGGTGGAATGAGTGAATGGGGAGGCACCCGAGAGCGCACGGCCCAGGCACTTCGCCAAGAGGAACTGTGGGACGTGCTGGGCGTGCGTCCCGGGCAGGAGTTTCGCGCCGATTTGCATGCGCACACCACGCTTTCCGACGGGTCTGATACGTTTACGCAGCTGATGGGGAAGGCGCGTGTGCGGGGCTTGAGCCATATGGCGGTGACGAATCACGACACCACCGTGGGCCTTGATCGCATTGCGCCACAGGCTGCTGATCGGGGGTTTTCGGTGGTGTGTGGCGTGGAAATAAGCGCATGGGATTCCAGCGCCAAGCGCCGCGTGCACATTCTGGGGTTGGGGCTTACTGAAGATGCGCCGGCGGTACGCGATTTGTGCGCCGTTACCTTGGCGCGTCGCAGTGCCAATACCGCGTGGCAGATGCGTCAGCTGCTGGATGCCGGCTTCGATGTGGACGTGGAATATGCGGCGGAATTGGCAGCGCAGTCTACCGGGTTCTACAAGCAGCATTTGATGGCGGCGCTAACGGATGCGGAATTTACCAGTGCGGAATACCAGCTGTTGTACAAGACGTTGTTCAAGAACGGCGGCATTGCCCAACGTGACATCCAGTACGTGGACATGCGCGATGCGGTTGACGCCATTGTGGCTGATGACGGCGTTGCCGTGCTAGCGCACCCAGGGCAGTTCGACAATTACGAAGCGCTTCCTGCCCTGGTGGATGCGGGCCTTTCCGGCATAGAGAAATACCACCCCGACCACGACTATCGCGACACCCAACTGTGCGAAGAGCTTGCTGCGCGCTACAGCCTGTTCTGCACCGGCGGCAGCGACTACCACGGCCGCTTCGGCAAAGTGCCACACCCGGGCTACCGCTTCATAACAGGCAAAGCGCTGTAGGGGGAGCCAATTCTTTTGCGCCATTGCGAGGTAAAAACAGCGAGCGGGAGATCTGAGGAGTGCAGCTGACTTGAAAGAGGAAGGGGCTAGCCTAAGGGCTGCCCCGACTGATTGAAAGTCAGATGTGCCGTCAGGCTCCCGCGCAGCGTCATTGCGTTTAATACGAAAGAGCTTCGTTCGGTAGAACGAAGCTAAACACCCAATCCGCCCATGTTGTGGAAGCGTTTCTGCAGCATATCGGTAGGGTAGGCGGTGTCGCAGAACTGCTCGAGCGCGTTTTGCGGCGGCACGCCGTCGGTGCGGGCATCGGCTCGCAGCAGAACGGTGATGGTCATGAAGATGTCGAGGATCATGAAAACGGTTAGCGCCCCGGTTGCAATGCGATACAAGGTACCCGATGTATTCACGTGGTCGAAAATGCGCTGGCATAGCTGCAGGCCAACTTTGATCCAAAGCACGCTGATGGTGCCCCAAATAAGGCAATGGAACACATCGGTACGGCCATCGAAGTTGAAGGGGATGTTCAAATAGCTCCAGGCCACTACGCCCCAGAAGGTTTCCATGGCCCAGCTGGCGAAGTACTCCAGGCTGCCGCCCACCACAGCGCCGACGGCCAAAAGCAGCGGGACGCCTTTGTCTTGCAGCGGTTCGAGCAGCATGGTTAGCAGCACGGCAGCCAAGCCGTAGATGGGCGAAAACGGACCCCAGATGAAGCCGGCGCGGCTTTCCAGTTCGCCGAATGCCAGAAGGTGCTGCAGCGTTTCGCCGGCAAGCCCAACCACCGACATGCCCATGAAAATCCAAACCAGCTGACCAGGATGTTCGGCCAGATGCGTTTGCTTGTGGGTTGCCGTAGAGGCGTGGCGGTTCAGTTCGCGGGCAAGTTCGACCACAGCAATCCTTTCTTTCCGGTGGGCCTAACGTTCAGTTGCAGGCTTGCTTTTAGGGCGTTCTTTCGATTTCGTTGCAAGGTTTCCACAGTGTAGCCTGGCGTTTTTTTGCCGAAGAGTTTTCGGCTGTTGCGCGCAGAGTGTGGTTGTTTGCATCACCCTTTATTGTAACGAGCGTGTTTCGAGAAAAGATGCACCATTGCAAAAATTTCACCACAAATGATGAATAGTGAACGGACTGTTGAGGTTCATCGGAAGCGGGCTCCTTTGCGCAGCGGAGCACCAAGGCGCTTGCTTCGCTGTTTTGCTGCGCAGAAGGAATCAGGCCCTGCGGTTGAGGGAACGTCCCAAAGGCTGTTCTTGCTGGGTGGGAGCTTTTCTGCGGGTTTTCGGTTGTTAGTCCAGGGCGCTGCGGCAGGCGAAGAGCGCGTTTGCCAGGTTGGCAAGGCGCACCGTGTACAGGCTGCCATCGGGGGCGTTGGTCATGGTGCTCATGAGGTAGGTGGTGCCGTCGGCGCATTCGATAAGCCCCGCATCGCACAGTCCCGTGAAGCGCGCGCCGCTGGCGCACCAGCCGGCTTTGTTGCGCACGGTTTGCACCCCATCGACACCGCCCACGCCGGCGCGAATGAACGAAACGTTGGTTTGCGCGTACAGGGAAGCCAAGTGCTGGGCGGTGGGCGTTTCGGTTTTCAGGTACTGGTACGTGTGCAGCCACAGCAGAGCCGATTCGCGTGCCGAATAGCGCGGGAAGTGCGTGTCGTGCATGATGGTGGAATCAACACCGCAGGCGGAAAGCCAATCGGCAAAGCCTGAGCCGTCGTAGGCGTTGCGCAACGAGCTGAATGCGTTGTTGTCGGAATTCACGATCATAGGCTGCAGCAGCGAATCGATGGAGCCCGAAATTCCCGCGCCTGCCGAATCGGCACCGGCGGGGTAGGAGGCATCGGCATCGCCCAGATGCTGGCACAGGTAGGCGCCGTACGGACCCTTGAACGAGCTTGCGCCGTACACCCGCGAATCCAGGTTGTAGGCAATGCCCTTGCCTGTGCTCAGGTTAATGAGCGTGAAGCCGACGGTGTATCCGCCGCTTTCGATGTCTTTTGCAGCGGAAGCCAAGTTGGTTTGTTCCTCTTCGGGGACGGTTTGCGCTTCCTGGCCTGCTACCAGGGAAAACGTTCCTGGTGCGCTGGCGCAGGCATCGATGCTGTTCAGCGCGGCGGGCGTGAGCGAGCGCGCGATGAAATCGGCCGTTGCCTTGTTTGTCGCTTCGTTAAGCGATGTTGCCGTGGCGCTAGCCGTTTGCTGCATGAAGGCATCGCTTAGGGGCAGTCCGTTCGGCTGCTTGGGGGCGGTGGTGCTTGCCACCGCAGCACCGATGCCCACCACGGCGCATAGCGCAACGGCGGCCGCAGCGGCAGACGCCTTCTTGTTCAGGCCTAGGAAATGGCCGGCTTTTGCCAGGTATATCTTTGCGGTGCCGGCGATGGGGGCGAATGAATCGCCGGCTTGCTCGTTCGTGTCAGGGCTCTTCGTGGGGCTTGGCTGCTCGTTTTCTTCCGAGGCATCTTCTTCGGAAGCCGAAGATTCCTGTGCGGTTTCAGGTTCGCTTGCGGAAGACGAAGGCTCTTCGTTCGTCGTTTCGGGATCCGTTTCCGAATTTTCGTCGGTTGCCTCAGGATTCGGGTTTGCCTCTTCGTCCGAAGCGGGATCGGCGTCGCTCATTTCGGTATCGATGTTGGACGGTTGTTCATCTGCTGCCGTTTTGGCGTCGTCCGCTTTATCGGCCGGAGCGTTTTCGGTTTCGCTGTCCGACTTCGAGGGCTTTTTGCCGTTGGCTTCCTTTGTAGAAGCATCGGCGGCTTCTGCCACTTCGCTAGCAGCGTCGTCGGATGCCGTTTCTTCGTCGGCTGTTTCGGTGTCGTTGTTGTGGGGGATGTCTTTTTCGCTCATAGCAATAATGGTACGCGAGCTTGTTTTGGCTGGCATTTCTTGTGCTGCGCCACCAAAATTTTTTCACGCTTTATTGGACGCATGCTGCGAGTTTGTTGGAGTTGGGCAACTGGCGGCGCAATTAGCTGTTAAAGGAAACGTTTGCCGTGGTAAACATGACGCTGTGATGATGATTCGTTGAAAAGCGGCAGTTACACGGTATGATGCAAAAAGATGTATCGTCCCTGCGCAGCGCAGGGCTTGTGGGACCAACGGTGGCGGCGCCACCAGAATAGGAGATGTTGCTGTCGTGAACGATTCCGACGGCGGCGGTCGATGTAGCTCGGCCCGAAAACGCACCGTACAACGCAATACCTTTGCTCATGGTCCCGCGCGGCCTTTGTCTTCATGTGAAGATAGGGCTGCGTTTCTTTATTTCCGCACGGCGGCGAACGCCCTATTGCGCAAACGCCTTTCCCTATTGGCTGACGTAACGCGTCTGATGCCCTTCCCATGGGGAGGAATGGCCGTGTAGCCTCACTTTTTGCTGTTGTTCTGAACTGGGAAAATAGGGTCAAGCCCCCCGTTTTCCTGCTTTTCCAAGGAGTTATGTGCCTCGATGCCTATTTGGTTGAGTTTGATATTGGTTGTGCTGTTTCTGCTGATGAACGCCTTTTTCGTTATCGCGGAATTTTCGTTGGTGCGCGTGCGCAAGTCGCAGATTGAGATTTTGGTGGAAGAAGGCCAGAAGGGCGCCAAGCGCGCGCTGCAAATGGCCGACAACGTGAACGAGTACCTTTCGGCATGCCAGCTGGGCATTACGCTGGCCTCGCTTGCGTTGGGCTGGTTGGGCGAACCGGCGTTCGCCGCGCTGTTCCACCCCATCTTCGCGTTCTTCAACTTGCCCGACACGGCGGTAACGGTGATTTCGGTGGCTATCGGCTACTTCGTTATGACCACGCTGCATGTGGTTACCGGCGAGCTGATTCCGAAGAGCATGGCTATTCTGAAAACGGAAAGCTACGCGCTGCACACGGCGGGGCCGCTGTACGCGTTTTATCGCATCACGTATCCCATCATGTGGCTGTTCAACGCCACCACCAACGGTGTTATGCGCCTGACCGGGCATGATAAGAAGAACGAAACCGACGCGTATTCCGAAGAGGAAATCAAGCTGCTGCTGGAAGAAAGCGCCGAAAGCGGTTCGATCGAGCAAGACCAGTACCAGTACTTGGACAACATCTTCGACTTGGACGACAAAGACGCGAAGGCCATTATGACGCCCCGCACCGAGGTGCTGGCTATCGACTATGACGACGACCTTGCCACCAACCTCGACTTCATGGGCAAGAACAAATTCACGCGCTACCCGGTGTTCCGCGAGGACAAAGACAACATCATCGGCTTCGTGCACATTAAGGATGCCTATTTGCTACCTGAAGGCTCCACGATGAAGGATTTGAAGATCCGCACCATTCAGGCGGTGCCAGAAAGCATTTCCATCGCGAAGCTTCTGCAGGTGTTACAGGCGAAGCACACCAAGATTGCCGTGGTGGTTGATGAGCACGGCGGTACTTCGGGCATCGTTACCATGAGCGATGTGGTTGAGCAGATTATCGGCCGCATGGAAGACGAGTACCTGCATGACGATCAGGACGAGATTCTGAAGGTGGGCGAGCATCATTATTTGGTAGATGGGTCACTGCCGGTTGATCAGTTCGTCGACTTCATCGGCTTCGAGCCGGTGCCGGTGCTCGATTACGAGACGGCCGGTGGCCTGATGCTTGATTTGCTGGACAAGATTCCCGCCGAGGGAGATTCGTATGTGCTGCGCCATGAGGGCAAGAAGATCACGCTGATGGCGCGCGTGATGGACGGCCTGCGCATCGACAAGATCGACGTGCGCTTCGAAGACGACCCTGAAGCAGAAAAAGAGCAAGAAGACGAATAGCAAAATGGGGACAGTCCCCATTTTGCTATTTTCCCCAAGGCCCCGCTTGGCATCGAGTCCAAGCGGGGCCTTGTTGGTTCATTGGCAAGAAGATGCTAGTTCTGCGCATCGTGCAAATTCATGGCTCTGAAGTTCGGGAGATCGTGCAGGAGATAAGATATCGGGCCGTTTGATGGGGATCTTGCCTGCATCCAGTCTGGACAGTTTCGAAGTGGCTATGACAAAAAGGGGGGGGCAGTCCCTTTTTTCGTCACCTAGAACCTTTGGGCTTCGTGGAGGGCCTTGGTGTAGACGGCATAGTGCTCGGGGCGGTGGGCATCGGAAGCTACGTAGTCGGCAAGGCCTTCTTTCAGTAAGGCCTTGGCAGTGCGGTGGCGCTTGTCGAAACGGCCGCCTTCCACGAAGTTTGCCGAAAGCTGCAGGCGGCAGCCCATGTCTTTCATTTCGTAGGCGACTTCCAGGTTGTCTTGCACCGCTTTGTAGCGTTCGGGGTGCGCCACGATAACGGTGATGCCCTGGCTTTGAATGGAGTACACGGCACGCTGCCAGTTAACGGGCAGCGCTGCGGTAGAAAATTCCAGCAGCAGCAAATCGGTGCCTTCGATGCAGAGCTTCGGCGCGGTTTCCACGCCCAGTTCGGCAAGCTTTTTCCAATACACCTCGAACCCCAGGTTGGTGCGGATGCCCATCTGCGCGGCATGCGCTTTGAATGCGCGGTATTGCCGTTGGATAAGCGGCAGGTTGAAGTTGCTGGTGCGGCAATGCGGCGTGCACACGATGTGGTCGATGCCGGCATTGCGTGCAGCAACCAGCATTTGCCCTGTTTCCGCGGGAGTGCGCGCGCCGTCGTCTACGCCGGGGAGTATGTGGCAGTGGATATCGAACATGCGCAGTTCCTTTCGGGGTGCGTGTGGTGGATGGGCGTCCGATGGGAACGGTCTCCTATAGGCAAATATGATTGAGCAAGGTGGTGATGCCCGCCCAGTTTTGCCCAAAAGGGACTGTCCCCATCGGACGCCCTTTTTTGTTATTTCGAGGGTGCGTCGCCGATTTCGTGGTAGTAGACGTTCAGCACCGTTTCGTACATGTTGGTTTTGTCCAGGTAGAACTCGGCGAACTTCTTGCCCTGCTGCATCTGGCCCTGCAACGTGGTTACGTCGACGCCGGAAATGCCCGTGTTCAGCACCGTGCTGGCAAGGTAGGTGAAGTCGTCAACGCCCAGGTTGGTGATGCCGTTGCTGCGCGCCACGTTGAACAGGTTAACGAGCGTGCCCACGTTGCCCTTTGCCTGCGCAAACGCTTCCTTGCAGAACGCCTGCACGAACTGCGACTGACGAGCCTGGCGGTCGAGCGAGGAATTCAACACGGAGGTATCGCGCCACTGGATGTACTTCAACGCATTGTTGCCGAACAGCACGGTGTCCTGCCCCTTCACGATGTTGGTGCCAGGGATGGTTTGCAGCGGCGTTACCGGCACGCCGCCCACCGTGTTGGCAAGTTCGCCGACGCTGTCCATATCAAGGGAAACATAGTTGTTCACCGGCATGTTGTACAACACGCGCGAAACGGCCGCCGTGGTGTACTGACTGCTGGTTTCGCCGCCGTCGCCGTAGGCAAAAGCAAGGCACAGCTGCATGGTGTCCATGCCCGTAAAGTCGCTGCCCATGAATTCGCCCACTTCAACCATGGAATCGCGCGGGATGCCGATGGCGGTTACCTTGCCGGTATCCAGGTTGGCGGCAAGCACCATAACGGCGTCGGCCTGGCCCACGTTCTTGCCGGGCACCACCTGTTCGCTGCGGCGGTCGTATCCGATGATGGCGATAGACGCCATGTTTTCGTTCAAGCCGTACAGCTTGCCGTTGTATTCGACGGTTTTGCCCTCGTCGTACGCCACGCCTTCGCTTTGCACATCGGTGGCGGTGTTGGCGTCTTTCACGGACTGCTCTCCCATTTTGGTAAGGGCGAACACCGTGCCAGTTGCGATGGCTGCAATAACAAGGATGATGGCCAGCACGATGCCAACACGCTTCAGGCCCTTGTGCTTTTTAGCGTGCTTGCGCTTTTTCTTCTTGCGTATGAGCGTTTCGGGGTGTGCTGCAGGGTCGGTTTCGGCGTAGCTGGGGATAGCGGTTGTTGCATCTACCGCAGAATCGCTATCCGCTGCCGGGGCGGGGTCGGCGCTTGCTCTGCCTGCGCTGGAAATGTTCGTGAATTCTGCAGTGTCCTGCGCGTTTGCCTGTTCCTTGTTGTTTGTATTGTTAGTAGGTTTGCTGGTCACTTACCAATTCTCCTGTTACCAAATACCTTCTTACCAGGTGGTTTGCGTCGCCCGTGCAGGTGCTTAGCTGCACGATTTTGTCGGAATCAGCGGAAAGCTGCACGCCTTCGCGCACGTTCTTTACCAGTGAATCGGGGTTCAACACCGTGTTGAAATACTGCTGCACCACCGCTTTGTCAGTGAAGTTGAACGAATTCAAGATGTGGCGGTTGTCGTACTGGTAGGCGGAAATCACGCGGTACGTAAGGATGTGCCCATCGGTGTAAATGTACATGTCCTGGTGCGAATCGAAGAAATCCTTGTTCTCAAAGTAATGCAGTGTGGCGAACATTCCGCCCGAATTCATGTTGTGGCCGTACAACACCGTTACAGGGTCGGAGAAATCGGTTTTGTTTGCCAACTGCGAATAGATGGCACCCGCTTCGGAGTAGTTGCCGTCTTTATCGTGCTTCAGGTAGAACGAATCATCGGTGGGGTTTTGCAGCACGGGGTAGTTCACGTTGGTGTCGGGGATGTAGATCCACGCGTAAATGTCGGGGTTTTCCACGCGAAGGCTGGCGAAGTCGATGGGGTTTTCCACTCGCGAATCTTTTTCAGAAGCGGGGGTGGAGGGGGCAGGACCAGCGCCTTCATCGGCGGCTTGCTGCGTTGCCCAGGTTTGCCACACCATATAGCCCACGCCTGCCAGGGTAAGCACTACCAGCACCGCGAACACGATGGAAAGCGCAATTATCTGCGGTTTCTTCTTCGATTTGCCTGCAGTACTGGTTGGCACGGCATCGCTTGAAGCGTGTTTGCCGTGCTGTGGTTCAGCGTTCGGTATGTCGGAGTGGTTCTTCAGCATTCGTTCCTAAAACAGCGATGGGCGCAGTGAGCGCCCATCGGTAGTGGTATGTGAGTATCGGCGGCGGTGGGCGAAGCCGATGAGGTGCGCTTGCACGCTAGGTTGCGGTTGCTGCAAGGGCGTATCGAAACCCGTGTTCCGCGTGCTTGCCTGGCTTACGCGGGCAAACGTCGCTGAAGCAGGGTCCAAACCCATCAAGCTCCGCACGGCAACCAGCTATTGCAAGCAACAACAGCACTAAATGCGCGTGCTCTTGTGGCGCGGTGCTTTGTTGCCAGCACCCACGGCACGGAACGCTCCGGTGGGGAACTGCTCCATGGGGCTGTGCATGCCCTGGTGCGCTGCGGCCTGACGCGCCTCGCGCTGGCGTTCCACGGCCTGGCTGCCTGCACGTACCGCCTGCTGCGGATCGATGCCGGCCTTGCGGGCCCACTGCTCGATATCATCGGCGGCAATGTCGCGTGCATCGGCGGATTCGTTGATAACGGGCTCGTTCTTTTCGCGCTTGGAAACGCGCTTGCCTTCTTCGTTGTAGTAGGCGTAGTAGTAATCGTTCTGCGCCTCTTCCTGCGAAAATGTGATAACCGTGCCCAGGATGCGCGCGTTTGCGGCCTTCAGCTGCTGCACGCCAGCCAGGATGGCATCGCGCTTTTCGCCGCGCTCACGGATGGCGTACACCGTGCCGTCTACCAGGTTGGAAATGATGGCGGCATCGACGAACACGCCCACGGGCGGGGTGTCGAAGATAACGTAGTCGAACATCCCACGCAGCTGATCGACCAATGCGGCGAAGCGCTTGGTGGAAAGCACGTCGGGCGGGCTGGGGATATTGGGCTCGGAATCCATGAAGAACAGGCCCGGCTTCTCGGTGGGGGTAATGGCGCTTTGCAGCGAAGCGGAGCCTGCCAGCACCGAGTACAGCCCATAACGCGGGTGGATGTTCAGCATGTTGCCAATGCAGCGGCGGCGCATATCGGTGTCTACCAGCAGCACGCGCTTGCCGGAATCGGCAATGGCGCAGGCCAGGTTGGTGCACACCACGGTTTTGCCTTCATCGGGGCCCGTGGAAGTGATGGCGATGGTTTTAACCTTTTCGTCGATAGACGTAAAGCGGATGTTGGCCAAAAGCGTGCGCGAAGCGTTGTTCAACGCAGGGATTTGGAACGACCCAAGGCGCTTGCGGTTCTTCTTTGCCATGCTATTTCCCCTTTCCGTTTATTTCGGGCATGCGGGAAAGCACAGGCAGCCCCAGCAATTCTTCGGCGTCTTCGCCGGACTTTACGGTGTTGTCCAGCATATCCAGCAAAACGATGATGGCGATGGCCACGAACAGGCCCGCCAGCAGCGCAACCAGCGTATACATGGTGCGGTTAGGGCCTGAAGGAGTATCGGGTGCGGTGGCGCGGTCGATAACGTTAACCGCTTCCAGCTTCATGGCTTCCACGGCGGCGTCGGACGTGCGGTCGGCCAGTTCGTTGGCAACGCGCGCAGCAGCGTCGGGGTTCTTGCCGGTAACGGTAAGCGTGATAACGCGGCTGGTGGTGTCGGAAGAAACGTTAACCGTGAAATCGTCCAGGTTCTGCATGCCCAGTGCCTTTGCCGTGGAATCTACCACGGTGGAAGTTTTGGCGATCTTGGCAAGGTCGTTTGCCAGCTGCTGGGAAGCCTGCGTATCCGAGCTGGTTACTTGCGTTTGGCCGTTGGCGCTGCTGCTGCTTTGCGTAAGCACATACAGCGAAACGCTGGCGGTGTAGTTGTTGGTCATGAAGCCCCAACAGTAGGCGGCGGTTGCGCCGGCGAACACCAGGGGCAGTATTACGACGAGGTACCACTTCTTGCGAAGGAGCTCTAGCAGCTCGAGCAGGGTCATGGGCGAATCTCCTTGAATGGGCGGGCAGCGCGGCTTGCGCGAACTTCCCTGTTACGGAAAAGAGAGGGCGCAAGGGCCCTCTCTTCGTTACTTACGTACGTTTTGCCAGGTAGCGCGTGTGGCGCAGGCTGACATTATTTGGTTGCCTTCTTGCGAAGAACAGCGCCTACGCCAATGGCGGCTACCGCGCAAACAGCAGTAGCGCCGGCAACGCCAGCGAAGTTAACGCCGGTTTGCGGGGAAGTGGCGCTTGCGTCGGTGGTGGCGCCGGTAACGGTTGCGGTGTCAACCGCGATGGTTACCAGGGAAAGGCCGTCGGAAGAAACGGTTACCGTGCCGTTGGAAACAGTAGCGGTTTTGGTTTCGCAGCCCAGGTTTGCATCACCGTTCTGATGCTCGATGAACACGGTTGCGGTTGCACCGTTGTATTCAGCAAGGTCGCCGAAGGTGAAGGTGTAGGTGCCAGAAGTGGAATCCAAAGGTTCGTCGTATACCTTGAAGGTGCCTACGATTTTCATGGTTTCTGTAAGCTGGGTGTTAGAAGCCTGCTGGTCGGTGGGCTCTACGACAATCTGGCTGTTGCCAGTGGTGTTGCCCGTAACCGTAAGCGTTGCGCCCTGGGTGGCGGTTGCCGTGTTGGACGTTACCTTCGAAGGGCTGCCTGCCGCCCATGCCATAACCGGCATGGCTGCAACCAGCGCAAAGGTGCACACCAGAGCTGCGATTTTCTTCTTCATTGGTGCCTACTCCTTCATGTATAAGCGTTAGTAAACGTGACACTATCACATATTTGTTCAATGGTACCCCAGGTACAGGCAAATGAACAGGGAAAATAGAGCGAATGGCGAAACGTTTTGCTACCCGTGGTACAGGGGCTGTGCTATATTTTTCGTCTTTCGCCCAAGTGAACAGGTTCAACAGCATTCGGCGTGTGTGGCGGGTGTGTTAAATATGCTGCCGCTCCCTGTACGGGAGGGGACATTCGGCAACGTTTTTCGCATGAACCTGTTTTGTTGCGCTAGAATCTACCAGGTGTTTTGTTGTTTGAAGGCAACGCTTCACCCCTCCCATACTTATGCGCCCTTAACGGTACTTGCACGAGTGCCAGTTGGCGGGTAAGGAACAAACGCTTTAGCAATAAAGCAGTGGCTGTTTTAGCGGCGGGTTTGTGCCCCCCCTAATTGTTCGGCGGTTTTGGTCGAAAGCCCACGTCTGTTCAGTGCGTTCGCGCATAAGGGCGAAGCTATGCCTTTGTATGCGGAAGGCGGCGGCGATGTGGTACGTGGTGCAAACGCTTGCGGGCAAGGAAGAATCTGCCTGCAAGGCAATTCGCCAAGTGGTGGCCGCCGAAGAGCGGCAAGCCGAAGGCCAGAGCCAAAAGCCATTGCTTGAAACCTGTTTTGTTCCGCGTTGCCGCGCTTTGAAAAAGCGCGATGGCAAATTGGTGCCCGTGATGGAGGCGCTGTTCCCCGGTTATTTGATAGCGGTAACCAGCCGCGTTGAAGATTTGGCGGCGTGTATTCGTGGCCATGTGCGAAGTGCGCGCCTGATTGGCGGGCAAGACGAAGCGTTTGTTCCCTTGGATAGGGATGAAGTTGCGTGGATCGATGCATTCACGCACTGCGGCACTCAGGCAATCGAGGTATCGACGGCCGTGGTGAGTGCTGGGGACGAGGTCGAAGTTGTTGCGGGCCCGCTGATGGGCCGCGAAGGCTGGATAAGCAGCGTGAACCACCGCAAGAAGGTGGCGTATCTGGAAATTCCCGCGTTCGGCCGAACAATACACGCTCAGGTAGGCATACGAGTGGTGCGCAAGCGCTAGCTGGCAAGGCAGCGCAGGGCGCCAAGCAAGCGGCGCGATGGCGCCAGATATACGAGGGCATGCGCGAAAAGCAATTACAGAGGCATATAACATTCGGCGGCGAATGCTGCCGTTTTTTATTGTCAAAATACGGTTGCGATGGGCGCATGACCTGCAGGAATGAACAGTAACTTGCCGACGGGAGGAACCCCAGAAACTGGGGACGTAACAGCTGGTTTGAGTGAAGCGGTAATAGAAGCAGATACGGGGAAGAAAGGCATTCCCCCGATAGATGCAGGAACGGCGGCAGTCGATTACGCTGCGCAGCAGAATGCGGCACCCGCAAGCGTGGTGCATGTTGATTTCCGCGGCGAAGCCGCTCGGAAGGCGGCGGTTAAGGTTGAAACGTCCGAAGACCCCGAGGGCGCCCAGGCGGTGGAGGCCTTGCAAACGGGGCGTTTGGGGTACCGCTTTGCAAAACGCGCGTTCGACATCGTGTTCAGCGTGTTGGTGTTGGTTTGCCTTTCCTGGCTGTTTCTGATCATTGCCATTCTTATCAAACTGGACGACCCGAAAGGGCCTGTGCTGTTTAAGCAGCGCCGTGTTGGCATGACGAAAGACGGCAAGCTCACTTATTTTGACATGTATAAGTTCCGCAGCATGTGCGTTGACGCCGAGGCGAAGCTTGCTGCGCTGAAGGGTCTGAACGAAAAGACAGGCCCTGTGTTCAAGATCGCCGAAGATCCGCGTATCACGCGTGTGGGCAAGTGGCTGCGCAAGCTTAGCCTGGACGAATTGCCGCAGTTCTTCAACGTGCTGATGGGCGATATTTCCATCGTGGGGCCAAGGCCAGCGCTTCCCTTAGAGGTTGCCACCTACAACGCGCGCCAGAAGCAGCGCCTGCAGGTAAAGCCCGGCATCACCTGCTATTGGCAGACTCGCCGCAATCGCGATGCAATCACGTTCGACGAGTGGGTTGAGTTGGATCTTTTGTATGCGAAGCAGTGCAGCGCTTGGGCGGATTTCAAATTGATTGTTCAGACGGTAGGCGTCGTGCTTACGGCGCAGGGGAATTAGGTGACTGTTTTGTCCGGCAGCGAAACAAAAAACTCTCCTCTTCGTTTTCCAATCCTGAACACTTACGTTAATGCCCTTTCCCTTGATGAAACAGTTGCCGAGGTGGAGAAGATCGTTGCTGCAGGCGTGCCCACCCAGCATGTGGTGGTGAACGCCTCGAAGGTGAACCTCATGGAAGCCGACCCCAAGCTTGCCGAGATCGTGAACGCCTGCCCCCTGATCAATGCCGATGGCGCATCGGTCGTGTGGGCTGCGAAGAAACTGGGAGTCCCCCTGATGGAGCGCGTGACGGGCATCGACTTATTTCAGAGGCTTGTAGAGCTGTCGTCTGAGAAGGGATACAAGCTTTACCTCTTTGGCGTGAAGGAAGAAGTCGTTGTGAAGGTCAAGGAGATCTTTGAGGAGCGCTATCCGGGCATCTGCATCGTCGGATACCGCAACGGCTACTTCACCGAGGCGGATGAGGCTCAGATCGTGGCCGACATGGCCGCATCGGGGGCCGACATGATGTTTGTCGCCTTCAGCTCACCGAAGAAGGAATACTGGGTCCACAGGTATTTGGGCCAAATCGGTATCCCGTTCGTGATGGGCGTCGGTGGCAGCTTCGATGTCGTTGCTGGCGTTACGGATCGTGCGCCCAAATGGATGCAGGACCACGGCCTGGAGTGGTTCTACCGATTCATCCAGGAGCCGGGAAGACTCTGGAAGAGATACATCGTAGGCAATGCCAAGTTCGTTGCCCTCACATACAAGTACAAGTTCGCGAAGAAAGGCGAAAAGAGCAATGGTTAACGTCATCGGCCTTGGTTATATCGGCCTGCCAACCGCCCTCATGCTGGCCACCCATGGAGTGGAGGTCGTAGGCACCGACTACAACGAAGGGCTTGTGGCGACGCTGAACGAGGGCAAGACGACCTTCAAGGAGGATGGCCTCGACGAGCTGTTTGTCGATGCGTTGAAGGCTGGCATCAGGTTCACGACCGAGTACCAGGCGTGCGACACCTACATCGTCAGCGTGCCAACCCCCTACGACAAGCTGGGCAAGAAGATTGATCCTTGCTATGTGGTGACGGCTTGTAAGACGGTGCTCGAGGTTGCCCCCAAGGGCGCTGTTTTGGTGATCGAGTCGACCGTCTCGCCCAACACCATCGACCGTTTCGTTCGCCCGCTCCTCGTTGAGGCTGGCCGCGATGACGTTAAGCTCGTGCACGCCCCGGAGCGCATCATCCCGGGCAACATGGTCTACGAGCTGCTTCACAACAACCGCACCATCGGTGCGGACGACTCCGAGGTGGGCGAGGCTGTGGCGAAGGTGTACGCCAGCTTCTGCCAGGGCGAGATCAGCGTGACCGACATCCGCACCGCCGAGATGACGAAGGTCGTCGAGAACACCTTCCGCGCGGTGAACATCGCCTTCTCCAATGAGCTCGCGAAGATTTGTCGCATCGGTGGCATGGACGTGGCGGAAGTCATCCGCATCGCCAACAAGCACCCCCGCGTGAACATCCTGCAGCCAGGCCCTGGCGTGGGTGGGCACTGCATCCCCGTGGACCCGTGGTTCTTGGTGGGCGACTACCCCGAGACGGCCAACTTCGTCCGCCTTGCCCTGCAGACCAACGCCGGTATGCCCGAGTACGTGCTCAAGCGCGCCCATGAGGCTATGGCTGAGCACGGCATAACGGACGCCTCCAAGGTTGGCATCTATGGCCTGACCTACAAGGAGGACGTCGACGACGTGCGCGAGAGCCCGACGCTTCAGATGCTCGAGAGCATGGAGGAGCACCTGTGCGGCGGTTCCGTGAAGGTGTACGACCCGTGGGTCGAGCGCGACGAGGTGCCCGGCCAGGTGCATTCCATGGAGGAGTTCCTGGAGGGCCTCGAGATGGTCATCGTCATGGTGGGCCACAGCCAGATCAAGGGCAAGCCCGAGGCGTTCGGCAATCGCATCCTCATCGATCCGCGCAACGTGTGCGGCGACGGTGAGAACGTCTACAAGCTGTAGACGTGCGACCGGGATGTAGGGAGAAGCAGGATTGAAGAAAGTAATGCTCGTCTTCGGCACGCGGCCGGAGGCCATCAAGATGTGCCCGCTTGCCAACGAGCTGAAGGCACGTCCGGGGGAATTCGACGTCGTGGTGACCGTCACCGGGCAACACCGTGAGATGCTCGACCAGGTGCTGCACGTGTTCGGCGTGGTGCCCGACCACGACCTGGCGATTATGAGGCCGGGCCAGACGCTTTTCGATGTTACGTGCGACGTTCTGCTGAAGATCAAGGCCGTGTTGGAAAGCGATAAGCCTGACGTGGTGCTGGTGCACGGCGACACGACCACCAGCTTCGCGGCGGCCCTTGCATGCTTCTACCTCCACATCCCCGTTGGCCACGTGGAGGCGGGCCTTCGCACCCACGATATATACAGCCCCTGGCCCGAGGAGTTCAACCGCCAGGCGGTGGATATCGTCACCGAGTACTATTTCGCGCCCACTGAGGCCAGCAAGAAGAACCTTTTGGGCGAAGGCAAGCCCGAGTCCAGGATCTGGGTCACTGGCAACACCGGTATCGATGCCCTGCGCACAACGGTGCGCGAAGGATACTCCCATCCCGAGCTGGAGTGGGCCAAGGGCAGTCGCCTCATCCTTGTCACGGCTCACCGCCGCGAGAACCTGGGCGAGCCCATGCACAGGATGTTCCGCGCCATACGCCGTGTCATGGAGGAGCATCCCGATACCAAGGCGATCTACCCGATCCATATGAATCCATTGGTACGCAAGGCGGCCCACGAGGAGTTGGACGGCTTCGACAGGTTGCACATCATAGACCCATTGGAAGTTCTGGACTTCCACAACTTCATGGCGGCGTCCCACCTGATTCTCACGGACTCGGGCGGCATTCAGGAGGAGGCCCCGAGCCTTGGCAAGCCGGTGCTTGTCATGCGCGACACTACCGAGCGCCCCGAGGGCGTTGCCGCCGGAACCCTGAAGCTGGTGGGTACCGAGGAGGAGACCATCTATCGCGAGTTTTCCCGCTTGCTTTCCGACGATGTTGAGTATGCAGCCATGAGCCATGCCTCCAACCCCTACGGTGACGGCCACGCTAGCGAGCGGATAGCAGATGTGCTGAGCGGGAGGGCCGGCGCCTAGTGGGCTTTTCCTGGTATATTCAAAGGCTTCGCGCCATGAGTGCGAGCGAGGTCATTTGGCGCTTCAGGCAGAAGTGCCTTTCCGCGCGCGAACGGAGGCTTTTCGCCCTAAAGGTGCCAGTTTTCGAGTGCGAGGCGTTCGGGCCTGCGCCAAAGGCAGACCTCTCGAGGCTCGGCCTCAACTTCGGGAATGACGAGTACAGTGTTGGCGCGGAAATCGAGCTTTTGGGCGAGTGCCCGTACGTCGAGTACCGGACGCGCTGGCACGCCGCATTCCAGACCCCGGGGGACTGGCCCGTGCGCTTTGCAGCAGATTATGCCTTTGGCGAGGAGGGTGTGCCTGGCGATATCCGCACCAACTGGGAGCTGAACAGACACTGCCAGTTCGTGCTTCTGGCGAAGTCGTATTTCGTCACGGGCGAAGCCGCTTATCTTTTCGAGCTTTCCAGCCTGTTCGGTGACTGGAACGACAATAATCCCTTCATGTGGGGTCCCGAGTGGGCGAGCCCCATGGAGGAGTCCATACGGCTGATCAACTGGCTCGTGTGCGCCGCGTTTCTCGATGCTGTTGGCGACTCGGCCGCCGATGGGCTGAGGGAACGCCTGTGCGTAGGCGCCTGGACGATGGCCGCCCATGTGCGGCAACATTACTCCCGCTATTCCTCCGCGAACAATCATACCGTCGTTGAGGCGGCCGGCGTCGCCATTGCGGCCGCAGTGTTCGGCGAGCGCAAGTGGCTTGACGAGGCCCTGGCGATGCTGGGGGTCGAGGTCGTGCGCCAAACCTACCCCGACGGCGTGAACAAGGAGCAGGCGTTGCACTACCAGCTGTTCGTCATGGAGGCGCTGTGTTTGGTGTCGCACGTGCTGCGCACTGGTGGCGAGGCGTTGCCTGAAGCGCTCGTTGCGCAGCTTTCTTCTATGGCGCGTTACGCCCGAGCGTGCTGCGTCGGAGGCGGGCGCTACATCGAGTTCGGCGACGACGAGGGCGCCATACTCTGCCTTTCGCAAGAGAAGCCATGTTACCCGGAGTACGTCCTGGCGTTTACGACCTTGGAGCTGGGGGCAGGTTGCCGCTGGGCCAAGGCCGTGCGCTGCTGCGAGACTCTCGGATGGCTGTACGAGGTTGAGCAGCTGGAGGTTGCGGCGGGTTTCCCTGTGATTACCAATAAACCCGTTGAAAGCTTCCCCGAAGGAGGCGTTACGATTGTGCGCTTCGACGAGGGGCGTGCGGTGCTCGCCTTCGACCACGGCCCGCTTGGCTTCGGGGAGCTCGCGGCCCACGGGCACGCCGACGCCCTGAGCGTGCAGCTGTTCGTGGACTGCGAGCCCGTCCTCATCGACCCTGGTACCTACGTCTACAACGGCAACCGCGAGATGCGCGATCTGTTCCGCTCCACGCACGCCCACAACACGGTGTGCGTCGGCGGCAGAGACCAGTCCGAGGCGCTTGGGCCGTTCCTCTGGGGGCGCAAGGCAAACGTCTCGGGGTTTGCGCTCGAGGAGTGCGAGGACGGGGTTCGCATGGCGGCGGAGCACGACGGCTACGCGCCCATGCGAGTGCGTCGGATGGTTGAGATCTTTGGTTCGAAGGTTGTAATTGCCGACGAGGTAGATGGTGAGAAGGCTGCGACGTTGCACCTTCACCTTCCCGTAGCTGGACTTGGGATTTGCGGGAATGGAGCTGAGTTCCGTCTGCAATCCGGTGCTCTGGTACGCATCGAAACAGGCGCGCCTCTGAAATCGGCGTCGTTTGGGTACTCGTCCGCCTATGGTGAACTTGTCATGGGCATTGAACTTACTGCTGCGCTGAACAGCAAGTCAATTACGACTATTGGGATTTCACGGAGTTCCGATGAATGCTAAAGCCAAAGCCAAGGTTCTTATGGCCGGCCCCGACCTCTCTCTCAAAGGCGGAATCGTGAGCGTGGTTAAGGGCTATCTCGATGCTGGTATAGCGGAACGATGCGATCGGTTTTGCTATTTGGGAACTGTTGAGGGTTCCAATGTCCCAGCCAAGGCCCTTTCTTTTGTCAGATCGCTATGGAGGTTCAAGGCTGTTGTCGATGACTACGACATTGTCCATCTGCATACGAGCAAAGGCGGCTCGCTTAAACGCAAGACTATGCTCGCGAGGGTTGCGGTGGAGCGTGGCAAGAAAGTAATCTTCCATGAGCACAACGGCGAATTCAAGCGCGATTTCGAGTCCGGAGACCAGGCGTTCAGGGATGGCGTCCGCTCATCCTTCGAGCTTGCCGACAAAGTCGTGGTGCTCTCAGAGGAATGGCGTGACTACTTCGCGGAGAACGTTTGCCCTGTCGAAAAGATTGTCGTGCTTCACAACGGCGTCGCCGTGCCGGCTAAGCCGTGCTCACCTTGTTCACATCAAGACGTCCTGTTCTTAGGGCGTCTTGATGTGAACAAGAGTCCTGACGTGCTCTTGCGTGCATCAAGGGGCATGCTCGAGGCACACCCCGAAGCTAAGCTTCTCTTCGGCGGCGACGGCCACCCGGAACGTTACGAGGCGTTGGCCCAGGAACTAGGCATTGCCGAACGCTGCGAGTTCCTGGGTTGGGTCTTGGGCAGTGAGAAGGAGCGCCTGTTCGAACGGGCGGCCGTGTACTGCCTTCCGTCCAAACACGAGGGCATGCCGATGGGCGTGCTTGAAGCCATGGCGCATGGTATCCCGGCAATCGCCACGCCCGTAGGTGGGGTTCCCCAGATTATACAAGACGGAGTGAACGGATTCCTTATCCCGGTGGATGGCGTAGATGAGCTTTCGAACGTCCTTGCTTGGGTCATTGGCTCTCCTGAGCTTCGCGAGAGGGCGGGGCGAGCGGCATACGAATGCGTTTCATCTTGCTTTAACGTTGCCGATAGCGTTGCGACCCTGATGAACCTGTACGATGGCATTATCCGCTAGTCTCTCGTGAGAACTGTTTCGACGCCCTTGGAGTATTCAATGTCTTTAAAATTCGATAAAGCCAACGGTATGGAGGAAATCTCAACGCGCCAATTGCAGATCGAGATTTCTCTGATGCTCAGCTCCTTTTATGATTTTTGCAAACGGCATTCCGTCAATTGGTCGCTCGACTACGGCACACTCCTTGGAGCCGCCAGGCATAAAGGCTTCATCCCTTGGGACGACGATGTCGACCTTGCAATAGGGCGTCCGAATTATGAAAGGTTGATAGACCTTTCTGCTGAGCTTGAGCACGAGACCGGGTTACGGATTGTGGGCTACGGCGATGAACCTCTTTCGGAGGCCCTTTATGCCAAAGTGGTCAATGATGAAATCTTCACGATTACCCACGATGCGTTGAAGCCTTCGCCGATTTGGATTGATGTCTTTCCCTACGACGGTATTTCAGAGGACGAGCGCGAGGCGTTGAGGACGATCAGCACGGTGACTGATTGCAGGAAGCTCCTCGGGGCCGCTTACCATAAGCCTTCTTCAAGCAAAGGAGCCTTAAAACGCTTCGTCAAGACGGTTTTCCAGCCTGTTTTTCGCAGCAGAACGTTCATAAAGCTTGCCACAGCCAAGATAACATCTGAGGCAAGAAAGGTTCCATATGGACAAACGAAGTTTTGCGCGCCCGTGACCTTTGGGGGCTGCAGGTCTCTTGCAGAGCTTGTTCCTGTTGACGAATTTGAGAAATGCGAGATGCTTGAATTTGAGGGGATGGCCTTCCCCGCTATGGCTTGTTGGAGGACTCATTTGACCAGGGTTTACGGTGACTTCATGGCTTTGCCCCCAGAGGACGAACGTCATTTCCATATCGAGAAGGCTTGGCGTGTAAAGAGGAGAGCTCAATGAGTCAGGAAGGCACCGTGAGGGTGCTCCATTTCGTTGGAGCCATGGACCATGGCGGAATCGAACATTTTCTCATGAACGTCTATCGCAACATAGACAGATCGAAGGTGCAATTCGATTTCATGGAGAGAGTCGAAAGGGACTGCGTTTTTAACGATGAAATCCGCAGCCTTGGCGGGGTTGTTTACCAGTTCCAGAGTCCCGACAAGCATCCCATCGACGCCAAAAGGTACTATCGTGATTTTTTCCAGTCCCATTCGGAATACGGGATTGCGCATTTCCATAGATGCAACTTGGGAGGGTTCAATAAGGATATCTGGGCCGCATTCGATGCTGGTGTGCGGAGGATAATCCTGCACTCACATAGCACTGCGCATAAGTTCATGGACAATTTTCCCGAGAACGTTGTTCGTGAGATAACTCATCCCCTTAACAGGCAGAGGCTCGACGGGGTCGTGACCGATCGATTCGCGTGCTCGGGGCCGGCTGCGGAATGGATGTTTCCGGCAAAGCGCAACCGTGCCAAGGACTATAGAATCCTCCAGAACGGTATCGATGCGGAAGCTTTCCGATTTTCTATGGAGGCCAGGCATGCGATTAGAGAGCGGTACGGGATACCGCAGGACGCTTTTGTAGTCGGGAATGTGGGGCGCTTCTCCGGGGCAAAAAACAAGCCCTTTTTGCTAGATATTCTAACTGAGCTGATGAAAAAGCGAAGCGATGCATACCTGCTCTTGCTGGGGGAGGGGGAGCAGCTCGCTGATTTTAACGCGATTTTGGCCAAACACCCCCACAAGGGCAGAGTGGTAATGGCTGGCGTACACTCGAACACTCCTGACTACTATTCTGCAATGGACGTCTTCTGCATGCCCTCGCTTTATGAGGGCATGCCTGTCGTGGGGCCCGAGGCACAAGCTAGTGGACTCCCCACCTTTTTGTCGACAGGAATAGCGCGGGAGACGGGGATGACCAGCTTTGCCGTTTTTCTCAATTTGTCTGATGGAGCCTCTGAGTGGGCTGCGACTATCGCCGATGCGAAGTCCGAACCATCTAGACGCAATGCCGGTCCCAGTGAGATTAGGAAGGCTGGCTACGACGTGGTCGAGACCGCCAAGTATCTTCAGGAGTTCTATATGAAGGTGGCAGGGCGATGAAGAAGCTTCTCTTCGTTATCGACACGCTGAATATGGGAGGTGCCCAGAAGGCACTGGTGAACTTCCTGAACGCCATGGATGGATATCGCGGTGATGTAGAAATCGATTTGCTGTTGTTTGCCAGGAGAGGGGGATTTCTAAACCAGGTTCCGAGCTTTGTCAAGATGGTTGACGCCCCAAGGATATTAAGATGCATGTATGAGCCCATCGGTTCGGCCGAGTTCTTCAAGAGCATTTCAGCAAAGGGCTTTTATGGGAAAATGCGGCGGCTGCTTACGAGGAGGAAGATGCACAAGGCCAACCCCGCGTTGAACGATGTGCAGTTGCTTTGGCAATCTTGGGGCCCGTTGTTGCCAGACTTGGACAGCGAATACGATGTCGCTATAGGCGGCCTGGAGGGGACCTGTAGCTATTATGTGATGGACAAGGTCCATGCGAAACGAAAGGTTCTCTGGTTTCACAACAACTATGCCGACCATGGATATGATGCCTGTTTTGATAAGATTTACTTTGATCGAGCTGATGAAGTGATCACCGTCTCGGACTCATGCCTCAAATCTCTTCTCGAGGCCTTCCCCAGCCTGCATGGCAAAAGCACTGTTTTGGAGAACATCACGTCCCCGGCTTTTATCCGAAGGCTCGCTGACGAGGTTGTCCTAGATGCGTGCACGGATGGGAAACTAAACCTTCTCACCGTGGGCAGGTTCCAGCCACAAAAGGGGTATGACATCCTCGTTGACGCGGCAAATCATCTGAATGCGCTTGGAATTGATTTCGTATGGCGCTGCATAGGCGACGGTGAATTACGTCACGGAATCCAGGACGATGTGACGCGGTTCGGTCTTAGTGACAAGGTCTTGTTTTTGGGCGAGCGGGAGAACCCTTACCCTTATATGCTGAGATGCAACGCAGTTGTCCAGACATCGCGCTACGAGGGAAAATCCATCGTTCTTGACGAAGCCAGGGCGCTTCGGAAGCCTGTGGTTGTGACCGACTATGCAACGGCGCGTGATTCTGTAATTGACGGCGAGACGGGGCTGATTTGCGGAATGAGGGGAGAGGATGTGGCAGAGACCGTAGCGCTGCTTTGGAAAAGTCCAGCGCTACGCTCTCATATCGCTGAGCGTCTTGAACGCTCAACCGGTTCCATTGGTTCGCCCCTCAGCGATTATCTCGAGGTGTATCTTGCTTAAGCATGACAACGATACGGCAGGAACCGTTAATTGCAAGATGGGCGAACGTGGGCGAAACGGGTTGTCTGCCATGTTCGTCACGGTGCTTTTGGTGCCGTTCTGCCCCCTCTATTTTACCGGCGCGAGCCTTGACAACTCCATTTCCACCCTGTTTGAGGTGATGAAGCTCATGGTCCTCGCGTATTACCTCGCAACCTTGAAAAAATTTGACACGAGAATACCGGGTCTGCTTCTAATTCTCTACATGGCTTATGAGATAACATACTTGTGCCCTGCGGTGTTCTACGGGACCCTTACGGGGCGCTCTTTGTATCTTTGGGTCAAAGAGCTTTACAGTGGGGTATTGTTGACGCTTTTGCTCTCGCGTTTTTTTCAGTTAGATTGCAGGAAGACCATGGAGGGGATTTATAGCCTTCTTGCTGTACTCGCAATCGCGCACGTTGTCCTTTTCTATTCCACGGGAGTCTCTCTTCTTGGAATCAGAACCCGGTTTGCGGACAGCACTTTAATAGCCTTAACTCTGCTTTGCGTACTCTGTTTCGTGAATAAACGGCGCCCACGCCCGTTTGATATCTTGTTCATCGCAGCCTGCGTCTATTATGTGGTCGAGCAATGGGTCTCGACGGCGCTCGTGTTATTTGTTTTGCTGGGTGCGGCTGCGCTGCTGTGCCGCTTCCGCGTCGTTGGGAGGATCTGCAATTATGGCGCATGGGTCTTTGCCGCAGTTGCTGTCAATTTTTCTTTGGTCGTTCTCCGTGTCCAAAACCTGTTCGCGTGGCTCCTTGTCGATATTCTCCACGAGGACTTGACGATGGATGGTCGAACTTGGATTTGGGATGCCGTCCTTGAGGACTCCGAAGGCCACATTGCGACATTGGGCGCAGGCATTGCTCCCGACGGCAGCAAGGACATCCATGTTGCGATTGCCAACGAGTGGGGACATTTGACTATGGGAGATCGTCAGGCTCACAACCAGCTTGTGAGCGTCGCATATTTTAATGGGCTACCTGGACTGGTTTGCTATCTCGGTCTGATATTCGTGGCGGGCAGGAATGTGCCAAAGATTAAGGATTATCGGGTTGCGTTCATGCTTGTGATGGGAATGTTCCTGCTTTGTATGGGTATGTGCACCGAGTTGATAGCCGATGGCTACTACTTCCTGATGTTCCTTCTTTCTATTTATTACGCCTATCTTGTTGGCGAGGGTGGCTGCGGTGAATAGCGCCGGTTTGCTTCTGACGGTTGTTGTTCCTGTGTTCAACACGGCCGGAGAGCTCCTCAATCATTGCTTTTCCTCTTTACCTTTTGGTGACGAGGGGCGATTCGAAGCTGTAGTCGTGGATGATGGCTCGAATAAAGAAACGCAGGAATGTCTCGCCGCCTGTGCATTAGCTTGCGGAGCACAACTCAAACTTTTTCGGCAGAGTAATGGAGGGCAATCTGCCGCGCGTAGGCATGGCGTGCGTTTGGCCCACGGCGCATACGTGATGTTCCTTGATAGCGACGACTATTTGGATACGGAATCCTTTGTTTCGTTGCTGGACATCTTAGAGACGCACGGTCCAGACATCTTGGGATTCAATTATGAAAAGGTCGATGAGAGCGGGCAAACAATTCAGTCTTTTGCGCGCTTTGATCGGCTCTATGGCGATTGGGACAAAAGGGAATTGATTCGCACGAGCTGCTCTCTTTGCTGCCAGGTCTATCGAAGAGATCTGATTGTCAATTACCTCGAGTGCGCTCCTGATGATTTGAGGATAGGGGAGGATTTATCTGTCGCGGTGCCAGTCGCCGTTGCCGCGCATGTGGAGAAGGGGACGTCGCTGAACGTGTACCGTTACGTACAGCATGCCGATAGTATTACCCACAAAGTTGATGAGAGGAACGTTTTCGACATCATGAAGGCGTGCTCGCATGCGCTCGCGCAGGCGGACCCCGACCTGCGACTTGAGTACAAGGAGGAACTCGAGTGGGTCTGCATCCTCCACATCCTTATCTTCGGTTCAACGAGGGCGATTTGGTATTTTGGGCCGAAGCGGCGTTACTACAAGGATTTGCTTTCCTTTGTTAATACGATGTATCCGGCATGGCGGGGCAACAAATATCTACTAGCGAAACATTACGCTAGATTGGCGGACGTCCGACTTGCCATGAACGGCCATTGGCGCACATACGTCGTCAAGAAGCGCTTGAAGGGCGTTTTGTCGAAATTGCGGAGGTAGGCATAGTGGCAAAACAGATTATGGTCACGAAAAAGGATGTCGCTTGGAGCTATGCCTCGACAGCTTTCAATTCGGGTATTGGCTTTATCTTGCTGCCGATTTTGATGTTTTTTTTTGGACAGCGACATCTTGGCCCTCTGGTACATCTTTCTTTCGCTCGGAGCGATAGTCAACCTCTTCGATTTCGGTCTGACGCCCTCTTTCTCTAGGAACATGACCAATGCCTGGAGCGGCGCCAGAGAGATTTTGGCGTTCGGTACTTCGAAGAGCGTTTCCGACGAGCCGAATTACGATTTGATGGCAAAAGTCATGGGCGCTTCGAGGATCCTCTATTTCGGGCTCGCAGCGTTTTCAGCATTGATCCTCTTAAGCGTGGGGACTGTCTACATCCTTTATATCTCAAGCGGAATTGATGCTACTCGGGTCGTTCCGGGATGGGTGGTTTTCTGTATCGCCGTTTTCTTGAACGTGTACTACGGCTATTACGTCACTTACCTAAGGGGTGTCGGACAGGTTGGCGCCTATTCGAAGATCACGATTGCCGCGAAGCTCATCCAGGTTGTTATCTCAGTTTCTCTTCTGCTAACAGGCTGGGGGTTGTTGGCGCCTGCCGCAGCATACGCTGCATCCGGTTTTGCCATTCGAGTGCTTAGCAAAAGGTGCTTCGAGCGATTCGTTGAAGTGGACGAACATCCCATTCTTACTCAACGGGTATCTTTTTCTGAAATTAAGCAGATGCTGATAATCGTTTGGCCTAATTCATGGCGTGATGGGTTAGTATCTCTCTCCGATTATCTAACCACTCAGGCCAGCACGATTGTGTGCTCATTGTTTTTAAGCCTCTCGGATTCAGGCATTTATGCGATTAGTATGCAGCTGCTTACGATGGTCCATACCGTGTCGAATGTGTACGGAACAGCCAAGCGCCCAGCTATCCAGAATGCTTATGTTGCGCAAGATAGAAGGCGGCTTGCTTCTGGCGTTGGTAGGACCATGTGCGTATACGGTGCATTTTTTGTAGTTGGCGTAGCGGGGATTGCGTTTGTTGTTGCGCCGGTGCTGAGTTGGCTCAGCCCGCAATACGTCTTTGACACGCCTTTTCTATTTGTGCTCGGTACCTACCTCTACGTCATCGGTAGGTACAAGATTTACGCTGGTTTCATCGCGATGACCAACGATCTCTGCTACTGGAAATCTTTTATTGCTTCGAGCATCTTGGCGCTCGGTGTTGCTGTGCTTGCATTGCGTTGTTTCGGTTCAAGCGTTTATTTGCTGGTTGTCCCACAGTTTCTCGTTCAGCTAGCCTACAATGCTTGGAAGTGGCCCCGTTATTTCAGAAACCTGGCTGGATTGAGCGAGAAGCAAATCATTGTTGCAGGATTGCGCTTCTCATAATTCATTAAATCGCGTAAGTAGACAGCGCATCCTTGTGGTCTATGTTACCCCAGATAATGTCGGACCATTTCTCTGCCGAACTCGCTCATGCGATAAGTCGGAATAAGATCACCTTTTGAGTTGACCCAATAGCTCGCTTCTTCAAGAATTCCGTTTTCTTTAGCCGTGGCGAGCACTTCAGATACGGCTCCTGCATTAAGAAGTTTGTAACCTGCGTAATCTTTTTCGAGTGCTCTAATCACGCCTTGGGCATAGTCTTCCACTCCGTCTGTAAAGTGCTCGATAATCGCATAGTGCAGCGGTGGTAATTCGTTATTCATTTCTTTTTCTCCTTCCTTTGGCTGTGGCTATTGGATCGATGGCGATGCAGAATATACCGACTACCATTACGATTGCCCCTATCCACTGTTCCAGTGAGAGCGGCGGATAGCTTTCGGCTAGTCCTCCTATATTCAGAACGCCCATGACGATCCAGATGAAGAAGGGCCCCCAGAACGCATACATTCCGTTGCAGGCCATTCCCAGGGCTGTGCCGCACATGGAATTCCCCTTGTACCAAAAAGAAAATGCAGGCATAGCGAATAGGCCTGATACCGCAAAAATAAGAAGCGAGGGGTCGTTAAATGCTGCACCAAGTATTAGGGGAAGGCATGGAAGTCCTTCTCCGAATGCGGCGAGCAGCGGGAAAGCGATGACTAATTCTAGTAAACCTGCAGTGCACTGCCTGATGGCAATGCCGATTCGGTAGTCGATCAATACCGTGCCAAAGCCAGCTACGCAACCTTCGAAGCCCCATCCGAACGCCGCGAGGAATGCAAACAGGCAGCCAAACATCGCTTCGGGTCCGATGCTGGCAAAACTGCTGCCGCCGATAGCCGCAGCGGCAGCCAGGCAAATAAGTACGCCAATGATTTTGTGAGGCTTGAGCTCTTGTTTGAAAAAATGCGACCAAGTACGGTTCCGATGGCGCAGTTGAGCGCCGCGATGGGGACGATAATGCCGGGGTTACCTGCCGTTGTTGCGGAATTTAGGGCAATAACATAGGCGATGGTCGCAAACGGACCGCCGATAGCGGCGCATAGAATCATTATGCGGCCAGGCTTAGTCTTTACGGTTTTTCTTAGATCTCTCATTTGGCCGTTTTTTGCACATACGATCAGTGCCCATATGCCGCTGAACAGGTCGTTTATGCCCGCTGCGAGTGCGGCTAGAGCAAATGTGACAGTAAATGCGCTTAATGGGGCGTTGCCGTTCCAAACGCTTCCGGAAAACCACTCACCCCATGTTCCTTGCGTTTCAGCAAGCGTGAGAAACGCTGTGTACAAACCGTAGCAAATTCCGGAAGCAATAGCGAAGGCAAGTCCTTTTGCCATGAATCTGCGATGTCGGGACCTTTTCAATGATTCTATGTCTATGTTTTGTGGCATGTTGGTCCCTTGTCTACCCGATGGTTCGATGGTCGTTTTGCTTTGCGCTTTCTGCCTCATATAGCGCAAGCGCTTTCTTTAGGTATGTTTTGGCATAGCGGTAATAGATGTATTCCCACTCGCCAACATTGTCGCCCTCGCTTTCCTTAAGGAGGGACCACGCATACCAGCACCAGCCAGCCATGCCGACTTGGCCTAAGTTATGGCGCCATTCGGCTTCGGTAGGGGTGTGACCGAAGTAATAGGAAAGCGCTTGGCGCATCTCGCTTTCGTTTAGCTGCTCGCAGACGGCGAAGGTCCCAAAGTCATTGGCATAGTCGCCCATTCCCGCGTATTCCCAGTCGATGAGGTCTATATTCCCGCTTTCGCCTATGAGGAAGTTCAGCCCAAAGAAGTCGTTATGACAAAGGACGGGCTTGATTGCATCGGCAATTAGGAGTTCATTTAGCCGTTGGGCTTGTGCTCGCATTTCGGGCCAGTCGGGTACGTTTATCGGCTCACGATCAAGGATCTTTTGCTCATACGCCGCACCTTCGTTGTAGAAACTGAATTTTCGTTCGATGGTTGCGCCTGATTCGTGGAGCTTACGGGCCATTTCCATTGCAGTTTTGAGTTGCCTATCGTTGTGAGCGTCGAGGTATTTGCAGTTGGGCACGAATTTAGAGATCTTCCAGCCTTTGCGCGGGTTCTCGAAAACGAAGGTTGAGTCGAGGTCTAGAGAACGTGCGGCTTCTAGTGCTGCTTTTTCTGCTTTTCTGTTCACCAGTAGTTCAGTGCCGACCCCAGGATGGCGATACACCCATTCACCATCGTTGGTTGAGAAATGGCAGCTAAGGTTCGTAAGGCCCTGTTTTAGCGGGTAGACGTTATGAATCTCGGATTTATCGCAACCGAGTACGGCAACGATGTTGTCGAAGATTTCGCTATCAAGGTTTTCAAGGAATAAAGGATCGAATTCCTGGAGTTCGTCAAGGGAGTCGAATTCGTGGATGATGGGCGGATCGTACCGCCGTATTTCCATTTCGAGCTCCTTGATGTGCTCGACGTAGAGGTCCTCCCATAGCTTGTCGCGTGTTTGCGGGAGGTTGTACTCCGCTTCGAGTATTTTGCGGAAGCGTGTCGAGAAGCTGCGATCAAAGTAGGCGTGGCCAATCATAAACCACGAGTTTTCACCGCCAACCGTAACTTTGGAAATTATGTCATGCGATTTGGTCTGCATGCACCATTCTTTGGTGGGGCCTTCGGAGTATTCCGCGGAGTAGTAAGACTTCCATACGTGGCGCTCGAAAGGGTTTTCTTCAAAGTAGTTGTCGGACGAGCAAATGTAGGTGTTTCCGAGAATCTCGCGTACGAGCATCAACGAGCTGTTGTTGTTTCTCTCGGCATAGTCGCGGTTTATGACGATCTTGACCCCGTACTTGTCTTCAAGGTAAAAGAACGATTCCTTTTTGTAACCAGTGACGATGATGATGTCGTCGATTCCGGCTGCCTTCAATTGCTCGATTTGCCGCTCGATGAGGATTTCGCCCCTAACTTTGAGCAGGCCTTTTGGTCGTTCGTATGAGATGGGCGCGAAACGGCTCGAGAGGCCGGCCGCCAGGATGATGGCGTTGTCTACGGCGTAGGGCTTAAGGGCGGCCATCCCCTTCGGTGCGAGGCGGCCATTGTCGATAAGGCTTTCGGTGGCGCAGCTTTTATAGGCCGTATTAACGGTTGCCAGGCCCATGCCTGTGGTATCGGCGAGTTCGCGCTGCGTGAGGCCTGGGTGCTGGAATAGGGCGCTAACTATTTTGAATTGGTTTCGTGAGAGTGGCATTCTGCGTTCCTTATTATGTTCGGTTATTAGCAATAGTAACGTAAAACCGAACATAACAAGACGAGGTTGTTCGAAATCCTGTTAGTGGCGCGTGAAATGGAACAAATAGAGGGGGATATCCTCCACAAAGTTGTTTTTCGATGTCTTGACCATGGAGATGGGTTGTCTTTCGGCCTTTGCCCAGGCTTCGGCCGAAGGGCTTCAGCTGATCGAGGCAATCGAACAGGCTACTGATACGATGGTGGCTATCAAAGTGAGTGATGCGATGAAAACCATAGCAAGGCTCATTGTTTTCATGCTTTTGTTGATTTCGATTTGTAGTTGAATGCCATCAAACTCGAACTGCCTGCACTGGTCTGCAAAGGTCGTTTCTTTGAACAGGTAGGCGGGCTCCAAGAGCTTTCTGCTGCAATCGAGAATTGGATGGCGAGTTTCCCCACTTGATCCGAAACCTAGGGTGAAGCACATGGTTTGAATACCAATGATGTAGTTAAAAGCGCATTGATACTCCGTTTCATTCCATCTTTTTAAGGTGAAGTTATTGCTTTTGTACAAGTCCCAAAGCATTCTGCTCGCATATTCCAGGGTTGCAGAGAGTTTTTGCTCTACTGCTTTCTGGTTTGATGCTGAAACGTCATCGATGCAGTCTTCTATAAGTTCTCTTGCGAGATCGAAAGGAATAGAGTGCTTTTCCGTTAAGAGGAAACACGCTTTTGCCTGGATTGCTAGTTGTCTTTTTAGGGATTCCTTTTCCCGGATGCAGATTTCAGCAAGATTCTGCAGGTCGGAGCTAGACCTTATTTGGTCAAGCAGCTTTGCCGCAGTGCGTGCGCTTTCTGCGGTTTCCGATTGGACTTTGAGTAGTGGCTCCTGCCTCTTCATTTCCTCCCTCCTATCGACTTAAGTTTCTCGAGGCCTCTAATCCCACTCAACTTCGACCTGGCTGTCGTTGTATACGCTGATGCGATTATTGATATTGATTTCGTTCACGGTCCAGCCTAGTGCTCTACAATTTTGCGCGAACATTTCGAAGCGGTTTACGCCGTTGAGCTCTTTTAGCGTTACGACAAGGGAAAAATGCTGGCTTTCTGGTGAGCCTGTTTGAAGCCTTGATGTTTTGCGAATTTTTAAACCCCACATTGGGTTTGGATAGGCTTTTTTTGGGCGCGTGCGCGATGTGAACGGTTCGTAAATATGCTTCACATTGTCCCATTTTCTTAGCTTTGTACGTGCGGTAAGCTCGTCTGTTGTTCCGGTCTCTTCACCTTGCCTATTGGCTTTTAGCGATGCGATTCCTGTTCTGCGCATACGGCCAAAATGGAGGTCGAGCTCGGTCCTGGTGTAATCTACGCCTTGGTTTCGATCACATGGGGGTGCATAGCACAAGGTTGCTCGTGCGACATAAGGATAAGATCCTTTGCTTGTCGGGACCGGGATTTCATAGTCGTATGTTTCGAAGCTTGAAGCATTGCCGCTGATGACAAACCTGATCTCATCATCGGCAGTTTCGAGGATATCGTTGATGTGGATCGGGACGACACCGTAACCCTGCTCTTTGTTGGAGATAGGGTTCCACTTGCATGCTGAATCAATGATGAGCGCTTTTGCCGCATCGCAGGAAAACCCCATTACATAAACAAGATAAGCAACTTTTCTTGCGATAAAGGGAGCTGCAAGGGATGTTCCTTGTGATTTATATCTTCTTGTTCCACAGCATACCGTTAGTTGCTCGCCGGTGTCTCCGCCGTAATAAGCGATATCTGGTTTTCGATGAAAATGTAAAACGGGCCCTTTTCTTGTATAGCTTGCAGGATTGTTGTCTTGGCGAACCGAATTGACGACTAGTGCGTTTATAGAGTCGGCGGGTGCGCCTATCCTTTTTGTCCTCGTTCTCTCGTTGTCATTTGTTCCTGCAATTATGAAAATTACGCCGTAGTCAACCTGAATCTGGTCGAGAATAGCTGCTTCGGGAGAGATGAAATTGCTCTCGACTTGCTCAGGGGACCCTAATGAGAGATTCCAAACTTTAATGTCTCGGTTTTTTTTGACTATTGACTCTATTTTCCTCATTAGTTCGAATGAGGAAAATCCCCTTTGCAAAGCAATGCCAAAATGGCGCACGCGGAAACGCCCGCAGCCATCATCGAGCTGAGGGTTAAGGGTTGGTCCATCGACAATAAGCGAAGCGACCGAGGTTCCGTGATTTCGGTCTTCGGAGAGGATTAGGTTGGAGTCGATGTATGTGTGACTTTCAACCCAATCGCTGAAATACGGGGGATTGTCTTCTTCGAAAGGAGTGTCTATGACGCCGATTATTGGCTCACTGCTGGGAAAGGGGATTGAAGAAGGCGCGTTACCCATAAGGGAGAGGGGAATCTCTGGAGTTCTTCCGAAGTCAAGCGTTTCCATTGCAATGAGGTAGGGCGCGCGAGTAAGGAGGGCTTGGTATTCGTCCGGTTCCATTAATATGTTGTTGTTGAGGTATCTTGAGGCGGGAATTTTGATCCCGAGCCCATCAAGGATCAGCTTCGGAGCTTTTTCGGTTTGGTATAAAGTGACCAGAGCCGAGTCGCTTTCACTGGGAGGGGCATCGTTCAATTCGAACGACCTGACATAGTACGCATCCCTTACGAGTTGCGCAAAGGTGCTGCGGGGGGTCTTCGAAATGATCTTCCAGGATTCTTTTGTGTATTCACTCCATAGCTCATCGATTTCCTTCTTGCTGACCTTGCCGCCATATTCTGCATCTATGATCTGCGCAGTTAGCTCGAGCTCTTCTGCAGTGGTGCTTATTGTTGCCGCAGAGACATAGTGCGTAATGATGTGCATTAAACAGTCAGAAGCATCGTCGTAACGAGCCCCGACAATGCTTTCTTCGGGCAACATCTTTTCTTCGCGAAGCATCGCTCGGATCCTATTGCTTTTAGCGACAATCGTGTTGTATCTGACAGCGATCAGGACTTTGTCGAGGACGCCCCCTCCAGTCCAGTTGCTTAAGGCGGAAAGGAGATTATTTGCAAGCTTTCTTAAATGTTTGGATGTTACGGTTCCGCTGCTAGGAATGGTTGGGTATCCCGGTGCTGATGCGGAGCGAGTTTTGAAAACCTTGCTAAGCTTGAGTAGATTGTTCATTATCGGTTTCCTTTAAGAGTCTGCTGATTTTGCTTTTGGAAATGCCGGTAAGCACTTCCATTTCACGAACGGTGAAACCTTTATGCTTGAGCTCTAGGAGACTCGGCTTTTTGCCAGAATTTAGCGCCAGATACAAACGGATTAAATAGTCGCAAGGGCTCGAAGAGTCGCTGAAAGCAATCGCTGATCGGATAACGTTCTTGAGTTCGCCGGGCATGGGCAGCAATGGAGCGGCTTGTAGGATTTTTTTAAGTAACCTGCGGTCGCTTTTTACAAAATCTGCTGTTTCGATAAGCCTCGTGGCTATCGACTCGCCTACTTCGGCAAGGTTGCTTTTGCTGTACCGGTCGAAATCAACGATTTTGTCGAATCGACGGACCAGAGCCTTGTCAAGCTGAGGAAAGAGATTTGTCGTTGCTATTACAAGGGAGTCTGTAGGCAAAGAATCCAGTTGACCCAGCAGGGTGGAAGTTGCCCGTCCCATTTCTCGGACATCGTTCACGTTGATTCTGTCGAGAGCCAGGGCATCAATCTCATCGAAAAGGATAACGCCTCTATTTCCTATATGGGCAATCTCGTCAAACAGCGCAATGATATTTTTCGCTGTTTCGCCAAGCCGGCTGTCAATAAGGGCAGGCATGCTGACCTTATACAGCTCCCTACGTACGATTCTTGCAATCTGCTTTGCGCTTTCTGTTTTGCCGGTTCCTGGGGCTCCAATGAAGAGGAATCGGTTGACACCCATGTTGTGAGATACTGCGTTGACGATTCCCGTAAGATCGTTGGCTATTGGGGAGGGCAGTGGCAGCGATGCAGCGCCAATGGGGGCCTTGGTTAAAAATTCGCTTTCTTTTGCGAACGACATGGGGACAAAAGACCTTGTTTCCGAAATGAGCGCACGAATATAAGAGGCCAGTTCTTCGGCTCCCTGTTCCTCAAATTCTTGTGCAATTGTTGAAGCTTTACTGTTAAAAGAAGGGTCGTCTCTGTCGACATGGCATCTGATTAATTCAACGATATCTGAGCGTTTCATTTGTCCTGCTTCCGTTTTCTCCTGATAGAGAGTTTACCAGAATTGGGACAAGATGAAACACAGTTATAGTGTTTCTGAATTACTTGGTATATAATCCTGAGATACAAAATGTGAATAGAATTGGAGGTGATTATTGTGACTGTTCATCATGGCGGCAAAACTGGCGCTGCCGCAAAGAAGCTCGCGAGCTCTTCTAGTATGAGGCAGAAATCTGCGGCAGGAAAGACGCTTGCCAAGCATCGGGTCAGCAAGCATCGATGATTTGCTGAGCTCATTCGAGCAGTTTAAGGAGGTGATAAAGATGGCTTCAAAACGTGTAAAAGTTAAGATTCCTAAATATCGTCTTACGCCAAGCGGGAAATGCATCAAAACAGGGTCTGTGACTAAGACTGTTACGTTGAAGATGCGTTAGGCCTTAGCGGCAACTAAGGCCTAACAAGAGGTCGATAGCCAATCGATAAACTTACTTTATGGGGCGTTTTGGTGGGATTCAACCATCGAAACGCCCCATTTGTCTGAAAAGGTTTCAAATCGAGATAATTGTCTGTTTTTAGGCCGTGAAGCTTTTCGGCAACACGTACCTGGCGTTGCGCGTGGCCTATTTCAACGAGCTTGACACCTATGCATGCTCGCGCGGATTGGACGCTTCCCAGATTATTCAGGGCGTGTGCTTGGAGCCGCGCATCGGCAGCCATTACAACAACCCGAGCTTCGGCTACGGCGGCTACTGCCTGCCCAAGGACACCAAACAGCTGCTGGCGAACTACAAGGACGTGCCGCAGAACCTGATCGAGGCGATCGTCGACGCCAACCGCACGCGCAAGGACTTCGTCGCCGACCAGGTGCTCTCCAGGGTGGCGGAGCTCGTCTACTCCGGCACGGCCGCCCCGGTCGTGGGCGTGTACCGCCTCACGATGAAGACGGGCTCCGACAACTTCCGCGCATCGAGCGTGCAGGGCATCATGAAGCGCATCAAGGCCAAGGGCGTGCCCGTGGTGGTGTACGAGCCCACGCTGGACGCGCGCGAGTTCTTCGGCAGCGAGGTGACGCACGACCTGGCCGCCTTCAAGGCGAAGTGCGACGTGATCGTCGCCAACCGCTGGAGCGACGAGCTGGCCGATGTGGCCGGCAAGGTCTATACGCGCGATTTGTTTAAGAGGGATTAGGGAGGGTCGCGCTCGATGGCCTCTCCCTCTTCATTTTGACTGTCTGCTTGTTTTGAGGGAGGGGCTTTCACATTCTCTGACTGTTTCTCTTGGGCGTAAAGTGCCATATTGACGGGTGTTGGATGCCTGACGAGATTCGGGAAAAGGTCAGTACATAGGGAGGGAATATTGTCTGAAATAAATAAAGAGGGAGGTGGATTGCGAGCTGGAGACCTTTTTGGTTTGCGGGTAATTTCAGAAGAAGGTCTGCTTCTCGGCCGGATATGCGATCAAAGTTGTCGTTCTCAAGATGGTGCCGCCGCATTAACGTTAGGTGCCTCCCCGTTGATTTCGTTGATCGAGCATGATGCCATTCGTTTTTTGAACGAAAAGCTGAAGATGAGGTTGGTGCCTGAACCGTTCTGGATCGCTAGAATGAGGTATTTGACAAAATCTCTTAATTCTCATTTGGAATATAGTGAGTACTCGCGGCAAGCAAATGCAATTATCGAGCAGCTTGGCATTCGCTTCAAAAACCATACAGGGTTCTTGGCTAGATTTAAAAATTCGATTCAGCCAGACATCGCAATGGTTTATTTTGAGGGTATTCCTCTGTGTTCGAACTACACTGCTGCCCATTTTTTAACATCTGATGACTACAACTCTTTGGAAAACGGCAATGGGCAATACGCAAGAGGGCTTGGGTATGATCTTGGTGTAACAGGAAGCGCTATTTCTCGCTTGGCTAGGGATCTGTATTCCGAGGATACTTTTCGTATGCCCGTCTTTGACGTTCAGTATAATGATTTACGCTATCTGGAAATGATTCTGCCATTGAAAGAGAAGGGCGTTGAAGATCCGGTTTGTTTCTTTTTCTTCTCGGAACTGCTCATTCTCATGTCTTCCGTTGACGCTCTTGCTGGATTGGGGTGCTTGAGCGATTTGGCGCGCTTTAAGTTCAGGGTCGTCACTCTTGATCATGCTTTCGAGGCCATAAACAAATTTTCCTCTTACGTGAGGGCAGACAATCCTGATATACGGTATCCACCATCCTTCCTGCAAGAAATCGGCTCTTTGATAAGCCGCGAGGATAGGAAATGGTTGAACAAATCTCGACTTCTTCGTAACGCTTTTGTCCATTATGACTTCAACGACTACGTCGAAGGCGCGGCAGAGGTCTTGTCGCTATCGGGTGTTTTGGACGAGATTTGCTTAGCCGCAACAGGGCAGCAATACGAGGAGTATTGCATCTCTTTGAACTCGGTTCGTGAAAAGCTGATGAACGGGGTCAAGGGATTGATCGGGTTCCCTGATTACGATTTTATGAAAGATCCGATGTAGCATAATCTACTCGACCGGCATTAGCGACGGGCTGGAATCGCGTTGGAAAAGCTGGCGCAAGCAGGCAAAGTAATGAAATTCCTGAAGTGGATTGGTTGCTGTCAAATAGAGGTTCGAAGTTGGGGCTGAATGATTAAATCGACGGAACTAAGAGAGCGTTTTTTTGCGAGCTAAAGATGCCTATAACCAGGTCGGCTTGCTTTCTATCGTCTTGACGATTTCTTTTTCGCACAAGCCATTCATCCATAATTCGGCTTTAGGATTTATCGCTGACACTATTTCGCGCATATCTTTGTAACGCATTTCGATATCTACTTTTGTCAAGCTGTCCCAGTGACAGACACGATTTCTAAGTGAGGCGATGCGAGAGATGCGTGTTCCGATATAAGCGCGTGGCGATAATTTGCCACGCGCAGATTTTCCCCTGGGGATGTTCGGGAAAGCGCCAGCAACTACTTTTTTCCAAAGCTCGGCACACTCTGTTTCTCTTTCTTGCGCCGCAATCCAAGAATCATATCGCTTTTTGTCCTTTGGCGGATGATGCCTGTGGGATGCTGGATTACCTATCATGTTCTTCCATGTTCCAAAGGAGGTGTGTGCTATTAAATCCGAATGAGTAGCACTTCTTCTGTGCTTTAGATTGGCCTCTGCTCTTTTCTTCCATGAAGAGGCGTGAACAAATGATGAGAGGAATTCGGCTTTAGGGGCAAGCGGCGTGTCGGTCCACGTCCCTGGAAGTCCTTCATCGTTCCACCAGGCGCAAATGGATTGGTCAATAGCGTTTCTAAGCGCTGTTTCCGTTATTCCGATAGGTGCCAGTAAAGCTTTTCTTGCTTCCATCTCCCATTCAAACGCATTAATCGATGACCTGAAGTCATTGCTATTGTCGCAGAGGGCTACCATGCGTTGTTCGCCGAGACACAGTGCAATATCCAGCGCGATATTTGTATCTTGCATAAATTGTCCCCTGTTGACTGGAATGTTAGAATATGACATAAGACGGTTCTGTAAGATCCGCGTTTCGTAGACTGAGCTCCCTTTTGGGAGCTCAGTTGGTTCTATTGGGTATCGTTCGACAATAGCCTTGTGTTCACGGGAAGCAATTCCAAAGAACGTTCCCATTCCTGTTCCGTTCCCCTTTTTGCCTTGTAGAATCCGTTTTTCTTAGACGTTTCGATGTAGCTGGTTGATTTCAATGCCGTAATTACTATATCGACCTTGTAGTCTGGAACTCCAACTGTGTTTTTGAGATCACTTCTACGAAAGTCGTTTCCGTTAAGGGCGGCAATAGCATTCAGAATTTCTTTAACTTCCTGAAGCGACACCTTCTTCCACCATGTGCGAGGGGTGCCGTCTGGCTTTTTATTTTCAGAAAGTCCGACTTTATAAAGATGTCCATCGTTGATAAAGCAGAGTGGGAAGTGCTCGGGGTCGAGTCTCTGCTTATCGTCGGAAGCGCTTTGTGTTTTTTCAGGGTCGATGGCTTCTAGTTCGTGGGCTATTTGGCGAAGCTTTTCGCTGGAGTTCAGAAGCGCTGTAACCCTTTTTTGATTGAAATCCCCTGAAGTGGCAATTAAGTGTGCTGCATTTTTTCGAAGTGACTCTTCGACGTCCGATATAGATTCGATGCAATTCTTGATATCCACAGTCAATCCTTAATGCTAAGTCCAACTGAGTCTAATAAAAATAGCGAGTATTTAAAAGCTATGGTCATTCCTCCAAGGATATTGGTGGGAACTTTAGAGGTTGGGTGTTGGTGGTTGTGGTTTTCTACGCGATAGGGATGTCGTTTTGAGTGATTCCTATCGGCCGTTTCCGCGCACAAAAAGAGGGGGCGTCCGCTTTCGCGAACACCCCCTCTAGTGAAATAACAAAATGGGGATTGTCACCATTTTGCTACGCCATGAACTTGTACACGGCCTGGGTGTACTCCACCGGGTCGTCGATGGGCAAGCCTTCGGTGATCAGTGCCTGGTCGTACAGCACCGTGGCGTACAGATGCACCTTTTCGGTGTCGCCGTCTTCGAATGCCTTCTGCACTGCCTTGAACACGGGGTGCTGAGCGTTCAGCTCAAGCACGCGGTCGCTCTTCACGTGGTCGCCGTCGGGGCCCTGGCCCAAGATCTTTTCCATCTCAAGCGTAATGGGACCTTCGGCCGTCACGCACGAAGGCGTGTCGGTAAGGCGAGCAGAAACGGCAACGCGCTTCACCTTGCCCTCAAGGGCCTTCTGCATTTCAGCGAACAGGCCCTCGTTTTCCTTCGTGATGGCCTCGGCTGCGCTCTTCTCGTCTTCGGTTTCCAGGCCCAGGTCGCCGCCGGCAACGTTCTTGAACTTCTTTTCCTGGTACTCGCTCATTGCCATGAAGCAGAACTCATCAACATCCTGTGGGCACAGCAGCACGTCGAAGCCCTTGCCCAGCACCGTGTTCACGATGGGGCGCTTCGCCAAGCGGTCGATTGCCTCGCCGGTTGCGAAGAAGATGGAATCCTGGCCTTCGGGCATAGCCTCCACGTACTCGGCCAGTGTAATCATCTTCTGCTGCTTGGCGGAATAGAATAGCAGCAGGTCGGCCAGTACGTCCTTCTTCATGCCGTAGCTGGTGTAGATGCCGTATTCCAGGTTGCGGCCAAAGCCCTTGAAGAACTTCTCGTACCCGTCGCGGTCGTTCTTCAGAAACTTTTCCAGTTCGCCTTTGATCTTCTTTTCCAGCTTGTTGGCGATGGCGCGCAGCTGGCTGTTTTGCTGAAGCGTCTCGCGGGAAATGTTCAGCGACAGATCCTGGGAGTCAACAACGCCCTTCACGAAGCTGAAGTAGTCGGGCAGCAGGTCAGCGCACTTTTCCATGATCAGCACGTTCGAGCTGTACAGCGCCAGACCCTTTTCGTAGTCCTTGTTGTAGAAGTCGTACGGCGGGCGCTTGGGGATGAACAGAAGCGCGTCGTAGGTCAGCGCGCCTTCCGCGTGCACGGAAATGGTGCGCGCCGGGTCCTCGAAATCGTGGAAGTCGGTCTTGTAGAAGGTGGCGTACTCTTCGTCGGTCACTTCCGACTTGCGGCGCTTCCAGATGGGGATCATGGAGTTGATGGTCTTAACCTCGCGCACCGTTTCGTACTCTGGCTTGTAGTCGTCGCCAGCGCCTTCGGGCTTGGGCAGCGGCTTGCGCTCTTCCACTTCCATGCGGATGGGGTAGCGCACATAGTTGCTGTACTGCTTGATCAGGGCCTGCAGCTCGTACTGGTCCAGGAACATGTCGTATTCTTCGTCGCCCTGGTTTTCCTTCAGGTGCAGCGTGATGCACGTGCCGTGGTCGCCGCCGATGGTGGCTGCCTCTTCGGGCGTTGCGGGCTCGATGGTGTAGCCCTCGATACCGTCGGACTTCCAAGTGTATGCCTCGGCTTCACCGTAAGCGCGGGAGGTTACGGTAACTTCCTTGGCAACCATGAACGAAGAGTAGAAGCCAACGCCAAACTGACCAATGATGTCCACGTCTTCGCCCTGCTTTTCGGCGTTTTCGGTCTTGAACTCAAGGCTGCCAGAATGAGCGATGGTGCCCAGGTTGGTTTCTAGCTCGTCGCGCGTCATGCCGATGCCGGTGTCGGAAACGGTGATGGTGCGTGCATCCTTATCGAAGGCAACGTTAATGGAAAGGTCGTCCTTCGAAACGGCGATAGAAGTGTCAGTGAGGCTCTTGAAATAGAGCTTGTCTACCGCGTCGGATGCGTTGGAGATCAGCTCGCGCAGGAAGATTTCCTTGTTCGTGTAAATGGAGTTGATCATCAGGTCCAAAAGCTTCTTGCTTTCGGTTTGGAACTGCTTCATTCAGATCCTTCCTTCTGTTTTTGGGCGGCGGCTTCGCTTTCGCTGTTTGTTGCGCCTGGGCATTGCGATGATGCGCGATGCCCGTTGGACGCGTTTTGCAGCGAGCGCCCGAGTTTGCCGGGTTGCATGCCGCGGGGTGCGGGCGTTGGAATCCGACGGCCCGTAGACGTGCTGCATGCAACGATTGCCCTGTTTGTAGTGCTTGTAAACGTAAATTAGCACTCCAGCATGTGGAGTGCTAATACGGATTCTAGTATCTGTGACGCGCGTGTCAAGAAAGGCGGCGTACGCACGCGTGTTTGTAACGGGGTTGTTGCCTTTGCGGGCGGGAGTGGGGTCTGTCGGCTGATTCTGCTCTTGTGCTTGAGTTTCGGCGGGAATTGCTGCTAAAGGCTTTGCTCCTGAGGATGCAAAACCAAGAATCGGGGGTCCGATGGCAAAATAATCGACTTGAGAACGATTTGTTTGTCCCGTTGAATTGCGGAAAAGAATAAAACCCCAGGTCAGGAAGCGTCGACCTCCCAAACCTGGGGTTCGTTTCTTGGAAAGCGGCCTGAAAGGCGTTCGCAAGTCGATTATTTTGCCAGGGAAGGGCCTTTTCTTGGTTTTGGCCATTAGCGATGGGGTGCTTAAGCGGCTTTTACAGCGAACGAGCCTTTTCGATGGTGGTGCGCAGCGCGTCGATAACGGTGCCGCGGAATGCGCCTTTTTCCAGCACTTCCAGGCCGCGAATGGTGGAACCGGAAGGCGAGCACACTTCGTCCTTAAGTTGGCCTGGGTGTTTGCCGGATTCGAGCACTAGCTTTGCGGATCCCAGAACCGCTTGTGCCGCAATCTGCTGAGCTTGCGGGCGCTTCAGGCCTTCGGCCACGCCGGCGTCGGCCAAGGCTTCGATGAACATGTAAACGTAAGCAGGCGTGCTGCCGCCGATGGCGCTGGCGGCGTCGAGCTGCGATTCCTCCAGTTCAACGGTGGTGCCGAAGCTGGCAAGCAGGCATTCCACGGCGGCAACGTCGTCGGGCGTGGCCAGGCTGTTGCTGCAGTAGGCGGTAACGCCGGCGCCCACGTGAGCGGGCGTGTTCGGCGCGGTGCGCACGATGCGCACGGGTGCGGCGAATTGCTGCTCCAGCCAGGCGATGGTCTTGCCCGGTGCGATGGTAACGATGGTCTGCTCGGGGCGGACGGTTTCGCGAATTTCGGCGATTACCGCTTCGTATTGGTAGGGCTTGACGGAAAGGAACAGGATGTCGGCGTTTTTGGCAACGTCGATGTTGCTGGTGCCGGCGTTGATGCCGAATTCCTTGGCAACGGCGTTGGCGTGTTCCGCGGTGGTGTTGGAGCTGTAGATTTCAGCAGGGGCAACCTCGCCGCTGTTGATAATTCCCTTGATCATGGCCTTCGCCATGTTTCCGCACCCGATAAATCCGAGTTGCATGTGTTCCTCCTTTGGCATGATGCCTCCTTTGCTTGCCGAAAGGGCGGTCCCTTTCCAGTGATTTTGGGCGGCTTGGCTTTCGAGTCACAATGCCGCAACGTGTTTCCACGGACAATTCTAGGTCATCGCGAATGGCACCTGCGTTACAGGTTGCTTTCTTTGGAGCAAGGCTTGTGGCAAATGTGGACAAGTCTGTTTGTGGATCATTTCCTCTACGACGAGCTTTGCGACTGGTGCGTCAGCTATACCCAATTACGTAGAACCGGCACAGTGAAGCGCCGCGCAATCGAGACGCGCGAATTCCAGCATGCGCTGAGCTGTTTCCTTGCTCACTTTGGTTGTGTCTCCTTTGCCGAGATGGGCGTATGCGCTCTCCCCCTGTTCAAACTGGGCTCTCTACGGAACTGGTAAGCGCGATCGGCATCGAAAAGAAAATGAATCCATCTGCTTCTATTTGATTTCATCCAAGGTTTGCCACTTTTTGTTGTCGAGTGAGCGCAGCCTTAGTAGCATTTTCGTATCCCGCCTGATGAGAAGCATGGAAAGGAAGCGATTTGCATGAGTGCGAAAGAGTTAGTACCGATCAAAGTTACGCGGTCCGCTTCGACGGTGGGAACGCGTGCGTCTTTCTTGGGGATATTGACTACCTTATTTGGCGCGCTCTTGTGCATTTCGCTTTCAGGTTGTTCGTCTGACCCCGGGAAGCTAAGCATTAACGTTGATGCGGATGGCTGGCAGGGTGGAGCGGTCTCGATTTCCGTTCAGGGGAAAAGCGACAAAGGGGATACTGTTTCGAAGACCATCTCAGTGAAGCCGGGTGAAGAGTTCGAATCGAAAGACCTGGTTGCAGGCTCTTATACCTTCGATGTAAGTTCTTCGAGTTTGAAATCGGGCGAAACGATCTATGCTGTTTCTTCGGTGGACGACACCCGGGATGATTCCAAGAACCAGCACGTAACCATCTCTTTGGGCGTGGATCAGTAGGCGACCGACAATCTTGCCGCAGAAAAAGCGGCGGCTGAGCAAAAGGCCGCAGAGGAAGCTGCCGCAAAGCAGAAAGCTGAAGAGGAGGCTGCGGCGAAGAAGGCTCAAGAGGAAGCCGAAGCAAAGAAATCCCAGGAAGAGGCTGAAGCAAAGAAGCAGGCAGAAGAAGCTGCAGCCCAGAAGGCGGCGCAGGAAAAGAAAGCTGCTGCCGCTTCTTCGAGTTCGGGCGCAACAAACAAGTCCTCTTCAGTAACGAATTCCCAAACGGTCTATGTGACAAAAACTGGAAAGAAATACCACAATGACGGTTGCAGCTCGTTGCGGAAATCGAAGATTCCTATGAGCCTGTCTGAAGCGCAGGCGCAAGGCTACACGCCCTGTAAGAATTGCCACTAAAGACAGGGCGTTATTTTTTAAGGCGCTTACGCACTGCCGGGCGATGGGCGGCACCTTATTCTGCCGCGCCGGCACCTTGAACGCTCCCCGCACAAACAATCCATTCGATTTTGAGGCAGATTACGTGCTTTTCCCGAAGCAAAAGGCGGCGGCTTGGCACGCTATACTTCTACTAACTAATAAGAGAGGGGATTGGCATGGCTAAGAAGAAGACGAGCGGGGCTCAGGCTTCTGGCGGCAAGCAGGATCAGGGCGCGAAGGGGAGCGCCGCGGGCGAGCAGCAGAAGAAGGGCAACCGCATTTCGCTGCAGCAGGCGCGTGCGAATGCGGCGCGCGAAAGTGCGCGTATAAGCCCGGCTCCCGAAGGTCCGGCTCCAGCGATTTCGGTGTTGATGCCCATTTGCAATGTCGAGCGCTATTTGGAGCAGGCGCTCGATTCCCTGCTGGCGCAGACATTTGCCGACTTCGAGGTGCTGTGCATCAACGACGGAAGCACTGATGGGTCGCTGGATATTATCAAACGCTATATGGCCAACGACCAGCGCTTTCGACTGATTGACAAGGACAATTCCGGGTACGGCGCATCGATGAACTTAGGCATCGACACGGCGCGCGGCGAGTACATCGGCATCCTGGAGCCTGACGACTTTTTTGAGCCCAACGCGTTGGAGCTGCTGCATGGCCTGATGAAAAGCGGCACGGCCGATGCGCCTGTTGATGTGGCCAAGGCCAACTACTGGTTCTACTGGAGCGCGCCCAAAGAGCGCAACCAGCTTATAAGCGTGTGCACGCCGGCTATGGCGGCGGCGCCCTTCAGCCCGCGCGACCAACGCGACGTGTTTTATTGCATCCCGTCTATTTGGTCGGCGCTGTATCGTCGCGAAATGCTGAACCAGGGTGGCGTCCGCTTCCTGGAAACGGCGGGCGCAAGCTTCCAGGACCTGGGCTTTCAGTTCAAAGTGTGGGTGAAGGCGCAGAAGGTGGCTATGAGCGAAGAGCCCATTCTGCATTATCGCCAGGACAACGAGGCATCTTCCGTGAACGACGTGCAGAAAGTGATGTGCGTGTGCAAGGAATTTGACAAGGCTGAGCGCTTTATCAAAGACGACCCGCAGCGCGAGATGCTGGAAAAGGTGCTGTTCAGGTTGCGTTACGACAGCTACATGTGGAATTTTGCGCGTCTTGGCGCCGAGCAGCGCAAGGAGTTCGTGCCCAAGATGCGCGAAGATCTGCGCGCCGGGTTTAGAAACGGTGCGTATGATCGTTCTCTGTTCAGCGACCATCAGGACGCTAACTTGCGTTACCTGCTGCAGCACCCTAAGCACTTTGAGCAATTCTTCCCGAAGAAACCAACCGCTCTGCGCAAGGGCCTGTACTACCTGATGGTAGCCGGCCCCAAAGCAGCCCTCAGCGCCCGTAAATGACAAAATGGGGACAGTCCCCATTTTGTCATTTCCCTTTCGGGCAAGGCGGCAGGAAGAGATAGCGGATTGTTGCGGGGTCGGGGCTTCTTCTGGCTCAAGCCGCTCTATTTTCAGAAAACGGTGCGACCACTGAAGAACTGTGCACAACGGCAGACAAAGACTCTATTCGTTGGATTTGGGGAAGATGGGGATGGCGCCCGTGCGTTTTCTGAACCTCTTGAGTTTCAGTCTGTTGCTTCAGAAAAAATAAGGAGCACCTCTTAATTGAAGCACTCCTCTAAAACGGAAACCGTTTTTCATAGTGGAATTTATTCTGCCCTCATTAATCGATTATGTCAAAGCTTTTTTGGATAGCAGCCGAAAATAATGTCATCAAGGAAGTTGAAGCTGGATTCAATGACGCTGTTTCCGGAATAAAAAGAACCATTTCTTCTCATTCTTCGAGAGAAATCATGCAGCTGCTCTCCCCGCAAGTGGATTATCCCCTCTGGAGAAAAGAGGAATGCGCATAAAGAGTCGTTGCGATTTGCTGGAATCGTTCATTACTCAATTTTGTTCTCTTCATTTCTCGCTTTATTCCGATGGTGCTAAGGAAGTGCGATACCTCATTTTGCACCCTATGCCGCGGCTCTTCAGATCTCATGTTGTTGAGAATACAGTTATTGTGGGCGCAGCAATTTCTGAGGCCTTTGATACTTTGGAGAAGATAGAAATCACGCTGCATCTGCTTATTCTTGAACCTATTTCCGCAGAAGTTATAGAAATGAATGAAGCGCCCGAAAGGAACGACTTCGATAAGCTCCCATATTGGAAAATCGTAATCTGACGCTTGTCTTTTCTGGATGAGGTTTTTGGTGTAGGGGCTGGCTATTCCACGGTCGATTTCTGCGATTATGTTTGTTTTACCGGTTGCATTAAAGAAATCCTGGACGAGCTCATATCCGTCTTCTTGATGCGCTTCGGCAGTACGAAGCAATTTCATTTTGTAGAAATGCTCAATGTCTAGTGTGATGGGCATTAAAGCGTTGCGGAAGTGCATATCTATGGTGGAAAGGTCAACGAGCATTCCGAAGTCGAGATTGGTATACTTACCCTCTTTTTGTCCACATGTGGCTTTGTCGAAATTTGCCCTGTATGACTTTATGCGGAAGAGGTTGCAATTGCATTGTAAGTAATGCTTTGCTTCTTTCTCATTCATTAGGTCAAAGGAAACGCCTTGGTTCTTAAGATCAAGAACTTGCTGTTCTGCATTAGGCCAAGATGTTTGTTTCGATGGGCTCATGGCGTTTCCTTGGGCACGGGATAGGTTCTCATTTTGCTAACTGAAATATTTTGGGTTGAATCTATTATATCGAACATTTGTTTTACAGTGCACTGACCTTTGGTTTTGCGTATCCGAGAGGTATAGCAAGGCAGCAGCTTCTGCCTAAGTGGGGCTATGGGCGCATTTTCCGCAAAAACCGTGCAGGGTGGCAACTGCGGCGCAATACCCTATACAATGAAATATCGTGATTATTCTGGTTGCAGAATGCACTAGGCACAAATGCCCCAAGTCAGACGAAAGTCTGTGGGACTCGCTTTGCCGGAACCGCAGGTTGGCCATCGCCGATCTGCAGACTGGCAAATAATCCGCTTGGACAAACCCGTCCAAGCCGCCAGCGCATTCGCAACCACCAAACGATAAGGAACAGCATTAATGGCAAAAAAACTGTTAAGCGCTAATGCCCGAAGGAATTGGTTCACCATCACTTCCCTGGTGTCCAGAGACTTCAAACTGAAATACCGCCGCAGCGCCCTGGGTGTACTTTGGTCGGTGCTCAACCCGCTGCTTATGATGATTGTGCTCTCCGTTGTGTTCAGCACGTTCTTCAAATTCAGCATCGAAAACTACCCGCTGTACGTAATTCTGGGCAACGTAATGTTCGCGCTGATGGCCGACTCCACCTCTGGCGCCATGAACTCCATCATCGAATCGTCGTCGCTCATCAAGAAGATCCGCATCGAAAAGCTCATCTTCCCATTGGAAAAAGTGCTGTTCCAATTGGTGAACTTCTGCATTTCGCTTATTGCGGTCGCTGCGGTAATGATCTTCTTCCAGGTTATGCCGCATGTGAGTTTGCTCGCCCTGCCACTTCTGCTCGTATACGTGGTGTTGTTCAGCGCGGGCATCGGCATGGCGCTTTCGGCGCTTTCGGTGTTCTTCCGCGACGTATGCCACCTGTGGGGCGTAATCATCACGGCGTGGACGTACGCCACGCCGCTGTTCTACCCGGTGGAAATCCTGCCCGACTGGGCAATGCCCTTTATGCAGTACAACCCCATGTACCACTACGTAAGCTATTTCCGCGATCTTATTCTTAGCGGAACGGTGCCCGGCTTGTCGGAAAACCTGCTGTGTCTGGGCATGGCCGTTGTTTCATTCGTCATCGGTCTGCTTATTTTCAAGAAAACCGAAAAGAAATTCATCCTCTACGTTTAAGGAACAATCATGCCCGAAAACGTGAACACCAGTGTTCTGGAAATTGACAGCCAGGCCATCGAAGACGATTCAAAGAAAACCATGATCAAAGTGGACCACGTGTCCATGATCTTCAATATGGCAAGCGAGCAGCTGAACAGCATCAAGGAATATGTGATTGCTGCCGCCAAGCGTGAGCTGCGCTTCAAGGAGTTTCGCGCGCTTGACGACGTTTCACTGGAGGTGAAGCAGGGCGACGTGTACGGCATTCTGGGCACGAATGGCTCGGGCAAATCCACGTTGCTGAAGATCATTGCCGGCGTGCTGGAGCCAACCAAGGGCACCTGCACCGTGAACGGCGATATTGCGCCGCTTATCGAGCTCGGTGCCGGCTTCGACATGGAGCTTACCGCGCGCGAAAACATCTTCCTGAACGGCGCGCTGCTGGGATATTCCAAGCAGTTCATCGAGGAAAACTTTGACGCTATCGTGGAATTTGCCGAGGTAGAGAAATTCCTGGACATGCCCATGAAGAACTACTCTTCCGGCATGGTGGCGCGCATTGCATTTGCTATCGCAACGGTAATCGTGCCCGAGATTCTTATCGTTGACGAAGTGCTTTCCGTGGGCGACTTCATGTTCCAGAAGAAGTGCGAAGACCGCATTATGAAGTTGATCAAAGAGCATGGTGTGACGGTGCTCATCGTTTCCCACAACAACGACCAGATTGAACGCCTGTGCAACAAGGCCGTTTGGATCGAGAAGGGCCATCTGCGCATGGCTGGCACGGCGAAGGAAGTGTGTCAGACGTACCGCGTGTTGGGCGGCCACGTGGGCAGCAAGGAATCGGAGCAGATTGTGTTCGAAACCCTGCAAGACCCGAAACAGCCCGACATGAGCGGCATCGAATCCATCGAAGCAGACACGCGCTACGGCATCGCGGCGAAGCTTTCTAGTCGTTGCTATCCCGATGGTGCGAAGAACGTGGTTCTGGCTCCAGGCGAGCACGAGATGATCCCCCTTATGGCAAACGGCCTTGCCGGTGCGCTAGATGCGCCTGTTCTGCTGATGCAAAACGAAAGCGTGCCCGATGCAACGGCGCAAGAGCTGAGCCGCCTTAACCCCGAAACGGTTTACGTGCTAAACGGCGGAACGGTGAATGCGGAAATCGTGAAAAAGGAAGTTATTTCCGCTTTGCCCGATTCGGCGGTTGAAGTGCTTGAGGGCAAAGATGCCTGCGAGCTTTCGTGGGCGATGTACGAATACGGCAAAAAGAATGCGCTTTGGGGCGAAGATGTCGCCCTTACCTACGACGGCTGCTTGGGCGATTTGGCTTCGCTTTCACCATATCTGCATTCGAAAAAGTGCCCTGTGCTGGTCAAGGTAGGCGAAGACCCCGTGCCCTCCAGGATGTGCGGTGTTGCGGCAACGAAGCGTGATGCGCTTATAGTTGGCGGTTTCAAATCGTTTCCCGATGAAGGGATTGCTCCTATCGCTGCAGGTTCCGCGGAAGTGCATCGCTTTGTTGGTAATGGCCCCTATGATGCAAACGAAAAGATCAACAATTGGATTGAGCAGCGCATCGATCCAGAATCTTTCCTGGTTGTGTCTATTTGGCATCCAGAAGATGCGCTTGCTATTGCCTCCTTTGCATCGAAGAGCAAATCTTTGGTTTTGCTCGAAGACCCGCAAAACCTTGACAGCGTTGCTCATGCGATTAAGTACATCGGCAAGAACAAGAAGCAGCTGCGTTTTGTAGGAGACCGATCCAGGTTCAACGACTTGGATAAGGAGCTCCTTGTCAAAGCATCCGCTTAGTCCTATTTAACCTGGTAAGGTGAGAAAATGAGTAACCAGAGCAAACGTGAAGCCATGGTGACCATAGAAAGCAGTGAGCCTGTTGGTCGCAAACCGGGTTTGAAGCGAGTACTGACCTATGGAACTTTCGACCTGCTTCACTATGGTCATATTCGTTTGCTGCAACGCGCATCGCAGCTGGGTGATTACCTGATAGTGGCGCTTTCAACCGATGAGTTCAATGCAATAAAGGGGAAGAAAAGCTTCTACTCCTACGAAACCCGTAAGGAGATGTTGGAGGCAATTCGATACGTTGACCTGGTGATTCCGGAATGCGATTGGAGTCAAAAGAGGTCGGACGTGACTGAATACCATGTTGATGTAGTGTGTATGGGAAGTGATTGGGCCGGCGATAGTCGATTTGAGGCTTTAAGGGATATGTGCGACGTTGTGTACCTCGATCGAACCCAAGGCATTTCCACTACTGAAGTAAAAGAAAAGCTTGGCGCCAACGAAGAGTAAGCGCCAAGCTTTTTCTTAATCAATCAGGTCTTCGATGGCCTGCTTTGTTTTCGATGTTTCCAAATCGTCGTGATCAACGTGCTGGAAATGCGTATGGATATCCTTGGGCAGTTCCAGGTAATCCCCATATCGGCTTGTTAGGAAGCTGTCGGAGTTATTGGGAACAGAGCATTCCACCCCCTCAAATGCCATTCTCCTTGTGGGGAAAATGTCCTTCAGGTCGTATGCCCACCAACGCTGTTTCCCGTCATCGAGGTTGTCGAGGGACCATATAGCATAGGGGGACTTCGAGGCGCTGATCAGCCCCTTATTACGCGCATCGTTGATGCACTGATCGAATTTGTCTTGGATTCGGGAAGCTTGCTCGTCCGATTTGGTGTAGTACGGCTCGTCAGACCAGAACCGAAATGAAGGGTCTGCTTCGATTTCGGCGATCATGCTGCGGCGAAGGGCGCGATGCTCTTCGACTTTTTCTTTGCTGTCGGATTCAGCCCAGTCGTATATGAACAGATCAAGGAAACAGGGGATAGTGGCATCTGCATACCAGAATCTGACCTGACGGCAATAAACGAACTTGTCGTATACGACGGTGATCCTGTATTGATTGTCTTGCTTGACTAGCTCCGTCAGCCTCTTCAGATCATCGCGCATTATGCCAAGGTCTACATCGTCGTCCCATGGAATGAAGCCGCCGTGGCGCACAGCGCCAAGAAGCGTGCCGAAGTTCAACCAATAGGGAATGCTATTTTTTTGGCACAAAGCATCGAATTCGGATAGAAGCTTCGCGCAGCCAAGCTGAAGCAGTCGCATTCCGCCAGTTGCCTGAGGAAGCGAGTGAAAGAAGCGCTTTTTTGCGTCCGTGATCGATTCGCCAGCGTTGCGATACTGCTCCCAGGCAAACATTTTCATATGTGAATCGTGAGCATCAAGGTCGTCTGAAATGGACTTGATTGCGGGTGAAAGAACAGTACCGACTTTATAATTAAGGTTCAGGTTGATACCGTTGTCTGCCTGTTCGATACGTGCAAACAAGCGGTTCTGCTGATCTTTAATTGCGGCAAGCTCGTCTTTTAATATCTGGTTCTGTTCAACTAGATACTTTTCCATGGCATGGAAAGACCGAGATGAGACTGGGAGGATTCCTTTTGCTTTTTTTGAAAAATGCATTTGTTCCGCCTGGAAGATTTAAGTAGTAAGAATTCTCTTAATTATAAGGGGCTATCCGCTGAAGGCGATAAAGCCATAATTTCGTAGATGAAAAATCGAGGACAATAGGCCGAGGCGTTGGTCCCTGCGATAATCCGGAAACAAAGATGGCTGGGGTAAGCGAAATAACTTTGCTATGCACTAATGAGCCTAAAGAGCAGCTGCTTTAGTGCATTGTTTCCTGCACGCCATGCTTTCTTTTGTTAAAGATACTGCTGCACCATGCTTTTCCCGAAGTCGGTTATTTGGTAGGAAATGCATAGCTGCCCTTTATCGTCGATGCTCGCCTCGCACTCTTCCAACAAACCGTTTTCTTTTGCGGTTGCGAGCACTTCATCGATATCCTTGCGGCTGAATAGCTTATAGTCGGAATAATCTTGCTCGAGGCTAGCCATGACGTCTTCCGAGCAAAGCGCATCGTTTTCGTCGAAGCACTTGATAATGGCGTAGTGCAGAGGTGGCAGGTTATTCTTCATTCGAATGCTCCTTATGGTTCTTAAGGTGCTTATTGGGATTGACTGCAATGCAGAAAATACCAACAACCATGATCAATGCGCCAATCCATTGTGCGGCAGAAAGCGGTGGGTAGTCGGCTGCCATTCCGCCAATGTTTAAAACGCCCATTACGATCCAGATGAAGAATGGGCCCCAGAAGGCGTACATGCCATTGCATGCCATGCCCAAGGCGGTTCCACACATGGAGTTTCCCTTATACCAAAACGAAAAAGCAGGCATTGCGAACAGGCCCGATATGGCGAAGATAAAAATGGAAGGGTCGGCTACTGCTGCAAGCATTACTGTTGGTACAGTTGAAATATCAGCGCCAATCATTGTGAGAATAGGGAATACGACTACGAGTTCCAGAATCCCTGCTGTTACCTGCCTAATTGCAATGCCGATACGATAATCGATCAGAATGGTTCCGAAACCCGCTACACAGCCTTCAAAGCCCCATCCAAATGCCGCAAGAAATGCAAAGAGACAACCGAAAAGTGCTTCCGGCCCCATACTTGCAAAACTTGTTCCTCCGATGAGGCCCGCTGCAATAAGGCAGATCAAAATGCCGAGCACCTTATGTGCCTCAAGGCGTTGCTTGAAAAGGATGCGTCCAAGTATGGCTCCCAAGGCGCAGTTGAGTGCTGCAATGGGCACAATAACCCCTGGATTGCCCGCTGCCGTTGCTGAATTGAGTGCAACTACATAGGCTATTGTTGCGAATGGTCCGCCAATTGCCGCGCAGAGCATCATTATCCAGCCCGGTTTGGTTTTGATTGTTTTCCATAGGTCACCAAGCTGACCATTTTTGGCACATGCGATAAGTGACCAGAGTCCGCTAAATGAATCATTTAGTCCTGCCGCAAGAGCTGCAAGGGCGAAAGTTGTCATAAAAGCGTTCAGGGGGTCGTAGCCATTCCAGCTTTCGCCGCCGAACCAGGCACTCCATGCGCCTTGCGTTTCGCCTAAAGTCAAGAATGCAGTGTATAGGCCGTAGCAAATACCGGATGCAACGGCAAAGGATATGCCCTTCGTCATGTATTTGCGGTGGCGTTGTTTTCTTAGATCCGAAATATCTTGTTGCATATTTTTCCTATGTTGCTGTACTGTGGGCTGATTTTCAGTTGGCATTTGCCTCGTAGAGTTCTAGCGCCTTTCCTAGATACTTTTTTGCGTATCGATAGTAGATGTAGAGCCATTCTCCAACTGATTCGCCCTGCGATTCTTTGTAGAGCGACCACACATACCAGCACCAACCAGCAAATGCGGTGGAAGCGTAAAAATGAGCAATTTCCAGTTTGCTAGGAACTCCATCGCAATAATAAGAGATCAGGCTATCTGCCGATTTATCATCAAGTTCGCTGCAAACGACGAAGGTTCCGATGTCTTGGGAATAGTCTGCCATGCCTGCATACTCCCAATCGATTAGCGAAAGAACTCCATCTTTGTTTTTCAGCAGGTTAAGTGGGAAGAAATCGTTGTGACAAAGGCAGGTAAAGCCTGCTCCGTCTGATTCGAACAGCCTGTGCAGTTCGGCGATCTTTGATTCGACATTTCGGAAGGCGGGGATATCATTGAGCTCCTCGGGGCTCATGAGGCTAGTGTATTCGACTGACTTTTCGAAGAAGTCGAACCCGAGTGAGAGCTTTGCTTCGGAACGATGGAGTCGTTTTGCCAAGTTGGATGCTTCCTTTAGATCGCTTTCGCTTGTTTTATCAAGCTGTTTGCAATCGGGAATAAACCGTGAGATTTTCCAGCCCTTTTCAGGGTCTTCGTAGATGAAAGTATTGTCAATCCCGAGCTTTTTCGCCCAAAGTTGCGCCTGGGTCTCTTCGGTACGATTGATAAGCTTGTCGGTTCCTACACCGGGATGACGGTATACGTATTCGCCGCTGTCGGTTGCGAAATGACATGATAGATTGGTGAGCCCTTGCTTTAGGGGGTAGACATCATGGATTTGATTTCGAGTGCAGCCAAGGGTCTTGACGATGTTGTCGAAAACCTCTGAATCGACATTAACCATGAATTCAGGATCGAACGCCCTAAGCTCATCAAGAGAATCGAATTCGTTGATCATTCCATCGGGGTATTGCCTAACCACCATATCGAGTTCTTTGATGTGGTCGATATAAAGTTGTTCCCAAAGCTTATCGGTGGTTTCTGGGCGGCTGTATTCTTCCTCGAGGATTTCGACAAAGCGCGAAGAAAATGTTCGGTCGAAGTAAACGTGCCCAAGCATAATAAGAGAGTCTCTGCCACCGATAGTTACACCTGTGATTCGTTTATTGGGGCCTTCTTTGATGCACCATTCGGGGGTTTCTCCGCAGCAGTATTGGGCTGCGTAATAGGCTTGGTATACGTAGGGCTCAAAAGGGTTCTCGGTGAAATAATCATCCGAAGAGCAGATAAAGGTGTTTCCTAATTTCTTGCGGACAATCATCAGGGTAGAGTGGTTGTTTCTTGTGGCGTATTCGGGGTTAATGGCGATTTCTACCCCGTATTTATCCTCAAGGTAGAAGAAGAACTCTTTTTTGTACCCCACAACAACCGTGATGTTTTCGATTCCGGCTTCGTGGAGCTGCTCAATCTGACGCTCGATAAGGATTTCGCCGCGTACTTTCAGCAAACCTTTTGGCTTTTCGTATGAAATAGGGGCAAAGCGAGAAGAGAGTCCGGCGGCCATGATGATCGCGTTGTCTACCTTGTATGGAGCCAGCGCCGCAATGCCCGCTTCGGTGACGGTTCCGTTGCAGATGAACCCCTTGTCCTGCAACGTTTTAATCGTCTGATTTACGCCTCCAAGTGATATACCAGCGTAATCCGAGATAGTGCGTTGGTTTTCCCTCGGGTGGGCGAGAGAAGCGCGGAGGACGAGAAATTCGTTTTTTGTCAGCAACGGCTGCTCCTTTTTGCTTTGTTGTTCATTAATAAATAAGTATACCCGTATTTTGAACAAATGTTCAAAATACGGGTATAAGAAATAAAAATGAACAATCTAACGTTGGTTAATTGCGATTAGCGTTGCCACTTTCCGTCGGCTCCAACGTAATAAGGCCCAATCCATTGGTCTGTTGCCATGTGGCCGTCGTCGAGCAAATAGTAGTCGCCGACCCAGGAAGAGCGAACCATGGCTCCGCTGCCATTAAGGTAGTACCAGGTTCCGTTAAGATTCAGCCATCCGGTTTGCATCGCGCCAGAATCGTTAGAGTAATACCAGGTGCCGCCTATGTTGTACCATCCGATCTGCATCACACCACTGCCATCCATGTAATACCAAGTAGTGCCGAGCTGCTTCCACCCTGTTGCCATGGCGCCAGAAGGGTTCAGGTAGTACCAGGTTCCGTCAAGATTCAGCCATCCGGTTTGCATCGCTCCGGATTGATCTAGATAGTACCAAGCGCCACCTACTTTGTACCAACCGGTTTGCATTGCTCCGCTGCCGTCCAAGTAGTACCAGGTGTTGCCGAGCTGCTTCCACCCTGTTGCCATGGCGCCCGAAGAGTTCAGGTAGTACCAAGTTCCGTCAGTTTCAAGCCAGCCGGTCTGCATCCATCCGGAAGAATCGAAGTGATACCAAGAGCCGTTGATGTACTCCCAATCATCGGTGGTGTACGAGCCGTTCGCATGGCGGTACCACCAGCGGTTTCCGCTTTGAATCCACTGATCTTTCGATGCAGACATATAGGTGTAATCAAGATCGCAGCGGGTGCTGATTCCCGGGACGTTTCCGTAGTCCGAGAATTGCCACATTCCATTGCCGTTTTCGAAATCGGAGAAGCCTGAATAGGTCAAGCCCTGTGATGCGTTGTATGCTGCTACCCATTTTGCTCGCTGATCAAAGCATGAGTCGGTTAGGTACTCATCCCACCAGCTTTGGCTAGCATACGTTCCTGTCGTGTAGCCTGCATTTTCGAGAGGGGCAAAAAATGCCTTCGCGAATGCAGCTTGATCTTTATCCCTAAGAGAATTTTCTTCTAGGTCGTAATATACGGGAAGCGCAACATCGTTAGGGGAGAGCCCTGCTTGTTTAAGGCAGGTTAGTGCGTGTTGGCCCTCTCCGGCTGCTCGACTTGTGCTTGTTGCGTACGAGTACAAGTACACGCCAAACGGAATGCCGTTTTCTTGGCATCCTCTGACGTTGTTGAGCCATTGCGTGTCGTCTTGGTCGCGCTGGTCTTGTCCGTATCCACAGCGGATGATTGCGTAATCAATTCCTGCTGCTTTGACTTTTGCCCAGTCGATCGTTCCATCGTGGTAGGAGACGTCGATTACCTTCTTTGCGCCGTCGCCAGAGCAGTATCCGCGGCTAAAGTGGTCAAACCAATTAAATACCGTGTAGCCTTGGTCGTTCTTTTCGGCGCTTAAGGTCGAAACGCCGTCGTCATCAGGGTGAGCTCCTTGCTCGCTGCCAATCAATTCGCCGTTGTTGTATCTCCAACTGTTTGCGAGGTCACCGCTTTCCCCATTATCCTCTTCGGCGAAAGCGAAAGCTGGGCACAGCGCTAATGCCAGAATGCTAATAAATAATAATAAGGGGATTTTACTTCGCTTTTTTTCCAACTGTTTCTCCTTCGTTGCCTGTTGAATCACAGTGTTTTACGGGAACAGAATAAGACTTGCAAAGTGGGCAACTGGGAGAAAAGAGTAAATGACCTTAAATAAAAAGCAAGGAGAGGTGTTACCTCTCCTTGCTCCGTTGCTAGTTGTAAATTACAACAGTGGTTCCTGCGTAAATGTTGTTGTATATCCATTGCGCATCGGGATAAGACAACCTGATGCAGCCATGTGAAAGGCTCTTTCCAAGTTCATCGTTCGAATTCAAAATCGTATGGAAGAAGTAGCCTCCGTTAATTTGTGTAGCCCAGCGAGCGCGGCTGTCGGTCGAAAGGCACGTTCTGGTGTACCCAGTTGTATGGAAAGTTCCCGTGATGGTCGGAGAGCTTGGGGCGCCTGTTACGCAATCAACGAAATACCACAAGGACCAGTGGTTTGCGTAGCCGTTAAATATACCGACTTTGTGAGCTGAACGGTCAACGCCGATAAGCCACTTTGTCCCGCTGCTATAACCGCCAATTCGGTTAGCCATTTCCGCTCGTTCTGGATTGGGGACCCATGCTCCGCTGTCGTTGAAATAGTACCAGGTGCCGTCAATGCTTCTCCAGCCGGTAGCCATAGCGCCAGAGCCATCAAGCCAGTACCAAGTGCCCCCTTGCTGAAGCCATCCGGTTTGCATCGCACCCGACTCGTTTGAGTAGTACCAGGTGCCGCCTACCTTGTACCAGCCAGTCTGCATGGCCCCACTGTTGTCCAGGTAGTACCAGGTACCGCCGATCTGTTTCCAGCCTGTCGCCATGGCGCCGGAGGGGTTCAGGTAGTACCAAGTTTCACCGGTTTTAAGCCATCCGGTTTGCATCGCACCCGACTCGTTTGAGTAGTACCAGGTGCCGCCT
>CAUASB010000007.1 GCA_958431815.1 uncultured Eggerthella sp. | reverse complement strand
ATGCCGAAAACTGGGTGTAACTGGAGTGACGGGACGGCAGAACCGACGCCATCGAATGGGAGTAGGACCCTTTAACGACAGAGCTACACAAGTTCAAGCACCCTTCTTGCATCAGCAGAAGGGTGCTTTTTTGTTACGAAACACATTCATATGCCACTAGAACGGTTTGGAACCATGTCGACCCGCTTGCGTGATTTGCACGCAAGCGCAAAGGCAACGCTTAAGAAAGCACGCCCCTATCCCCTTGCACGGCAAGCGTATAATTTCAAAGCATGATAACCCTGTTGCTCATAGAGAAGATTGCGTCGCTTTTTCTGATTATGGCGGTCGGATTCGCGCTGGTGCGCCTTCACCTCCTTAAAACCGGAGACAGCAAGACGCTTTCCGTTCTTTCTGTATACGCCATCTGTCCGTGCGCGTTCATTTCAGCTTCGCAAGTTGACCTAACCCCTGAAGTACTGCAGGGGTTCTTGTTCGCGCTCGCCTGCTCAGCCGTGCTTCAGGTGGGGCAAATAATACTAGTGAAAATTCTGGCAAAGCCGCTTCACCTGTCCCCCATCGAGCAAGCAGCAAGCATCTTCTCGAACTGCGGAAACCTGATCATTCCCCTCGTTGGCTTCGTCTTGGGAAACGAATGGGTGGTATACTCGCTTGCCTATATGACCGTGCAGAACATCTTGCTCTGGACGTTTGGCAAGACCCTTATCAGCGAAAATAGGCATATTGATATCCGCGCTGTCCTGTTCAACATCAATCTATTGGCCATTGCCGCCGGCATTGCGCTCATGGTGCTCGGCATCAAACTCGTTGAGCCCCTCGAAACCTTTGTTTCCGACGTGGGCCAGATGATCGGCCCGGCCGCTATGCTGGTATCAGGGATGATCATCGGAGGGATGGATCTGCGCAAAATCGTAACCAGCAAGCGTGTTTGGCTCACAACCTTCATCCGCTTGGTGCTGATTCCCGCAATCATCGTGTTCGCGCTTAAGTTCAGCGGCGTGAGCGCCTTGGTACCCAACGGCCAGTCAATCCTGCTCATTACGCTTCTTGCAACCATCACCCCGTCTGCCTCGATGACGGTGCAACTAGCTCAAATCTATGAGAAGGACGCACCGCACGCCAGCGCTATCAACGTAGTTACTACGCTCTGCTGCATCATCACCATGCCGATCTGGGTAGCGCTGTTCATGGCCTAACGGCATTCCCTTTGCCCCGACCCGACACCGAGAGTGGGCACCACAGGCAAAACGCCCTACCGGCATTCCGCCATCCTGCGCGTCGTTAAGTCAGACGACGCCGTAGCCGAACTAGAATCGACGAGTACCCCACCTTCGCAAATGCGAACGAACTCAGAAGCCATATCTTCGGGAGATTCTTTTATTCCCCCTTCAAGCCAATGGATCACAACGTCGTACCATGCGCCCGAGTAGAAGTAGAGCTCGTAGCGCGAAATCGAGGTTGCTTTCATGTCGCCGTTCACACCGACAATGTAGTTGGTGATCTCGTCCAGCATGTCGATGCTGACATTTGCCCTATGGGCAGTCAAAACAACATCGGCATACTTCTCGTAGAACCTGAATAGGTTAAGGATGAAATCGTAATTCTTGAACTCTTCAACTTCCGTCGGCTTGTGCGCATCATAGTCGGCAATCATGCTGTCAAGTTTGTCTTGCAGCACATCATCAAGCGATTTGTAGTTGCGATAGAACGACGCTCTTGCCGCGCCAGAACGTCGAATAAGCTCGGTTACCGTGATTTCCGAAGCTTTCTTTTCCCGAAGAAGCTCCATCAGGGCCTTGAAGAATTTGTCTCTAACCTCCCGATTGGCAACTTTTCTTTTATCCATGAAACAGAACACCCCAATTTGTTTCAGGTGGCCCTATCGGAAACGTCAGATGGGCTACCTACAATATGAAATAGATTGTATCAGGTTGCCGAAAAACAATAGGAGAACGCTATGGACATGATGTTGCCACCTTTAACAGGCCACGAGCCAACGTGCAAGCTCACCGTTATGAACTCCGGATACTATGGCACCAACCTCAACCTGATAAAGAAAGGCAATCCCAACAAGCACATTTGGGGGCCTGCCCTGTGGTTTGTCATCGAGCATCCAGTACACGGCACCATACTTTTCGATACGGGGTACGCTTACCGCTATTACGATGCAGTACGAAGGTTCCCCTATTGCATTCTGAAATTAATATTGCCGGTTAAGGTCTCGGAAAACGATGATGCCGTCAAACAGCTTAAAGCGCGCAGAATCAACCCCGACGAAGTCTCCATCATCATGTCGCACCTGCATATCGACCACGCCGGAGGCATACACGATTTTCCCCACGCACCCGTGTACCTTTCCAAAGAAGAGTGGGACATTGCGCAAGAGTCACCGCTCCGCTTACTGAAGAAATGCTACCTGAAATCGCTGTTCGACAAGCTATCTACAGAGCAAGTCAACATCATCGACTTCTCTGCTGGTGTACCTTATGGCCCCTTCGAAAAAAGCATCGATCTGTTCTGGGACGGAACACTGATTCTAGTCCCCTTATTCGGCCATACCGCCGGACAGATGGGCTTGATTGTGAACTGTTCGGAACAGGAGCGCTATTTCCTTGTAGCAGATGCGGTGTACTGTAGGGAGAATTATCTTGAGATGGCCTATGGGTCGCCCCTGAGCAATATTGCCCACACTGATGTGCAGAAGTACCACAGCCAGTACCGCCTTTTGCATGACGTCGCCGAAGCAAACCCCGATCTTCGCATTATCCCTTCGCACGATCCGAAGATATACGAAGAGCTGTTCGACGCTCTACCGCAATAACCTTCAAAACCCTTCGGGAATGCCGAAAAGAAACGCAACGCCCTTCTAACCCAACTGGTAGAAAAGCTTGTTTGCAAAATGGCCGTGCCTACGGTAGTCAGCATCCTGGTTACTTCGCTGCACAATCTGACTTATATATGACAGGACTCTACCCACAGTAAGCCAGGCTCCTACTGCAGTTTTCGGCCTGATCCAATTTCGAAATGGTACTTCACGATACCCAAATCAACTTTGGCGTAGAAGCCCCTGCCGTGGGTCGCTTTCACTTCGCCATTAGGCTGCAGCTCAAAACGGAACTTCTGCTGGTTTACCGCAGTAGGAGCCAGAAGAGCCGCTTCCACGCCGTGCAGGAACCATTCGGGCATTCCTTCTTGATAGTTGCTCACATCCTGCAACGATTTGGTTTTGTGCGATTTGCCGCTTGTGGCGCCATAACCCAGGGTTATCAGGCACACTTGCTTTTCGCCAGGACCAATCTCAGCCTTGCTTTTGCCGTGGGTCAGCCCCACCCAGCAGGTGTTCAACCCAAGCTCCTGAGCTTTCAGTACAAGCTGCTCGCCATAGTACCCTACCGTTTCATCGAGAGACGAACTCTTCAGACCAACAAGGGCCAAGTAATTCTGCACTCCCGAAAACAATCCGTAACGCGCCACCCTGGAATCAAAACAGTTCGGTTCATTGTAGACAGCTTGGATATGTAATCCAGCCTTGCGGTTGATCTCTGCGATGAGGGCATCAAGCGCTTCACGCTTTTCTTTCTCTATCGGGTGATTCTCGTATTGGCGCACGCTATGTCGCTCTTTTATCAATTCCATTGGGTCCATTGCCCTGTCCTCCAAACATCGTTTACGAACGAAAGCTAAACGTCTTCCCTGTTCCCGCTCGAGAACGAAAGGCACACCTTTTTCGCAAATTGCAACGTTGAAATCAAATGCTGAAGCTCTTCCATCTCCGTGTCGAAGTAGTAGAAGTTCTTCGTCCCTTCCTTACGGACCCTGACGATTCCAGCGTCCTTCAGGATCTGCAAATGATGCGAAACAGCCGGGCGCGAAAGGTTGGTCTTTGCCGCGATTTCGCCTACCCGAACACCACTGCACTTACCCATCGTCATCATTTCCAAGATAAGATGCTGCCGCGTTTCATCGCCTATCGCGATGAGCGGTTTCGAGCAAAAGGCAAACCCCTTCGCAAGCGTTTCGATTTCCAATTGCCCAGCCATGCAGCCTCCGTTGGTTCAAACGTTTAAACCAAGAGAAGATATAGCACAGCGCCCATCGAATACGGACATCCGTAAAGCAAGTCGAGACGAAAGAACGGGTTGCATAATTGCCTGTGTGGCCATCCTCGCCCACCTGCTTCGGGAAGACGGTTTACCTGGGGTCTCTTTCTCGAGCGCTCCCAAAGTGGACTCTTACCATCACCTGAGGTGGTGCAGATGATTGCCAGCCGCTACATCTTGAAAAAATGAAAATCGCAGCAATCCCCACCGTAGCCAAGGGTTTTGGTGCGTAAGAATCCCATTTTGGAAAGGCCGCCGTAGTTCACGTCGTCAACATCGCAGAACAAAGGGCACAGCTCAGGGCAACCGTTCTCCACGCAGGCATCGTGCCAGAGGCACTTTGTAATGCGGGCATCGAAAAAATCGCAGCCTTGCTGTTGCATGCTTTCCCACAAATCGGACGTGTGCATAACGCGCAAGAACACACGCTTGTAAATGCCGAAGAACCCAGGTACCGCTTCCATCCTCGCAGTTTGGGCATGCTTTTGCGCGGCAACAACGTCCATCATGTACGAGCGCATAAGGCCAAGAGCTTCATCGTGAGGAAGAGAACTTCCAAGAAGTGCTTGGTACAAGGCGATACGAGGAAGAATAGTTTGCTCAAGGGTCTTTTTCTGATTCCTCGATTTGCCCGACACTTTGGCAACAAGGTCTTCAAGCAAGCGCGCCTGATTATCGAATAACTTGCGCGCACTATCGTCATCAAGCCGGCTGCCCAGAAACGCCTTGATGTCTTTCTGCTGTTTGATCTTCATATCAGGAGCCCCTTCAACAACCAACGGCAATCCAGTTCTTCACGTATAAAAGTATACTATGGTGAACTCTTGGTTTCATAGGCAGAGATGCTCCAGCGATTGGTTCGCCTGCAAGCTTCAACCCAATAGTCTCGCTCCTAGTTAAAAGACATTTCTTCAAATCGACGCATCCCTGCAAAATGTCCTGCATTTCGCTGCACAGCTCTTCCAAATCAGCCAATGCAAAAGGGCAGCCATATTTGGCTGCCCGACACATATGTAATCTTTCAAAACTTCGGTTTACGCTACCGAGTAGATGGCTATCTTCGGATCTGCGCTCCACGTAGGCTTCAGGCCCGTTGCAACGTCATCGTTGAACAGCTGGCTCTTCAGATATGCCTGCGCATGCTCAACCGAGTCGAAGCCATGAAGAACCTGCACATCTTCATCACGAATAAGAAGATCTTTGGTCAGGGCTCCTTCGATATGTTCCAAGAACGGACCACGATAGTCCGAATAAACCTTTGCGGCAGCAGGACGGCTTGCTTCGTCGATTACCATCGTGATTTCCAAGTACGCTTTTACGTCAGCCATTGTTGGCTCCTTCCGAACAAACGCTTTCGCGCTTTCCTTTGTTTACGCCCCTCATGGTACGGATCGGGGAATGCCGCTTGAAGTCGTTAACAAGCGATTGAGTAACACAACTTTTCTTTAGTTACTTACCTTGCGGAAAGCAAGCAACTAAGATTTCCTTAGTTGCTCTGAAAACTAAAGGAGGGTCCATGGCATACCAAAGAAAGCTCGATAAGGATATCCGCTGCCCCCTGGAATATGGAATGGACGTATTCGGTGGCAGATGGAAACCGCGCATCATCTGCGTACTTGCCGATGGGCCACTGCGCTATTCCGTACTGAAGAAAGAGCTTTACGACATTACCGACACCGCCCTTGCCTCTGCGCTTAAGGAGCTCCAAGAATCCGAGATGGTATCACGCAAACAGTACGAGGAAATACCTCCTCATGTTGAATACGCCCTAACATGCAAGGGGCAAAGCACCGTTCCGCTCCTGCAAGCCATATGCAAATGGTCGGGGATCTTTTACCGAGATGTTGAAGAAAGCGCACCACATAAATGCCAACGCTGCGATTTCTCAAACTAATAAGGCACTTCCAACAACAGTCACCTGTCCCCTTTTCGCGAAATCGCCTGCAAATCGGCGAACGGCTGATAGAATAAGGTCGCTAATTTTTAATGGCTAAAGCCAATGCCCAAGGAGGCAACTATGCTCGTAGAAACCAAGGCCAAAGTCGGCGTATTCTCCATCGCGCTCGGCGCATACCTGCCGCAATTCCCGCAGCTGGTACCCGAATTCGAAGGCCAGTATGCCGCATTCAAGGAAACGCTGCCCACCACGGTCGACTTGATCGACGGCGGTTTGGTCACCACCAAGGAACAGGCCCAGGAAGCCGGCGACAAGTTCCGTGCAGCCGACGTTGACTTGGTTATCCTTCAGATGCTCACCTACGCAACCAGCTACAACGTGCTGCCCGCCGTACGCGACCTCGACGTTCCCGTTGTTGTGGTGAATGTTCAGAAGAAGGCTCAGCCCGACTACTCGAACACCGACATTCCCATTTGGCTGGGCGAGCTCTACGCTTGCGGCGCTCCCGGCGAAGTGGTTGCCGACTTGAACCGTGCCGGCAAGCGTCATGCCGTAATCACCGGCGTTGTTGAAGGCGGCGACCCCGAGGTTGCCAAGCAGCTCGACGAATGGTGCCGCGCCGCACAGGTTCGCCGTCGCCTGCGCCGTACCAACATCGCGCAGATCGGCCGCCCCTACCCCGGCATGATGGACCTGTACATCGACGAAACCAACCTCTATAACCGCCTGGGCCTGTACACCAAGCAGTTTGACTGGGAAAAGATGTGGGCCATCGCCGACGATATCAACGACCAGGCAGCAATCGATGCCAAGGCGGCAGAGATCATCGACACGTTCGATATCGAAGGCGGCGCCGAGGTATCCGATGAACCCATCCAGGAAATGGCAAAATACGTTGTTGCCTTCGAGCAGTGGGTCAAGGACGAGGAAATCGGTCTGATCGCAAGCCACTACGACGGTTACGCTCAGGGTCAGGCAGGCGTTCTCGACTCTATGCTCATCCCCGCATTCTCCATGCTCATCAAGCAGGGCACTTCTTGCGCCGTTGAAGGCGACATGAAGGTTGCCGTGGCAATGAGCATCCTGAAGACCATCGCAGGCACTGGTCAGCTTTCCGAAATGTACTCCATCGACTTCCCCGAAGACGTGGTTATCATCGGCCATTCCGGCTCGGGCGATGCCGACATCTCCACGGCAAAGAAGCCTACGCTGAAGGTTGTTCCCGTATTCCACGGCAAGACTGGCGGCGGCTACCTGACCCAGTTCTACCCCGGCCTTGGTACGGTAACCTACCTGGGCATCACTCAGGACGGCGACGGCAACTTCAAGTTCGTTGTTGCAGAGGGCGAAAACGTTGAAGGCCCCATCTTTACCTTCGGCGACACCAACATGCGCATGAAGTTCAGCATCGGTGCACGCGAGTTCATGAACCGCTGGAACGAAACCGGCCCGACGCACCACATGGCAGCAGCACTTGGCAGCCACACCGACACCATCCTGAAGGTCGCCAAGATCCTGAACGTACCGGTAGACATCGTTTGCCGCTAACCACCAGCCGCAACGCCAGAGGGGGAGCAGATGCTCCCCCTCTTTTTTATTGGCAGTATACCGCGGCCCTTTAGTCGAACAAGCTCTTCATGTCCGTTTCCTTCATGGGCGAACCAGAAGAAGGCAAGCTGGTAGCGCGGAACTTCTCAACCGAGCTCCTACCACCCAGGAAATCTTCCGCCTTGCCAACATTGATAACCGTACGACTTCCCTTGGCGGTAAACGCCTGAACACCTTGGGTGCTGGTAGTGGTCTTGGTCTTCAACAGCGACGTATTGAAGTTCACCAAACGGTAGTCGCTGGAAACCAGAGCCAGGTCACGGTCTTCTTTCAGCACGGTTGCATACAGCAGCTTGCTGCCACCGTAGATGGCGTTCTTCAAACGCTTGCGGTTGGTTTTCGTGACATAACCTGACAACGCAACGCGAGCAACGCGACCGTTCTCGAACACGAATAGCACATCAGCCTTGTAATCTTCAGGGTCGATCACCCAAATAACGCTTTCATCCGGATCCATTTCCAAATCAGTGGGCAGATACGAACCCAACTGCGCCGATTTCGTATCCTCGAACGAAGCAACCTTGCACTTGTACACCTGGCTATGGTCGGTGAATACCAAAAGCTCGTGCGTGTTGGACGAAGGGAACTCAATGAACGGCTCGTCGCCATCTTTGTACTTCAACGAGCTGGCCTTCTTCAGTACGCGATCGGTCATCTTCTTCAAGTAACCGTCACGCGAAAGCATCATGGTTACCGGGTATTCCTCAACCTCGGGCTCAAGGCTTACCTCGACAACCTCAGAAGGATCAACCAAACCCGTACGACGCGGCATCACGTACTTCTTGTTAACCGCAGCAAGTTCGTTGCTGATGACTTCCTTGATCTTGCTTTCGCTGGCAAGGATGTCGTTGAGCTCGGCAATATCGTCTTCGAGCTTGGCAATGTCCTTCGTGCGGTTCAGGATGTACTCTTCGTTGATGTTACGCAGCTTCAGCTCAGCAACGAACTCCGCCTGGGTCTCGTCGATGTTGAAGCCCTTCATCAAATTCGGAACAACCTCAGCTTCGAGCTTCGTGTTACGGATGATGGCAATAGCCTTGTCGATATCAAGCAGAATCGCCTCAAGACCATGCAGAAGGTGAAGGCGCTCGGACTTCTTGCCCAAATCGAAGTTCATACGACGACGCGTGGAATCGATGCGCCAGTTTACCCATTCATGCAGAATCTGACGTACACCCATAACACGCGGATACCCATCAACCAGCACGTTGAAGTTGCACGAGAACGAATCTTGCAGCGTAGTTGACTTGAAGAGCTTTGCCATCAGCTGCTCAGGATCGGCTCCCCTTTTCAGGTCGATAGCAATGCGCAAACCGGAAAGGTCGGTTTCGTCACGAATATCGGAAATCTCACGCACCTTGCCTTCCTTGGAAAGCTTGATAATGCGCTCGATGATGACATCGGTCTTCGTGGTATAAGGAATTTCATATACCTCGATAATGCGCTCGTCGGGCAGATAACGCCAACGGGAGCGAATCTGGAAACTGCCCAAGCCCGTATTGAAAATGCGCTCCATTTCCTCACGGCGATAGATAATCTCGCCACCCGTGGAAAAATCGGGCGCAGGCATGTATTCGAGCAAGTCGCACTCAGGGTCTTCCAAGAAATGCATGGTGGCCGTACATACCTCGTTAAGGTTGAAGCCGCAAATGTCCGATGCCATGGCAACGCCAATGCCCTTGTTGGAAGAAACCAGGATGTTGGGGAATGTGGTGGGCAGCAAACGCGGCTCTTTCATGGCACCGTCGTAGCTGTCAACGAAATCGACCGGGTCTTTATCGATGTCCTTGAAGATCTCCGCGCAGATGGGAGCCAGTTTGGCCTCGGTATAACGGGAAGCCGCGTAGCTCAGGTCGCCCGAGTAGTACTTGCCGAAGTTGCCCTTCGATTCAACGAAGGGTGCCAAAAGCGCTTCGTTGCCTGTTGCCAAACGCACCATGGTTTCATAAATGGCGCTATCGCCATGAGGGTTCAGCTTCATGGTTTGACCAACGATGTTGGCGCTCTTCTGGCGGTCGCCCTTGAGCAGGCCCATCTTGTACATGGTGTAGAGCAGCTTGCGATGCGAAGGCTTGAAGCCGTCGATCTCGGGGAACGCACGCGAAACGTTGGTGCTCATGGCGTAAGGCATGTAGTTCGATTCGAGCGTTTCCGTAATAGGCTGCTGCGTTACCTCGGAATGCAAACCGATAACGTTCGGGTTATCAACGTGCTTCTTCTTGTGCTCTGTTTTGGTTTTCCTCTTTGCCACGATTCCCTCTTGAAACTTCTTCTGGTCTGGTTCGCTGGTTCAAATAGCAGCAGGCTTCGCACCTGCCGCCTGCGCTATTGCAGGTCGAGCTGGTCTAGATACTCTTTGCCATGCTCGGCGATGTGACGCTTGCGGCCTTCATCGTCGTTGCCCAAAAGCAAGTTGAACATGGCTTCCATCTTGGAAACGTCTTCCGGCTCTACCTTGATCAAACGGCGCGTTTCCGGGTTCATGGTGGTAAGCCACATCATGTCCGGATCGTTTTCGCCAAGACCTTTCGAACGGTTGATGGAGCATTTCTGGTTGCCAATTTCCTTCAGGATGCCGTTCTTCTCAAGCTCGGTGTAGGCGAAGTACGTCTTTTCCTTACAGTTGATCTCGTACAACGGTGATTCGGCGATGTAGACGAAACCCTCATCGATGAGCGTCGGTACCAGGCGGTACAGCATAGTCAGGATAAGCGTACGAATGTGGTAGCCGTCAACGTCGGCATCGGTGCAGATAATGACTTTGCTCCAGTTAAGATTGTCCAGATCGAACGTGCCCAGGTTCTTCATGCGCTTGTCTTTGACTTCGACGCCGCAGCCCAAAACACGCAGCAAGTCCATGATGATCTCCGACTTGAAAATGCGCGGATAATCTTCCTTCAAACAGTTCAGGATTTTGCCGCGTACCGGCATAACACCCTGGAATTCGGCATCGCGGGACGTGCGAATAGCACCTGCAGCCGAATCGCCCTCGACGATGTACACTTCGCGGCGCGCCTTGTCCTTTGAGCGGCAATCGATGAACTTCTGCACGCGGTTGGCCATGTCGGTCTTCTGCTGTAGGTTGGTTTTGATGCTCTGACGCGTTTTCTCGGCGTTTTCGCGAGAGCGCTTGTTGATAAGCACCTGTTCGACGATCTTGCCAGCAGCATCTTTGTTTTCAATCAGGTACGTGGAAAGGCGTTCCTTGAAGAATGCCGTCATAGCCTGCTGGATAAAGCGGTTGTTGATGGCCTTCTTCGTCTGGTTCTCGTACGAGGTCTGCGTCGAGAAGCAGTTGGTTACCAGCACCAGGCAGTCCTGCACGTCCTGCCATTTGATGGAGCTCTCGTTCTTGTTGTACTTGCCCTGTTTTTTGATGTACGAATCGATTGCGCTGGTCAGAGCACTGCGCGCTGCCTTTTCAGGCGAGCCGCCGTTTTCCAGCCACGAAGAATTGTGGTAGTACTCCTGCATCTGCACCGTACGCGAGAAGCACAGGCAAGCGGTGATCTTGACGTTGTAGTCGGGCAAGTCTTCGCGGTCGCGGCCGCGGCGGTCGGCCTGGATGAAGAACGGTTCGGTCAGGTAGTCGGTTCCCACCTTTTCCAAAACATAGTCTTCGATGCCTTTGGGATAGCAGAAGTCTTCTTCGCTGAACCCGTCTTCGCCTTCGATACGCAGGCGGAAGGTAACGTTGGCGTTCACCACCGCCTGACGGCGCATGGTTTCGCGATACCATTCGTGAGGGATATCGATAGAAGTGAATACCTCGAGGTCGGGGCGCCACTTGATGGTGGTGCCCGTGCGGGTTTCATCGGTAGGCTCGACGTGCAGGGCCTTTTTCTTTGCGCCTACTACCTTGCCCTTCTTGAAGTGCAGCTGGTACTTGTTGCCATCGCGCCATACGGTAACGTCCATGTACTCAGAGGCGTACTGTGTCGCGCACGAGCCAAGGCCGTTGGTGCCCAGGGAGAAATCGTAGTCTCCCCCTTCGTTGTTGCTGTACTTACCGCCGGCATACAGCTCGCAGAACACCAGTTCCCAGTTGAAGCGCTTTTCCGTGGGGTTCCAGTCAAGCGGGCAACCACGACCGTTGTCTTCCACCTGAATGGAACCGTCGGCGAAAGCGGTAAGGGTAATAAGGTTGCCATACCCCTGACGGGCTTCGTCAACCGAATTGGACAGGATCTCGAACGCAGCATGCGCGCAGCCGTCCAGCCCATCGGAGCCGAAAATAACAGCAGGACGCAAGCGAACGCGCTCTTCGTCCTTCAGCTGGCGAATACTATCATTACCGTATTTTGCTGTGTCTTTTGCCATGCCCACTCTTTCGATGCATCTGCCCAACAAGCATTCAAATTCATTATGGTTCGCTCTCGTGGCAGCCAAATGCACTTAGCCGGACAACGAGAAACGAAATAAACCGGCAAACTGCCAGTTGAAAAGTTCAGTAAAGAAACTTATCACAAGCCATCAGGTGGTATGGAGGATATCAACTCAAAATCCATCGAACAAGCGTTCGCTATCAGGTAGCGCAGGGCATGTTTTCGACCTTTCCGATAAAAGTATGCTCATAAAATAAGTAACGCCCCGTCAATTATTTTCAGTTTCACTGCCCTATCAACGCATTCGGGAAGTACCATGAAAAAGAAAAACAACACCGAAAGGAGCCCCATGGAATTCACCGACGTTATCGCAAAACGCTACTCGTGCAAGAAATTCTCGGACAAGAAGGTTCCCGCCGAAACGCTTGAGAAGATCCTGGAAGCAGGGCGCCTGGCCCCTACTGCGAAGAATCTTCAGCCGCAGCATATCTACGTTATCGAATCAGCCGAAGGCCTTGCCAAAATGGACGAGCTGACCCCCTGCCGCTATGGTGCGCAGACAGTGCTGGTAGTCGCTTTCGATGCGAAAAACGTATTCACCTATCCTGGCGGAAAGCGTGATTCGGGAATCGAAGACGCCAGCATCGTTGCCACACACTTGACCCTTGCCGCCGCAAACGAAGGCGTTGATAGCTGTTGGATCAACTTCTTCGACCCTGAAGAAGCAGCAAAAACATTCAACTTACCTGAAAACGAGGAAGTGCTGATGTTCCTGGATTTGGGCTACGCTGCAGAAGGCACCGGCCCGCTATCCAACCACGACTCCCGCAAACCTTTGAACGAAACCGTTACGCGCCTTTAGTCGAAACGAGGAAACCATGTCGAACATTCTTATCGCCTACTTCAGCCGCGCCGGACAGAACTACGTTTCAGGCACCATCGTTGACCTGCCGAAGGGCAACACCGCCGTTGCCGCCGAAATCGCCGCCAAGCAAACCGGCGGCACCCTTTTCGAAATCGCAACGAAGAAGCCCTACGCCGTTGACTACCACGAATGCGTGGAAGAATCGCGTGCAGAGCTAGCCGCCCATGCGCGCCCCGAACTTCGCGAACTGCCCACCAGCATCGAAGGGTACGACACCATTGTTTTGGGGTACCCGAATTGGTGTGCCGACATGCCCATGGCGGTATACACGTTCCTGGAAGCCTTCGACTTCTCGGGCAAGAAGATCCTCCCCTTCTGTACCAACGAGGGCAGCGGTGCATCGGGCACCGACAGGAAGATTGCCGCAACCTGTCCTAGCGCCACCGTTGCACCCGCACTTTCCATCACCGGCCACCAAGCAGCAGAATCGGCACCTGCTATCGAAAAATGGTTGAAGGCCAACCTGTAGCTGGCAAACCGCTTTTCGAAGAAAGCCAATGCCTCTTCAGAGGCAAGCTTTTACGGCAGTTCATCCTGATGCCCACACCGTTTGCAACGGCAGGGCATTCCCAACCGACAATCCGCCACATTTTCAGGCCTGGAAAAAGCACCAAAGGGCGTTCCCGCCAATCAGGGAACGCCCTTTAGCTTTCATATGCTTTGCGCTATCGACGACACAGCATTCTGAGTGCCTACGCGCCTACGGCCTCCGAAGAGCAAATCGGCTGCGATTTCACTGCGCTAGCCTTCGCGGGCTTGTCCGAGCAAGCAAGCTTGGGCAAGCACAGCGCCAAACCGGCGACGACAAGCGTCATAACGATGTAGCTCACCTGCACCATGTCGTAGTTCATCGAGCCGTCGGCCGCCGTAACAAGCGGCCCAACCACAAACGAAGGAATAAGGAACGCCAGAGCATTCTGCACCGTAGCGTGCAAGCCGCCCGCTGCACCGAGGTTTTCCTTTGCGATATCGGGAAGCTGTGCAGGCAATGCTTTGGTAAGCGGCAGGTACCCACCCACCAAGCACGATGCAAGAGCTACGCCTGCAACGCAGTACGATGCATCCAAGCCCCAGTAATAGAGCACCGTTCCACCAGCCACGATAACGGCAAGCGCCACAATCCAGGCTTTTTCACCATGCGTCTTTGCGATGATGGCAGGAAACAGGATTCCACCGACCGAGCAGGTAACGTTGCAAAGCGAGGCGGCCAATGCGGCCGTTTGGACATCGATTCCCTTTGCACCGGAAAGCCATGCCACCAGATTGCCGTTGTTCACGGCCCCGGCAGCCATAACCAAGCCGATGATGGCACAAGCGATCCACAGGTTGCGGCTTCGCACCACCACTTTGAGCTGCTGCGCCACTGGCTCCACAACACGAAGCTCGTTGTCGGGATGCTTGCGGTAGAATGCCGCCCAAGCTACCAACGTGACGGCCGAAAGCACGGCAACGATCACGAACATAGGTTGAGCCGAGGTGAAACTGCTGGCCAGTGGAATGAAAACAGCCGCACCAACCGTAGCGCAGGCAAGGTACACGCCCATGGCAACATTCACCATGTTGCGCGGGAACCACAAGCGCATAATCTTCGCCGCATTCGCATTCAACGCGGCAAGACCGAAACCGTAGATGGTAGATGTAACAAGAATTCCGGTGAAATCGCTAGTGAACACGCGAATCGCCGAGCCGAGCAACGAAAGCGAAAGGCCAAGGAGCATCGTTTGCTTGATGCCCTTCCTATCGGCCAGCACACCCATGGCCAAACAGCCAAGAAAACCTGCCAGGTAGGGGCAGCTGTTAAGCATCATGAACTGCTGTGCCGTGAAACCATACTCGCCGCCTGCGGAAATCGGGGTTAGCAAAAAACCAGCCATGCCAGAGAAAATCAGCGTTGCACCGTTGACAACGATAACCGCCAACCCGCACAAGGCAAGGATGACCCAGCGGTACCGATACGCGCCGGTACGCGACGTAGAAAAAGAACTCATTTGTTTGTACTCCTAGGGAATGCGCCCAGAACAACGGGCAGAAAAAAGAAAGGCCGGGGGAAAGCACCCCCCCCGGCCTGAAAACACGAGGGGAAATTACTTACCCCAAACCTCTTCGGCGATCTCACGCACAAGGGCAACCTTTGCCCACTGCTGCTCTTCGGTGAGCTTGTTGCCAACTTCGCAGCTGGCAAAGCCGCACTGAGGGGAAAGGTAGAGGTTTTCCAGCGGAACGTACTTTTCCGCCTCATGGATGCGGGCGATAACTGCCTGCTTGTCTTCCAACTCTGGGCGCTTCGTGGTAACAAGGCCCAGGACTACCTTCTTGCCAGGTGCCACCTGGGAAAGCGGTTCGAATCCACCGGAGCGCTCATCGTCGAACTCCAGGTAGAACGCATCGGCATTTTCAGAGCTGAACAGAGGGTTTGCAACTGCGTCATAAGCACCGGAAGAAAAATAGGTGGAATGGTAGTTGCCACGGCACACATGAGTGTTGATAACCAGATCGTTGCCAGGCTTGGAAGCGATAACACGATTGTTGATGGAAACCAGCAGGTTCATATAGGCCTTCAGTTCCTCTTCCGTAGAAAGGCCGGTAAGCTGACGGGCCATTTCGGGGTTCACGAACCCGCCCCACGTGCAATCGTCGAACTGAAGGTTGCAGCCACCGGCAGCATAGAAGTCAGCCACGAACTGGGAGTAGGCAGCCACCACATCATCGGCAAACGCCTCTACAGAATCGTAATGCGAAAGCGTGTTTTCCAGCTGTTCGGCGCCGGTGAACACCGCATAGAACTGGCCTGGGGCCGGAATAGTGAGCTTAGCCACCGTATTCTCGTCTTCCTGCTCCTGCACGAAACGGAAATGGTCGATGAACGGATGGTTCTCTACGGAAAGTTTCCCTTCAATGGCAACGTCGTCGATGGCAGCAGCCTCGCCTTCGAACGTGGTGTTGCCCGTTTCGGACTTGACGCGTGCCACGCCGTTGATGTTCCACATGAAGTCGAGGTGCCAGGTGAGGCGACGGAACTCGCCATCGGTGATGATGTGCAGGCCGGCTGCCTTTTCCTTGGCAATCAGATCGAGGATCGCCTTGTCTTCAGTGGCCTTCAGCTCTTCGGTGGAAAGTTCGCCGCGCTCGAAAGCGGCACGGGCAGTACGCAGGTATTCGGGACGAAGGAAACTGCCAACAACATCGTATCGGTAAGGCGCATGCAAAGTGCTCATATGGGGATCTCCTTTATCGGTGATTTTCGGTGACCCCTATGCTACTGAAGCGCATTGCAATTGAGAAATACGAGCTTCCGTGAGCCAGTGATAGGTTTTGGTTATGGCAACATCATTCGCTCAAGAGTCGATGAAAGCTACTTGAAAGGTGCTAGCGGAAAACAGGAGCGTATAAATCAGCAAAAAGCGACCCAACCAAGCACCTCCGCAATACCAATAGCTGGAATCCTTCGCGTAGAACTACAATAGGAGATGCAAAATGCTGTTTTTCTTTGCATTCGCCAATTATTAGCCTAAGCTAACTATTGATACCTACGCGTGCACGCTTGTGGGCGGGCACGCCAAAACAAGAACAAGGAGTACGCAATGTACGACAACGGCCCAAAGCCCGGACGCAACGATGAATGCTGGTGCGGCAGCGGCAAAAAATACAAGAAATGCCACGGCCCCGTTGATGCCCGCCTGGAAAACTACTACCTGGAAGGCTACGAGGTAGTACCCCGCACCTTGCTGAAAACCCCTGAAGACATCGAGGGCATAAAGCGCTCTGCCGCAATCAACATCGGCGTGCTGGACTACGTTGCCGAGCACATCAAGCCCGGCGTTACCACCGCCGAAATCGACAAGTGGATCTACGACTACACGGTAGAGCATGGCGGCATCCCTGCCGATTTAAACTTCGAGGGCTACCCCAACAGCGTGTGCACGTCCATCAACAACGTGGTGTGCCATGGCATCCCCAGCGAAGATGACGTGCTGAAGGAAGGCGACATTGTAAACGTCGACTGCTCCACCATACTTGACGGGTACTTCTCCGATTCTTCCCGTATGTTCTGCATCGGCGAGGTAAGCCCCGAACGCAAGAAGCTCGTGGATGTGACCTACGAAGCGGTGCAGCGCGGCCTTGCCGAGGTAAAGCCCTGGGCAACGGTAGGCGACATCGCCCACGCAGTGCAAACCTACGCCGAGGAAAACGGCTTCAGCGTGGTCCGCGAATTCGGCGGCCATGGCATCGGAAAGGAATTCCACGAAGATCCGTTCGTGTTCTTCGTGGGAGAGCCCGGCGAAGGCGCGGTGCTGGCACCGGGTATGTGCTTCACCATCGAACCGATGATCAACGCAGGCGAGCCCGACCTCAACATGGAAGACCCGAACGGCTGGACTGTCCGCACGAAAGACGGTTCCGATTCGGCACAATGGGAAGTGCAGCTGGTAGTAACCGAAGACGGCTACGAGCTTATTTCCTGGTAGCTTCAAAGCGTTACAGAAACAGATTGATCACAGGCCCCGTTTGGGGCCTGTTTTCTTTTGAACAACTACGTCACATCTCCGTAAAAAGCATTGCACTTAGCCATTTGGATCAATACCCTAAACAGCAGTTTTCTTCTAGCCGCAGGAGCCATCATGACAACGCAAAGCCTAAAATCCATCATCGACGCAGCGCAGGCGCACATTCCCATTGACACGCTGTTCGTCAATGCGCGCATCGTCGATGTGTACGCTCAACGCATCGCGCACGGCAGCGTTGCAGTAAACGACGGCGTTATCGTGGGCGTTTCCTTCGATAGCGACGAAATGCCTGAATACGAAGCAACCGAAACAATCGACTGCGAGAACCGTTATCTGGCACCAGGGTTCATCGACGGGCACCTCCATATCGAGTCCTCGAATATCCGTCCCACCGAATACGCCCGCATGGCGGCAACGCGGGGAACCACCACCGCCATTGCCGACAGCCACGAGATAAGCAACGTGGCAGGATTGGACGGGCTGCGCTTCATGATCGAAGACGGCGAACGCGCACCAATTTCCTTCAAGTTCATGATGCCTTCCTGCGTGCCCGCCCTGCCCGACGAACAGGCTGGCGCCACCATCACCGCCGAGGACATGCGCGCCTTCATGGCCGCTCACCCCACCGAGGTGTTCGGGCTGGGGGAAATGATGAACCTGCCAGGCGTGCTGAACGCCGATGAAGAAACGCTTTCCCGCATCGAAGCAGCGAAGCTCACCGAATCAGGTCTGGTAGACGGCCATGCTCCGCTGGTATCGGGTGCCAACCTCAACGCCTATGCGGCAACCGGCATCATCGCCGATCACGAGTCGACCAACCCCGAAGAGGCACTGGCGAAGCTTTCCCGCGGGATGTACGTGATGTTGCGCGAAGGAACCTGCAGCCACGACTTGGCAAACCTTGCACCCCTTATTCTGGAAAACAAAGCGCGAGCCCGCCGTTGCTGCTTCGCAACCGACGACCGCGCACCCTCGGATGCCCTAACAGCCGGCATGATAGACAACGCCTGCCGCGTTGCCATTGAAGCGGGAATCGATCCGATAACGGCAATCACCATGGGCACGCTTTCTGCTGCCGAGTGCTTCGGCTTCGACCATGGGTTCGCCGATCCACGGGAAAAGCGCGGCGCTATTGCCCCTGGCAAACGTGCCGATATCCTGTTGCTCGACGACCTTTCCTTCGCCTGTGCCCCCTATCGCGTTTATGCGGCAGGAGCGCTTGTTGCCAAGCAGGGCACGTTCGTCGGCCACATTGCAGACGAATCGGCTGAGGTGCAGCGCCTGGCAAGCAACCTGCGCGCCTCGGTTAAGCTGCCCCGTCTTTCCGAAGCGGTGTTCGATTACCCGTTCCGTCCAGGCGAAGCGGTTATCGATGTTATCCCGAGCAAAGCCATCACTGGGCTGCTCAGACCCAAAAGCGATGAGGGCTTATGCCGCATTGCGCTGATAGAACGCCATGGGCGTGGCGTTGCCACCCAAAATGCTACCCCACCCGCACAGCAGGCAGCGGGGCTCGAACTGGTAGGCAAGCACCTTGGACGCGGTTGGGTGCATGGCTATCCCATTGAAAACGGCGCCATCGCTTCGACCGTCGGACACGACTCGCACAACGTTTGTGTGGTGGGAAGCAACCCCGCCGATATGCTGAAAGCCGTTGAATCGCTGGACCAGGGCGGGCACGTGCTGGTCAAAAACGGCGAAGTGGTTGCGAAGATCCCCCTTCAGCTGGGCGGCCTTATGAGCGATGGCACCGCCGAAGACGTTGCCACTCAGCACGACACCTTCATGGAAGCGGCTCGCAACATGGGCATCCGCGAACCGCTCGACCCCATCATGGGCATCATATTCCTGCCCTTGGCTGTTATCCCCACGCTGCGCATACGCCCCGAGGGGATGTTCAACGCGGCAACGTTCGAATACGTACGCTAAACAAACGGGCCTGAGGGAACATCCCATCAGGCCCGTTCAATAGTGACGTTACAGCAAACCGGAAACATCTATCCCCAGCGTGCCTTCGGCCGCCTTCCCCACCGTTTCGAAGGCCAGCGCATGATCTTCATGGCTTGCCATGCCGGAAATGGTAAGGGTGCCCACCATGCCAACGCCCTTCACGCACAAGGGGAAGCACCCACCTGCCGGCGCGTAATCTTCATACGTCATACCACGCCACTCGAAAGGATGCAGGCCCTGTTCGCACCAGCACTCCCAGTAATAGGAACTTTGGTTCGTGGCATACGCAAGATTTTCCTTGCGGCGAAGCCAGTTATCGCTTTCAGGCTTCGTGCCCGCCATCGAAAACGAGAACAGCGTGCGGCGATTCACGGTAATGCGCGTTGCCACCGGCTTGCCAAGCTCTTTAGCGCGGCGAACCACATAAAGCCCCATCTGCAAGGCAAGCTCTTCATCGATGCTGTCGAACTCGTAGGCAGTTTCCTGTTCCTTGATACGCTCCATAAGCGCTTGGATGTCGTTGGTTTCTTCCATGACGTCCCTCCTGAATAGTCCCCAAAACTACCCTTCTATTCTCGCAAAACGGAGGCGTCGCAGCCACCCTTAGCAGCTGTTCAGCCCCGCGCGCGGCGCAAGATGCATTCGGCAGCGATGCTGACGGCTATTTCCTCAGGTGTTTCGGCCTCGATTTCCAGCCCGATAGGTGCATTCACCGTATCGAACGCTTCCTCGGAAATGCCAGCTTCCAGCATACGGGCGCGGCCGGTGGCAATTTTCCTGCGCGAGCCCATCATCCCGACATATGCCAACGGCTGGCGCAGAGCTTGCTCCAACACTGCAAAATCCGATTCGTGGCCGCTTGTCATGATAAGGACGAAATCACGTTTATCGAAGGCGAACGATGCAGCAATGTCCTGGTAGCTGCCGCATATCACCTCTTGCGCCAAGGGGAAACGCTCTGGCACGGCAAATTCGGGACGATTGTCGTAGAGAGTGCACGCAAACCCCACGCGCGCTAAGGCCTCAACGGTAGCACGCCCCACATGGCCGCCACCGAAGACGATGGCACGCACGGGAAGGGAAACCGGCATCACAAACCAGCTGCCAGCATTATGCGACTCGCACAAACCGCCAAGCGAATCCGCATCGACTCCACCATGCCCTGCCAACAAAGCGCTGTTGACATCGAACAGGGCAACGCCCCCTTCAAACGGCTCTTCGCCCACAACGCATCGCAAAGCCAAGCAGGCATCTATGCGCTTGCTATAGCAACGAAGAAGAGCAGACGCCACCGCGCGCCATTCCTCGTCGTTGGCGCAGATGGGCGTGAACAGAAGCGTTGCGCCGCCCCCGCATGCCATTCCCAAATCTTTCCTCAGGCCCAAATCCTCCACACGGGCCTTACGCTGGCCAAGCAACGTCGAAGCAACCTTTATGCCATGGGCTTCCACCGCGCCGCCGCCAATGGTGCCGCAAGCAAGCCCCTTAGCATCTATCAGCATCTGCGATCCGCCATGGCGTGGCGTCGAGCCCCTACCCTGCACCACGGTAACCAAAACGGTATCGATGCCGCAGTCCAAGGACTTACCAATATGTTCTGCAATTTCACGCATCTACTGTCTTCCTATTCCCCGAAATACGAAAGGGCGCCGCTTAGATGAAGGATAGCTTCAAGCACGCCGCCCGCCACTGCCAGGCCCTTGTCGGACACCAAGACGCAATAGCTGGCATCGCCGCGCGGGTCAACATCACCGCACTTCAGCCCTGCGGCAACCGGCACGCCTTCGGCAATAAGCCCGCGAAGCACACCGTTGAGCGTGGCATGGACAGGGGCATCGTTCACGTAGGCGACAACCTGGCCCTGCTCAACCGCATCGCCAATAGAGGAAACCTCATGGAACACGCCATCTGCCGGTGCACGCAGCACGCGCTCGCCCGCAAAGCCGCCCACGAGGCCCGGCACCGCCGTATTGGGAAGGGCCGAACCTTGGTAGTAAGCACGCCCCAAGGTGTGCCCGCGCATGGTTTCCACCACCGCGTGGCAATCTACCTGAGCCGTGAACCCTGGCCCCACGCCAATCACCACCGGCGCCATGTCTATAGAGGTACCCAAATTCTGCTTGGCCAGAATGGCATCAACCACCACATCGGGGCACAAGCTCAAACACGTGCATTCAGGGTCTACCAGTACGGGAACAACGCTGCCCTGCTCCAGCAACGCAGCTGCCTGTGCGGCATCCTTGGCAAGCACGGCAGAAACACCTTCCACCTGGGTTTTTCCCAAGCGAACCGCTTCGCTGAACGCAACCGTCCTACGAACGGTCAGGGGATGCGGAACCTCGGTCATCACCGCCGAAATGCCCGAACGTACCAAGCGCAGCGCGATAGCGCTGGCGATATCGCCTGCCCCACGAATTACTGCAAGCATCGAAACTCTCCCTTCCAAAGGCTTCCTGCCACAACGGGAGTGCTGGAACAGCGTGCAAGCTCTTCAGCACTGCGCCATTCGGCGGCGGTTTCCACCTTGTTCACATACACCCGCTGATGAAGGCCCTCGGCTTCCAAAACGGCAGCAATCATCTTGGGCGTAACGGCATCAACGGTCGAAGCGCCCGCCAACTTGGCGAATCGTTCCGGCCGATGGCATACCTGCGAAAGGGGCTTGCCCACCCCGTCAATGCCAACCACGCAAACCACGTTGTTTGCGCGCGAGGGAACAACCGGCTCGTGCGGAGCATGCGCCTTGAGCGGAAGCCCCTTCGAGCCATCGGCCTCCACCAGCACGTAGTCGGCCAGCACAGCCAAACGGGCAAACGGAACACTCGGCGCGTCCAACTTCCCCGTTAGCTCGTGGATGCTTCCCACACACACAGGGGAATTGAGCAGAAGCACCTGCTCGATATTCCCAGCCGATGTGTCGATCAGAACTGGGCACCAGTCGGGCACCAGCATCTTGGTGCTGGTAGCCACCACAACGCGCCCCTTCCGTGAAAGTTCTTCCGCCAGCATGCGCAGCAGCGTGGTTTTGCCCCCGCCGCCGATCAGGGCCGTTACCCCGCGTTCGATATGCAACACCGTGCTTAAGATTACTGCTCCTCGGTCTTGGCCAGCAGAATATGCTCGGGCAAGATAGGCAGTTCGCGATGCCAAACACCTGTTGCACGGTAGATTGCATGGGTAATGGCAGGAGCAGGCGTGTTGATAACGATCTCGCCGATGGACTTCGCGCCGAACGGACCGGTGGGCTCGTACGAGTCCTCGAATTCAACCGTGATGTTGCCGGTATCCAAACGGGTGGGCAAACGATACGTGAGGAAGCTCGATTCGCGGATCTTGCCCGCAGGAGTACGCGTTACGTCTTCCATGAGCGTGTGCCCAATGCCCTGCACGATGCCGCCTTCCGCCTGAATGCGCGCCAATGCCGGGTTGATGGCAATGCCGCAATCCACCACGCTGGTGTAGTTCAGCACCTGCACCACACCGGTTTCTCGGTCAAGCTCGATTTCGGCCATGCCCACCATGAACGGCGGTGGCGAAACAGGCGACGTGTGCATAGCGGTTGCCTCGGGCGAAACGTCGTTGCTGCACTGGCTTTTCACAGCGATCTCGGCGAGGGAAACGGTTTTGCCCGTGCTCTCCTGCAGCACCTGTCCGTCTTCATAGCGCAGCTCGTCGGCCGGACATTCCAGCAGCTCGGCGGCAATGGCGCACAGCTTTTCCTTCAGCTGGTCGCACGCCTTCTGCACCGCCATACCCGTTACGTAGGTGGTAGAAGAAGCATACGAGCCCGAATCGTACGGAGAGGCATCGGTGTCGGCGCCGAACACCGTAACGCCGTCGACCGAGCAGTCCATATGCTCGGCCACCATCTGGGCAAGAATCGTGTCACAGCCCGTTCCCATATCCGCCGCGCCGATGAGCAGGGTAAACGTTCCGTCGTCAATCAGCTTCACGGTGACCGACCCAACGTCAACGCCCGAAATGCCCGAGCCCTGCATGGACATGCCCACGCCCACCGCGCGGACCTTCCCGTTGCCCATGTCGCGCACGGGGTACTTTTCTTCCCAGCCGAACAGCTCCTTGCAGCGCTCCATGCAGCGGTCGAGCGCACATGAGTTCGTGGTTTCGCCGTAGTAGGCTGGCATGGCCATGCCCTCACGCACCATATTGCGCTCGCGCAAGGCAACCGGGTCGATGCCCAACGTTTCGGCAAGCTCGTTCACCGTAGTTTCAACGGCGAACTGGCCCTGCGTGGCACCGAAGCCGCGATACGCACCTGAAGGCTGCATATTCGTGTACACCACATCGGCGTTGAACTTGAAGGCTTCAAGCGAGCCGGTGTACAGCGGAATGGACTTGTGCCCAGTAAGGCCCGAAGTAGCCCAACCGTGCTCACCGTACGCGCCGGTGTTGGAAAGCGTGTTCACGTCCAACGCACGAATGCGCCCATCGTTGTTGGCGCCAAGGCGCACCTTGATCTGCATTTCATGACGCGGGGAGCCGCAGGTTTGCGATTCCTTGCGCGAGAAGATGCACATGGCAGGGCGGCCCGTTTTCATAGTTACGAACGCCGGGTACACCTCGCTTACCGCTGTCTGCTTCGCGCCGAAACCGCCGCCAATGCGCGGCTTTTCAACGCGGATGCGGCTTTTCGGTATCCCCAAGGCGTTCGAAAGAATGCGGCGCACATGGAACACGATCTGCGTGGAGGAAATCACGTGCAGGCGCCCATAGCGGTCGAACTGCGTGAACGTGCGGAACGTTTCCATCATGGCCTGGTTGTACGCCTTGGTATGATACGTGCGCTCCAAAACAATGTCGCAGTCGGCAAGCACCGCTTCGATGTCGCCATCGGCATCGGCGGTGTTCGAAACCAGGTTGTGCTTAACGTCCGAGCCCAAATCGCACAGCATCTTCCAGTCGTCTTCGGGGTGCACCAGAACAGGGTTTTCCCGTGCCGTGCGGAAATCCAGCACCGGCTCCAGTACCTCGTAACTCACTTTAATGCGCGAAAGGGCCTTGTTGGCGGCCGCTTCGTCTTCGGCAGCCACGATGGCAACTACATCGCCCACAAAGCGCACGTGCCGGTCGATAATCAGGCGATCATAGGGGCTGGTTTCCGGGTAAGTTTGGCCCGCGTTGGAGAAACGGCGATTGGGAACATCCTCCCAGGTGTACACGTCCACCACGCCAGGAACCTTCTTTGCCTTCGACGTGTCGATGGCTTCCACGATGGCGTTGGCATGGGGGCTTCGCAGCAGCTTCACCACCAAGGCATCGGGTGTGATGTCGTCGGTGTACACGGGCTTGCCCAGCAATAGTTGGAGGGAATCCTTCTTACGGACCGACTTGCCCACCGAACAGTACGCGCGCTTATCCACGTTTGGCCCCTTCCGCCTTCTTGCTGTCCAGGAATGCGCGGATGCCACGCAGCTGCCCAACATAGCCCGAGCAACGACACAGGTTGCCGCTCAAGTACGCCAAAATCTCTTCATCAGTGGGGTCGGGGTTTTCACGCAGAAGCGCAATGGTATTCATCACGAAGCCCGGGTTGCAGAACCCGCATTGATCGGCGCCCTGGTCGGCAATGAACCCGACGAACTCGGACGCTTCGTCCTGCAGCCCTTCAAGCGTTTGCACGCCGTGGCCATCGGCGCGCGCAACCAGCACCGAGCATGATAGCACGGGCTCATCGTCCAGCAACACCGTGCACAAGCCGCAGCTTGACGTTTCACAGCCGCGCTTCACGCTGAAGCAGCCATGCTTGCGCAGAAAATCGATCAGCGGCATATCGACGGGAACGTCGTCGGCAATCATCTTGCCGTTCAGCTTGATCTTGACTTCCATTACTGCACCTCCCCCAGCGCCAACAGGGCACGGCGCGTCAAAACAGGCACCAGGGCGCTACGGTATTCGACACTGCCCCACATGTTGCTCGACACGGGAACAACACGCTGTGCGTACTCCGCAAATGCCTGGACGGATTCTTCCGTGATGCCTTCTGCCAAAATGCCCTGTTCATCGCGCAGCATCATGGCGCGCGCAGGACGTGATCCCACCACCACGCGATACTCGCCGCCAACCTTGGCGGCAGCGCAATTGAGCGACGGCAGGTCAGTGCGCTGCTTGCGAACCGCCTGGTAGGCGAAGGCACCAGGCGTCTTCTTCACAATCAGGCGCACCAGGATGTCGTTGTCGTATTTGCTTGAAACGAATTCTTCGAGCGGAACAGTGCCGCCGTCGAACAGCTCAACGAAGCTGTCCATTGCCATGAAAACCGTGACGATATCGGAAAAGCCCATGCGTCGCCACAAGCTGCCACCGAGCGTGGCACCGTTGCGGAACTGGACGCCCACAATATCCTTAAAAGCGTCTTCAACTGCACCGCAGGAATAGGCAGCCAAACCAGGGTGCTTTTCCATCTGGCGGAGCGTTACCATTGCTCCCAAGCGGAACTCTTCTTCGGTTTCCTCGATCTGGTCCAAGCCCAAATCGCACAGGTCGATGGCAGTGCCTATGGAATGGTCGCCCATCTTCAGCCACATGCCACCGGCAATTATGCGGGTTCGCTTCTTTTGGTTGAGCTCCCACGCCTCTTCCAGGCTTTCGGCTCGCACGTATTTTTGGAAAGAATAAATGTCACTCGCCCCATTACTTGAGGTTTACCTAACTAGCATGATTATACTGTGAGCGAATACGCGGCTTCCGAACAACTACTAGCCCCAATGCATCAAAACAACGAACAAGCAAAAGAGTACCGTGCAACAACGCACCTAGCCAATGCGCCCGAGATAGGCCATGGCTGCATTGTCATGGCATCGGGGAGGGCAACGCGTTTCGGCAGCAACAAGCTTATGGCGAAGCTCGGCGGCATTACCCTGATCCAGTACGCCCTGCAGGCAACCGAAGCCCTGTTTGCACAGCGAGTGGTGGTCACGCGCTCCGCAGAAATCGCCGAGTTGTGCCGCACGCAAGGCGTTGAAACGATTCTTCACCACGAGCCCTACCGCAACGATGCAATCCGCTTAGGGATGAACGCCCTTGGCACCTGCCGTAGCATCACATTCGTCCAAGCAGACCAGCCGCTTATCAGCGCGCACAGCATCGCTGGCCTCCTGCACGCCTTCGAAGAAAACCCTACCCGTATTTGGCGGTGCGGCTTCAACGGCCAACCAGGCGCTCCGGTACTGTTCCCGCGCTGGGCATTCGCCGAGCTTCGGCAGCTACCACCCTGCAAGGGAGGCGGCTTCGTGGCAGCAAAGCACCCTGAACAGGTTGGCATTGTCGAAGTTGCCGACGAATGGGAACTGTTCGATGTGGACACCGTTGAAGACCTGCAAGCTCTTCAACGCCACTTGCATCAGCACCGCTGCGAATAGACGCCCACAACGTAAGAAGAGCCCAGGGCACGCCTAGGCTCTTCGTTTTGCATGAGGACTACTCCGCGTCGCTCCTCATCAGAGGCGGATCTTTGGGCAGCACGATGTTCAGAAGGATGGCAACTGCCGCTGCAGCCACGATGCCCGAGCCGCCGAAGACAAGGCTTACCATTTCAGGCGCGCCTGCCAGCACCGCGGGGTTGGCGCCGATGCCGTAGCCCAAGCCCAACGCAACCGAAACGATGCTGAGGTTGCGCGGCGTAAGAGGATCGCGCGTAATGAGCTGAATACCGCTTACCACAATGGAAGCGAACATGATTACCGCAGCGCCGCCCAGAACGGACTGGGGCATCATGGAAACCACCGCGCCCAGCTTCGGGCACAGACCGCACAGGATAAGGAACACGGCGCCGCACGCCAAAGCCTTGCGGTTAACCATCTTGGTCATGGTAACCAAACCAACATTCTGGCTGAACGAGGTATTCGGCAACACGCCGAACACGGCAGCAAGGGAAGAACCCAAGCCGTCGCACATGACGCCGCCGGAAAGCTCTTTATCGGTTGCCTCGCGGTTCATACCGCCCTGCATGCAACCGGAAATGTCGCCCACCGTTTCAACGGCAGTAACGATGAACATCACCAGAACAGGCGCAATGGCGCGCATATCGAACACAGGCTGAACCGGCATAAGCTCGGGAACAGCAAACCAGGCGGCATTGGCAACCTTGCTCCAATCCAGCACCCATGCCTTGGTGTACTCAACCCCATCAGCGGTAACGCCGGTAGTGGGCAAAACCATACCCATGATGCCTGCTGCAATGTAGCCAGCAATGATACCCACCAAAATGGAAGAGGCGCTCACAAAGCCCGTGGTTGCATGCTTCACCGCCAGGATAACCACCAGCACAATAAGCGCTAGGCAGAAGTTCTCAAGCGAACCGAAGTCGGCTGCGCTGCTCCCGCCGCCGAACGCGTTAACGCCAACGCTGATAAGGCTCAGACCGATGGAAAGCACCACCGTGCCCGTAACAATGGCAGGGAAGAACTTGCGAAGGGGCTTCAGGAAAAAGCCCAGAACTGTTTCGAACAAACCGCCGATAAGCGACGCGCCCATGATGGCGCCGTAAGCGATAAGGCCACCGCCCATGGAGGTAGCCACGGAATTGAACACGCCGATGAAGCCGGAAGACGTGCCCATGATAATGGGAACCTTGCCGCCAACAGGGCCAATGCCGAATATCTGCACCAACGTCACCACACCGGCGATAAGCATGGCATTCTGCAACAACGCCAACTGCACATCGGCGAATTCACCGCCCGCCAAGCCGCAGGCGCTGGTAACGATAAGCAACGGCGTGAGATTGCCGACGAACATGGCAAGCACATGCTGCAAGCCAAGCGGCACCGCCTGGGAAAGAGGGATATCGCCCTCGAACGAGAAAACTCCGAGCTGTTTTGCCTTGCCCGGCCCATCTTGCATCGAAGCGTTCGCAGCCCGCGAGGTAGGCTCCGATGCCGCTTCCTGCTTTTCTTCTTCCATCCGATTCCTCTCTGAGTGGACACACGGCAAAACAAACTACCACCACCGTGTCTTATTCTGAAGAGCGCGCAGGATGTTTTTTCATATTCGAAACGAACCGGCGGTATTCGGCGGCAAAGCCAAGGAATTCTGGCGGGAAGCGCACCAGAAGCGTTTCAAAATCTTCGCGAAAGAAGGGCAACAGCCAAACGAAAACAAACACGGATGAGCGCATCGCCATCGCGACAACGGGCACAAAGGCCCCGCTTTCAGGTAACGCCTTCGCAAGTGCCGTTTGCCAACCCAAATGCGGCAAAACGCCCCAGTTCAAACCCTCTCTGATACAATAAGCGAATAAGTTATCCCATATCTGCGAAGTCTTGCTTATTGCTTCCCCACAATTCGCGTTCGCTCATCGTCGAAACGGAACCCGGTTTGGAAAGCATAGGCACATCAAAGCTACGCGGACGCGCGCTTATTGCATGCAACATCATTTTGATGGCCATTGCCATTGCTGCCGCAATCTTTTCGGCCCAGTACTTCCGCTCAACCCAGATTGAAGCAAAGCAGTCCGATTTCACCACCACCGTCGAATCCATGAAATCGGTTACGCAAACCTACCTGGACAGCGAACAGGGCTACGTCAACGACTGGGCTCACTACATTTCCAACAACAACATGACCCTTAACCAGGCAGCCAGCTTCCTTGACGGCATCGACACCAGCACCAACCGCTACGTCCATATCGTCGATATGGACACCTACGATGCCTGGTCGCTTGGCCTCGATGAAAGCCCGAAGGCCATCGACACCTACAAAGCGTACCAGGACGAGTCGAACGAAACGGGCAGCTACATGCGCGAAGCCATGCACGCCGCCTTCGCCGACGAACATGACGGCACCATCATCATCGGCAACTACAAAATCGAGGAAACCCGCTCTTCAGCGGTAAGCGTCGGAAAGAACGTCACCCTCGAAACCACCAGCGGACCGAAGGACTACCTGCTTTTGCGTGTTATCCCCGTCGATTCGCTGAAAAGCTCGTGGGTATTTCCCACCGAATACCAGTCCGCCGAAGTGGGCATCATCACAGCGAACGGCGACTACGTGGTTCAATCGCCTTCCATGAAATCGTCCAACTTCCCCGACTACATCCGCGCCTACAACTTCCAGGACAACTACAACGAAGTGAATGCCCTGCGCAACGAATTGAAGCAAACCGAAAGCGGCGTGCTGCATTACCAAGACTTCCGCGGAGACGATCGTCTGTGGTACTACACCAGCCTCGGCAATGGGTCGAACCTCGATGTTATCGGCTCGGTGAAGGAAAGCGAGTTCACGCCCAAGGGCGGCACGTGGCACAATGCGTTCCTTATCGGCGGCACGCTTATCCTGCTTGCCGTAATTGACGGGCTTCACTTGCGTAAGATCAACATCCGCCTGCGCAAAACGGCACAGGCGGCAGACGAAGCCAACCAGGCAAAAACAAGATTCCTCGCTGCCATGTCGCATGACATCCGCACGCCCATGAACGCTGTGCTGGGCATGACTTCGCTGGCGAAGAAGAACGCAAACGACACCGGCTATGTTGTGCAGTGCCTTGACAAGGCGCAAAGCGCAGGCAAGCAGCTTCTTACCCTTATCAACGATGTGCTTGACATCTCGAAGATCGAAAGCGGCCAGTTCACCTTGGTAACAAGCGATATCTCGCTTAAGCAGATTGCCGCCGACCTCGAGGAAATCATCAGTCCTCAAACAACCCAAAGGGAACTGGCGCTCACCTTCGAAACCGGCCCACTTCCCCACCCCTACGTTCACGCCGACGAAATGCGCCTGAACCAGATTTACCTGAACCTGCTCTCAAACGCCGTCAAGTACACCAAGCCAGGCGGCAGCATAGCGGTAAGCCTGTTCGAAGAGCCCGCATCAGACGCAAACAAGAACACGACCCTGGTCACGTTTACGGTGTCCGATACCGGCATCGGCATGAGCGAAGAATTCCAAAAGGAGATGTACCATTCGTTCTCCCGCGCAATAAGCACGCAGGTCAACCGCATCCACGGAACCGGGCTTGGCCTTTCCATCGTTTCGCAGCTGGTGGAGCTTATGCACGGCACCATCGAATGCGAAAGCGCCGAAGGCGTAGGCACCACCTTCACCGTGCGCCTAGAGCTGCCCATTGCCGCGTCGTCTGCCCAACCTGCACTGGAAGGTGAGGAAGCCAGCGCCGATTTCGCGGGCATGAGAATCCTCGTTGCAGAAGACAACGACCTGAACTGGGAGGTTATCAATGCGCAACTTGCCGAGCTGGGTGTGGAAAGCGAGCGCGCCTTCAACGGTATAGAATGCATCGACCTGATACGTGAAGCCAAGCCAGGTTCGTTTGACGCGATATTCATGGACATCCAAATGCCGCAGATGGGCGGCCTTGAGGCAACGCGAAACATCCGCGCGCTTCCCGCTGAGCAAAACGGTGCCATCCCCATCGTCGCCATGACCGCAGATGCCTTCGCCGAAGACGTGCAGGCGTGCCTGAAATGCGGGATGAACGGGCACATTGCCAAGCCGGTCGATGTGACCAAGCTTCAGGAATACCTATACAAAATCAAGAAAAGCGCTCTTTAACAACAAGGATCGGAGTACATCATGAAAAAGCCCTGGCGCATTGCGGTAACCGCAATCACCGCAGGCGCACTTGCCTTTTCGTTGGCAGGCTGCGCTGGCAGCAACGAGAAATCGGGATTCACCCCAAAGCTTGACACCAAGACGCAGGCGCAGCTCGATATCGTCGGTTATTTCGGCAACTTCGAAGCACTTGACCAGGTTGTTGCCGACTTCAACAAAACCTACCCCAACGTCACGGTGAACTACCAGCAGGTAGGCTCGAAGGACGAGGAAAAGTACCTGGAAGCAAACACCGGCACCGACATCTTCATGACCTCTGCCGAAACGCTGGCCCCGTCGGAAACCTGCATTGCCGAGCACTGTGCCGACCTGAACGAACAGGGCATAGACACCAGCGCCATCGACGAGACCATGCTTGCCAGCTCGAAGGTTGACGGCAAGCAGCTGAGCATTCCCATGGGCCAGAGCATCACCGGCCTGGTGGTAAACAAGACCTTGTTGGAAAAAGAGGGCCTTTCGGTGCCCACCACCAAAGACGAGTTCCTAAGCACCTTGGCCGCCTTGAAGGAAAAGGGGTACAGCGCCCCCATCCAAGGACCCAGCAGCAGGGTATATGCCGACCTTGGCGCAGGCATGGCCTTCACGCAGATCGGCACCGACAGCGCCCTGCAAAGCAAGCTGAAGGCGGGCGACACCAGTGCTTCGAGCGAGCTTGAGCCTGCATTCAATTTCGTGAACGAGCTTACCCAGGATGGCTACCTTGACCAGAGCGTCAACGCAACGTACCCCAAAGACAACTACGACAAGGCCATCATGAGCTTCTTCGAGGGCAACGTTCCGTTCTGGGCCTGCAACTCCGAAAAAGTTAGCGGCATGAAGAAGCGTGAATCGAAGTCGGACGCCTTCAGCGCCAACCCCTTCGAGTACACCTTCATCAACGTCCCCTCCGGTGAGTGCGGCCAGTACGCCTACCGTGAACCGTGGTACGGCTTCGCCCTGAGCAAGACCAGCGACTGCAGCGACTACGCAGCCGAGTTCATTCGCTTCATGGCAACGAAAGACGAGATCAACACGCTTTCCAGCGTGAAGGGCGTGCCCTCCGTTGCAACTGAGCCGGTAAACGACGACATTTACCAAAACGTTCTTTCCTCCGAAGCACTGGATAAGGGCTACGTAAACGACGGCAGCGTCACCTACGCTATGGAACAGAACTGGTACACCGTTGCCACCGCCTACGCCAACGGCGAGTACAAAAGCGCCGCCGATGCCGCAAAGGCTTACATCGAAAGCTGCAAGGAATAGCACAAGCGCGCTTACCTGCTCACAATGCCCCGAGCCCGCACACGGCTCGGGGCATTCTTTTTGCCGGGGCCCTGCCGGGCACGATGGGCGAAACCGCTATCGGACGTTAATGTGCCCTGCGCTACAATGGGCACATGAAACCAATTGCGCACATCCACACCGACCTGCCTCAGAAATTCGGCATTCCCCGCAACAGCTTCCTTGCCCCGCATTTGCAGGGCAGCATTGTGTTCGAGCCTGAATTTGCACTTGATTCCGCAGTTCAAGGGCTTGATGGCTTTACCTACCTCTGGCTTTTGTGGGAATTCGAGAACGGCACGCCGGGTGGCACGGCAGCCGACATTGCCACCGACGCAGCAACCGCGGAAAAGCACGGCACCACTGCGAAATGGAGCCCTACTGTACGCCCGCCCCGCTTGGGCGGCAGCGAGCGCATGGGCGTGTTCGCAACGCGCAGCCCCTTTCGGCCCAACCCCGTCGGCCTTACCTGCGTGAAACTCGACCGCATCGAGCACACCGAAAACGGCCCCGTTATCCACGTGCTTGGCGCCGATTTGCGCGACGGGACGCCCATCTACGATATAAAGCCCTACATCCCCTTCGCCGATTGCCATCCTGATGCCAAGGGCGGCTTCATCGACGAAGTGCCCTGGCACGAGCTGGAAATCGTTTTCCCCGACGGATTGAAAAACTTGGTTCGGCCGGAAAAGCTTCAAGGGCTCATCGAAGTGCTACGGCAAGACCCCCGCCGGGCGGGCAGCAAGCACGAGCCCGATCGCGTGTACCACTTGGCGTATGCCGGGCATGACGTTTCCTTCACAGTAGACGGCACCACCCTAACCGTTACCGGCATCGCGTAAAGAATGCCGCACCGGCAACACAGCAGCGGCTAGCACACCCAAGCGCACTCTGCTCGGCGCCAAAGGCGCCCTGCCACTTTTCCAGCCAGGCCTACCCCTCGAACATGTCCTTCAGCATTTCCGCGAACTCGGCGCAGTAAGGGTTCTGCTTGTCCTTGGGCCAAAACGCATAGTACTCGTGAATCACCTGCTCGTTCGAAAGACCAAACGCATCGGGGCCCACCAGCGGAATGCGCGAAAACGCCCTCATGCTGGGCAACGTGCTGCTTCGCGCCTCCAAGGGGAGCACTCCCCTGTTGGCTGCCACCAGAAAGCGCGCCTGTTCCAGCGTTTCCACCTGGGTGAAGGCACAATCGAAGTTCAAGACGTTGCGGTAGTAGTCCTGCTCGGTTTCAAACTGGCTGCGCGGGCAAACGATGATGCACGTTTGCCCAGAAAGGTCCTGAGCGGTAAGGCTATCGTGCAATGAAAGCTCGTTCGCCTCGCTGACCTCAACATAATCGAAACAGCTCATAAGCAACTTGTTCACAAACGCATCGGAAAACTGGCGTCGCTTGTCGTTGAACACCATATCAACCTTGCCAGCAAGCATCAGCTCGTAGATGGCATCGTGGCTCCCTGCCTGCATTTCCACTTCTACACTGGGGTGCTTGCGGACAAACGTGCCAACGGCCCCGGCAAGTTCCCACCCATCGTAGCGGTTCAAATAGCCCACTCGCAGCCTACTCGGACGTCCCAAGGCGATATCGGACACCTCGCCTCGCAGGGAATAAGCCGCATCCAGCAGTTCCTTGCCACGGCGCGCCAGACACTCCCCTGCAGGCGTCAGCGTGAAAGAACGCCCCTGTCGAGCAACAAGCTCGCACTCGAAATCGGCTTCCAAAGCCTTGATTTGTTGGGATATCGCCGATTGGGAAACAAAGCACTCATCAGCCGCCTTAGTGAAACTGCCTAAGCGCGCAACGGCGCAAAAGTACTCGATTTGTTTCAGTTCCATCGTTTCCCCCTCCCGTCCCAATAAGCACTCCGACAATTCATTAGCAATACTTATTTTATTAGCAAGTATATCGAATTTTTAATAAGTGTCGCTTACCGTACACTGCGCTTAAAACAGGAAACGAAAAAGGAGGAACCATGAAAGAAGTACTGCTTTTGGTTGGTGCCGGCCAGATTGGCATGGCCATCGCCCGCCGCATGGGTAGTGGAAAAAAGATCATCGTGGGCGACAAACGCCCCGAAAACGCCCAGGCCATCACCACCATCCTTTCCAATGCCGGCTTCGATGCCGAAGCGCACGAATGCGATCTGTCGAGCCGCGAATCCATCAAGAGCCTGATCGCCGTAGCGCAAAAGCAGGGTCCCATTACCATGCTGGTGAATGCCGCCGGCGTTTCGCCCAGCCAGGCACCCATCGAAGCCATCTTGAAGGTAGACCTGTACGGCACTGCTGTGCTTCTAGAAGAAGTTGGAAAGGTTATCGCTGAAGGCGGCGTGGGCGTCACCATTTCCAGCCAGTCGGGTAAGCGCATGGCGCAGCTTACCGCCGAAGAAGATGCCCAGCTGGCCTGTACCCCTACCGAAGAACTGCTGAGCCTTCCCCTGTTGCAGCCCGAAAACATCAACGACACGCTTCACGCCTACCAGCTGGCAAAGCGCTGCAACGAAAAGCGCGTTATGGCAGAAGCGGTGAAGTGGGGCCAGCGTGGAGCGCGCATCAACTCCATTAGCCCCGGCATCATCGTCACGCCGTTAGCTATCGACGAATTCAACGGCCCCCGTGGCGATTTCTATAAGAACATGTTCGCCAAGTGCCCTGCAGGACGTCCCGGCACCGCCGATGAAGTGGCAAACGTGGCAGAACTCTTAATGAGCAGTCGTGCCGCGTTCATCACCGGTTCCGACTTCCTCTGCGATGGCGGCGCAACGGCAAGCTACTACTACGGTCCCCTTTGCCCGCAGGAATAGCCGCACGCTGCACAGTACCTCGCATCGGCGCACGCGTGATGGCGCTGCAACGCAGTACTGCACAACAGCAGAAGGCTAGGCACCCTGAACAACGTGCCTAGCCTTCTGCATTCTGTACGTTGACCCGAAACGATATCAACAGCATCGAGCATCTGCCGCACAACAAAAAAACGGGTGGCACCCGCTAAGGGCGCCACCCGTTCCACTAAGTAAAACGCAGCTTACAGCATATGAGCGCGCAGCTCTTCGCCGGATGCTGCAGAAAGGTATGCCGGCGCAATGTCGAATACCGTCTTGCAGCCGTGGCTGCCCTCGCCAGCAAGGCGAGCGATAGCGCGAGCATAGCAGGCAAGCACGCAGGCAGTGAACTCGGGGTTAGAGTCAAGATCAAGCGAGTACTCGATCTTGCAGTTCTTGCCGCCTGCGGTCTGGCCCGTGCGGATCACGAAACCGCCATGGGGCAGGCCCGCATGGTCACGGTCGAGCTCTTCCTGGCTGATGAAGTTCACGGTTACATCGTACTCGTCGAAGTAGTTGGGCATTTCCACGATCTGCTTGGTTACCTCGGCAGGATCGGCGCCTTCCTCCAGAACAACCCAGCACTCACGCGTATGCTTTTCGCGCGTGGTAAGCTCAGGGTTCGATCCAGAGCGAACCGCTTCAAGCGCCTCGGGCACCGGAATGGTGTACTGGCGCGCATCGGCAACGCCGGGAATGCGGCGCAGCGCGTCGGAGTGGCCCTGGGAAACGCCACGACCCCAGAACGTGTAGCCGGCGCCTTCGGGCAGGATGCAGTTGGCGTACAGGCGGTTCAAAGAGAACAGGCCCGGATCCCAACCGCAGGAAATAAGGGCAGTCTTGCCCGCAGCCTTCGCAGCAGCATCAACAGCGGCAAAGTGCTCGGGGATCTTGGCATGCGTGTCAAAGGAATCAACCACGTTGTACAGCGCTGCGTACTTCGGGGTCTGCTCGGGCAGGTCGGTTGCGCTGCCGCCGCACAGAACCAGAACGTCGATGTCCTCTTCACCGGTTTCAAGCTGAGCAACCGAACGTACCGGCACGCCCTCAGTTGCAATCGTTACGCTTTCAGGGTCACGGCGCGTGTACACAGCAACCAGTTCCATGTCATCGTTTTGACGAACGGCAAGCTCAACACCCTTGCCAAGGTTGCCATAGCCCAAGATACCGATGCGGATCATACGGCGTCCTTTCTAATCGAGCCAGGCCACCTACTTGCCTGGCAAATCTCTCACAAACTGGTATTTTACGCTGCTTGGGCGCCAAAAATGTTTTAAGCGTATTAACAAGTACGCAAACTAAACGAAATCCTGGAATGCTAAGCATGGCAAACCCGCCACGTTACCTTCACGTTGCAAGACGAACCCAACTCTTTGCAAGACGGAAGCGAAGCAGGAACCGGCTCATGCCCCCGCACCACGGCGCGGTGAATGCCCGAAATAGCCCGAATACACTTTGTAGAAGTTGCTGGTGCTTGAATACCCTGAAAGCTGCGCAACGTCTTCAATGGAAAGCGTTGTTCTTTCAATAAGCATTTCAGCGCGCTGCATACGCTGTTCTTGCACCAGTTCGGAAAAGGTTTTCCCCGTTTCCTTCCTTACCAGGGCGCTCAAATAGTTCGGGTGGTAACCCAGCGTGCGCGCAACCGAGGAAAGCCTTACCCCCCCTGCAAATCGGAAGCAATGGCGTCGATAACCGCTTGGGACGCCGAAGTACCCCGCTCGGGGGAATTGCTCTCACGCCATTCGCGCCCCACCGCCATGGTAAGGGCAAGCGCAAGCGATTCCACGATTTCCTGCGACCCCTTCCTGTTCTGGGCATATTCGACAGCCATCAGCTCCAACACATCACGAATGCCCGATGAGCGGGGAATGGAAACCTGCTTGAACTGCTCGCTGTATAGGTTGTTGCGCGGCCCCAGGAAGAACTCCATAAGCTGCGAATCACGCGAAAGCAGTGGAAGGAAATCACGGTAAAACGTCTCGACCTTCACCAGCACGCCGACAACCGTCACTTCTTCGCTTTCGTTGCCCAGCAAGGCATACCCGCTGAACGGCTGCCCCACGTACATCTGCCCTTCAGAAACAGTGATGCGGTTGTAGCGGCTATGGCTCAGTGCCAGGTAATCCCCCTCATAGGCATAGTTGAAGAAGAAAAAGCCCTGCCGATGAAACTGCTCGCCCAGCGATTTTCCGCGATACGCCATCACCATAACGTCTTCGTCGGCGGGACCATGCCAGTCGAACCCCACCTCATCGCCTTCGCCGCCAGGCGTTTTGCGGTACTCCCAGTCGTAGCGGGGAAAACGCTCGGCAAGCTTGTCTATAGCGTGGGCGACAACCGTACGATCCATGGTTTTCCTTCCGGTAGGTTATGAGAATTTACCCTATAAATCATTATATTCGCGCATTGTTCGAACGCTGACGTCACCGCACAATCGAATCAGCACACAAGGCAAACAAAGCAACCAGAGGAGAAACCATGATCGATCAATTCGTATACGACATGCCCACGCGCGTGCTGTTCGGCGCCGGCTCTTTGAGCACGCTGCATAGCGAGGCCCTCCCCGGCAAAAAAGCACTCATCGCCATCAGCGCCGGCGGCTCGATGAAGCGCCACGGCCAGCTTGCTGCCGTTGAAGCGCAGCTCGACAAGGCAGGCATCCAGCACGTGCTGTACGAGGGCCTGCGGCCAAACCCCACCAACACCTCGGTCGATGAAGCCGCCGAAATAGCCAACCAGAACAACTGCGACTTCATCGTTGCCGTAGGCGGCGGCTCCACCATGGACGCTGCGAAGGCCATTGCACTGGTAGCTGCCAACGAGGGCGCCTGCTGGGACTACAGCCCCAGTTTCACCGGCGGCCAGAAGCAGCCCGAAAACGCACCGCTGCCGCTGGTGGTGGTAACCACTTCCGCCGGCACCGGTTCCGAAGTTGACATGTGGTCGGTAATCACCAACGACGAAACCGGCGAAAAAACCGGTTACGCATCGATGTTCCCCACCCTTGCCGTTGTCGATTCCGACCTGATGATGAGCGTTCCCGCGAACTTCACCGCCTACCAGGGCATGGACGCCTTCTTCCACGCCGCCGAATCGGTGATCAACGTGAACGAGCACGTGGTAGGCGAAATGTTCGCCCTGAAGGCCATCGAGCTCATTGCCAAGTACCTGCCGCGCGCCGTAAAGGACGGATCAGACAAGGAAGCGCGCAACAACATGGCCATCGCAAACACCCTTGCCGGCTACTACATGCTGTGCACTTCCGAGCACACGCTTGAGCACGCCATGGGCAGCAAGCACCCTGAGCTGGTTCACGGTGCGGGCCTTACCATGACCAGCCACGAGTACTTCAACTTCTTCGCCGAGCGCAAGGCCTGCGAAGAGCAGATGGTGAAGATGGCGAAAGCCATGGGCAAAGCCGACGCAACAACGGGTGCCGACTTCATCGACGCGCTCGATTCTCTTATCGCAAGCGTGAACTGCAGCGACCTGAAGATGAGCGACAACGGCATCACCCGCGAAGAGCTGCCCGAGATTGTGGACCTGTACCACAAGGTATGGGGTGGCGACAACGACGCCGACCCGGTAAAGCTCTCCGACGAAGACGTGCTGGGCATCCTTGAGCGCAGCTACCGCTAGGACACGCCATGACGGAAATGGAAAACTTCAAGGCTGGGCTTCCCTACCGCTACGACGATCCGGAGCTCGTGAAGATGAAGGACACCGCTTCGGCGCGCTGCGCAAAGCTCAATTCGGTCGATCCGCTTGACGCAGCAGCACGCGAGGCAGCAGCCCGTGAGCTTTTAGGGGAAGCAGGCCCCGAACTGGACATCCAACCAGGGTTCCACTGCGACAACGGCAAGAACATCAAGGTGGGCAAGCGCTTCACCGCCAACTTCAACGTGACCATCCTCGACGGGGCACCGGTCACCTTCGGCGACTACTGCATGGTTGGCCCCGGAACGCTGATTTCCACCACCGGTCATCCGTTCGACCCGGCAGGAAGGCGCGAGCGCCTTGCCATAAGCAGGCCCATCACCATCGGAAACGATGTATGGATCGGCGGCAACTGCACCATCGTCGACGGCGTGACCATTGGCAACAACGTCATCGTTGCCGGCGGCGCAGTGGTTACGAAGGACGTGCCCGACAACTGCGTTGTTGCCGGCGTGCCCGCCAAAGTGGTGAAAACGCTCGAAGCATAACCGCACGCGAAAGCATACGAACACGGCAACGTGCCAGATGCCTTGCTGCAGGGATTCGCTTACTAAAAGGTAAGTACTCGCCATTGCCCCACGCTGCCCCTATCATGCTAGGTAGCAAAAGGCGCCACCAAGGAGGCAACTATGGAAAAGGAACTGTTCGATTACGTAGCAAAGCGCGTTGATGTCCTGGCAGAATCGCAGGCCAGCACGCAGGTTACCAAAGACGCTGCATTGGCATGGAAGGCCGCCGTGCTCGCCGACAACAGCGATGCCGCCGTTGAAGGGGCAACCAAGCAGCTGCTCGACATCCTGGAAGGCCGCCCCACCACCATCGACGGCGTTATCGCCTTCGCCGAAGGCCCCGCAAAGCAGATGATGGGCGAAGAGGCTGCCGCCAAGATGCTCGCCGAGCAGAAGGAGCGCAAGGCACAGGGAGCAAAGTACTGCAATTGCCCCTCATGCACCGCAGCAAGCGAGCTGCTTGCCAAGTTCGGTCGTATCGAGCTGTAAGCAGTTGCACACGCAAAAGGGAGGCAAAGCGTAAAGCCGCTTTGCCTCCCTTTCTTTTTGAACTGCAGACTGCTTTCAGCCCCAAAAGCTTTAGCGCCCAGCTTGCAAACTGCCCTATTCGGCCTTCACTAAAAATTGATTCTTGCCCGAGGCCTTGGCGCGATACATCGCCTCATCCGACTTGCGGATAAGCTCTTCGACGCTTTGGCGCTGCGCCGTTTCCTGAAAATAGGCGCCAACGCTTACCGTGAAGCCCGTCTCATTCGCCGCGGCAAGCGTCAGAAGACGCTCCAAGCACTCTTGGAGCTCTACAAGGCTCTTGCCCGAAGCGGCGGCTACGAACTCATCGCCACCGTAGCGCACGGCAATATCTTCCCGATCGAAGCACAGCGCCTCCTCGAAGGCATCTGCGGCATGCCTGATGGCCTTATCACCTGCCACATGGCCGTACGTATCGTTCACGTGTTTGAAATCGTCGATATCCATCATCACCACCGCAAGCGAAGCGTGATCGCTTACTGCTCGGTTAACCATGATGTTCAGGCGGTCGTTCAAATAGCGGCGATTGGAAAGCCCCGTCAAATCATCGGTGTACACCTGATGGTTGAATCGGGTGATCTGGTCCACGAAATCGTTGTCGCCGAAGGCGGAAAGCAGCACATCGTCGTTCGAGGCAGTTACCACTTCCAACACGTATTTCCGCCCGTCAACGTTCACGCATTGGGCTACCACGTGGTAGATATCGTGGTCGATGAACTCAAACTTCGAGTAACGGTGCTGGTCGGCAAAGCAACGCGCCGAAATACAGTTCTCACATCGGTCCTGTTTGTTCCATACGTGATAGCACGAGTCTTTTGCGGCGCAAAGCTCGCCATCTTCGATGGTGTATACCACCATGTTTATCGGATCGACCAAACGGACAACATCGAAAAAGTGAGAGGCAGATTCGATAATCTGCTGAATCTGCTTTGCTTGGTAGGTAAGCTCGTTGCCCATGGCGTCTCCTTTGAATGATTAATGAAAATCGTACCATAATCAGGCAAAACGTTTCAGGGTTTACACCTCCGACCACCCTTCGGGCCATAGAACGCCCATCAGCAGTTCACTCTTACTCGTTATCCCATTTTTGCTAGAATAGGCATCCTGATAAACCACCGCGTGGACTTTTCCAGGCGCGTTTGCCTCCTTTTCGCCACGCAACCGCAAAGCTTTATGCGCTACGCGCGCAAAGCCAACCGATTGCTGCGAAGGAGAATCCTATGCCGAGCCATTCCCATAAACCCTTCAACACCGCCGCACGCGACGCCGGCGCCCGCACCAAAGCCGTGATCCTGGTGTTCTTCGGTGGTGCCTGCTACGGCTTCAACGCCACGTGCTACAAGCTCTCTTACGCTTGGGGCTTCACCTCTGCTCAGATCGCCGCCGCGCAGATGTGGGCTGCCTTTGCTCTGTTCGCCGTTCTGCTTGCCGCAGAATACCTGCGCGGAAAACGATGGACGAAGATTGGTGCGGCAAACGCGTGGAAGCTCATCGGCATCGGCGCAGTAACCTGCCTTACCTCCATCTTCTACACCTACGCCATGAGCGTGCTACCCGTAGCGCTCGCCCTTACCCTGCTGTTCCAGTTCACCTGGATCGGCACCGTTATCCAAGTGATCATGACCCGCAAGGCGCCGGCACCCAGCCAGGTGGTATCCGCGCTGGTCATCGTATTTGGCACGGTGTTTGCCAGCGGCCTGTACGCAACCGACCTGGCGAATTGCGACCCCTGGGGCATTGCCGCAGGACTTGTTGCAGCTGTGAGCTGCGCATCGTTTTTGGCGCTTTCCGGCCGCATCCAGCCGAAGTGTTCCCAAGCGCAGCGAGGCTTCCTCATCTGCGGCGGAGCCGTGGTCATGTCGCATTTCATCTGCCCCGACTTCATCGTGTCGGGCGTGCTGCTGGAAGGCATCGCCCCCTTGGGGCTTGTTGCCGGTGCCTGCGGCTTCTTCCTGCCCGTGCTGCTGTTCAGCATCGGCACGCCGCATCTGCCCGCCGGCCTTTCCTCGGTGCTTGCCTCTTCCGAACTGCCTGCCGGTCTGTTCGTTGCCATGATGGTGTTGGGCTCGCCTATCGGGCCCGTTGAATGGCTGGGCGTTGCTATCATCCTTATCGGCGTATGCATTTCGCAGCTGCAGTTCCTCCCTCGGAAAAGCAACGCTGCGTCGCAGCATTAGCCGTGGCAGCACTTCGCCAGGGAAGCTTTCAGCGCATCGAGGTCGATAGGCTTGGCAACGTGGTCGTTCATGCCGGCATCGAGGGCAGCTTTGGCGTCCTCTGCGAAGGCGTTCGCCGTCATGGCGATGATGGGGACCGTGGTTGCATCACGCTTATTGGAAAGCCTGATGGCGCGCGCCGCCTTGTAGCCGTCCATCACGGGCATCATGATGTCCATCAAAATGGCATCGAACGTGCCTGCCGGCTTAGAAGTGAACAGATCAACCGCCTGTTTGCCGTTTTCAACGCAGGCAACCAGAGCACCTTCGCTTTCCAGCAGCGCTTTGGCAACCTCGGTGTTTAGCGCATTGTCCTCAACCAGCATGATGCGCATGCCCTTGATAGAGCAGTCAGCGGGCTTTTCGAGCGCCTTGCGATGCTCATCGGGCTCAAGATCGATCTCGAAGGGCAGGATGATGGTGAACGTCGAGCCCTTGCCCTGCTCGCTCTGCACCGAAATCGTGCCCTTCATGCGCTCCACCAAAGCCTTCACAATGGGCATGCCCATGCCGGTACCCTGGTAGGTGCTGCGCGCATCATCGTTTTCCTGGGCAAACGGTTCAAAGATATGGTCAAGGAACTCCGGCGCCATGCCGATGCCGGTATCGGAAATCACGAATCGGTAAGTAACGGTTTCGCCCTGCACGTTCAACATCTCAGAAGAGCATGTTACCTTGCCGCCTTGCCTGTTGTACTTCACGCAGTTGTCAACCAAGTTCAACAGCACACGGCGCACATGCACGGGGCTTCCGTACACATCGGGATACTTGATGTTGCACCCTTTGTCGGTTTCGATGGTAATGCCACGCTCGGAAGCCCGGATATCGGCCAGAACGAACACATCATTGGTCAGCTCCATCAAGTTGAAGGGCTTGTGCTCAAGGACGATGTCGCGATCCTCGATCTTGCTCATTTCAAGAATGTCGTTCAAGAGCGTCAGAAGATGGTCGGCCGCAACCTTCGCCTTGGCACGGTTCGCTTTCGCAAGCTCAACGTCGTCGGGATGCAGGTCGTTTACCTCTATCAGCCCCACAATGCCGTTCAGGGGCGTGCGGATGTAATGGCTCATGCGGGAAAGGAACGCGGTCTTCGCAGCGCTGGCTGCCATTGCCTCGCGCTGGGAATTGCGCGCACGGATCAGCGCCCATGCCAACACAGCAACAACGATAACCAGCAAGGCGATAGAAGAAGCGATGATGGCGGATTGATGCTGCTTGAAGAAGCCCACCAGCCCCGAATCTTCGCTCGAGGAATACGAGTAATGGTAGTAAGCACCGTCGTCGATCTTGTCCTTGGCGTTGACAATGCCCTTGTCAACGATGCTCAAAAGCTCGGCGTCGCCCTTCCTCATCCAACAGGCAAGGTCCATGCCCTGTGCGAGTTCTGCCGTCTTCAATCCGGTGAAGTCGTTGGTGTCGCGCAAGGTATCAAGGCCCGTTGCGGGAATGATGGTGCAGGACACCTCGTTCTTCCGAACAGCGTCGATGCACGCCCCTGCGCTATCGTACTCAACGATGCGAGCCGAAGGATAGAGCGTCTGAACCGCAGAGTAATTGAACAGGGCTCCCGGATAGGTGGCTATGCTTTCAGGAGCGTTATCGAAGCTGCCGCCTGCGAACACGGCTTCTAGTGAGGTAGTGGAAAAGGACGAGGACTGGATAACGCCCTTCTGCTCGGCAATCCAAAAATCGCGGTATACCGGCGCTATCACATCAACATCGCCCTGGGCAAGCGCCGACTCGAGCTCGTCGGTTGTCGAATAGGCCCTCGTGCGCACGGCAATGCCGAACTTACTCTGCAGCGATTCGGTCAAAGCGGCAAGTGAACCGGTTAGCTCCCCGTTGCTGTCCTTGTTCGAATAGGGCAGCTTATGGTCCAAATAGCCCAAGGTAAGCGTGCCACCGTGGGAGTCGACCCACTGCTGTTCGGCACTGGTAAGGGAAGAGGCGCCGCCATCGCTTACGGCATAGCGCGTTTTCACCTCGTCATTGTAGCGCGGGTTCGAGCTACGTAGCATTGTCATGGCCGCATTGACGTCGTTCATCAAATCAGGGCGCGACTTCGGGGTTACAAAGTAGTAGTTGCTTTCGCCCACGTAGAACATGGCCATAGCATCTTCCGAGGAAAGCGTGTCGTTCATGATGATGGCATCGACCGCATCGGAAGAAAGCGCATTGAACAGTTCGTCGCCCGTTGCGTAGAACTTGTAGTTGCAGTTGATTCCTTCGTCCTGCAACCATTTCATGCCTGCTTCGGTTTGCATAACGCCGCTGTTGCAGCCAATGGTCATGCCGTTCAGAGCACTCGGGTCGCCCTGCGACAGAGCATCGTTCGAGGGCTTGGCGTAGATGTAGTACTTCTCCGTTCCTTCAGGGTTGGAGGAAAACAGCATCGTCTGGGCACGTTCATCGGTGTACGAGATGTTGGGCATCAGGTCGATCTCGCCTGCTTCGAGCTTGTCCATCAGCTCGGAAAAGGTACCGGTCACATATTCGTATTTCCAACCCGGGGTGTAATAGGAAAGCGTTTGAAGGTACTCATATCCCCAGCCGGAAAGGTACTCGCCAGGAACACCGCTTTGGAAGCCCTGGTTGTTCAGAAGCCACCCAACGCGTACGGTTTTCGTGTTCGAGTCAGCACTCGGATCGTCAGCATGGGCAAACCGCGGAACGCCCATCAGCACAAGACTGACAACCAGGAAGAAAAATACCAGGTGAGCAGCCCAACGCAATGAGGAACGGTGTGCTTTCGTGGATTGCATCATCTTCCTCCCCACTGTGTGTATTTTCTGCAACTGATTGTATCAAAGCAGCCAATACGAGCAGGCTGCAGCAAACCATAAAAGCCGGCAACAAGCAAACCGCTGTCGGCGATGCCGTTGCAGCCCATCCTACCCATGCTCGTAAGCCGAAATGTTAGAATAGCGATATTTAAGAAAAATTTTAGAGCAGGGACAAAACCTGCAGAATTCTTGGTGATGGACAAAACTCCGCCGAAAAAGTCAAACCGCATTGTGCGCGTCCTTATGACGGTCCTAACCGTTTTCCTGATCTTCCTGTTCTTCGACATCATGTCGCTGGTGGCAGACATCCAGGGTACCGCACGTGTGGTGAACTACGCTGGCCTGGTACGCGGCACCACGCAACGCATCGTCAAGCTTGAAGACGCGCAACAGCAACAAGACCGCCTTATCGATGCGGTGGATTCCTACATCAACGGCTTGCGCTACGGCAGTGATGAGCTGGACCTGGTGCGCCTTGACGACAGCGCCTTCCAAAGCAAGATGGAAGAGCTGAACGACTACTACACAACGCTCACCGCCGAAATCGCGAAAGTGCGCCAAACCGGCTACGAGAGCACCAACATCATCGCCATGAGCGAAACGTTCTTCGGCATCTGCGACGAGGCAACCAAGCTTGCGGAAAACTACTCCCAGGAAAAGGCAACGGCCCTCAACCATCTTGAAAGCGTTGTTATCGCAGACATCGTTGCCCTTATCGCCCTTATGGCGTTCGAGTTGGCACGTGCCCTGCGTTTTGCAGCACTGAACCGCGCTCTGCAGAAGAAGGTATACCTAGACGAGGCAACAGGGCTTCCCAACAAAAACAAATGCGAGGAACTTCTGGGCAACCCCGCTCCCATTTCCCACGATGCACCCGTTGCCCTGTGCATGTTTGACTTGAACAACCTGCGCACCATCAACAACAACCTTGGCCACGAAAAGGGAGACGAATACATTCGCTCGTTTGCGCTACAGCTTCAGAAGTCCGCAAGCGAATCGTGTTTCGTAGGGCGTCAGGGCGGCGACGAGTTCATTGCCATCATGCAGAACGCCACGCAAGAAGCCGTGGAATCGTGCCTTGACGAAATACGCTCACACACGGCCGAGTACTCGAGCGAGCATCCTGAAATGCCCATCAGCTACGCAGCCGGTTACGCCCTTTCCTCCAACTTCGACGAGTGCACCATGCGTGACTTGTTCCGACAGGCCGACAAGAACATGTACTTGGACAAGAACCGTGCAAAGCTCGCCGAAGAGGCAAGCCGCCGCCAAACCGACCGGCGTGTTTTGGCGTATGTGGAAAAGCGCGGTTATCGTTTTTCCGACTGCCTCTACTGCAACGCTTTGCTGGACCAATACCGCACACTGCTTTCTTCTTCCCGTGCATTCTTGGCCAAAGAAGGCAACTACTCGGGCGCCGTCGAGGAAATTGCCCGCACGGTGTTCGCCCCCGATGCCCAGCTCGGCCAAAGAAGGCAGCTGGCCTTGGATAACGTTGCGTACAGCCTAGCCGAAGACGGCAGCGCCCTTGAAATCCGCTACGACAACGGCAACGACAGGAAAGGCCGCCTTACTCTGCTGCGGATCGATTCGGCACAGGGCGCCCTGCACCATTTCGCTTTGGGCTTCGAGCCGTTCTTCGAAGACAACCTCAGCGAAAAGGAACGCCTTTCGCGCTACTACGATCAGATGAAGCAGTCCATCATGGACAACGGCGACTACGTCGATGCTTTGCTCGACTCCGCCCAAACCGCCTATTCGGTCGATCTTACCCACGACACACTGGAAAAAGCCTTCTCTCAAGCAACCAGCAATCGCCACGATATCGGCATGGACTTGCCCTGTTCCTACAGCGGGTACTGCCGGGCCCGTACCGAATACGTCACGAAGGAAACACTGCAGAGCTATCGCCTTATCGACACCTCCGAAAAGCTCTTGAAGCGCTTCGAGTCGGGCACGAGCCAGCTCACCATCGAGTACCAGGAATACGGCGTAGACGGCAACCCCATCTGGCTGCAGAAGATCGTCCTTATGTCGCACGACACCGCCTTCGATGAAGCAACGCAAACGGAAATGCCCGTGGTGCGCGGCATCATCCTTTTCAAAGACACCTCTGCCTTCCACGAGCAAGAGCAAAAGGAAATGCAGCAACTCGAGGAAGCGCTGGTTGCCGCCGACGCCGAAAGCAAGCAGAAAACCGAGTTCATGAACCGCATGAGCCATGACTTCCGCACCCCCATCAACGGCATCATGGGCATGCTGGAAATCATTCACCAAAGCAACAACGACCCCGCGAAAACAGCGGAGTGTCTGAACAAGATCCAGGTTTCGGCCAACCATCTTCTTGACTTGGTAAACGACGTGCTCGACATGAGCAAACTTGATTCCGGCGAGTACGACCTTGAAGAAGAACGCTTCGACATCGAAAAGCTCATGGCAGACGTGCGGGCGCTTATCGACGCTCAGATTGCCGAATCAGGGCTCATCCACCGAAGCCACCGCTGCGATATGGTGCACACCCACCTTATCGGCAGCCCCCTGCGCGTGCGGCAAATCATGCTGAACCTTTTCAGCAACGCGGTGAAATACAACAGGAAAAACGGAGAGATAGACACCTACGCCACCGAAATCTCCTTCGACGGCGAAACGGCGCTCTATGAGTTCAAGATCACCGATACCGGCATCGGCATGAGCCAGGAATTCATCGAGCGACAGTTGTACAAACCCTTCACCCAGGAACAGTTCGATGCCCGCACCCATTACAGGGGAACGGGCCTTGGTATGTCCATCGTCAAAGCGCTTATCGACAAGATGGGCGGCACCATTGAGGTGAAAAGCGCGAAAGGACACGGCACCACCTTCGTCTACCGTTTGCCTTTCAAGGTGGACGCTTCGGCAGAGAAGCAATGTGAGGACAAGACGCCGGAAGAAGTATCGCTAAGCGGCAAGCGCATCCTGGTGGTAGAGGACAACGACATCAACATGGAAATCGCCGAGTTCTACCTTGCCTCTGCCGGTGCCCTGGTCGAAAAGGCTTGGAACGGACGCGAAGCCGTCGATATTTTCCAGGCATCCCCCGAAGGCACCTATTCCCTTGTTTTGATGGACCTGATGATGCCTGTCATGGACGGCGTTGAGGCGACAAAGACAATTAGAGCGTTGAAACGCAGCGATGCACAGAGCACCCCTATCATAGCCATGACGGCAAAAGCACTCGAGGATGACAAGCAAAGCTGCAAGAAGGCTGGCATGAACGCCTACTTGGTGAAGCCACTCGATATGCAAAGTCTGCTTTCCACGTGCGCAAAGCTCAGCGTATAAGCGCTCCCTTCACGCTCGACCTGGCTGCGCGCAGGTTCTGAGAAAGTGCCCTGGGCATACGTGCGGTAGAATACGAATGGTTTACGCAGAATCAGAAAATGCCCCCGCAAAAAAGGATGGATAGATGAGCATCAAAGAATTCACCCATGATGAAGCGCTGCTGAGCACGCCGTGCGAAAAGGCTACTGCCGAAGACGCAGCCGTAGCGCAAGACCTGCTTGATACCCTGGCTTCGCTTGAAGGCGCAGCATGTGTGCATGCTAACCAGATCGGCGTGACAAAGAACCTGTTTGCCTATCTCGACGAAAACGACAAGCCCCACGTGATGTACAACCCCACCATTTTGATCGGCTTGGTTCCCAAGAAGGAAACGGAAAGCTGCTTTACCCACGAAGAGCCTACGGTAAGCACCCGCTATGAAAAGGTAAAGGTAAGCTATCAGGAACTGGTAGATGGCAAACTGGTTTCCCGCAAGAAAGATTTTCATGGATGGGTTGCCCAGCTTATTCAGCACATGGCCGATCACGGCAAGGGCAAGTTGGTTTAACCAACTTGCAAGCAAAGCGGCGTCGAAAGGTTCCAACGCCGCTTTTTTATTGGTCAAATAAGTAAGACACGGTAGGGTCAATAATGCAAACGCTCAATCTATCAGGTGAAATTATTACCTTGTACAGAAGCAATAATACGATAGTAGATAATGACACTATAGTGTATTTGCAAACGGTTCAAGGAAACGGGCAGGATGTTTGGCAGCAATGCACAGCTCTAGGCGCCCAAAACTTCACCCTTGTATCGGTTGAAGTCAAGAACTGGAACAATGCTCTAACGCCCTGGCCCTGCGAGGGCATGTTCGCCGAAGACAAGCCCTTCGCCGGCCAAGCAGAGCAACGGCTTGCCTCGCTCGAGCAAACCGTGCAGGAAACGGAAAACCACCTCGGAGCAAGGCCTTCCCATCGATACATAGCCGGCTATTCCCTTGCTGGATTGTTCGCTACCTGGGCGCCCTTCAAAACCGATATGTTTGATGCCTGCATAAGCGCCTCAGGTTCACTGTGGTACCCCGGCTTTGCCGAATTCGCTGCCAAAAGCCCTTTGCTCAGCCCTTTGAAAGGTGCCTACTTTTCCCTGGGAACCAAGGAAGCGAAAACCCCCAGTCGCCTTCTTCGCAACGTAGCCAGCGGAACGCAAAGCGTTATCGAAAGCCTTGAAGCCAAAGGGATTCCCACTTACTTCGAAAAGAACCCCGGCAACCATTTCAAAGAACCGGACCTGCGCATGGCAAAGGGCATATGCTGGGCTTTGGAAAACCTTCGCGCCTGAATTTCCGCCGTAGACCAAAGAAGGGCGTTCATCCTCATGTCGAGAGATGAAACGCCCTTCTTGGCATTCTGGGGAACTATGTTCTGCTGCTAACGTTTCGAGCCCTGGCGGCGAATGCCGCCCTTGCTTCCCGCTGCCTTATTGGGGCCTCTGCCCTCCGCGTTGTACGAAAGCTTCGCTGAATGAACCCTGCTGCTTTTCGCCTTAAGCGCATGTTGAAACTGTTCACGTTGGCTGATTTTCCCGTTCAAAGCAGAAACCTCCCGCGTTAATCCTGTGGGGAACGGCAACGTTAATGCCCTGCCCCGCACGGCTGTCTAAACCTGACCCGAGGTAAGCTTAATGCCCACTATTCCAATGATGAGCAAACATACGAAAAAGCCCGTTGCCGGCGAAAGCGAGTCCTTGAATACCAGCACGCCAATGAGCACCGCACCCACAGCGCCAATACCCGTCCAAATGGGATACGCAAGGCTCAAAGGCAAGTGCTTCGTTGCCAAGATCAAGAATGCGAAGCTGGCAACCATACCGGCAACGGTGGCAATCGAATACCCGAGGTTCGAAAACCCGTCGGACAGCTTCATCATTGCTGCCCAAAAACACTCGCCCAAACCGGCGATGAACAAATACACCCACGACATAAAATCCTCCTTTTCATCTAACCGAACTGCGTAAAAGGCGCCCGATCACATGCCAAGAAGGATAGGAAACGTAATGTTATTGCGACGTATCATGGCGCCCATTGTAGCAAAGCAGGCATGCGCCCAAAGCATTGCACCACAGAACCCGTGGCATCAGGGAACACCTAAAACGCAGGCACATCTTCTGGCAGACGCATATACAGCAAAGGAAACGGATCGCCCTGCTCGTCGCATTCGGTGCGTTTGAACACCTCATAGCCCAGATGTTCGTAGAAGCCCACTGCTTGCGGGTTCTGCTCGTTCACGGAAAGCTCGCGCGCATCGTATTTGCGCACGCCAACGGAAAGCAGGCGCTTTCCCAAGCCCCTGCCCCGGAACGCGGGGTCGATGAACAGCATTTCCAACACTCCTTCATGCACACCCATGAAGGCAACAGACGCACCGTCATCTTCGGCAACCATAAGGGTATCCACGGCTGCCATTGCCTGTGGCACATACTCCTTGATACGCAGAATGTCTTCTTCGGTAAGAAACAGGTGCGTGGCGCGGACCGAGCGTTCCCACACACCAACCAACTGCTCGATCAGCTTAGGGGAACGTCTTTCCTGGGGGACAACGACAAATTCCATGGCTTTCCCTTTCTGCAAAAGCACCTGAACAACACCCTAGATCGAAGGAACTATACCAAATACGACACCCGTACCCCGGCAGCTTCAACGATGCAAAGAAAGTTGGCAGGCCAATCAACCGGCCTCGAATCCGTAAAGCGTGTATAAAACAGCGCTAACCCCTGTTGCGGGCGCTGGTCTTGCTTTAGGCTAGTGGCTGCACTATCTATGCCCGCTTTTGGGCCACCAATGCACAATCAGAAGGAACCACATGTCAAGCTTGCAAGAAGAAATCGCCTCAAGGCGCACCTTTGCCATTATCTCGCACCCTGACGCGGGCAAAACAACGCTCACCGAAAAGCTGCTGTTGTATACCGGCAGCATCCAAACCGCTGGCTCGGTTAAGGGCAAAAGCAGCTCGAAGCATGCCGTTTCCGACTGGATGGACATCGAAAAGGAACGCGGTATTTCCGTCACCTCTTCGGTACTGCAGTTCAACTACGACGGTTGCTGCGTAAACATCCTTGACACCCCTGGCCACCAGGACTTTTCCGAAGACACGTACCGTACCTTGATGGCAGCCGACGCCGCCGTTATGGTTATCGATGCCGCCAAGGGCGTAGAGGCCCAAACCAAGAAGCTCTTCAAGGTCTGCACGCTGCGCCACATTCCCATCTTCACCTTCGTGAACAAGCTCGACCGCGAGGCGCGCGATCCTTTCGACTTGATGGAAGAAATCGAAACGGTACTGGGTATCGGCACCTATCCCATGAACTGGCCCATCGGCTGCGGTCATAACTTCCGCGGCGTGTTCGATCGCCGCACGCGCCAGGTTATCGCCTTCGACGGCGACGGCCGCGGCAATTCCGCCAAGAAGGTGCAGGAAATCGAAGCCGAGCTGGGCGATTCGTCGCTCGACGAGCTCATCGGCAAAGACAACCACGAAAACCTGATGGACGACATCGAGCTTCTCGACGGCGCGGGCGACGAACTCGACCTGGAAGCCGTGCGCTCCGGCAAGCTTTCGCCAGTGTTCTTCGGTTCCGCCCTTACCAACTTCGGCGTAGAGCCGTTCCTGAAGGGCTTCCTGGAGCTGGCGCCCACGCCACGCCCCTACACCGATTGCCTTACCGACACCGAAGTCGACCCGATGTCCGACGACTTCTCGGGCTTCGTGTTCAAGATCCAGGCGAACATGGACAAGAACCACCGCGACCGCATCGCCTTCGTGCGCATTTGCTCGGGCAAGTTCGAACGCGGCATGGAAGCCTACCATATGCAGGGAAAGAAGAAGCTGAAGCTGGCAACGGGCACGTCGCTGATGGCAGACGACCGTGCTATCGTCGACGAGGCATACGCCGGCGACATCGTGGGTTTGTTCGACCCCGGCATCTTCTCTATCGGCGACACAGTATGCGCGGCAAAGCACAAGGTGCAGTTCCCCGCCATTCCGATGTTCGCACCGGAAATGTTTGCCAAGGTTACCCAGGTAAACACGCTGAAGCGCAAGCAGTTCGTGAAGGGCATGGAAGAACTGGCGCAGGAAGGCGCCATCCAAATCTTCCGCGAGCTGGGCGCGGGCATGGAAAGCGTTATCGTAGGCGCCGTCGGCGTGTTGCAGTTCGAAGTGTTGGAAACTCGCCTGAAAAACGAATACAACGTGGAGGTGCGCCGCCAGGACCTTCCCTATTCCATTATCCGCTGGATTGCCAACCCCGAAGAGGTGGATGTACCGAAGCTGAACCTCACACACGACACCTACCGCGTGGAAAACATGCGCGGTGAAAAGCTTTTGTTGTTCACCAGCGAATGGAACCTGCGCTACGGCATCGAGCACAACCCCAACTTGAAGCTCTCCGAGTTCGGTAACGTGACGTTCAAATAGAAGAGCCCCTGTTGGAGGACGAAACCTTTCGGTGCCTTTTATGACTCGAAACAAGAAGCCGCTTGATCGCGCACGATCAAGCGGCTTTGTTTTTGCAGGGAACGTTTAAGCCCTGCTTCGGCTGCCAACCGCCAAGAGCTACGCTTCAGGTAAACGACGCTCGAGCTTCGAGCACGCCAAAACCAGTACCACGCCCACAAGCGCCAAAACACCGGCAATGATGAAGGCAGGCGAATAGCTGCCCACCGCCTCAAATGCTGTGGCTGCCGCCATGGGGCCTACAAAGGAAGCCACCGTATAGCCGGGGTAGACAAACGAATAGTTCTGCCCGAAGTTCACCGATCCGAAAGCATCGCCGACGATGGCGGGCACAATGGTCATGGTTCCGCCGAAACAGGCGCCCACCGCGGCAACAGCCAGCAAGTACGTTACGAACGTAGTGGCTGCATGGATGCAAAACAGCATGAGCACGGCATTGGCTGCCAAGGAAATTGCCAGCGCCTTGTAGCGCCCAATGCGATCGGAAACCGCGCCGAAGCCGAAGCGCCCCAAACAGCTTCCCACGGCAAGCGCCGCAACGACAACCGCGCCCTGCGAAGCGGTAAGGCCCGCAACTTCCTGCCCGATGTTGGAAGCGTGGGCGGTAACCATCAGCCCACTGGTACACGCAACCATCATCACCAAAAACAGCACGTAGTACAAAGGCTGCCGAAACATCTGCTTCGCCGTAAGGTTACGCTCGCGGGGAACCTCGCCACTATCCCCTTCGCAAGCTTTATCGGCCTGCCCTGCAGGCGCCCACCCTTGTGGCGGAACCAGCAGAAGCCACGAAACGACCAGGTAGATTACCAGCCAAATAACGCCCACGATATGAAATGCCATCTGAACGCTGAACGATTCGATGAGGAAATTACCGAGCGGCGCAAAAAACACCGGTCCCAGCCCGATGGCACCGATGCACACTCCATTGGCAAACCCGCGCTTGTCGGGGAACCACTTCATCACCACGGCAACGATGGAGTTGTACAGAAGTCCGTTGCCCGCACCTGCCATGCCGCCGAAAAAGACGTACAGCATAACCAGATTGCTGGCATAACCCGAAAGAAGCCAGCCCAACCCGAACAGGATGCCCGAGCATAGCACGATAAACCGCGGCTGAACATGGCATTGCAGCCACCCTGCCAGCATGCTGGAAAAACACGTTGCCAGCAAGAACAGCGAATACGCCATGGAAACCTCGGAAGCGGTGAAGCCATAGGTGGCCATCAGCGGCTTGTTGAAGATACTCCACATATAAATGCAGCTGGTGCCCATGGCAGCAAGCGTGCCTGCCGCCAAGATAACGTTGCGATTCGGTGCCGCGCCCTTCATTGCGATCCCCTTCGAACAGAGCCTGCATCCCCTTCCCCGCAGGCTTATCCTATGCACCAAGGTATCAGGACGCCCGCCGAAGACGGGCTGTATTTCCATTGCAACTTTCAACATTTCTATTACCGAAAGCAATAAAACCCGTTCACCCAGGTCAAAAACGTGTTCACTTGAAAAAACTATGCGGAATCGGAAAAAGATTTGCCCGCCGCGATAGAATAAAGCGCTTTCGCATTAATCGCGCATAGCGAAGGCACGAACGTTCCACCATTCGGTGGAACGTTTCTTTTCAAAAGGGAAAACAGCAAGCACATTCAGGAGCACGAAAAGCACGTCATACAGCACGACAAAATCAAACCGATTCTGTTCAGTATCATCAAGCACACCAGCAAAGAAGAACTCAAAAAGCAGCTCCCGAAAGACATCGTTTCCGGCATCGTGGTTGCCGTAGTGGCCCTGCCGCTTTCCATTGCGCTTGCCATCGCTTCCGGCGTAGGCCCCGAAGCAGGCCTGTACACCGCCATCATCGCAGGCTTCCTTATCGCCTTTTTGGGCGGCAGCCGCGTTCAGATTTCCGGGCCCACCGCAGCGTTTGCCACCATCGTGGCCGGCATCGTGGCCACCGATGGCCTGGACGGCCTGTTCGCCGCCACCATCATTGCGGGTATCGTGCTAATCCTGATGGGCCTTTTGAAACTCGGCGCGCTTATCCGCTTCGTCCCGTATACCATCACCACCGGCTTCACTGCCGGCATCGCCGTAACCATCGTCATCGGTCAGCTGAAAGACCTGATGGGTCTTACCTACCCCGCCGGCACCCCTACCGTTGAAACCACCGACAAGATTCAGGCGCTTGCCCAGAACATCGGCACCATCAATCCCGAAGCGGTGCTGGTTGGCATCGTGTGCCTGGTGGTGCTGTTCCTGTGGCCCAAGTTCAACGATAAGATCCCCAGCTCGCTTATCGCCATCTTCGTGGGAATCGGCATGGTGAACCTGCTGAACATGGAGGTGTTCACCATCGGCGACCTGTACACCATCAGCAGCGCGCTGCCCAGCCTGCACGTTCCGCAGCTGAGCATGGAGCTGTTCCGCGACGAGCTGGCAAACGGTTTCACCATCGCTATGCTTGCCGCCATCGAATCGTTGCTTTCCTGCGTTGTTGCCGACAGCATGATCAGTTCGCATCATCGCTGCAACATGGAATTGGTGGCCCAAGGCGTGGGCAACATCGGCTCCATCCTGTTCGGCGGCATCCCTGCCACAGGCGCCATTGCCCGCACCGCCGCGAACGTGAACAACGGCGGCCGTACGCCCATTTCCGGCATGGTGCACGCCGTGGTGCTGTTGCTGATGCTCGTGTTCCTGATGCCCTATGCGGCACTTATTCCCATGCCCACCATCGCCGCCATCCTGCTTCAGGTTGCCTACAACATGTCGGGTTGGCGTAACTTCGCCCATCTGTGTAAAACCGCTTCAAAGGGCGCCGTGGCCACCCTGCTGCTCACCTTCACCCTTACCATTGTGTTCGACCTGGTTACCGCCATCGGCGTGGGCATGGTTATCACCATCGTGCTGTTCATGAAGATGGTCAGCGAAGAAACCGAGGTAAAGGGCTGGAAGTATTACTGCGACGCCAATTCCGAGGTAACGCATTTGCGTGAGCTTCCCAAGAGCGTACGCGTGTACGAGATCAACGGCCCCATGTTCTTCGGTATGACCGACCGCATTACCGACATCTCGGTGAAGTCGTTCACAAAGTACCTGATCATCCGCATGCGCGGCGTTCCCTCACTCGATTCTTCCGGCATGAATGCGCTGGAGAACCTGTACGATTACTGCACCGAAAACGGTGTGAAGCTCATCTTCAGCCATGCCAACGAGCAGCCCATGAAAACCATGCGCCGTGCCGGCTTCGTAGACCTGGTGGGCGAAGAGCACTTCCGCGCCAACATCGACGACGCCATCGAGCACGCCCGCGAGCTTATCGAACAGGAAGAATGCAAAGCAGCTTAGCGCTTACGCCCTTGCCCAGTTCCCACACGGCCCGATGCGCACCAGCCCAGCGCATCGGGCCGTATTGTATTGTCGACGAACTAGCCTGTGATGCGATTCTGATACGTTAAGTCGGATACGGTAATGCGAATTGACCTTACCCCGAGCTGTTCACGCTCTCACCTCGCATCCCATACGGAGGAATTATGTCCAACCAACCAAAGCACAGCTCCCCTGCCCCAGCTTCCTCGTCGTTCATCGATAAGCTCTCGAAGCTCTTCGGTGGGCTCGACATGAGCTGGAAGCACGTCATCATCTTCGCCGTGGGAATCGGCGTGTTCGTGGGCCTTATCAACCAGGTTCCCGTTTTGGAGGAAACCTCGTTCAGGGATATCGCCGTCTCCTTCGAATGGTGGGTGCTGTTCGCGTTTCTCATCGTCACGAACTGCAAAAGCGGGCTTGAAGCTGCCGCGAAATGCTTCGTGTTCTTCCTAATAAGCCAGCCCCTTATCTACCTGGTTGAAATCCCCACGCTGGGGTTTGCCTTGGGAATGTCGTACTGGACCACCACCTGGCTCCCTGCAACCTTCCTCACCCTGCCCGGCGGCTTCATCGCCTACTACGCGAAGAAGCAAAACGCCCTGGGTGCGGTGATACTCGGCTTAGCGGGGGCTATCCTTGCCATCGTTTCCATGCATTACCTTTCCGTGATGTTCTCACCCATCAGCTTCGCGCCGTTTCCCCGTCACCTTCTTACCGTGCTGTTCTGCTTTGCCGCAATCGCGCTGATGAACATCGGCATTCAGAAGAAAGGCAACATGCGCGCACTTTCCCTTGCCATCACAATCGTGGCAACCGTTGCCTTTGACGGATATTGCATACTGAACGGATTGAACATCTAGTACACAACCCGTATCGCAGCGAAATGCAAAACGAGCCCGCATCTCCTAGAAAATGCGGGCTCGCTCTTTTTTCGGAATCGGCTGGCATGCGCGCGCCACCGCTTAAGCAAATAGGCTTCCCTACCAGGGGCTAGCACTTCTCTTCCGCAGGCCTCAAAGCGCGCGGCAACGGAATGGCCGCTCCAATAACCGCAGCAACAAGCATCACCGCCACGCCTTTCAACGGGAAGCACATGATAAGCAGCAAGGCTGCCATAACAGGCTGGCGCATCACCGCGCCCATGAGCGCCGCGGTGCAGGCGGCAACGCAGAACACCGGCTCAGCGCCAGTAAACAGCGCAAAGCCGTACCCCAGGCTGATACCGGAAAAGATAACGGGGAAGAAATGACCGCCACACCATCCCAGGTTAAGGCACGTAGGCGTCAGCGCACTTTTCACGAACCCTGTTGCGATGAGCGCAGCAGCCGGGATGGCGGTGTAGCCCACCATCAGGTAATGTGCTTGCGCTTCGCCGGCAAACATGGCGTAGGGCAAGGCCATGCCGCACAACGCCAGCACCGCGCCCGCCAGAACCGCCTTAAGCACCGGACGGCTGCCCATAGTTTCCGAAAGGCATTTGGAGCCCTTGTTCGCCGCATGGAACACCCAACCGCAAGCAGTACCTGCCAGGGCAAGCGGCACCAGCAAGGCAAGCTCATAGCCACCCACTTCCACCGCATCGAAACGCGGCAGGCCGCCACCGCCGCCGAACAGCTGGCCCAGTATGAGAAACGCACCCAGAGCACCAACAATGGCACACAGGTACACCACTGCCTTCTGAGCCTTGGGAAATTCGATTTGATCGCTGTTGGCGCCATCGGCACTGCCGGAAAGCGGCGCCACGAAACCGTACAGGGGCGCGGTGAACACCGCCGTCAACGCTGCTTGGGTACCTGCCACGGTAAGAGCGCGGAAGTCTGACCCGAAGCGGCGCATGCGATCGCCCACCCAGGTGCACAACCCCGCAATAACCCCGGTGAGGCCCGCCTCGGGACCCACGCTGCCGCCGAAAAGCAGCGGAAGCAACGCCGCAAGGGAAAGCTTGCCTATCTGGCTATAGTCGTAGCGGCCAGTTTCCTTCACCTGCGCCATCACCTTGGTAAGCTCTTCAGGCTCGACCTTCACGTGCTTCGCGTACAGCCCTATCACCACGCCGCCCACCACACACACGACAAGCGGATACGGGATGAACCCGAAAGGACCTTGCGATAAGACAGGGAACGTATCGGCGGTAAGCGAGCCAAGCCAGGCGGGCACGGTTTGCCATAAGAACTCAATGCCGCTGTCCATCAAGAAGAAAAACGACCATACGAATGCACCCGCAAGCGCGCCGGTAATCAAAACGCACAGAAGGAAGAACACCCGGTTGAAGGGTTTGGCGAAATCAGGCACAGGGCCTCCTGAAACAAAACTGCTGATTAAAGCAGTATACCCGCGTTAGCCCATCACCGTCATCCACGCAACCAGCAACGGCACCACCACAAACGACGAAAGCGTCGAAAGCACGGTGCCACGTGCCGGCAGCTGCGGGTCGCGCCCCATCATCTGCGCAAACGCCGGAGCCATAGAGCCTACCGGCATAGCGAACATGATAACGAACACGCCCGCCAGCAGATGATCGATGCCCAAAGCATTCAGCCCCAGGAACAGAGCTGCAGGCACGATAAGCTGCCTGATTACGATAAAGGGATACAGGCGCCATTCCTTGAACACATCGGCAAGGCGCGCGTTGGCGATGATGATGCCCACCATGAGCATGGCAACCGGTGCCGTGATGTTGCCCACCAGGGAAAGGCCCTTTTCCGCAACGGGTGGAAATTCGAAGCCCAGCAGAACCAATGCAATAGACACCACCGAGGCGACCATGGCAGGGTTCATCATGGCCTTCCAGGGAATCTTCGCCTTTTCGCCGGGTTTACGCGGCACCAAGGCGCCAAAGCCCACTGAATACACGAAAAACGCCAGCACCGCAATGAAAATGCCGCAGAACAGCACTGAGTCGGAGCCATAGATAGAGCTGATTACCGGCAAGCCAATAAAACCGGTGTTGGTGCAAATGGCCATGAAGATGTAGATGGAACGCTCTTCGCGCGGCGTTCTGAACAGCACGTTGCATAGCATTGCGCACAGCATAAGAGCGAAGAACTGGAACAGGGCCAACAAACCGGCAATGCCCATTGTTTCCAGCGTGGCGCCTTTCATGCTGTTCACCGAGGCAAGCAGCATGCACGGAAGCGTGATGTTGAGCAGCAGGCGGGTGAAGCCGGACACCTGCTCATGGCGCAAGACACCCACTTTCGTAGCGATAAAGCCACCGATGGCAATTGCCAGCATGATGACCATTTGGCCCAGCGCTTCGCTAATCTCCGCCATCGCCACATTCCTTTCTTCTCATGCTGAACAAAAAAATTAAGATACGCGGCGTTGCTTATCTTGTCAAGGCATCCTGAAAGGCGGTTTCATCAGACAGCCAACAGAGGACGCACGCTTCATCAACTGGCAGAATAAATGCCGTTCCATACAACGGTCATCCAGAAGGGCAATTATGCGCCCAAGGTTGGCGACCCCCTGATCATGCACAATTGAGCGGCAGTCCTTCTTTGAGGTGTTGCACTCGTCTAGCGACACACGCTTTCCCAGACGATGGGTTCAGAGCCGTTTTCGCTTAACAGCTGATTGGCACGCGAAAAAGGACGCGACCCAATGAAGGGCTCCAACTCCCCACCCTTTTTAGTGGCGGAAAGGGGCGATGGGTGCGTTGACTTCAGTATGAATTTGTTGGCGCAGGCTGCGGCATCATCGGCAGATACGTTTGCCTGAGTATCTTCTATCAGCTTTACAGCATGCCTGCCCCACGCCAAGAACACTATCGGCTGCGGCAGGCGAAAGCACTGCTCAACCAAATAGGTGGTAAGCACCTGCCAACCCAGCTTGCTGTGGGAATTGGCAGCGTGCTCTCGCACGGTAAGCGTGGTGTTCAGCAGCAACACACCCTGCTTGGCCCATGACGTCAAATCGCCGCTCGAAGGAGCCTCGCAGCCCACATCCGCTACCAACTCCTTGTAAATGTTCCGCAAACTCGGCGGCAGCTTTTCCCCTGCGGGAACGGAAAATGAAAGACCCATCGCCTGATGGGGACCATGGTACGGGTCTTGACCCAAGATAACCGCACGCACCTTTTCCGGGGCCGTGTACTTCAAGGCATTCAGAATGTCATCTTGAGCAGGGTAGATCGTTTCATCCAAGCGCAGACGCTGCACTTCATCCAGCAAAGCCTGGCATTGCAACGCAACCTCCTGTGGAGCATCTTCCATCCATTTTTGAATGGCTTCGTTTCCCATCACGCCTCCTTAGCAGCAAACAGGGGCCAATGCAGCCCCTGAACAATCTTTGTGTATGTAGAGCGCGACCTAGCGCGTTAATCCAGCAAACCGGCAACCGCCTTCGCAATGCCTTCGGCATCGATGCCAACATCGGCGAACAGCTGGTTCACCTTGCCCTGCGCAACGAAGCTATCGGGCAAGCCCAGCACCTTCACCTTGGCCTTGGCACCCATCAGCGCCAATGCTTCGGCAACCCCTTCGCCAGCGCCGCCGATGCGCACGCCGTCTTCCACGGTTACCACAACACCCGTTTCCGCTGCAGCCGCAATGGCTTCAAGATCGAGCGGTTTTACCCAACGCATATCCACCACGCGCACCGAGCATCCCTGCCTGGAAAGCAGCTCAGCGGCATCAGCAGCGTAGTTAGCCATGCGGCCAAACGCCAAAATCGCCGCATCATCGCCCTCACGCAGCACCCGCGACTTGCCCGGCTTCATCATCAGGGCATCATCGGGCATGGGGACGCCCATCGCTTCACCACGCGGGTAACGCAGGGCAACAGGGCCTTCCAGCTTCAGCGCCGTATGAAGGGCATGCGCCAGCTCGGCTTCGTTGGAAGGAGCCAGAATCTTCAGGTTGGGAACGCAGCGCAGCAGAGCCATGTCGAACATGCCATGATGCGTGGGGCCGTCGTCGCCCACCAAACCCGCACGGTCGATGGCAAACACCACATCGAGCTTTTCAAGCGCAACGTTGATGATCGTCTGGTCGATGGCGCGCTGAAGGAACGTCGAGTACAGCGCCACAACGGGCTTCCTGCCGCCAAGGGCCAGGCCACTTGCCATGCCCACGGCATGACCTTCGGCAATGCCCACATCGAAACAACGATCAGGATGGGCGTTGGCAAAAGAGCGCAACCCTGTGCCGTCGATCATGGCAGCAGAAATGGCGCAGATGCGATCGTCGAGCTGCGCTTCCTTTTCAAATGCCTTCGTAAATGCCTGCGTATAGGTAAGCGCCTTGGGCTTGGGCTTCAGGGAAGCACCCGTGGCGATGTCGTAAGGTCCAATGCCGTGGAAACGCGAAGGCTCCGCCTCTGCGGGAGCATACCCGGCGCCCTTCTTCGTAACCACATGTACCAAAACCGGAACGTCCGATTCCAAAGCATGGCCGATGGTGCGCCTTAAAGCGGTGATATCGTGCCCGTCTACGGGAGGCGTGCACACAATGCCCAGCTGTTCGAAGAGCATGGAGTCGGGCATAACGAACTGCTTCAGCGATTCCTTTGCCGTCTTGCCCAGCTTCACCATGGCTTTGCCGGCAACGCCTAAGGAATTCTCCATGAAGTCCTGCATGTTGTCGCGGCTCTTGCGGTAGTTGCTGGAAACGCGCAGTGCACCCAGATGCATTGCCATGGCGCCCACGTTGCGTGAAATGCTCATCTCGTTATCGTTCAAGATGATCACCAGCGGCGTTTGCGCCTGCCCGATATCGTTTAAGGCCTCAAATGCCATACCGCCCGCCAGCGACGCATCACCGATCAGAGCGACGATCTTCTGATCATCGCCACGCAAGTCGCGTGCGCGTGCCAACCCACAGGCAACTGAAAGCGAATCGGAAGCATGACCGGAAGGATGCACGTCGTGAGGGTTGCTGTGCGGCTTCGGGAAACCGGAAAGCCCCTTGTATTGACGCAACGTCGGAAATTCCTTCAAACGCCCCGTAATCAGCATATGGGCATACGACTGATGCCCCACATCAAACAGGAACCGGTCATGGGGAGAATCGATAAGCGAATGAACGGCCAGAATGATGTCTACTGCACCAAGGCTGGAAGCCACATGGCCACCCGTTTTCGAGGTGACATTGATAATCTCCTCACGGATTTCCTTCGCCAGTATAGAAAGCTCCTCGTCAGTGAGGAGCTTTAGCTTGTCGGGGGAATCTATGGAGTCAAGTATGCGAGCCATACGGCACCTCCTCCTATTCGTCCGAAGACGAAGTATCCAAATCTGCCGAAGCTTGCGCCTCGGCAGATTCGGCTTCCTTAGCAGCAATTCCCTCTTCCATGATGCGAGAAGCGGTTAAGCCTATGCCCACCGCTTCCTCATACAGGCCCAAAGCCTCATCAAGAGGAAGCTCCTCGTCGCTGACAGCCGCCACGATTTCATCAAGGCGTGCTTTTATGTCCTCGAACGTCTGAGGAGCCTTTGATTCCATTATGCCTGCTCGCTCTCAAGTTGGGTAGCGATGCGGCCCAAAATGCCGTTGATGAAACGCGGCGAATCGTCTCCGCCGAATTCCTTGGCAAGGTTTACGGCCTCGTTGATGGAAACCGATACTGGAACATCTTTCACGTAGCGCATTTCGTACGTGGAAAGGCGAAGCAGAGCGCGATCGACCATCGGCATACGGTCAAGCGCCCAGTTCTCGCTTGCGGAAACGATGAGCTCGTCGATTGCCTCAAGGTTTTCTTTGCAGCCATCAAGAAGCATCAGGGCATAGTCGTCCAGGCCCTGGGTTTCGGGAACAAGCTGAGCGTTGTCGATAAGCTCGCGGGGAGTCTTATCAAGGATATCGCCCTGGTACATGATCTGCAGGGCGTTCTTACGTGCAAGCGTGCGTTCTGCGTGCTGGGAATAAGCCTTCGACACAGACACCACTAATCCTGGAATACGATGCCGTCGACGCGGATGTCCACGCGCGATACCGTAAGGCCAACCTGCGAAAGAACTGCATCAGACACAGATTTACGAACATTGTCGGCGATTTCGTTCAGGGAATACCCGGAAAGCACGCGCAGGGAAACGGCAACGTCTACCGTGTTATCGTCGGCAACGTTAACGGAAACGCCCTGTGCGGACTGCTTGAACGAAAGAAGGGAACGGATCCCGGAAGGTGCGGCACCAACCGATGCCACGCCAGCAACATCACGTACAGCAAGGGTGACGATGGTCTCCACTACGCCAGGCGCGATTGCCATGCTTTCGGTATTGATATCTGTCATATTATTCATCCCCCATTTCGGTTTCGATGAAGTCGGTAAATACCCTGCCCTCTACGAAGGCTTCCTTTTCAAGGACCTCCAAGTGGAAGGGAATGGTGGTTTTAATGCCTTCGATGCGGAACTCGTTCAATGCACGCTTGCCGCGGGCAATGCACTCATCACGATCGATGCCCCACACAATCAGTTTAGCAACCATCGAGTCGTAATACGGGGAAATGCGGTCGCCTTCTTTGATATAGGTTTCCACACGCACGCCCGGACCACCAGGAACCTCGAAGCGCGTGATGTTGCCAGGGCACGGACGGAAGTCGTGCTCGGGGTCTTCTGCGTTGATGCGGAACTCCATGGCGTGGCCAAACGGCGTAAACGGCGCACGATCAAGGCATGAAATAGGCTCGCCTGCGGCGATGCGCAGCTGTTCCTTGATGATGTCGGTGCCAGTGATCTGCTCGGATACGGGATGCTCTACCTGAACACGCGTGTTCATTTCCATGAAGTAGAACTTGCCGTCGCTGTCGAGCAGAAACTCGATGGTGCCGGCGTTCTCATAGCCCGTGGCGCGGACGGCCTTAACCGCGGCAACGCCCATGGAACGACGGATTTCATCGGTAAGCGCCGGCGAAGGAGCTTCTTCGAGCAGCTTCTGGTGACGGCGCTGAAGCGAACAGTCGCGTTCGCACAGGGAAATGCGGTTGCCGTGCTTGTCGGCCAGAATCTGAACCTCGACGTGACGCGGACGAAGCACCAGCTTTTCCAGGTACACATCGCCGTTGCCGAACGCGGCGATTGCCTCGTTCTTGGCAGCCATGAACTGCGATTCCAAGTCGGCCGGGTCGTGCACTTCGCGCATGCCCTTGCCGCCACCGCCGGCGGAAGCCTTGATGAGCACCGGATAGCCCACTTCCTCAGCGAACTTGCGGGCCTCTTCAACCGTTTCCACGACACCATCGGAGCCGGGAACCGTGGGAACACCGCATGCCTTCATGGTGTCGCGGGCAGCAGCCTTGTTGCCCATGGCATCGATGCACTCGGGCGAAGGGCCGATGAATACCAGGTCGTTGTCGGCGCAGGCACGGGCGAAATCGGAGTTCTCGGCCAAGAAGCCGTAACCAGGATGGATTGCCTGGCAGCCCGTGTTCACCGCAGCAGCGATGATGGAGGGCATTACCAGGTAGCTCTTGTTCGCAGGAGCAGGGCCGATGCACACCTTTTCATCCGCATAGCGAACGGGATAGGTGTCGGCGTCTTCGGTGGAATACACCGCAACGGTTTTGATGCCCAGCTCTTTGCAGGCGCGCATGATGCGCAGGGCAACCTCGCCGCGGTTTGCGATCAGTACTTTATCGAACATCGCTTATACACTCTCCGGACCAACAGCGTCGTGGCTGGTGTGGGGCTCGATGTAGAACAGCGGGGTGCCGAACTCAACGGGCGTTGCGTCCTCTACGCAGATTTCGCGCACGGTGCCCATTTCCTCGGCACCGATTTCGTTCATAAGCTTCATAGCCTCCACGATGCACAGCGTCTGGTTGGCGGCAACCTCGTCGCCCACCTTCACAAATGCAGGCTCGCCCGGTGCGGGGGCAGCGTAGAAGGTGCCCACCATCGGGGAGGTAACGCAGTGCCAGCTGGCAGGGCGGCTTGCAGCGGCGGCAGGGGCAGCGGCCGGTGCAGGTGCTGCGGCAGGTGCAGCAGCGGCGGGAGCAGCTGCGGCGGCAGGAGCTGCAGGGGCGGCGGCAACAGCGCCAGGCATGCGGACGGCGATACGGGCGCCCTCTTCCTCGACGACGATCTCGCCTACGCCGCTTTCCTCGGCAACGCGAACGAGCTCTCGAATCTGGTTGATATCCACGTAATCGTCCTCCTTGGTGTTGCTCGATTCCTCTTCAAGCAGGAAATCGACCTTTTCAGATGTGCGGTGCTTGCTCAAGTACGTACGTGCCTCGTTCGGGAACAGTGCGTACATCAAAACGTCCTCTTCGGACTTGGCCAAATCGCCGATCTCTTCCTCGAGCTCAGCGAAGGTCGTGGTTACCAGGGAACCAGGGGCAACGCTGGGGTCGAGCATCTGATCGGATTCGCCTACAACGCGGTTTACTACCTCAGGGCTCATAGGACCAGGAGCCTTGCCGTAGTAGCCGCAGATATAATCTTTCATTTCCTTGGAAACAACGCTCCAACGCTTGCCGGTAAGAACGTTGAACACAGCCTGCGTGCCCACGATCTGGGAAAGCGGCGTAACCAGAGGCGGATAGCCCACCTCGGCGCGGACGCGAGGAATCTCTTCCATAACGTCGTCCAGGCGGTCGAGCGCATTCTGGATTTCCAGCTGGGACATGAGGTTCGACATCATGCCGCCGGGAACCTGATGCGAGTACACCTTCATGTGGGTAAGCGAGGAAACGCCGCGCTTGTAATGGCCGCGCTTGCGAACCTCTTCCCAGTACTCGGAAATCTCGAACAGCAAGCCCAGGTCAAGGCCCGTGTCATAACGGCTCTCCTGCATTGCGGCAACCAGCATTTCCACGGCAGGCTGTGAATTACCGAATGCCAGCGGAGCAGAGGCCGTGTCGACAATGGCAGCGCCGGCTTCGGCGGCCTTCAAGTAGTTGGCAGGCGCCATGCCGCCGACATAGTGGCAATGAACGTGCACGGGCAGGCCGATTTCAGCGTTGAACGCCTTAACGATGCGCTCGGTGCGGTACGGGGTGAGCATGCCGGCCATGTCCTTGATGGCAATGGAGTCGGCGCCCAAATCCTTCAGCTGCTGGCCGTACTCAAGGAAGCTGTCCAGCGTGTGAACCGGCGAAAGCGTATAGGAAATGGCGCCTTCAAAATGACCGCCGCATTCCTTGATGGCCTCAGCGTTGTCTACCACGTTGCGGATGTCGTTCAAAGCGTCGAACACGCGGAACACATCGATGCCGTTGCGATGGGCCGCAGCGATGAAGCGATGGACGATTTCCTTGGAATAATGCTTGTAGCCAACCAGGTTCTGACCACGCGAAAGCATGGAAAGGCGCGTGTTGGGGGTCTTCGCCTTGATGGAGCGCAAACGATCCCAGGGGTTTTCGTCAAGGAAGCGAAGGCATGTGTCGAACGTGGCACCGCCCCAAGCCTCGATAGCCCAATAACCTACGCGATCCATCTTAGGCAAGATCGGGAGCATGTCGCCGACGGGCATGCGGGTAGCCCAAAGGCTCTGCTGACCATCGCGAATGGTGGTGTCCATGATCTGAAGCTTTCCCAAGTGTTTCGCACCTCCTCTTCGAAACGCGTTGCACGCAGTTAACGCACGTTAAAATCGAAAGTTAAGTATAAAGCACGGGGCGCCCAAAGCGCCCCGTTGCCAAAAGAGTTTTCAGTTAAGACACATATAGCACTAGACGCGCTTAACGAAGCGGCCGTCACGGCTGTCGATCTGCAGCACGTCGCCGATTTCAACAAAGGTGGGAACCTGGATGGTAACGCCGGTTTCGAGCGTTGCAGGCTTGGTAGTGTTGGTTGCGGTGTCGCCCTTGAAGCCAGGCTCGGTTTCGGTAACCTCAAGCTCTACGAACATGGGAGGCTCGATGCTGATGAGCTCGTCGCCAGCATACATAAGGGTAGCCTCGTCGTTTTCCTTCAGCCAGTTGGCAGCAGAACCCACAACGTCGGCAGGGATAGCAAGCTGCTCGTAGGTGTTGGAGTCCATGAAGTTGAAGTCGGTGCCGTCGCTGTAGAGGAACTGCATCTTCTTGGTTTCAAGACGAACGGAATCGAACTTGGTGCCCGCATTGAAGGTGTAGTCAACCACGCGACCGGTCTTGATGTCGCGGAGCTTGGTGCGAACGAATGCACCGCCCTTGCCAGGCTTTACATGCTGGAATTCGACAATGACACAGAGCTTGTTGTTGTACTCGATGCACATGCCGTTACGGAAATCGGCGGTAGAGATTGCCACGTTATGCTCCTTCGAAAATGAACAATTGCAAAATTAACCTTTACATTATACCCAGAAAGCTAAGAGATGATAATCATCTCATGCGTACTTTGTGTGAACGCCTCATACGATTCCGCACGAACCACGCCGAAATCTTCCAAGCGCATGCCGAATTTGCCCGGCAGGTAGATGCCCGGCTCGACGGTAACAACATTGCCCGCTTCCAGGTTCAAAGGGTTGCGTGGCGAAAGGTTGGGCGATTCGTGGATATCGATCCCCACGCTGTGACCCAGCGAATGCCCCATGGCGCCACCGAACCCCTCTTCTTCCAAGACCGCTTCCGCATGTTCGTGCACCTCGGCACCGGTAAGGCCCGCGCGCAGCATCGCCTCGCATTCCTCGTTGGCGCGGCGAATGGCCGCATACGCACGGCACGCCTCTTCGGAAGGCCGGCCCACGAACACGGTACGGGTCATGTCCGAGCAGTACCCGGCATAGCGGGCACCGAAGTCCATCACCACCGCATCGCCGGGTGCCAGTTTGGTTTCACCGGGAATGGCATGGGGTGATGCCGCATGGGCGCCGGTTGCCACAATGGTGCCGAACGCCAAGCCCTCAGCTCCTTCCTCGAACATATAGCTGTCAAGCTGAAGCTGAACCTCGCGTTCGGTCATTCCCGGCTCCATGTACTCGACGATCTTCGCAAACGCAGCGTCGGTGATGCTCTGCGCCTTCTTCATGGCGACAATCTCGGATTCGTCTTTCACCTGGCGCAACGCTTCGACGAAACCGGAGAGCTCGGCGAACTCGAGCGGCTCGTCGGCAAAGGAGCGCTCCAACGCACGGAACTCTGCCAAAGATAGAGAGTCCTCGATGCCAACCTGCACGCGCTCAACCTGGGCTTTTACCGCATCGATAGCGGCACGCAGCACGGCACTGTGCGCCTGACGGCTTCCGTCCACTTCAACCTGCGTGCCCTGCGCTGCCGAAGTAAGCGCATCGAAGTAACGCGAATCGGTATGCAGCACGCAGCGCTCGGCATCGATTACCAAGGCGTGCGCAGGCTCGTCGTCGAACACGCGCTCGAAGCCCGTGGCCCAGACAATGTTGGAAAGCCCGCGAATATAGAGCACGTCTATCCCCTGCTTGCGCATAACAGCACGCAAACGGGAAAGACGTTCGGGATTATGTGCCATTGTTCCTCCTTAATAGTGGAAAGGTCATAAAGCACTTGGGGACGTTGCAGCAATCGTTCAACAAAAAAAGAACGGGGCGCAAAGCCCCATTCCATTTGTTTATGCAATGCTGCGCTGCCACGCTTCAAGGTACTCGAGCACGAAGCTGTCTTCAAGCTCGCATACTTCCCATTCGCCGCAGGCGCGGGGAAGCACGAAACGAAGCTTGCCGGAGCGAACCTTCTTGTCGCCCTTCATAAGATGCAGCAAGCGCTCAGGCTCAGCCTTGAGTTGCAGCTCGGGCAAGCCGAGCGCATCAAGCAAGGCATCTTGTGCCTGCACGAACTCCATCGAAGCGCCCAAGTGTGCCACAGCCAAACGTGCCGCGAAGCGCATACCCTGCGCCACGGCATGGCCATGTGAGTACACGCCGTAACCTGCCTCGGTTTCTATCGCGTGGGCAAGGGTGTGGCCGTAGTTCAAGCATTCGCGCACGCCCTTGGTTTCCTCCTGGTCGCGCGCAACCACGGAAGCCTTGAACACCACGCAGCGCTGCACGGCTTCCTTCACCACTTCCGGCTCACGCGCAGCAAGGGCATCGACGTTGCCGTAGAGCCAGAAGAAGAACTCTTCCGAGTCGATGACGGCCGATTTTACGATTTCGCCGCAGCCGCAGGCCCATTCGCGTTCGGGTAGCGTGGAAAGCGTGGCCACGTCGGCGCACACCAGCGAAGGCTGACAGAACGTGCCCACCAGATTCTTGCCCGATTCAAGGTTGATGGCCGTTTTGCCGCCAACCGAGGAATCGACCATGGAAAGCAAGGTGGTGGGAACCTGCACGATGCGCAGGCCGCGCATAAAGGTAGAGCCGGTAAAGCCCGCCAAATCGCCCACGACGCCACCACCCAAGGCAACGACCACCGAGTCGCGGTTCAAGCCGCATTCGGCCATGGCGTGCCAAATCTCGGAAGCGCATGCCACCGACTTGGCAGCCTCGCCCGCAGGAACCGTGATAACCGATACATGGTAGCCCGCCTGCTCAAGCGATGCTTTCGCAGGCTCAAGGTAGCGCGGGGAAACCTCGGTGTCGGTTATCACCAATGCCTTGGGGTTCGTGTCGAACGCACGCATCTCGGCACCCAACGCGCCAAGCTCGCCCGCCGAAACAACCACGTCATAGGCGCGTTCGCCGGGAATATCAACTACGATGCGCGCCATGCCTAGTCCTGCTTAACCATCACGCCGGCTTCAAGCAGGCGCTCCACCACTTCATCGGCCACTTCGCGGATACTGCGGCCTTCCGTGTCAACCGAAACATGGGCAGCGGCTTCGTACTGGGGCTCGCGCTCGACAATGGTCTTGCGAGCCGTTTCCAGATTCTTGAACATAGGACGCGAATCGGTGTTCGGGATACGGGCGGCAGCGCCGTCGGCGGTAACCTTCAGGTACACCACGTAACCGGATTCACGCATGATCTGGGCGTTTTCCGGACGCTTGGTTACCACGCCGCCGCCGCAGCCGATAAGACGCGGGGAACGCTTCACCAAATCGCGCAGGACGTCCGTCTCGATATCGCGGAACGCCTCTTCGCCGTCTTCGGCGAAGATGTCGGCAATGATGCGGTCTTCGCGGAACTCAAGGTACTCGTCGGCATCGATGGAAGCAACGCCACAGGTAACGGCGATCTGCTGGGAAATACTGGTTTTGCCAGCGCCCATGAAGCCGATGAAAAACACCGGCTTGGTGAGGTAGTACTGGCCGGCATGGGTTTGGTTATGTGCTGTCATGAAAATAAGCTCCTCAATGCGCGCTATCGGGACATCGTCTTGATGCGCTCTTTGTACGAGGCGATGTTCTGTTTGATGTCGGTCATATTGTCGCAGCCGAACTTTTTCAGGTACGCATCGGCAAGCACCATCGCCACTTCCGATTCCGCCACTACGGCAGCAGCGGGAACGGCACAGGTGTCGCTGCGCTCCTTGGAAGCCTCGGCAACCTCCAAGGTGTCCAGGTTCACCGTATGAAGCGGCGTGGTAAGCGTTGCGATGGGTTTCATGCCCACAGTAACCACCAGAGGCATGCCCGTGGTCATGCCGCCTTCGAGGCCACCAGCGTTGTTGGAAGCGCGGACGAAACCTTCCGTTTCATCAAGCAGGATCTCGTCGTGAACCTGGCTGCCGGGACGACGCGTGGTCTCAAAGCCGATGCCGAATTCCACGCCCTTGATGGCAGGGATGGAAAACAGCGCGCCGCCAAGCTTCGAAGTAAGACGATCGGTAGGGGTTTCGTAGCCGCCCACTGCGGGCAGAAGGCCCCGTACCACCACGCGGAACACGCCGCCTAAGGTGTCACCCGCTTCTTTGGCGGCATCGATGGCAGCCATCATACGCTCAGAAGCTTCTGCGCTAGGGCAACGCACCTCGCTCATCTCGATATCGAGCGGCGTGTAGGTGGTGGCAGCAGCCATGGGATCTTCTTCTTCCATAACCGCGTCGCCGATGGAAACGACGTAGGAATAGATCTCAACGCCCAGCTCCGCCAGGAATTCGCGGGCAATGCCAGCGGCGGCAACGCGCATCGTGGTTTCACGAGCGCTGGAACGCTCCAGAATGTTGCGGCAGTCGTCCATGTCGTTTTTCAACACGCCCAGAAGGTCGGCATGCCCCGGGCGAGGCGTTACCTCACGTACCAGGTCTTGCGGAGGCTCGCCGAACACCGACATGCGCTCGGTCCAATTCTGCCAGTCGCGGTTGGCAACGGAAAGCGTGATGGGCGAACCGATGGTGCGGCCGAAGCGCACACCCGAGGTAACGGAAACCGTGTCCTTCTCGATGGCCTGCCTGCCACCGCGGCCATACCCGCTTTGCCTGCGGGCAAGATCGGCGTTGATGCCCTTTTCGGAAATAGACAATCCCGCAGGAACGCCCGAAACAATGGCGGTAAGAACCGGACCGTGGCTTTCACCTGCTGTTATGTAGTCCATGGTGTATTCCTTATTCGATGATAGATAAATCAGCTACCGATTTTAGCAAAACATGCCCTACTCCATCGAAATAAAGCGCAGGCTTACCGTAAGCGCGCTACAGCTCGGCGCGACCGAATTCCACCAGCACGTGCGCGCATTCGCGCCCCCATGCGCTCATGGCATCGGCAGCGCTGACGAAATCGCATCCAGCCGCTTGCGCCGCCGCCTCGAAGGCATTGGTTGTGCCGCATATATCGCATACGATCTGGTTCGGGCGGAAAGCCAGCCCTTCAGGAACAACGTCGTCGACGCAGACAACCACATCGGCAGCGGCAATGCGAGACGTTGCGGAAACAGCGCCGAACAGAAACGAAGCGTTGTCGTAGGCGCGCGTTGCCGAAAGATGGCCTTCGCGCTTCTGCTCGGTGTCGATGATCTGAGTTCGCTCCTTGCCGAACACATCGAGGAACGCAACCAGGTTGTTGCGCGTACGCTCTTTTTCCGCGCCAAGCAGCGTTATCTCGCTCACACCTGCACGCGAGCATTCGTAGGCAACGTCAAGGGCGGCACTCCCCGACCCTAAAACCACTGCTTTCGCCCCGTACAGCGGCAAGAAACGCTGTTCCATCACATCGATTGCCGTACGGCCCAATTGGCTGATTGCGAGGGTGTTCTTCTTGCCGCGATACAGGATATCGGCACCTTGCGCCAGCTTGGCCGATGCGCCCCTTGCCTGGCCGGCTTCGAACAGCACCCTGCGAAAAGGTGCCGAGGCAACAAAGGCATGGCTCTTTTCAGCGGAGAGCAAGGCGGCCGCAATGCTGCGTGATTCGCATTCTTCCACGCACACGCTCCACGTTGCCGTTTCCTGCATGAACGCACGACGAAACGCCGCCGCAGCGGGCTTCGCCTTCGGCGTAGCTAGGAATGTAAGGTTTCGCATGCGCGTGCCCCCTCGGGTTCTTTGTCGGAAATGAAGGCACGCTCGATGGAGCGTACGAACATCGTATGTTTAAGATCTTCTTCCACCAACGGGCATACCAAATAGGCCTTCATGCCCGCCAAATGAGCGCCCACGACATCGGTAGAAAGCTGATCGCCAATCATCAGCGTATTCTTGCGTGTGCCGCCTATTTTGCCACGCGCCATCGCGAACCCATGGGGCAACGGCTTCAGCGCCTTGGCCACAATGGGGATATTCAGCTGTTCGGCCAGTACGAACACGTTTCCGTGGAAGTTGTTGGAAAGAAAGCACATCTTGACGCCGGCGGCGCGCACGCGCCCCAACCAAAGACGCACATCGGCCGGCACCTGATGGTCAGCACGCGACAAAACGGTGTTGTCGATATCAAGCAGCACATGGGTAAACCCCTTGCCCAAGATATCAGCCTCGACATCGATAGCACTGGTGCGCGAAAAATAGCGTTCAGGTTGGAAGAGAGACATCGCTACCTCAGAAAGCCCTTATGAATGCTCGGCAATGGTGCGCTGGTGGTCGTCGTAGGTTTTGTCGAAGTAATAATCAACGCCACCCTGATCGTTTGTCCAGAACGAGAAGAAGTAGTAGTCCTCGAAGTTCTGCTCAGGTGAAAGAACCGCCTGAAGCGATTCAATGCTCGGGCTACAAATAGGAGTTGGCGGCAAACCCTTGGTCACGCGCGTATTGTAGGGGCTTTTCGTAGACCAGTTGTAGTTGTCCAGATTGTCGCCCACCTCGTAGGCCGTGGTGGCATCGCTGCCCAACGTGCCATAAGAAGGGTCGCCCTGATTGCCCAAACGATTGTAAAACACGGCCGCAACCTTGGTACGCGTATCGGCGGTTGCCTCCTTTTCAACGATGGAGGCCAAGATCAGGGCATCGTAGTCGGACATGCCCTTGTTGCGCGGATACGAATAATCAAGCGAGACCACTTCCGACTGGTACTGGTCGAGCATTTGGCGGACCACGTCTTCGGCACTGGCGTTGATGATCAGCTCATAGGTTTTAGGGAACAGGAAACCCTCAAGGGAGTTCTTGCCGGCATCCGCCAAGAACGGATAGTCCTTGACGTATTTGGAGGCATTGGACGCCGCCTTGGTGAATTGATCGGCGGTGATGGAGCCGTTGTAGGCAGACTCAACTGCACTGGCGATAGCGGAAAGCGTGGCTCCTTCGGGAACCACCAGGTTAGCGGCCTTGTTGGCTACCGGGCCGGCAACTAGGGCATCCACCAAATCGTCGTTGCTCATGCCGCCTTCAAACGTGTACACGCCCGACTGCAGCGAAGAAGCAGCGTTCTTCGCATTGACCGCAGCAGTAAATTCGCCCTTACGAACGACAAGGCCCGCATCGTAGAGGTTGTCTGCGATAACGGGCAATGTAGAACCTTCGGCAATCTGTACTGTGACTTGCTGTCCATCGGGCGCCAAATGATCGTTGGCGGCCTCAGCGCAGCTTGTGTTGACGAACAGCGCAATGACGATAACCACCACAACGGCGATGGCAGCCACCAGGGCTATCCACGGCGCTTTCGACTTCTTTGGACGAATGGCCGATGTGTCGTATGTCCTGAACTCCTTTTCGCCCCTGGCATGCGCCGCTCGAGCTGCATGCGTGGACTTGTTGGAGTAGGTAACCTTTCTAGGACTCATTGACCTCACCTTTCAGGGATTCAGCCGAGCGTTTGTCGAGCCACGACTGAAGGAACAACGATGCAGCAATCATGTCTACCTTACCGCGCATTTCCTTTTCGGAAAAGCCCTGTTCACGAAGAGAGCGCTTAGCTTCCGACGAGCTTAACCTTTCATCGGAGAACTCCAAGGGAAGGCCAAGCGTCGAAGCAACGTGCTGCGCCGTTTCGCGAATAGAGCGTGCCTGAGGACCAGTGGTCCCGCTCATGGTAAGCGGCAGACCCGACACGATCAGCTCCGGTTCCCAATCTTCGCACACACGGCGGAAGCTGGAAGCGTTGGCGCGCACTTCTTCGGTGGGAAGGACGCATAAAGGCGTGGCTATCTTTTCCTGGGGGTCGCTGATGGCAATGCCGCAGCGAACCTTGCCGATGTCAAGAGCCATGATCCTCATGAATGCGTCCTTCCCTACCGTTACTTACTATTAGGCAAACAGCTTGCGTGCGGCATCAAGCGCAGCATCGATGCCAGAAGCATCCTTGCCGCCAGCCTGTGCCATGGTGGGCTTGCCACCGCCGCCGCCCTTGATCTCGCGAGCGATCTGCTTGATAACCGCACCGGCGTTGAAGCCCTTTTCCACAGCTTCGTCGGTACCGGCAGCCAGAAGAATCGGCGTGCCCTGGTTGTCGGATGCCAGAACGCAGGCGCCCGCTTCGGGAAGGCGCGAACGAACGATGTCCCAGAAATTGCGCATACCGCCGGCATCGAGGCCGTCCTTGCGGTACACGAATACCGGGTAGTCGGAACCCACGGTGAACTGGTCCAACGCCTCGGGCAGATCGCCGCTTACCGCAGTGGCCTTGTTGGCCTTGCGCTTGGCGTTCAGCTCGCGCAGCTGCTTGAGGTTTGCCTCAACGCGTGCGGGAACGTCGGATGCAGGAACACGCAGAAGCGCAGAGAGGTTCTTCATCTGGGACTCGAAACCGTTCAGGTATGCAAGCGCATCATAGGAAGTAAGCGCCTCGATACGGCGCAGGTTGGAGCCTACGCTGCTTTCGGAAACGAGTTTCACCAAACCGATTTCAGCCGTGTTGGCAACATGGCAGCCGCCGCACAGCTCGCTGGAGAAGTCGCCGACCTTCACCACACGCACCATATCGCCGTACTTCTCGCCGAAGAGTGCCGTAACGCCTGCTTCGCGTGCCTTGGCAAGAGAGGTTTCGAAGATGGTGGTAGCCGTAGCGGACATGATCACGTTGTTCGCAAGCTCTTCGACCTGCTTGAGCTGCTCGGGCGTTACCGCCTCGAAGTGGGTGAAGTCGAAGCGCAGGCGATCGGGGCCAACGTAGCTGCCCGCCTGCTTCACATGGGCGCCCAGAACCTGGCGCAGTGCAGCGTGCAGGATATGGGTGCAGGTGTGGTTGCGGGCAATGCGAGCGCGACGCATGCCGTCTACCTGGGCAGACACTTCCATGCCAACGGAAACGGTGCCCTCTTCAACCTTGACCATATGGCATACCAGGCCCTTTTCGGGAGCCTTGGTGTCGGTTACCTGAAGCTTTGTGCCAGCTGCCGTGATGGTACCGGTGTCTCCTACTTCGCCGCCCATTTCCGCGTAGAACGGGGTGACGTCGAGCACAACTTCGCCCTCTTCGCCGCATGCCAGCACATCGACGCGCTCACCGTTGCGCACCAGTGCGCACACCTTCGCATCAGCCGAAAGGGATTCGTAGCCGACGAACTTCGAAGCGCCCAGCTCTTTCAGCAGGTCGGCGTGGATGCCACCGTACGTGCTCCATGCAGCCTCAGCGTCCTTGACATTTGCGGCACGGGCGCGGTTGCGCTGCTCTTCCATGCAACGGGCGAATTCGTCTTCGTCGATGGTGTAGCCGCGCTCTTCGCAGATTTCCTTGGTTACCTCTACCGGGAAGCCGTAGGTGTCGTGCAGAACGAACGCGGTGTCGCCGGAGAGCACCGTGCCCTCCATCTTGGAAAGGGCATCGTCCAAGTATGCCTGGCCCTGACGAAGCGTTGCGCCGAAGCGCTCTTCCTCGGAAAGCACCGCACGCTTGATAAGCTCTTCGTTTTCAACAAGCTCGGGGTACACCTTGCCCATGAGCTCGATGATCTTGTCGATGTAGTTGGCAAGGAATGCACCTTCGATGCCCAGGGAATGGCCCTTCATAACGGCGCGACGGAGCAAACGGCGCAGAACATAGCCGCGACCCTCGTTGGAAGGCAGGATGCCGTCGGCGATCATGAACGTGATGGAACGGCTGTGGTCGGCGATGATGCGCAGCGCAACGTCCGTTTCCTTTTCCTTGCCGTAAGCCTTGCCGGAAAGCTCTTCGCCGACGCCAACCAGGCTGCGCAGGATATCGGTGTCGTAGTTGTTGGTTACACCCTGCATGATGGCCGCAATACGCTCAAGACCCATGCCGGTATCGATGTTCTTCGTCTGAAGCGGCGCAAGCGTACCGTCTTCCTGACCGTCGTACTGGGTAAACACGCAGTTCCAGAACTCAAGGAAGCGGTCGCAGTCGCAACCGGGCTTGCAGTCGGGGCTGCCGCAACCCACTTCGGGACCTTGGTCGAAGTAGATTTCGGAGCACGGGCCGCAGGGGCCGGTGGGGCCGGCACGCCAGAAGTTGTCTTCTTCACCCAGCTTCGAGATGTGATCCTCCGGAACGCCCAGGCTCTTCCAGATTTCGATGGTTTCGTCGTCGTCCTCGAACACGGTGAAGTAGAGCTTTTCAGCAGGAAGGCCCAGAACCTCGGTAGAGAACTCGTAGGCCCAAGCGCACATCTCGTTCTTGAAGTACTTGCCGAAGCTGAAGTTGCCCATCATCTCGAAGAAGCTCAGGTGGCGGGCATCGCCAATGTTGTCGATGTCGTTGGTGCGCACGCACTTCTGGGCAGTGGTGGTGCCGATGTACTTGCTGTCGAGCTCCTTCTGATGAAGGAAGTAGGGCTTGAACTGAACCATACCCGCGCTGGTAAGCAGAAGCGAAGGATCGTCGGGGATAAGCGAAGAAGAGGGCATGCGCTTACAGCCCTTTTCCTCGAAGAACGCCAGATACTTCTCGCGAATTTCGGCAGTAGTCATATAGTTCATACGATATTTTTCCTCTTCGAAATGCTAATCGTTTTGTAATTTGCCAAATGCAGATTCTATCATTTCCCGTGCTTTGACCCATGTGAAGTAGGGTGAGTCGCAGAAAACTCACCGGTTGCGTCGGCCACGGGGTTGGCCACGGTGCCCGAAGGCTCGCCCTTGAAGATAACGCCATCAGGGGAAACGATAACGCGCCCCGTGCGCTTTTCGAAGTAGTACACGAACAGCGACTTGAAGGCAGCAACAGCAGGAATGGAGGCAAGCATGCCAACGATGTTGCCCACGAACCCGCCAACGGCAAAGCCCAAGGCAGAGCCCACCATCAACGCCATAATCACCAAGGCAGGATGGATGTCCACCGAATTGCCCATGATCTTAGGCGAGATGAACGTGTAGATGATCTGCTGAACGGCGATGGTGTACACCAGCGCGATAACTGCGATGAACGGGCTTGAGAATATACCGACGATGGCCGCCATACCGCCGCCCAGCCAGGGACCGACAACGGGAATGATGTTCAAAAGGCCGGTGATAACGCCCAGGGCAGCCGCGCTGGGAATGCCCATAACCGCAAAGCCGATGCCGCAGCCGATGCCAATAAGCACGCATTGGATGAGCGTGCCCTTGATGTAGCCGCCCATCACGCGCGTGCCGGTAAGGTAGATGATGTCCAGATCTTCATGGAAGCGGGGGCCGAACACACGCTTTATCTCGGCGCCCAAGGCGGGCAGTTCCATAAGCACCCAAAAGGCAACCACCAAAGAAAAGCCGATCACCATGGCAGACGTGGCAACGCCGGAACCGACCGACACCATGCCTTCGGCGCTGGCCGATGCCATACCGGAAAACCATGTGCCCACCGAAGAGAACGCATCATTCATCCATGTACTGATGCGCTCATCCTGCAATATGTAGGCGTACTGCGCGTAAATGTCGTTCCAGAGGTTGCGCACCTGCGAAACCTGATCGGCCAAGGTCTGAAGCAGCACCGTGAACTGCTCGCCCACGCCCAGAACCGGCGAAAAGAGCATCCATCCCAAAATGGTAACCACCACGGCCATCAGAAGATAGGCAACGCAGGTGCCCCACACACGGGGAACGCCCTTGTTGGCAAGGTAATTCACCGGACCCTTCAAGCAGAACACGATGATGGTGGTCCAAACAACAATGGCCACGGGTGTGGCCAAGATGTTGAGCACCTGCCCCAGCAGGTACAGAAGCACGCACAACACGATGATGAACGTGCCCGTGTACAGACGACGGCGGGATTTCACCGCCTTCAGTTCCTCAGTGCGAAACTCACTGTCTTCAGGATGGACATCGCCATACGTCATATCAGGTTACGCTCTCCTATTAGTTCTGAGCGGATTCGGAATCGCGGGAAATCTGAACCGAGAATGCGCCCTTCAAGTTAGAGGACATCTCGTTGGCCTGGGCCTGAGCCTCGTCGCGGGCGGCAACCGCCTCAGCTGCCTCGGCGCGCTTCACATCGGCACGGGCCTGGGCACCGGAAACGCAGGTTTCCACATCGTCAAGCTTCTGGTCGAATGCCTGGGCCACCGCGCCCATGCGGGTGCCTTCGGCCTTAGCGCCCAAAGGGGCAATGCGGCTGCGAAGACGGGTGGTGACGTTAGAAAGGGCATCGAGCGGAAGCGACGTAATGTTGTCAAGCGATTCGGTTGCCTTGGAAACGTTACCCGTGATGGTGTTCACATCTTCCAAGATCTGATCGACCCGCATGATTTCCAAGTTCGCCGCATCAACGGTAAGGGTGATGCGCTCCATCAGCGGATCGATGCGTTCAAGCGCAGGCTTTGCGGTACCGAGCGCTTCCTTGGCCTCGGTCACCAAAGGATCAACCTTGGCGAAGGTTTCCTTCATGGACTTCGTAAGGGTGATGAAAAGGTAGGCCATAGCACCTAAGGCAACAACGCCGGCGATGCACAGCAGAACAATCCCCACGGGAATCAGCGATTCAAAGACTTCCATCTTTCCTCCTTAAGGTCAGAAACCTCAAATACGCACATGTTGGTTACATTCTATCGGATTGAGGGGCATCAACGCGATACCTCTCCCAACCTCGTTCACCAGGCGTAAAAAACGCCCCACGTTCAAGGCCTTCGGGGAGATACCGCTGCTTGACGTAGCCTTCAGGGTAGTCGTGAGGGTACAGGTACTCGCCGTATTCATCGGAACCCGGGCGATGCCTGTCGCGCAGGTAGCTGGGAACGGGACGCAAGGGACCGTTGCGCACTTCGTCGAGCGCCTTTGCCAGGCCGGCGTACGACGAGCATGACTTCGGGGCCAGCGCCATGTACACGGCCGCCTGCGCAAGGTTGATGCGGCACTCGGGCATGCCTATCACTTCCACCGCCTTGAAACACGCCTCGGCAACCAGAAGCGCTTGGGGGTCGGCATTGCCGATGTCCTCGGCGGCGGAGATGAAGATGCGGCGCGCGATGAACTTCGGGTCTTCCCCGCCGTCGATCATACGAGCCAGCCAATAGAGCACGGCATCCGGGTCGGAGCCGCGCATCGACTTGATGAAGGCGGATATCACGTCGTAGTGCATATCCTGCTTCTTGTCGTAAGGCAGCGTGCGATGCGGTACCGCTGTGCGCACCATTTCCTCGGTGATGGCGCTTGCCTTCTGCGCCCGCGCCAAATCCGACGACAGCGCGAGCGTGTTCAGGGCGCTGCGCGCATCGCCGCCCGCCATAAGAAGCAGCGCCTCCCGGGCGTCATCTTCCAGGGAAAACGCTCCCGCCAAGCCCCGCTTGCTTTCCAGGGCATGGTCGAGGATGGCCGAAAGGGCTTCATTGCTCAAGCGATGCAGCTCGACAATGCGCGAACGCGAGATCAACGCCGAGTTCACCTCGAAAAACGGGTTTTCGGTGGTGGCGCCGATCAAGACCACCACCCCATCTTCGACAGCATGGAGCAGGGCATCTTGCTGAGCACGGTTGAAGCGATGAATTTCATCCACGAACAGGATGGTGCGGATACCGCGGTTTATCAGGCGCTTGTCTGCTTCGGCTATTTCACGGCGCAAATCGGCCACCGTGCCGCCAATGGCGGAAACCTCGACGAAATGCGCATGCGTGGTTTCGGCGATAACGTGCGCGATGGAGGTCTTGCCCGTTCCCGCCGGCCCGTACAGGATCACCGAGGAAAGGGTGTCGGCCTCTATGGCGCTACGCAGCCACGTGCCTTCGCCCAAGGCATCTTCCTGGCCGATAAGGTCGTCGAGCGTTTGCGGGCGCATGCGCACGGCAAGCGGGGCATTTGCCGTGCGCTTGTCGTTTTCTATGTCAGTGAAAAGTGTGTCCATACCTCGACCTTACCATGAGAGCCAGCTGTAATACCCTGCCGGGGCAAACCCCTACGCATCAAGCAGAAAGGCTTTGGGCGTAGGCGGAAAGCACCGCCTGTTCAAGCACTCCCCTGTCTTCCTGCGCAAAGGAGTACTCCACCGTTTGCGGCTGAGAGCCGTCGCGTGCGCTTTCCTGCTCCACGCGTACGAACGTGGCCGTAACGGCAGGCGCGCCCTTCGCCAAAAGGGCAAGTGTGTAGCACTGCGCCTGAAGAAGATGCTTGCCGTACGCCCGCGCCGCCGATTCTTCGGGCGAGCCACCCGTCTTGTAATCAACCAGGTACGCCGACCCGTCTTCGGCGAACGACACTGCATCGATCTCGCCTTCCAAATACACTGGGCCTGCCGCCACGCCGAGGCGCACCATGAAGGGAACCTCGGCCTGCGGGGTGCCGAACGCTACGAGCTTTTGCGCCACAGCGCTCGCAAACCAGCGCTCCAATGCCACCTCAAGACGCTGCTGCTGCGAAGGGGTAAGCCCCTGCAGCTGTGCCTGGGCGGCAATCGCCGCTTTTCCCGGACAACGAAGGCACGTGCCGTCGAACTGCGCAATGGCGCGCTGCGCGATTCGATGGAACGCCGTGCCGAGCGCTGTGGCATTTTCCTCGATAAACTGTTGGTCAACAGCGAAAAGCGAAGGCTCGTCAGAAGACTCTTCCTCGGAAGCGCCCTGCTCTTCGACGGCAATCGACGAGTACGAGAACACCTCTTCGCGCTCTTCGCAGTACGGCTGGCAGTAAGGCGCCGGCGGCAACGGGGCGGCTGGGATGATGAAGGGCTTTTCCTGCGCGGGGGGGATTTCAGGCTGCTCAGCAGGAGAATCCAGCACGGTGAGCTCGAAATCCATCGGGGCCGAGCCACCGTAGGCAAGCTTCTGCTTCGGCGCGTTGGCGCTCGCCTCCCAGTTCAGGGCGCAATGCAGATCTTCTAGAATGCCCTTGCCCTCGTACGAAAAATCCTTGTTGCCCGAATATGCCAAGCCGATGAACAGCGACTTGCTGGCGCGGGTCAGGGCAACGTACAGAAGGCGGCGCGCCTCGGCGAGTTCCTGCTCGGAAAGGTAGCCGTTCAAAGAGCGCATCAAGTCCTGATAGGTTGAAGCCTCCATGATATCCTGGCCGTCAGCGTCGGGCACTTCGATGAACTCGTGCAAGCCACGGACGGTTTTCGCCACAGGGCGAAGCGCCACCGAATCGATTGCAACGTAGGTTTTCCCGGCAATGTTTTCCGCAACAAGGCTCTGTGCCTTGCCGGTAAGACGCAGTTCCGCCAAGGCAACATGGGGGAACTCAAGGCCTTTGCTGGCATGCACCGTCATAATGCGCACGAAGTTGGAATTGCTTGCCGAAAGTGTGCCGGGTGTAAGCTTCAGCGTTGCCAAGTCGTTGCTGAAGCGATCGGCGGTTCGCGCCATGCCCAGCCCCAACTTCTCGGTTTCCTCGAGCATGCGCAGCGCCTTGCCGATGTTGCCGACCACCGCTTGGCCCTGCGCGCTTTCCCCTTGCAAGCGAATGAGCCAACCGCTGGCGCGCAGCAACGAGCGCACGCCCGCCGCCATGCCGAAGCGCCGTGCCGCCGCAAATGCCCCGTCAAGGCAGATGTGGGCGAAATCGAGCTGGTCTTCCTGCTCGGGGGTAAGGCAGGTAAGGCCCTTTTCGTCTTTCCACGCCGAATAGCCCTCGGAAAGGGTTCTGCGGAACTTCCGCCCCTGACGGCTGGTTCCCGTTGCCAGGTGCAGCAGCACGTCATCGCCCAAGGCAAACAAGGGCGAAGTGAGCACCGCATACAGCGCTTCGTCGTCTACGCCGCTGGAAAACAGGCGCACCACCGACTCGATCAGCTGCACCTCGGGCGACGAAGAGAACGTGGAGCCGCCCGCCACCAAGCACTCGAAGCCTGCGTCGCGCAGTGCCTGGGCATAGGTGCCCACATTCGACATGTTGCCCAGAAGCAGCACCATGTCGGAAGGAGAAGCGGGACTCTTCGCATCGTCGCGCAGGCTGGCGAAATGCGCGGCAATGCGGCGTGCGCAGGCAACACGGCCCGCATCAAGGCCAGGGCCGCCGCGCTTGCAGTCGAACAATGCCATGGAAATACGGGGGCGCTCTTCGAACAGCGCATCGGGCTCGTTGTTCACCGTGCCCTTGGGAGCCAGGGATAAGAACCTGTCGCCGAACACCTGGGGCTGGGAAAACACCTTGTCCACGAAGGAAAGCACGTCGGCATGGCTTCGGAAGTTGTCGGGCAAGCTCACGAAATGAGCATTCGGGCATTCGCGTTCGAGTGTTTCGCGATAGCCGAAGAACACATTCACATCGGCGCCGCGGAACCGGTAGATGCTCTGCTGGGCGTCGCCTACCGTGCACACGTTGGAAAGCCCCGGCTGGGCAAGCGCACGGACCAAGGCTACCTGAAGCTCGTCGGTGTCTTGGAACTCGTCGATCATGATTATCTTGAACTGGCTGCGGTACGCCTGCGCGATTTCCGGATGGTCGGTAAGGGCGCGATACGCCATGCGCAAAAGATCGGTGTTGTCGATACCCGCCGCGCCCTTCAAGCGCTGGTACTCGTCTTCCACCGCGCGGGCAATGCGCACAAGCGCCTGCACATCACGCGCGGAAAGGGCCGCTTCCACCTGACCGGCCGCCAATGCATATGCTTCGCGGTACTCGGCGAAAAACGTCGGGTCGCTGTCCTTGACGTGGTACTTGGGCGAGGTTTTGGGAAAGGCGAAGAACGTCCGCACAAAGCGGCGCGCGTCGAAGTCGGGGTCGTCGAACGACGTGCACCCGCCGAAACGGAGCAGATACTCGTTTGCACCTTCAAGGGCAGCAACGGCCGCCTCATGGTTCTTGGCATCGGTTTTGCCCGGCTTGGGCAGCCCCTCGATGCAGGCAACGAACGTTTCGCCCAGTTCAACCATTTCACGCATCAAAGCGGACGGGTCGCCTTCCACTTCAGGAACCACCACCGCATCGAAACCGTCGGGCAACGCAAGCGCGCGGGAAGAGATGAGCTTCACCCACGACTCGATGCTTGATGCGGCCGGCCCCTGCGCGTGCACGTCGAGCGAACCCACGAAGCTCTTCAGGGCGGCATCCTCACCTTCTTGGATGCGCTTCATGACGCCATCGAACGCCTCGTCGTAGAAGCGCTTCGACTCGGTTTCTGACACAACGGAAAACGAAGGGTCTATTCCCAGCTCAAGAGCATGTTCGCGCAACAAGCGCGAACACATGCCGTGGATGGTCGATATCCATGCATCGTCGACTTTCAGGGCTTCTTCCACCAAACCCATGCCCATAAGCTGACGCTTGATACGCGATTTCAGCTCGGCAGCCGCCTTCTTGGTGAACGTGATGGCAAGAATCTGGCTTACGCTTTCTATGGGCTGAGCGTCGGGGGTAGTTTCGGAAAGCGCATAGGCGATGCGCTGGGTAAGCGTGAAGGTCTTGCCGCTGCCAGCGCCGGCGGAAACCATAAGAGGCTCGTTCAGCGTTGTGATGATCTGGCGCTGACCAGGGGTGCAGGTATCAAGATTCACGAGATCCTCTTTTCGCAGTAACGGACAGGACAATAGGTGCACGATGCCGCACAAAGTGGATTGGGGGCAATATCGCCCTCAAGCAGGTTGGCAACGCGCTTGGCAACCTCGGCTTCCACCAAATCAAGGTACGACTCGAAGTTCATGTTCACCGCCGAAGCGTTGCGAGCAAAGCCGGCAACGTCGAGCATGGCGGAATCGAACGAGCCTGCCAGTGAACCGGAAAGCTCGCTGGCGCGGTAGCTCAGGTACAACGCACCCACAGGGCGGGCATCGCCCAGCTGGCCCCGCAACGCCTGCGCATAGATAAGCGCCTGGATTTTCGAGGGCATGACGTATTCTTCCGCTTCATCGGGGTCGTAGCCGGCATCATGCCCGGCAACGCCGCCCTTGTAGTCGAGCACCACATAATGCCCTTGCTGCGCATCCACATCCACACGGTCCACGCGACCCAGCAAGCGCACGCCGGCATAGCTGATGCCCTGATCGGGCTCAAGGGAAAGCTCGCAGTGCTGTGGCACGAACGGGGAAAGCATGCGCGCCTGAACCGCAAGGTTGTCGGTCAGCGTTTGCTTCAAGCGATTCGCTTTGGCACGCTCGGTTGGGGTAAGCGGCAAGTAGCGCACCCCCTCTCCTTGCGGCTGCGCAGCAAGGATGGCGTCGAACACGTCGGAAAACACGTTCTTCGCCTGATCGAGGTTTTCCGGTGTCACGCGCGCCGCGCCAAGCGTTTCCCCCAAGGAGCGATAGAACGACTCCCACACGGCATGCACGAAAACACCCTGCTCAAGCGGCCCCACCAGCTCATCGGGCGCATCAGGGCGCAAACGCCGGGTTGTGTACCACCGATACGGGCAGTTCACGTATTCCTCTATCGCCGAAGGGGAAAGCACCACGGTATCCGCATCGTCAGGGGCGCGAAACAGCGAAAGCTGAGGGATGGAAGCGCCCGAAAGCACACCGGTTGCAAACCCCGGCAGTACGATGGAGGCAGGCTCTTCGCCGTTGGCCTGGTAATTTGCCGCATAGGTATCGCGCTCACCGCCCTCGTCGCGCATGGCAACGGCAGAACCAAGATGTGCCGGCACACCGAACTCGTCTGTTTCCTCGTCTTCCGCACGAAGGCATTCGCAGAACTCGTCGAGCACAAAGGAGGGGTATATATCCTCGTCGCCGCCCGCATTCAGTACGCGTTCGCAGGCGAAGTACCTGGTAGCGCATGATTTCACCCGTTCGAAGGCAAGGCGCTCGTTCTGCAGTGTGTGGCGGCAAACGCCAATGCCCAGCTTTTCCTCGAGCGTTACCAAGGCGTTATGAGTCTCGCTTGCCGAAACGTAGCGCGCGTCCAAATCGCAACGAACCACCACGTCGAATGCCTTTTCGGCCGCAATGTTGCCCGCCAGGGAAGCCTCCATCACAACGACTTTGCATGCTCCCTTGCCGCACGTGCGGGACGCATCGACCGAAAGCGCGTCCAAAGCGAACAGGAACGCATCAGGGCCCACGCCCCAACGACGTGCCGCTTCGTAGACATTGCGCAGGGCGATGATGGCAACCTGCTGCTCGAACACCGATGCCGCGTCAAGACCTTTCAGTTCCTCCGTGAGGTCGATGAACCGATCAAGCAAAAGCGATGCATCGGAATCGGTAACCAGTTCCTCGAACAGATCGTAGGTTTCCGTAACAAGATGGGCCATGGCGGAAAGCTCTTCAAAGCCCAGCAGACGGTCCCCCCGCACCGAGGCATCGATCTTGGCGGCCGCCTGGGCGGATATTCCCGAAAAGGGAGAGGAAACGAAATCCATCAGCGCACGCGGATCGTGGCGCTCATCCAAGATGAACTCGCGAATGGCCAGATACGCACGCCCGAACAGGGTTTCCGAAAACGCGCAACGCGCCTTAAGGACGCATTCGCAACCCAACGGCTCAAGCGCTTCGGAAAGCGAGGCGTATACTGCCTGGGGCCGCGAGGTAACCACCAACACCTTTCCAGCCCTTCCGCTGTGCGCGAGCGCGCTGCACGCCTGGCTTACGTAGCTGGATATCAAAGCATTTTCAGAAGATGGCCCCGAAGCAAAGAGGAACTGCGGCATAACGCCCTCCGGCAAGCCCGTTATGCGAGCAGGCTCGGCATCGACGAATGAGCAGGAAATACCCGCTTTTTCGATGAACTGAGCAAACACTGGCACAGGTTCAGTGCCCTGTGAAAAAGTAAACGAGACATCCCAACGATAGTTCAAAAGCTCTGCCAGGGCATCGCCCTCCTCGATGAAGCCGCGCTGTTCGAGCAAAGCGCGATAGGGCCCCACCAACGAAAGCAGGTTCTTTTCCTGTTCCGACAGAGATGCCGGCGGTGCGGAAACCGCCGCCTCAAGCGAATCGAGGCCAAGCGCTTCGGCGAAAAAGCGGCACACCAGGGAAATTCCGCCATCGGTAAGCTCGAGCCCCTCTTCCGCGGATGATTCCTCGAGCAAGGCACGCACGGCAAACGACCTGTTAAGGGAGGAGACAAGCGTGCGCCCGTTGCCGTAAAGCTCCCAGGCATCAGCAAGCCATGCTGAATAGGTGGTTGCCGCTACCCCGAAACATGCTTCAGGGCTTTTGGAAGCGCACCGCTTGCGGTATGAAAGCGCCTCTTCATGGGTGTTGAATAAGACAATGGTGTTTGTCACGATACGCGTTCCCTTCAAATCGTTGGGGAGTTTTAAACACCTCAACGCAATACGTGTCAAGACTTTTTCTTTTAAACGATACCCCTATACTGAGGTTAGCCGATCCCGTGTCTGCGATGGACCGATGACATTTAATTGGGAGCCTCAGATTGCGTGCGGAATGGAGATTCGTATCCGTCGATGCGAAAGCCAGGAACCAAGCTGCGGGCACCCACCTGGACAGGTGGGTTCATCCAATTAGCGGGGTCGGCGTTCTTGTTTCGATTTGCCTGTCGGCAAATCGAATGTTCGTGTGAGACGACCTGACGCTACGACCGCGTAGGGCACGCCATCTTGTCTTTCAATCGTCGAGCGCGGCCAAAAGGCCAGCGCTCTCCTTTTTCAAGCCAATCTGGCGCACCCTACGCGCTCTCGCTGATTTACTACGCCACCCTGCGAGTTTGTTAACGCCCCATTCGGGGCGTTTTGTTTTGGGTTCGCTTCGCTGCCCAAAACAATGAAAATCCGCTCATGTTGCACATACTGCCCACGTCTCAGTGCACGGCTCCGTATACGTAGCCCCAGCCGTGGGACGAAAGCGATGAGTTTATCTGGCCGCACAGCTTTTCACGGGTGTAGAGTCCCGGGGGCAGAAGGTTGATAACCTCTTGAAGTTCTTTGTTCAAGCCGTACGCTTCGGCTTCCAGCACCACTTCCAAGCGCATATAGTCCTCACGGCCGGCAAAGAGCCTGTCTACGAATTCCTGCAAAACGCCGTAGTCGGCGCTTTTTTCTCGTGCCATGTTCTCCTCTTCCCGAAATAAGCCCTGCCCTGCTGGCTAGTTGGCAGGAACCACCACGTCGCTTCCACCGACGGTGGCAAGCAATGCCCCGGTGTAGGCCGGCGTGGCAGCGCCGGACGCGCGCAGGAACTGAACGCCCTGAGCACGCAAGCGCAACGCCAAATCAACCAGCGTATCAGGCGTGGGATACGGGTTTTCGTCGGTTGGTTCGAACTGACGCCTATCTTTGCGACGCACCACAATATCAACGAGCAGAGGCTTTTCCGTGGCAGCGGCCATTTCCTTTGCCAGGCCCACGATGGCATGAGCGGGGGCATCGGAAACCACGCCGATCACATCGGCTCCGTATTCGTCACATAGGGCGACCCCTTGCGCCAACGAGCGTCCATCGCCGAACACGCCTTCAGCGCCTGGAACCAAACTTATGAACAAAGGCCCGTCGTACACGGCACGAGCACCCATAAGCGCACACTGCGCATCGGCCAGGCTCTTGAAGCCCGTGAAGTACAGGGCGTCGAACGGATATTCCTTCAACGCCAGCACCGCATCGTGGTACTGCGCCTTCGACTGCTTCAATGAAACCGCCGAAGTAGGGTCGAGCGGCAACCCAGTAGGCCCGATGGCGGCAATAAGATGCTGCGGCGAATACTGCGCTCCCGTTTCATAGGCAATGCGCGCCATTTCCTCCGAACGCCCCTCGAAACGCGCATAGGCAAGACGCGCTTCGGTGATGTTTTCTGTAGGGGTTACGAAGCACGGAACGTCGATGGACTTTTCCAGCTTGAAGGCTTCTTCGATAAGCTCGGGTTCGCACAGCACCACATATTCGCGGTCGGAGGGATCAAAGCCCTGCGCGGCCAGCTGATAATCCAAGGGAGTGGAAAGAACGAGCATGTCCTTGTTGAAGCGCATTTGAATATCAGGCATGGCATCCCTTTCGCAGCAGATAACGTTTGTCCGAACCATTATATAAGGTTGCACGCCGTATGGTGACCAACCGAATACCCACCTACGCTGCCCTACCCGAAAACGCGCTTGCGCTATCCATAATTCGAAATCTGTAGGGTAATCGGCTCCACTCGACAACCTTTGAACGGAATAACGCCCCAAAACCCCTGAAATCGCCCCATAAAAATGAAGAAAATGAGGAGGAAATGCTCGTGAACCCGTTCACCGTGCTGTTTTAACACGTTCACGGCGAAAAATCATTCATGAAGGGTTGGCAATAGGGGTCATAAATCCTATTATTTCAATTAGCAAATGTGGTCCCCTCCCAATTTGCAACTGCTTTTCCCCAAAAAGCAGTCGGTGCTAGATCCCCAAATTTAAAGCACCGAAACTCCCTCCTTGTGGGCCTGCCGAGATCCCCTCTCGCAGGCCCCTCCTCTTTTATGGGGCTTTTTCAATCATCCAAAAAAGCAATCTCCCTTGAACGGTTGCTAAACACTGGTCCGCACTTTTCGCACCATAGCCTGGCGCCAAACCCCTTAAGCAACAAAAAAGCCGCCCTTTTCAGGCGGCTTTCTGCAATTCGGTTGTTTGGGCACTTAGCCGTGCAGCTTCTTGTACAGGCGATTGTTGGTATCAAGCCAGCTTTCAATGGTGCCCGTGTCGTAACCATCTTCGGGGTCGATAACCAAGGCGTACATTTCTTCTTCCTTGAGCAGCGCATCGAGGGCATCGGTAAGCTGTATTTCGTTGCCGGCACCCGGCTTCGCATCGGCCAGAAGCTCCATAACGCGAGGCGTAAGCAGGTAACGGCCAAATACCGCCAGGTTGGAAGGAGCTTCTTCCACGGCAGGCTTTTCCACCAGGGAATTCACCTTCCAAACGCCCTCGGATACCTCAACGCCGTCGATAACGCCGAAACGATCGACCTGATCTTTGGCAACAGGCAGAACGGCAATCACGCTTGCGCCGTTGTGGGCGTCGGACACTTCCTTCATCTTGATGAGCATCTGGTTGTCGGGAACGATAACATCGCCCAGCAGAACGAAGAACGGCTCGTTGCCCGTAGCCTCAGCGGCACAGTGCACGGCATGGCCCAAGCCCAGCGGCTCGTCCTGGTACACGTAGCTGACGTTCAGGTTGCCAGCATGAGCAACCTTGTCGGCGTACTTGTCCTTACCGCGGCTGCGAAGCTCTGCTTCAAGAGCGGGGTTCGGCGTGAAGTGCTCTTCGATGGACTTCTTGTCGCGGCTGTTGATGATAACAACCTCGTCGGCGGCAGCAAGGCCTTCTTCGACAACGTATTGGATAACCGGACGGTCTACCACAAGAAGCATTTCCTTGGGTTGAGCCTTCGTAGCGGGCAGAAAACGGCTGCCCAAGCCAGCAGCAGGAATGAGTGCCTTCATGAATCCTCCTGATCGATGTTCAAACGTATTGATTCTAGCAAATGAAAAGAAGAAACGGCTGAACACTTAATCGTTCAGCCGTTATCGACAAAATCAGAACTTGGAATCCAGACATACGTCAGCAGCCCAAACCCCAACCAAGCACCCAGATTCGCAGCTTGCGAGCGTAGCGTAATCGCTACGCGAGCCCGCAAAGCCGCACAAACCCCGACTCAAAAATCTCGCATAATCGGACGAAACAGCAAGCGGGGCTCTAACGAGTGCAGATGGCGGGAAAGCGGGTGCCAGGCGTGCTTCGCACGTCAAGCCCGCTTGGACCGCCAGCTGTGCCGTTAGAGCCCCGCGCAGCGTCATTGCGTTTCGCGAGCCAATGCGCTGTTCGTAGAACAGCGCATTAAACCAGAAGCATTGCCATCGTCGGAATCGTTCCCATGGACATGATGGTGGTAAGGAACGTGCCTTGGCTCATGCTTTCCACGTCGCCATCGGCATCGATGCACATCATGGTGCCACTGGAAGCCGCAGGCATGGCGGTGATGAGCACGATGGTGCCCAGAAGCAGCGGGTCATCCAGGAAGAAGCCGAACACGAAGTAACAGGAAAGAGGCATTACCACCAAGCGGGCAATGCTGGCAACAAGGGCACGCCAGTTCTTGAACGCCTCAAGAATGGGACGCTTGGCAATAGCGGAGCCCAGAACGAACATAGCGCCCGGCAGCGTAAACTGGCCGATGGTGGTAAGGGTGTTGGAAGCCACGCCCGAATCGGTGATGTTGCCCAGAACCAGCACCACGGAAACCAAGCAGGAAATCATGCACGGGCTGATAAGGGAAATGCCCAGCTTCTTCAAGCGCGCCTTCAGCGTTACCACTTCCCCATCCTTCTTGTTGGCCAGAAGCATCACGCCGATGGTCCACGTGGCCAACGTGGAAGGGATGTTGAAGATGGCGCCGTACACCACCGCCTCGGGGCCGAAGATAACGTTGAGCAGCGGGAACCCGATAACCGAAACATTGCTGAACACCATCAGATACTCAAGGGTGCCGCGCGTACGGTCGTCCGAGCTTACGAAGTGGCCGATGACGATGGCAATGAAGGTGACGAATAAATAGGTGATGGAACCCCATTCAATAATCTCGAGCACCATGTCAAGGCTCGGGAACGACGTGCTGTTCAGCACGGCCGCAACGATCATGCAGGGCATGGTGACGTTGAGCACCAGGAAGGAAAGCTTCGAATCGAACTCGTCGTTCATAACGCCCTTCTTGCGGCAGCCGAAGCCTACCGCGATCATTGCAAAGAGAAGAGCCATCTGAGCGGCTGCTGTTTCGAATATTTCCATCGTGCCATCCTTATCGTTTCAGGTATGCCGCCTGCGCGGCCCGTTCGTTAACTGCTTGATGAACTATAAGAATCTGCAGCACGCTGCTCAAACGATTTGGGGCCGATTCAGCATTATTGCAGGTACACTTCTGCATGGTTTAGACTGTTTTATATGCAAAATCTGAATACGTAACGCAAGGTGATCCCGTGAACCTTTCCCATCTGCACTATTTCAGAGAGCTTGCCCGCGTACAGCACTACACCAAGGCAGCGCACAACCTGTTCATATCGCAACCAACCCTTTCCCACTCCATCGCTTCGCTGGAAGAGGAACTGGGCGTGAAGCTGTTCACCAAAGAAGGACGTACAATAAAGCTCACCGACGAAGGCGCCCTATTTGCCCAGTATGTAGAGAAATCGCTCGATGCCTTGGAAGATGGCATCGGCGAGTTGGAAAAGCGCAAAGGACGCCTTTCGGGGCGCGTAAGCTTGGGCGCCATTCAATCGGTGCGCTCGGCATTCCTGCCCGAAGCAGTACTGGCCTACCGCCGAACCCATGGCAACTTGGTAGAGCTGAAAATAGACCAAGGCTCGACGAAGGAATTGCTGTACAACCTGCGTACCGGCGAAAACGATTTGGCCATCACCTCCGAAGTGAAAACCGACGGCTTCGAATTCACCCCGCTGTTCCGACAACGCTTGGTGGCCATCGTGCACGAGGGGCACCCTTTGGCAAAGCGCGAGCATATCAGCGTCACCGAGCTTGCCGACATGCCGGTGTATACCTATCGCGAAGGCATTATCGTCGGCGCAGAGGTAAGCGAATTCCTGAAAGCTCACAACCTCGATCCGGAAACAATGGACTTGAACCGCGATAGCGACGACGAGGTTATCCTGGGTGGCATCGTTTCCCGCGCACCTGTTGTGGGGCTGGCGCTTGATTCTTCGGGCTTGTACCCCTTCCGGAATTTGAAACTCATTCCTTTGGAAGAACCCGAGGCACAAAGCATTCACCCCATTGGCGTGCTGCAGCTGGCAGGCAAACGGTTCAACCCCGCCACCCGCGACTTCATGGAGTTCCTACTTTCCTTTGCCCATAACTTCTACCATTACGACGATCCGGAAAACGCGAACTTGACATCGCCTGTCGTGTGCGGTTAAATCAATAGCCGCTGGGGATGTAGCTCAGTTGGGAGAGCGCAACGTTCGCAATGTTGAGGTCGTGGGTTCGATCCCCATCATCTCCACCAGTGAAACCGCAGGTCGCAAGGCACTTTGTCTTTGCGACCTTTTTTGTTTTCCAAACCATTATGCCCCCATTGGGGACAATACGGGGACAATGGCTAGCTTGCCTTCCTCTCCCCTATCACTGAGTCCATCAGGTCGGCGGCGCGGCGGGCGCTTCCGTCCGTCTCATGCAGGTACACTCCCATCATCCGCCCGTCGGCGTGCCCTACGTTGCCCTGGATTGTTCGCTGGTCTACGCCGTTCTTGTTTGCGATGGTTATCCACGTGTGGCGGAAGCAGTGCATGCCCACGCCCTGAAAGCCACGTTCGGCCTTCCAGCCCCTGAACCACCGATCAAAGTTCGCGTAGCCCACGAACCCGCCAGCATCCGAGCAGCACACGGGAACTGTTTGGAAGTCCGTTATCCCGAGCGACCTCAAGCAGGTGAACTGGATAGCCCGCCACGACCCCAGCATGTGCGACAAGGTGGGTGGCGCTTGCACGCTGCGACGGCTCTTCTTCGTCTTAGGCTCCTTCAGGGCGCCGTTCTTGGTGAGTGAGTGCCGTACGTTCAGCGCCGAAAGATCGGCCTCGACGTCGCACCACCGCAAGCCCAGCACCTCGCCCTTTCTCATGCCGGTAAACGCCGCGATGCGAACCGCCGTCAAGTACGAAAGGCGGCTGACCCCGCGCACAGCGGAACGGTCGAACCTCTTCCCCGCCTTGTTCATGCGGGCTTCCTTGCCGCGCATCGCATCAAGCTCGGCAGCCACGCTCTCGCTCACGCAGTCGAGCAACCGCAAAAGCTCGGCCTCGCTGAGCGGTTTCTTCTCCTCCGTGTCGATCTTCGGCGGCTTCACCAGGTCGCAGGGGTTGCGCACTATCAGCTCGTCGCGCACGGCGCATTTGAGCACACTGCTCAATGTCGTGAACGTCCTTCTCATGGTGGTTCCGCTCAATCCGTTGCCGTTCGCCCCCGGGTGGCTGTTCTTTATGATCCCCATCGCATCGTCGATTACGGCGGGCTTCAGGTCGCACAGTCTGCAGTCCCCTATCACCTCGCATAGATAGCGCAGGTCCTTCTGGTTCTCCGTGAAAGTTGTCTCCGAAAGCTCGCCGCGAGATACGCGCCTGTCGTGCCATTCCTTCGAGTATTCCGCGAACGTGATGCTCTGGGCATCGAGCCGTATGCCGTATCCGAGCATCGCGTTCAGCTCGTCGCGCCTCTTCCTCGCCTCCGTCTTGGTTCCGTGAAACGTCTCCTTGTGGCGGTTTCTCTTGCCCGTCACGGCGTTGAACCCGTAGGAAATCGTTATGCTCCACCTCTTCGGGCTGTAGCTCCTGCCCGTCTTGGGATCCTTCTTCTCGACAATGCTCCCATCGCCTTTCGCCATGCTTTACATCCTTTCGCTTTCGCCTGATCCCTGGCGGCAAGCACCCAACCGCACACAGTCTCGGCATCGAAGTCGTGGCCCAATGGCGGCCACGGTCGATTCGGAAACGCGCCTACTGGCAGCATGGGCCACGTAACCGCCGCGCCCTGCGGGCCCGAACCGCTGAATGCTTGCCTTGATGCTGCCCTTGGCGGTTGCCATCGGGTGCCTGCTTTTCCTCACTGTTCTCGCTGGTTGAAATGTTCGCATCGAACGCAAGGGGACGGTAGGCGATAACTGCTTATAACCGAGTTCAGCCATAAAGAAATACCTATAGCTAAAACCAGGCATTGTTGCTTGTTTTGTCTGGTTTTTATTGGGAAGGGTTCCGCAAATCAGAAACAACGGGTTCTTTTGTTTCGGAACCCCCACCCGTTTTTATAGGGTTCATTTGATTAACGCAGGGCAAGGAAGCCGTACCCTACAGGCGGCATCCGCCGCACGGCCTCCCTGCCGCTTGATGATCTTCGTTGTTTTTCTTTCCTTCGCGGGCTATTCGATGAACTCCTTATTCCCGCAATGCGGACACTCGTACATGACTTGCCCTATCGATTCTTGGTACCCGAGGCTTAGAAAGCGGGTGACTTTCCCGCACGTTCCGCAATAGACTTCTTTCGCCCCGTTGCTCGCTTGCCTCTTTAACGGGTTATCCACAACAGGCAAGGGGCTTTCAGGAGGTGTATAGGTACTATCCCCTTCCATGCCCATATATCTATCCTCTAGTAACTCTATACTTGCTACCTTTTGTGCGTGATTTGTACGGGTTAGCCCGTACAAATTGTGCACGTTTTGTACGGGTTGACCCGTACATGGACTTACGTGCTCATTGGCTGTTATCGGCAAGTTATCCACAATGCCGTACAGCCGCATGAAGGCAGGGAACGTGTACACCGTGGCGGAATCGCGCCCGCCTTTGCTGCTCGGGAAATCGACCAGCCCACATAGCTTCAAGTCGTTTCGCGTATAGCGCCTATAGGTCGCTTCGCTTATGGTGCCGTCCCCTCGCTTCGTCAGAACATGGGCGGCAACCTCGGCGCTTGACGCAACGGCTGTAAGGCTCTCGGAGTTCCGCACGGAAACAAGGTACATGTACGCATTCAGTGCCTGAGTTTCCCGTGTCCGTTTCCCGCACGCCACTTCTTTGGCAAGCCGTGCCGCCTCAAGCACCTCTTTTGCCCCTATCGGCGACCACCGCCCATCGCCGGCCCGTATCGCGTCCGCTGCGCGGCTCATGGCTTGCCGCCGCTTCGTTTAGGCCGTGCAGTCCGCCAACAATCCGCTGGCTTGCAACGCTCGAGCGAGCTACGAAGCTCCTCGTTGAAGGCCTTAAGGCATTGAAACGGGAAGCTCTCTTCCTCTTCTTTGTTAATATGTATGTCTTGTCTTGTAATGACCTGTAATGTCTTGTCTTGTATTGAAGCAATACCTTTTCCGTTTAGGCTTGAAACCTTTTCCGCAGGTGCTTTTAAGCACTTTTCGCTTTGGTTAAAACCTGTTTCGGAAAAGGTTTTAACCTCTGGCGCTTTTTTTGGCCTTCCGCCTTTCTTTCCGCGCTCGCGATAAGCAATCGACTTATCGATATCCTCTTTAGCCTCATCGAAGAAAACATCGAGCGGATAATCAAGCTCCGGTTCGATGCCATATGTTCCAAGCATCGAGCCGATGAAACGGGAATGCAGGTTTACGGTGCATCGAATAGGAGCAAACACTTCCAGCTCTTCGTTAAGCGCCTGCAAGCAGGCTTCGCTGAACGTTTCACGATTCATTCGTTCCCCCGTTCCCAACGATTCCGTCCGATAGGCTCTTGCGCTTCTCGAACCTGCCGCCAAGCTCTTCCGGGTAGTCGGCCTCGAGCATCCGGCAAGGGCGGCTCGGAGCGTGTTGTTCAGCTTGAACGGCACCTCGTTTCTCTCATGCGGTATGTACGTCGCTCGCACGACTTCGGAAACTGCGGTTATGCTCAACCGCTGCCCCCTTGCCGCCATTTTCAACGCCGCATCGGCAAGCAGCCAATATGCGCGCGGATGCTCAACCTTCCATCTCTGGGCGTACAGCATTGCGTTTGCGCCCGTTACCGGATTACTGCGCCGCCGTGGCTTATCGTCAGCCATACGCCCCTCCTACTGCATCAGGGCGCGGCAGTTCGCCGATGCCGCCATTTCGGCGCGGGCAAGCAGCTTCCCGCGATGGATGTATACGCGATGGCCGATATGCACAGCGGGGATGTCCCCACGCTGCGCCAGCTTGCGCACAGTCTGCATGGAGACGTTCAGGAACGCCGCCGCTTCTTTGGTGGTCATAAGCGGGTTCGGCTCGGTTCCGCGAACTGGAACGGCTTTAATGCTAGGTTGCATTCGATACCTCCAACTATCGGTGTTTATTGCTCTGGCGCGTCATTGATTGGGGTTATACATGCACTGAATACGCTGCTCAAATTGAGAATTGTTCTCAATATTTCAATCTTGTTACGCGTTGCTACCTGAAAGTTCCGAAAGTTCCGAAAGTTCCGAAAGCTCGCAACGGAAGCAAAAACACCACATGCAAAAACACGATTCCTGCACAAATGGCAACGCCCGCTGACCACCGAGCCATGGACAAAAAAGAAGCCGCTTCTTCGGTCAATCGACCTTGGAAACGGCATATAGGCAAAAGAAAAGCCCCGTTTTTTGGGGCTTTCCATAGGTTGTTCTGTTTTATCGAGTCGAAAAACTACTTCGAAACCAATTCAAGAAAATGCTCGAACGCGGCTTTCGCGCGTTCGCTCCCATAGTTCACGAAACCATGGCGCTTGAAGTTGAAGAAGTCCTCGGTAGACCAGCAGAACCCATCGATCTCGTACACTCCCATTGCGTCTATCGGATCGCCGGTAACCGCGTCAACCGCTTGCGTTGCGGCTACCGCATAGGGGGAATCGATATAGCGTTCCATCAGCGAAACGATTTTTCCTTGCTTTGCCAACATCTCATCGCTCGCTTTCTCGTATCTCGGTTCGTTGGCAATCATTTTCCCTCCTCCGGTTCGAACAACTCCATTCTACCGTCCGCATGCAGCCTGTTCCTCTAGCGCAGCACGAACCGTTCTGCCGAATAAAGAAAGCCCCGCTGAGGCTTCCCGAACGATCTAGCCGCATTGCGCCACCAACCAGTTATGCAGAACCCGTGAAAACATGTTATGAGAATCGTTAACACCCGGTTCAGAGCGATGTTTTTTCTTCCGAACCGTTCTTCAACCGCCTTTCTAGCCTGCTCACAGCCTGGCGCTCGGCATCGTATATGCGGCGCGTCTGCGGATCGGCTCTCTTACGTTCGAGCGACTCGAGGTGCCGCCTTCGCTGCTGGAGGTTCTCGATGCGGTCGGCAAGGTTGCAGTCGGGGCACTTTCCGCTGTTGTTGTGCGCGTTAAGCACGGCGCCGCATACCTCGCATTGGCGGTACTTCGCAAGCGACACGCCTTTGCGGCTGGCCCTCATGCGTACGGCCTGTAACGTGCGCTCGGTGCCGCACAAGGCCTTAAGTTCCCGCCTTATCCGATATGCTCCCATGTTCCGGTAGCGGCGGATAACCGCATCTTCCGCCCTGTTCCATCGCTGGCACACAACCAACGCCTCCTATCGACTCGTCCATGCTTGCTTCAGGTGCCAGAGACTGCCCCTAACAGCTTTCCTTGCCCTGCTCGGCTACCTGACCGTAAACGAAGCGACCCCTCCCGCAAAGGGCATCCGAGGCACCCGCAATAGCCTTCTGGCATTCCGCGAACTGCTCTTGGGCAACCTCCACGAACTCGAGTATCGCGCACATGTCGTTCTCGGTGGGGACACTTGGGCTGCAAGCGTAGGCGTTGACCACGCTCCAAAGGCGGTCAAGCTTGAGCGCCATCTGCTCTTGGATGTCTGCGATCCTGTATTCGTCTGCTCGGTAGATCATCGGTCATGCTCCTTCCGCACCGCATTCCGAAATCGGGGACAATACGGTGACAATGCAACGAAACATAAGGCGTTATCGTTAACGCTAGATAATGTTCTGTCAAATGTTTTTGTATATAAAATAGCCTGTTTACCTGGTGTTTTAGCCAATTCGCAATGTTGAGGTCGTGGGTTCGATCCCCATCATCTCCACCAGTGATTATTAAGGTCCGCCTAACGGCGGACCTTTTTTTCGTTTGAGACGTAATGACGCTGCGCGGACAGCTGACGGCACATCTGACTTTCAATTGGTCGGCATGGCCGCAAGGCCAATGCCTCCCGCTTTCAAGTCAGCTGCACTCGTCAGCTGTCCGCTCGCTGATTTACTACGCCAACCTGGGAGCTTGTTAACGCCCTTCGGGCGTTTGGCGAAATCGCTTTGCTTTTCGCCGCTACAGTCAATGGATTTTCGCAGAGGGGTTAGGCGGCGCATATCGGGCTCCTCTGGAGCACGGTTTTCAAGGAATTG
>CAUASB010000006.1 GCA_958431815.1 uncultured Eggerthella sp. | reverse complement strand
CTCATGCAGGGCGTTGCCCGTTTCAGGAGGGCCCCTTCGGAGGCCCTCCTTTTTTCTTGCCGTCCCGCTCTCGCCCTGTCCCCTTATGGGTCCGGGGCGCGGGGACGGTGCGCCCGTGGGGGAGCGGTCGTGATGGGGCGCTGAGTCCTGTGGAACCACTAGGCGGCGTGTCCTTCAGCTTACGGTGTCGGTTTTCCTGTCCCATCTGCCAGTATCGGTCTGCAACTTCAGTATCATTCTATAGCCTATGTTTATTTGGGGGGGGGGATTAGCCTTGTTCGCGGCGAGATACGAGATGCATCGTATTCTGGCTAGCAGTAATCCAAGTGTTTTTCTTTTTGTAACTTTCTTTTTCTGTGGATCTTCTTACTCTTTTTGATCTGGGTTTATATATTCCTTTAACCTATATGTCCAATTTCCCATAGTATGCAGAAATGAAACGATAGCCTCATGCGGTATTCATTACTTCATTTTCTCTGTTTGTACTGGGTCTATAGATATCACTAATAAATTTTTTCACTGCCAAATAAGCGATTCATTCAAGATAACTATTAAAATTTGATAGTATATAGGCAATGAAACACTGAATTTATATAACACATTATCGGATGCGTTTCTTGTTTTCTTGGGTTTTTGCTTAAGAAACGAAATGGGAGAGGGGTTTTATGAATCTAGCGCAGCTGTATTACTTTAGAACGCTTGCTAAGTTTGAGCACTATGGCAAGGCTGCTGAAGCACTCTATATCACTCAGCCATCTCTTTCCAATTCGATCAAGAACCTTGAGAAGGAGATTGGTGTCCCCTTCTTCGAGCGTGTTGGCCGAAATGTTCGCCTTACTGAATACGGTGAAGAGTTCAATAAGCATATTTGTCTTGCCCTCGATGAAATCGATAAAGCTGTTGAGATCATGAAAGCCTACAATTCTGGTCTTAGCGGTCGAATCCGTATCGGTACTGTCATTAGTATCCAACGCAATTACCTCCCTAAGCTTCTTAGCACCTTTAAGGGGGCCTTTGGCGACGATGTTGTTTTCGATATCTATCAGGGAACGACATCTGAGTGCCTTAAGGGCTTGGCCGACGGCAAGTTTGATGTTGTGTTCTGCGGAAAAATGAGCGGGTTCGATGATATCGAGTTTGTCCCTCAGTTCTCGCAGAATGTCGTTCTTGCCGTTAATTCCCAGCATGAATTGGCAAGTAGAGATATGGTTTCTCTCAATGACCTGAAGGGCATTACGCTTACTTCGTATCGTTCTCAGTCGTATGCGCATACTATCTTCGAAGGTTTTTTTGAGCGTTACGGCCTTGATGTGAAGCAGGGCTTCAATGACGAGATCAGCGCCGCTACGCTTGTTTCTTCTGATCGCAATGTTGTTGCTGTAATCCTTGAGACGCTCGATGACCTTTCGCTCGAGAATCTGGTTACTATTCCTATCGAGGAGCTTCAAGAGCCATTCCATATTATTTACCTGGGCTATAACAAGAAGTCATTCCACTCGCATTTGGTGGAGGAGTTTATCAAGTTTACTCAGAAGCACATCAAGTTTCCTGCTGGCGTAGTCCCGCTGGAGGAGTACTACATGAACAACAAGGAAAGCTAAATCTTTACCTATATATAAGGTGCTTGCTAGCCGTCCCGTAGCTGTATTTTGGCTATGGGGCGGCTTTTTGTTTATGGGTCGAATTGAGGTTGGGGAGATAACGAGGATGGGCTTTGATCCGACTCGCGCATTTTGCCCTTGTTTTGTTGAGCTGTTGAGTAAGCTTTCTTAAAATTGGGTTTGCCTCAAAGAGTTTTGCGTTGAGAGGCCATGCCCTGTTTTTTGCCGAGAAGGTGCATGTTGGGAGAGTTTTCACTAGGGAATAGATGGGGCTCAGGATGCTTAGGTACTCGGAATCGATAAGTTACCAAGTTTAAATTGGCTAAAGGCGGCCTTTTGGGCGTTTTTGATTGAAAAAAAAGGAGTGGCTTTGAACCCTAAGCCTCTCTCCAAAGTCGCTTCTTTTTATATTGAGCTTTTCTTGAATTGACGTGAAACCATTATCAATAGCTATGCGCAAATGGAAATGCGCTATTCGATAAAGCATCAGAATGCCTTGTTGCCTGTTTGTAAGATTCGGACAAGGTTCAATTCTTTTCAATCCGAATGGATCATTTGCCTTGGCTCTATCAATAACGCCCTTTTCCCCTCAAATTTGAACAAGAATTAGAACGCGTTCTATCGTTTATAGCTAATTAATAGAACACGTTATATATTATTGCGCTTTGCTATCGGAAAACATTACGCAGCAATTAGACCCTTTCTACCTTCTGGGCGAATATACGTATCGGCTTCGGAAACGAAAGCACATGGTAATTCAAGGAAGCAACCAAACAAGTTGAGCTTCCTTGGCAATACAGAGGAGGGTTTTAAATGTCCGAGAATTGGTTCGCAAAGCAGCCTAAGGAACATCTTGCAGGTAAGTGCGCCATCGTAGTTGGCGGCAACTCCGGCATCGGCAAGGCAGCAGCAGAGGCAATCGCAGCAGCTGGCGCAAACATGGTTATCGCTGGCGTACCTGAGGCCGGTTGCCACGAGGTAGCAGCTGAGCTGAAGGCCCAGGGCACCAACGCTGTAGGCGTTGCATGCGACGTTACCAGCCAGGAGTCCATCGACAACGTAATCAAGGTTGCTGAAGAGAACTTCGGTCAGATCGATATTCTGGTTACCAGCGCTGGTATCGCACTTCCCCGCATGAATGCGGTAGACGTAAAGCCCGAGCAGTGGGACAAGCTGTTCAGCATCAACCTGAAGGGCAACTTCTTCCTGATGACTTCCGTAGCACGTGCAATGGAAGCAAAGAACATCAAGGGCAAGATGGTTGTTGTAGCTTCCGCTCGTGGCATCAACTCCATGGAGAACATCGCTCCTTACTGCATCGCAAAGGCTGGCGTTATGGGCATGGTTCGCTCCTTGGCTGTTGACTTTGCCAAGAAGCAGATCCTGGTTAACGGCATTGCTCCTGGCTATGTTTACACCCCGATGGTTGCAAAGGTATTCGAAGAGCAGCCTCAGCAGGAAGCTTACGTTAAGAGCCGTACGCCTCTTCCGAACTACACCGGTACGCTTGATGAAATGGGCGCTGCAATCCTGCACCTCGTTCTTCCTGTTACCGAGTACACCACCGGCCAGACTCTGGTTCTCGATGGTGGCTGGTCCATCCAGTAACAACGAACTTCTGGCCAGCGCTTGATGCGAGGGGCTCAGGTGCTGGCTTCCTATTCCATCTTTTCGAAAGGAAGTTTTCCCATGGAAGGTAAGATGAACGCACTTCTCAAGACCGCTGCTGAGCCGGATGCAATGCAGTATGTTGAGGATTTCGATATTCCCCAGATCAAGGACGACGAAGTACTTCTCGAGATCAAGGCAGTAGGCATCTGCGGTACTGACCACTCTCTGTATCGCTGGAATCCTGCAATCGCAAATTCCTACCATATTCAGTATCCTGCAATTTTCGGCCATGAGTTCTCTGGCGTTATTGCAGAGGTTGGCCCGAATGCTCCTGAGAACCTCAAGGTTGGCATGCGCGTAACCGCTAACCCCGTTCTTTATGATGGAACCTGCGAGTACTGCGACCGCGGCGAAGTAAACATCTGCGATAACCGCCCGTTCTATGGCACCGACCTTCCCGGCGCATTCGCCAAGTACATGGCAATCCGCGCAACTAACGTTATCCCGATGCCCGATGAGGTTACCTTCACCCAGGGCGCACTGCTTGAGCCTCTGTGCGTAGCAATGAACGCAGTAGAGCGTGTTAACCCCCAGATCGGCGAGACCGCTGTAGTTATCGGCCCTGGCGCTATCGGCCTTCTGATGGTTGCATTGCTGAAGCAGGCTCGCGGCATCCGCAAGGTTATCGTAACCGGCCTTGATGCCGACGCAAAGCGCTTCAAGGTAGCTGAGCAGCTCGGTGCAATTACCGTAAACGGCTCTCAGTGCGACGTTGTTGAGAAGGTTAAGGAACTTACCGGCGGCAAGGGTCCTGAGTGCATCTTCGATGCTGCTGGTCACTGGACGGTTTCTGAGCAGGCTGTACAGATGGTTGCAAAGAATGGCCGCATCGGCATTACTGGTTTGCCCGCAAAGCCCTCTTCCATCCCGATGACTGAGATCGCAATGCGCCAGATCAGCATTATCGGCAATCGTGCTTACGAGCGTAAGCATTGGCGTCAGGCTCTGAGCCTTCTTGCTAACGGTCTGGACATTTCCATGATTTCCAACATGGTTGTTCCTCTGTCCGATTGGCGCAAGGGCATGGAGTTCATCGAGTCCGGCGAGGGTCTGCGCGTAGTTCTCGAGCCGTAAGAAGAACCAAAGTCTTGTTGAAAACTCAGCAGGATGTTTCGAAGGGGTGCCGGCACTGCGGTGCTGGCACCCCTTTTCACAAAATGCGATGTGCTGAGGGGCGCATCTGATTGTTAGGAGAATCCAATGGCAGGATTGCAGGGAGTTAAAGTAATTGAGCTTACCCAGTACGCCGCAGGTCCGGCAGCGGGCCGTGCCTTGGCAGAAATGGGTGCAACGGTCATCAAGGTTGAGCCGTTCACGGGCGACGAGCAGCGCACCCAGGGCTTGGCTTGGGGCATGAAGTTCCGCACCGAGTTCGACGATGTTGCATATGACTGCGGTTCCTTCAACAAGGAATGGACCGCAATCAACTGCAAGAATCCCGAGGGTTTGGAAGTTATGTATCACATGCTTGAAACGGCAGATATCTTCCTTACCTCACTTCGTTCTGGTGCTTTGAAACGCCTGGGACTCGATTATGAGACTCTTCATGAGAAGTTCCCTCGTTTGGTTTGGGCTCAGAACCGCGGTTATGGCGAGCACGGCCCCATGAAGGATGCAAAGGGCTTTGACGCTACCGCATTTGCTGCCCGTTCTGGTTTCGTAAGCGCAATTCCTCAGGCAAATGCTCATTACGAGCCCGGCAATTCTCCTATTGCATTTGGTGACTGGAACACCGGCTGCGCTCTTACCGCTGGTATCTTGGGCGCTTATGCTGGCGCTCTTCGCACCGGTGTTGGCGATAAGGTAACTGGCTCTCTGTACCATGTAGGTACCTGGGGCATGACCTCTGCGCTGATTGCCCAGCAGCAGGGCTGCGATTACCCGAAGGACCGCATGGAGGCAAAGTGCCCCACCAACAACTCTTATGTATCTTCCGATGGCATTTGGTTCCTCATGTGCTTCGGCAACTACAACAAGTACTGCAAGCTGGTGTTCGATACGTTGGAGATGGATCCGAAGTACTACACCGAGGAAGAGTACAACACGCTTGAGGCTTTGGCCGACAACGGCAAGTACGTTGAAGTGGTAGCTGCAATGCATCAGGCATGCAAGAAGTTCACCTATGATGAACTTGAGAAGCGCTTCCGTGAGAACGACATTCCGTTCGAGAAGATTCAGACTGTTACCGACGTTCTGCAGGACCAGGAAGCATTCGACAACGACCAGCTCCGTTACATCAAGTACGAGAAGCAAGGTCCCTCCAGCCCCTATGGCGAGGAAGAGGATTACATCGTAACCACCATGCCGTTCCGTCTGGACAGCATCGGCGATCCTGTTCTTCATCGTTCTCGTCCTACCGGTTATGACACGCGTAGGATCCTCAACGACTACGGCTATGACGATGCATCAGTCGACAAGCTGGTAGAGGATGGCGCAGTAATGTGCTACACCGGCGATCCGCTGCCTGCCTCCGTTTTGGAGCCCAGCTACGGACCGAATTCTAAGAGGGACTAGGAGGATATAGATATGGCACGCGCAAACACCCCTTTTTCTGGACTGACCGTTCTTGACTTTTCTCGTTACCTGCCTGGCGGTTATGCAACGCAGGTACTGGCAGACCTTGGCGCAACGGTAATCAAGTGCGAGGATACTGGCCTTGGCGACTTTATGCGTCACGACTATCCCACCAAGGGCGGCGGCATTTCCTACTACATCACGGCATTGGGCCGCAACAAGAAGTCCGTTTCTCTGAACCTCAAGAATGAAGAAGTTGTTGAGTGGTTCAAGAAGATGGCGAAGGAAGCTGACGTTATCGTTGAGAGCTTCCGTCCTGGTGTAACCAAGAAGCTCGGCATCGACTACGATACGATCAACGCCATCAACCCGCGCATCATTTACTGCTCCATTTCCGGTTACGGCGCAGAGGATCCTCGCTCCAAGAAGGCTCAGCATGACCTTAACATGCAGGCAACGAGCGGCTATCTGTCCGTAAACCACGGCTCCACTTCGCCGCTTCACCTGTGCGACCTTTCCTCTGGCATGGTTGCAGGTCAAGCAATCCTTGCTGCTCTGTATGCTCGTGAGCAGACTGGTAAGGGCACATACATCGACACTTCGATGTTCGATTGCTTCGTATGGTGGAACTCCCTTCTGGACTCCCGCTGGTGCTTCAACGGAGGCGAGTGCAAGCGCGACGACCTCGAGTATCCTTCCGTGGCATACAACGTGTATGAAACGGCTGACGGCGGCAAGCTTGCCTTGGGCATGGTTGAAGCCAAGTTCTGGCAGCCCTTCTGCGACGCAATCGGTCATCCCGAGATCAAGGGCGACGGCTTGAAGCGTCGTTGGGAGGCTCCTGAATCCTTCAAGATCGTTGAGGACGTAATCAAGAGCAAGCCTCTTGACGAGTGGATGAAGTGGCTTGAGGACAAGGACTTCTGCATTGCTAAGGTGAACACCAAGACCGAGGCAGTAGAGCAGATTACGCGTGAGAACCCCGAAGCTCTGGCTTGGGTTGACTTCCCCCGTGTTGGCCGTGTTCTTCAGACTGGTTTGCCCCATCACCTGTCCACCATCCCGGTTAACATTGCCGACTTCGAAGAGGCATCGGTTCTGGGTGGCGACACCGCTGAGTACCTTAAGAAGGTTGGCGCCGATGACGCAACCATCGCACGCCTTAAGGCAGAAGGTGGCATCCGTTTGGGCGACGACATCGTTCCTGAAGAGGATCGTGCACCTGTTGCTCCTACGAAATAACGACAGTTGCTGTAGTTGCATCGCTTTTATTGGGAGGCGCTCCGAAAGGGGTGCCTCCTTTTTTGCATTGAGCTGCGTTCTGCCCTGTTCCTTATGGCGGATAGCCCGGTATCTTTCAGGGACGGTAGCGAGGAGTTGGGCTTAGAGATGGAAAAGGCAGAAAGAACGCGTTCTACTTGTTCTTCGCATGAATAGCTTGTTTTACCAGATAAACCATTTATTCAGGTGAAGTACCAAAAAGCTATTCATTGCAGTTATAGCTTTTTGTGAAAATAGACATCCTTAGAAATTTGAAATTGAACCCGTTCACCCTAAAATAAGACCTGTAAGCGAAAGCGAAAGCTTAATGAAACTGCAAAGGTTAGGGGGACCAATGAATCCTAAAGCTACCATTACGGATGAGCAGTTCCAGGCATACCTCAAGCAGATCCGTGAACTGGCTGAAGGCCCGTTCGAAGAGCTGCAGAAGGAGATTGAGGTAACCAACACTTTCCCCGACAAGTTCTATGAGCTTGCCAAGGAAAACGACCTCTATCGTTTCTATCTTCCCGAAGAGTACGGCGGATGGAACCTTAACGAGCTCGAGATCTTGAAGGTTCAGGAAGAGTTCTCTCGTGGCCCTGGCGGAATGCGCATGCATCTGCATCATGCAGCAGACATGAACTGGCGTATTCTTGAGGACTATGGCAAGCAGGAACTCAAGGATAAGTTGATGATGAAGTTCCAGGACAAGAGCGTGTACTGCAACTTCGCTATCACTGAAAAGACCGGCGGCACCGGTGCTGACCTTCATACCACCGCAGTAAAGCAGCCTGACGGTTCTTACATTCTGAACGGTGAGAAGTGGCTTATTTCTCATACTGACTGCTCTGATTACACCTACGTAATCGCAGTATCCGACCAGGAGAGCGACAAGGATTCTCGCCTTTCCGCCTTCCTCGTACCGAATGATGCACCTGGCTTTGAAATCATCCCGATGCCTCATATGATGGGCTGCCGCGGCGCTGGCCATGCAGGCTTGAAGTTCACCAACGTAAAGCTTGATCCTATCTATCTGCTCGGCGAAGAGGGCCAGGGCATGGAAGTTGCTATCCACTCCCTGAGCGTTTCCCGTGTACACATTGCTTGCTCTAACCTGGGCATGGCACAGCGTATGCTGGAGATCTCCCTTAAGCGTGCTGCCGATCGTGTAACCTTCGGTAAGCCGATCATCAAGCGTCAGGCAATCAAGATGAAGATTGCTGAGATGCAGATGATGATTCACGCACTGCGTACCTTGGTATACGACTTTGCTCGCGACTTCGATATCGACCAGAAGAACGAGTACGTTGATGAGAAGGCTGCAATCTGCAAGCTGTTCTCCATCGAGACGGTAAAGCTGGTTTCCGACGAGATGCTCGAGATCTTCGGTGGCGACGGCTACTTCGAGGATTCTCCGTATGGTCCTACCGAGCGTCTGTATCGCGACTGCCGCGCAATGTGGCTTGAGGAAGGTGCTCCTACCGTACAGCGCATCACCATCGCTCGTGAGTGCGAGAAGCACGGTGGCAAGCTCGAGTACCTGAGCTGCTAAAGAAGGCGATGCGAAAAAAGATAGCGTTTGTCTGTCTTTTCCCTACGCAAAGCGTTTTGAAAGGCCTCTGTCCTATACACTGGACAGAGGCCTTTTTGTGTCAGATGTGAGGGGTCGCAATGAATCTATCGCAACTAAGGTATTTCAGGAAATTAGCCCAGGTGCAGCACTTTACCAGGGCGGCGGAAGAGCTGTTTATTACGCAGCCTGCGCTTTCCAATTCAATCAAGCAGCTTGAAGGCGAGTTGGGGATTCCGCTTTTCGAGCAGCATGGTCGCAATGTGCGTCTTACTAAATTCGGCAAGGAATTCAACGAATATGTATCGGAAGGCCTTGATGTAATCGACAAGGGCATTCAGGTTGCCCAAGAGCATGCGAACAGCCTTTCGGGAACGATAGATATCGGAACCATCTTTACCTCGCAAGCGGACTATTTGCCGGCGTTGCTGCGCGAATATCGCTGCCGTTACGGCACCCACGTCGATGTGCACCTGTACCAGGGGCTCACCCAGGGACTGATTGACAGCCTTACCGATGGAACATACGACATCGTGATCGGCGCCTACGTGGAAAACAGGCCGGATTTGGAATTCGTGCCGGTTCTTTCCCAGGATTTGGTTGCCATCGTTCATGAGGAAAGCCCCCTTGCTAAGAGGGACAATATTTCCCTTGATGAATTGAAGGACTACGAGATCGTTACCTATCGTCCTGAAACGCCGGTGGGAGCGGAAGTAAAAGAGCTTCTTTCCGAGCATAAGCTGGCGGCATGCCAATGGTGCGATGACGAGATAACGCTTGGCAGCGTTGTTGATGTTGAGCCTGAGTTGGTGGGCATTTCCCTTAACACGCTGGGACTGGCCCCGTTCCCCCAGTTGCATACCCTGAAGATCGATGAAGTGAAATCGGGATTCCACCCGGTGTATTTGATCTATCGAAAGAACGCACACAAAACGCGTGCGGTAGAGAATATCATCAACCTTGCAGAAGCCATGGAATGGGATCCGAAAACGGCGACATTGCAGGAAAAGAAGGAACAATGAGGGTTTCGTGCTAGCGAGATAGTCTGCTAGCGCGGTGAAGGTGCGCGAAAGGGGAGTGCGCATGTTAGGCAGAATCGCAGGGGTAATTCCGTACGTTGCCTTTCTTGTTGCGCTCTTTTTTGTGGAAATGACCCTTTTTGATGTGGAGGATGCTCTGCTGGGCGTTATTTTTCAGTCGTTTGCGCGCACTATGGTTGAGTCGGCAGGGCTTTCTTTTGCCAATTACCTTAAACATGCTTCTTTGTTTTTGCTGATGAGCCTGTGCTCTTCCGTCGCTGGTTTGCATCCGGTGCTTCTTGTTGCGGGAAGTGCTGTATACATGTTCTGCATAACGTTGCTGAACTCGGATGATTATTTGCCGCGCAATTTCTTCATGCTTGGCTTAGGGTTCTTGCTGCTTGAGATTTACCCCATCCCTGTTGAAGGAATACCGATGCGTATGGTGGCGACGCTGTTTGCCGTTGCGTGCACTACGGCATTTATTTACGCGATGCGCCATTTTGCAAGGCAAAACGAGATAAGTCAGGATCGTTCGTTCGTTATGCGCGCGTTCGACGATATCGGCTTTCAGCTTATCGACCTTTCGAATTTGGACGTGAGCAAGCTCGACGCTCATCGCGTTTATGCCATTACCCAGGAGTATTGCGAGAAGGAGTATGGCAACGTATTCCGTCAAGGCGGGGTGTTGAGTGGGCGCCAAAACTATACGTTTTCGTTATTGGTGTGCGCGGAGCAAGTTGCCGACATGATGCATGGTGCTTCTCGGCATATACACACGATGGAGCAGCCGGAGCGCAGGTATCTTCTTGATTTGTCCGAAGTGTTTCTAGGGTTTGGGCAAGGGCGAATCAAGCAAGTGCGTGCCATGGTTTCTGCTTTGCAGGAATTTCTGGAAACACATCAGCTGCAGAACATCGAGCACGATACCGCCTGGCGTGCCACGCTTGAAGCATTGATGTACACGCTGGAAGACAGCAAAGCCTCGCGCGACAACTCGACTCCGTTCGGCTGGGGCATTCGTTATCGCATCCGTTTTATCAAGGACAACTTCAACTTGAAGAATTCCCAGTTGCGGTTTGCGATCCAACTGGGAGTCATCGTTGGCTTTTCCTTCTTGGTTTCCGAATTGATGCTTGCTTACATGGACACGCGGTTCGGCGCCTGGATCCCCATAACCTCGTTTCTGATGATGAATACCTATCGCGATGAGACGATGCGGATGATGGGCAAACAGCTTTTGGGCATGTTGGTTGGCATGGCGGTATTCGTTGCTGTCACGCACTTCATACCCAGCTCTGTTCGCATCTTAGTGGTGCTTATCATGGGATATGGCGTGATACTGATGAATTTCGGACCCGCGGTTTCCATGGCAGCTGGTACCCAGTTGGCGCTTGCTGCGCTGTATCCGACGATGTCGTTGGGCGACACGTTGATGATGCGCTTGACGTTTGTCTTGATGGGGACGCTTGTGGTGCTGTCGATCATCTTTGTGTTCCTGCAATCACGCAGGCCCATGGCCATTGCTCATAAGATGAGCGAGATGGAGCGAGTGGACGAGCGTCTGTTGGAACAGATCCGCAGTGACATGGACCATGGCAACACCAACGGCCGAAGTGTCCAGCTGTTGTATTACTTGCATATGAATGCTTCGATTTTGGCCTCGCTTGCCAACAAGATTGGCAGCGATATGGCCGACGAAGTTGCACGCTTAACGGAGGCAAACTACCAGTTTGCGATGGATGCAGCGCACGTGATTGTGTTTTTGAACTCCGATATTAAGAAGGAGCGTTTCTCCCATTTGAAGGGGACCACCAGCAAGCTTCGCTTGAAGATCGACGATTTACCGCTTGACGATGTGCCGGTTGAAGAGGAACTGGCCAAGGACGACACGCTGTAAGGGCATTGTTCTCGGATATGCTTGGGTACGCAGAAAGCCTGCACAATGACATGGCTGCCTTGTGCAGGTTTTCTCGTAATTAATGGAGGGTCGACTGCGAAGACGGGCCTATTCGTCGATGAAGAGATTCGATGCTGCTTCTTTGTAGGGCTGAATGGATTCGATCATCTTCGTAAACTTCTTTTCGAACTTCTTAACGGCGTCTTTGCCTACAGGAAGCCACAGGGGCAAGGGATCGGGTGAACTTACAACCTGGTAGATGAATTCTGCCGCCTTCTGAGGGTCACCGTGCTGTTGATAGTTGTGGCCGAGGCAGTAATCCTCTGCGCCGCGAGCCGGTGTTCCGTCGTAAGCGGCAAGAGGGGAGCTGGGAGTGCGGATGGAAGAGCCGTCGAAGAAGTTGGTACGGAACATGCCGGGCTCCACTACCATGCATTCAATGCCGAAGGGCTTCATTTCCATCGAGAGTACTTCGCTTACTGCTGCAACCGAGAATTTGGTGGCATCGTAGAGCGCGCCACCTGGGTCGCAAGCAAAGCTTGCCATGGAGCCGATATTCACTATGCGCCCCGATTCCTGCTTGCGCATTTGGGGCAGAACGGCGCGTGTGGCATTCATCATGCCGAAGACATTGGTGTCGAATATGGCGCGGGTTTCTTCGTCGGTGGTTTCTTCGAGCGAGCCGAAAATACCGTAACCTGCATTGTTCACCAGCACATCGATGCGGCCAAACGCCTTGATAACCTGGGAAACGGCCTGATCGATTTCCTGTTGGTTGGTTACGTCGAGCTTTACCGGCAGGAGGCTGTCAGATTCGCCCAAGGCAGAGATTGCCGCTTCTGGCTTGCGGGCTGTTGCGGCAACGCGGCACCCATGTTCAAGTGCGGCTTGGGCGAATGCCTTGCCAAAGCCCCTGCTTGCTCCAGTGATAAGCCAAACGGGAGTATCCATATTCATTCCTTTCTTCGCGCGTCTGCTTGCGAGAAGCGGAAAGCAGGATTCTGCCCGCTTTCGTACGTGGGCGCTTAATTTGACTGCGATATGGTGCTCGACAGCGAGGCGATGCTGTCGCTGCTCTTCTTTATTTTAGCCTCGATGCGCGTTTTCTCATCGCCGGTTGCGGGGGTGGGCTGGTAATTGTTGGAGCCTGATACCGAAGAAATGGAGCAGGGTATAACGTTGATGTTGTCGTCGGTGGCAACATCGTTGCCCGTTACCGTGAAGGTCTGCTGGAATATCATGCAGTCCTTGTCGGACGGGTTGGGGTTGCCGCCGAAGCAGAAGTTGCCCAGGCTGTATACGATGTAGCGGCCGTGGTACTTCTCGTAACCCTGAATTACGTGCGGGTGCGATCCGATAACCAAGTCGGCGCCGGAGTCGACGGCGATGTGGCCGAGTTGCACCTGGGTATCGTCGGGTACCGTTTCTTTTTCGTTGCCCCAGTGGAAGAACACGGCAACAAGCTGGGCACCGTTGTCTTTGGCGGTTTGGATGTTCTGCTTCAGCTCGTCTTGGATGTCAAGGTGCTTGGCCAGCTCGTACGTGCCGATGAGGGCGACCTTCACGCCGTTGACGTCGCGGTAGTCGATGCGGTCATAGCCGAACGTGCCGATGCCGGCGCTTTCCAATGCTGAAATGGTGTCGGTGTAGCTTTGGTCGCCGTAATCGTGGGAATGGTTGTTGGCAAGCGACGCCGTTTCAACATTACCCTTCACAAGGATCTGCGCGTAATCGGCGGGACCCTTGAAGGCGAACGTCTTGTCTTGGCGGGCGGTGGAAGTGGTAAGGGTGCCTTCCATGTTCACCACGGTAAGGTCGTCGTTCTTGAAGATATCGGCAACGTTGGCAAAGAAATACGAGGGATCGTCAACGGCTTCGTACTTTGCGTTGAAGCTGGTGTCGGCGCTGAAGTTGACATCGGTTCCCAGCGTGCAGTCGCCGGCGAAGGTAACGGTGAGCGTGCTGGGCTGCGGGGCGGCATCGGCGGCGGGAGTTTCATCTTGGTTGTTTTGTGGGGGTGTGGTAAGGGCTCCGACCAGTGAGGTGATCAGGAACAGCGCCACGACGAGCACCGCTGCCCCGCCCGCGAAAAGGGGCAGCCGGCTTCGCTTCTGCGAATAGCCTTGGCGTACGTAGGTATTGGTGCCCCGACGTGGGTTCAGCTCTTGGTATGAGTGGGACTCGTGGACGGGTGCACGACGTGCGGAACGCGCCGCGTTGCTTGCGCTGTGGCGCGGCGCCTGGGTGCGCGGCTTGTTTTGAGCGGAATGCGCCCGCTGCTGTGATTGCCGTTGCGGTGAGGCTTGCCTTGTTGAACGAGAAGACGCTGTTTGGGGCCGTGGATTGCGCGCCGTCCTTTGCGCAGGTCGGGCCTGACCCGCGTTGCTTGGTTGAACGGGGCGTGCAGCCTGTCTTCGCGGAGCGGGGCGCCCGTCGATGCGGTGGCGCTGCGTGGTGCGGTTTCCTGATGCTTGCCTGCGGTAGTTCGTGTTGCGTTCGTCCATGGGTTTCCTTTTCGGTAAACGTTGGAACCATGGTACCAAAAGCAGCTCCTATCAGGTTCGACAGAGGCGAAGCATTCCTTGAGTGCATTGTGTGGATGTCCTACGGCGGCTCGTATACTGAAAGGGGAAACGCTGCGGCAGGTGAGCGGGCATGTCGGGCGAAATCACGGGGGTGCATGATATGAGCAAGGGTATGTTCTCGAAGGCAATGCGAACGATGCTTTGCGCGGTACTTGCTTTTGTTATGGCATGTTTCCCTTTGCTGCTTTGCTCGTGCGATTCCTCTGGTCAGAAAACACACGTAACGGTTTCCGTATGGGACGATTCGGTGATTACATCGGGCTTTGCGCACTATATTGAGGAAAAGAACCCCTCCTACGACATCGAATGGATTGTGGGAGACGATTCTCTGGGTTTTTACGAGTACCAGGCCGAACATGGCTCCCTCCCCGATGTAATCCTTACGAAAGATTTCAACAGGGTTGATGCCGAGGCGCTTTCCGATTCGCTGTACAACCTGCAGGGAACCGACGTTGCAGTGGGCTACGATCAGGACGTTCTGAATTCCGTTCCCGGCAATAGTGACGGGGTGCGCTACCTTCCTGGGGCAAGCGGATTCGAGGGCATAGTTGTGAACAGCTATCTGTTCGACCTGTATGGCGTTGCCATGCCGACTGATCGGCAATCGTTCATCGATGCATGCCGTGCCTTTTCCGAAAAGGGGATAGAGCCGCTTGCGGCCGGCATGAGTGATGCCGAAACCTGCTATGAAGTGATGCAGGGATTTGCCGACGCATCGCTTGTCTCTGAAACCGAGGACTTTCTAAGCCAGGTGCTGAAGCGCGGATCAGCGAGTTCGGTTTCCGTCGATGGTTCGTCGTTTGAAGATGCGCTCTCGTACCTGGGTGACTTGATGTCGGAGAATGTGATTAGCGTCGACGATATGGAGAAGACGCCCGAGCAGGCGGAAAGCGCATTTCTGGAAGGCAAGGCCGCCATGCTGTTCCTGCCTGATGGCAAAGCGTCTTCGTATGGGCAAGACCATAACATGACCGTTCGGGCCCTTCCGTTTTTCGGTGATTCGGGGAGTTGGGCATTTGCGCAGCCGGTGTTCGTGGGCATGGTGAGCAACGTGAAGACCCAAGGCGTTGCCTCGACGGCAAGCGACGAGACCGTCCACAAGGCCGCGGTCGATGTGCTGTCCAGCATCATGAGCGTCGATTCCCAAGATTATTACTTGGGGCTTTATGGAATAGACAAGCTGGTTTCCACGTCTTCCGAAGACAACGTTGCGCTTCCCGATGCCCTTTCGTCTCTTGCCCCTAGTATAGAAGCGGGCAATGTGCGCACTTATCTTCCCAGTAGGGTGGCGTCGAATGCTATTGGGCAAACGTTTTGCGATGTTGCCAAGGGCTCGGTTGATGCTGATGGCACCCTTTCCGAGGTCGAGGGTTTGCTCAAGGCTGAGCAAACGGAGGACAAGAAAGTGCTTGCCTCGTTTTCGGAGGGAGTAAGCAACCTGTTCGACGATACGCGAGGCAACGTTGCCGCGCTTGATGTGGCGCAGGTTTCCGCACAGGCTTTGGGGGCCGATGCCTTCGTAGTGTCTTCCCATAGTGCTCGATGTCCGCTTTATGCGGGTGAAAAGACGGCAACTGACTTGGCCTATGCCGTTGCCAGCACGCCGGTATGCACCGTTTCCCTTACCGGCGCACAACTGAAAGAGTACCTTTCGCAGTGCGTCGCTGCGGCGAGCAGCCCCTACGAGCTGCCGGTGGTAAGCGGCTTGCACTTGGAGATAAGCCGCAAGGAGGATGGCTACCAGCTTGAATCGGTCGATAAGATCACTTCTTCCGGTCCACAAAGCTCGGGAACCGATACCACGTCTGCAAACGAGGGGCGGGAATCCACCACGCCGTTGCATGACGACGATAGGTATGTCATCGGCGCTTCTTCGTTTACCTGGGAAGCGGAATATTCCAAAGCACAAAGCTATGGGGCGGCACAGCAGAACAAGACGCTGCAAGAGATATGGGTTGATGCTTTTCGCGATGGCACGGTTGCTGGCTTGCCCGCCTATCAGGACTATTTCGCTTTTTCCTGATTGTCATTCGGTGTATTCTTGCCCTGATAAACATTTGAGAAAGGTAGTCAGAGCATGATTATCAAGAAGACCCCTCAGCAAATCGAGGAAATGGCCGAGGCAGGCCGCTTGTCTGCGAAGGTACTGCGCGAAGTGGGTGCGCGGGTGAAGCCTGGCGTTTCCACGGCGGAACTCGATCGCCTTGCCGAAATGATCATTCGCATGGAAGGCGGCATCCCCGCATTCAAGGGCTATGGTGGGTTCCCGGGCAGCATCTGCGCTTCCATCAACGACCAGATCGTTCATGGCATTCCCTCCAATTCCGTCATCCTGCAGGAAGGCGATATCCTTTCCATCGACACCGGCGCCATCGTGAAAGGATGGGTGGGCGACAACGCCTGGACGTATCCTGTTGGCAAGATCTCTCCTGAAAAGAAGCGCTTGCTCGATGTTACCGAGCAGTGCATGTGGGCAGGCATCGAAGCCGCGCGCCCGGGCAACCATCTGGGCGACATCGGCCACGCCATCCAAGAGATTGCCGAACGCGCCGGTTACGGGGTAGTGCGTGAATACGTTGGCCACGGCGTTGGTCGCGACATGCACGAAGACCCCAACGTGCCCAACTATGGTCGCAAACATTCCGGCATCAAGCTTGAGCCCGGCATGGTTATCGCTATTGAGCCGATGATCAACATCGGTACCTACAAGACCAAGGTGATGAGCGATGGGTGGATGGTGTGCACGCGTGACGGTAAGCCATCGGCCCACTTCGAGAAGACTATCGCCATCACCGAAGACGGCCCGCGCGTTCTTACCACTGAGCCTGGGTTCCGTCGTCCGGTTAACAAATAGAGCCAGTCGAAAGCCACTTTGCAAAAGCGTCCCTGCGGGGGCGCTTTTTTGATGCACAGGAAGAAGCAGGTGTATCAGCTTGAATAGTAAAAAAGCGCCTTGACAGGTGCTTTGCGGGGGTTTGAGAGTCGTTGTTCCCCTTTTTGGGAAGGGGTATTTTCGCCATTGTCGGGTTGGAGCATGAAAAAAGGCGTCCCGCAGGACGCCTTTGAAAGTGTTTTTCGTGTGCCCCTATGAGAAGAACACGCGCGAGGTGCGGCCGTAGAACGATTCGGCCTTGTAGCGCAAAAGCACGGTGGGCTCTTCGCCCGACTGCACTATTACGCGACGGATGGGGCGTTCCATGGGGATAAGCTCGCCGTCGATGAACATGGTGGCTTCGCGGTTTGCGCTTGATGGGTCCATCGATACCTCGACGATATCGGAGGGCCCGGTAACCAGGGCGCGGGAATGGAGCGAGTGGGGTGCAATGGGCACTACCACCAGGCCGCTGTAGCCTGGTGCCACCAAGGGCCCGCCGGCGGAAAGCGCATAGGCGGTAGAGCCGGTTGCCGTGGCGACGATCAGGCCGTCGCCTTTCACGTCGGCCACCTTTTCGCCGGCTACCGTGTAGGTGCAGTCGATCACGCGGCCTTGCGCGCCACGGGCAAGGGTAAGCTCGTTCAAGCCAAAGAACTGCTGCGACCCTTCCATGGTGGCATCGGGTTCGCCGTTTGCCCCTTCGTCGCCTTCGCAGAACACATCGATGCGCAGATTGGTACGGTATTCGGTGGTAAGCTCGCCTGCCAATGCAGCAGCAACCACGGGGATGATGCCGTCTTCGTTCGAGTTCGCCATAAAGCCCAAGTGCCCGAAGTTCACGCCCAGGATGGGGATGCGGCGATACTTGATCTGCGCCGCCGTGCGCAGAATGGTGCCGTCGCCGCCCAGCACAACCGCCAAGTCGAAATCGTCGATGTTTTCTACCTGACGCTGGAAGAATTCGGAGGAAGCGCGGAGGTCGTCCGTGTCGAACGCGGTGCATTCGATGCCCTGAGAGGCGAGGTACACCTCCAAGAGCAGCGCCGATTCCATTGCTTTGGGGTTGTAGTTATTGCGAACAATAAGAATGCGCATAAATTATTCCTTAGTATGGTTCCCTGGAATTTGAACAATTATAGACATACCTCGAGGACCAATGGCCAACGACTCTAAAGACAGCATACTTAAAAACACCGGGCTCATTACCCTTTGCACGCTCGGATCCCGTGTAACGGGGCTTTTGCGCACGTGGGCGATGGCGTTCGCTTTGGGCAACACATTGCTCACATCGGCGTATCAAATCGCCTACAACATGCCCTCCATGATTTACGAGTTGGCGGCGTCGGGCCTTCTTGCCACAGCGTTTCTGCCCCTGTACCTGCTTCAGAAGGAGCGGGAGGGCAACAACGAGGCGTACAAGTTCGCTTCAAACATCCTTACCCTAACCATCGTCTTGCTGGGCGTGCTGGCGCTTGCCTGCTCGGTGTTCTCGCCGTTGGTAATCGAAACGCAAACCTTTACGGTGGGCGAAGGCGATTCGAAGACGCTTGCCATTTTCTTTTTCCGCATCTTCGCTATCCAGATTCTGTTCTACGGCGTGGGCGCGGTTATCACGGGCATCCTGAATGCCGAGCGCACCTACCTTATGCCCTCGCTTGCCCCGGTGGTGAACAACATCGTGGTTACGGTGGTGATGTTCGGGTTTGTGCCGCTTTCCGCTTGGAACCAGGAATTTGCCCTGTGGTGGCTGGCAATCGGCACCTCGTTGGGTGTGCTGTGCCAGTTCGGCGTTCAGATCCCGGCGCTGGTGAAGCAGGGGTTCCGCTACCATCCCCATATCAACCTGCGCGACCCCATGATCAAGGAAGCGCTGAAGGTTGCCGGCCCGATGTTCCTCTACATTGCCGGTACCATGATCACGTTCAGTTGCCGCAACGCTTTTTCGCTGGAAGCGGCGCCGAACGGCCCTTCCACGCTGAACTACGCATGGACGTGGTACCAGCTTCCCTACGGCGTTATCGCGGTTTCGCTTTCCACCACGCTGCTCACCGAGCTTTCCGATTGTGCCGCGCGTGAGGATTGGGAGGGTTTCCGCGGGTTCATCCGCTCGGGTTTGCGCTCCACATTCTTTCTCATTATTCCGTTGGCGTTGTTGGTTGGCGCGCTGGCCCAGCCGTTGATGCAGCTGTTCCAGGCGGGCGCCTTCACCGCAGAAGAGGTTAACAACGTCGGCAGCATTTTGGCGGTATGGGTCTTGAGCCTGCCGTTCTATGCGGGCTACATGTACATGTACCGCGTGTTCGCGGCGCTGCGCAGCTTCCTGAAGTTTGCGATCATCGACTTCTTCGTTCGCTTTGCCCAGGTGGCAGCATATTGGTACCTGTGCAAGCCCGAGGTGCTGGGCCTGGCGGGCATTCCCATTGCCGACTTGGGCTTCTACCTGGTTATGTTCGTGGTGTGCTCGTTCATCGTGCGCGGCAAGGTGGGCGGATACGGAAACCGCGGCATCGTGGTGATGGTGCTGAAAACAGCTGTTGGCGGCGTTATCGGTGCTGTTGTTGCCGGCTTGCTGGCGCGTGGCATGAGCCTGCTGTTCGCAGGCATTGCGCTCAATGCGGTTGTGGAAGCCGTTATCGTCTTGGCGGTTTCGGGTATTGTGGGCCTGGTGGTTTCCTTCGGTCTGTGTAAGGTGCTGCGCGTAGAGGAATTCGCGGTGCTTTCGCGCATCGGCAATAAATTCGCCGGCAGGTTCGTCCACGGTAAGCGAGGGAATCACGCAGCATAGCGTTTTAATGTTTCAACCTTGAAAACACTGCATTGTGCGGGCGTTTCGGATTTGAAATCTCGCTACTATATAAAAGCGTTTGAAAGCAGTTTTGTGCCTTCAAGCGCTTTTTTTGTTTTTCGGCGTTCATTCGTTCTTGAAGGAGAATCATGGCAAAGCACATCTTCGTAACTGGCGGCGTTGTTTCCTCCCTGGGCAAGGGCATCACGGCGGCATCGCTGGGCCATCTGCTCAAAGCCCGTGGGTACAAAGTGACCATGCAGAAGATGGATCCGTATTTGAACGTGGACCCTGGCACCATGAGCCCCTTCCAGCATGGTGAGGTGTTCGTTACCGACGATGGCCACGAAGGCGACCTTGACCTGGGGCACTATGAGCGTTTTATCGACGAGAGCCTTTCGCGCGAATCCAACTTCACGCAAGGTTCCATTTACAAAAGCCTTATTGCCCGCGAACGCCGTGGTGATTTTCTGGGCGGCACCGTACAGGTTATCCCGCATGTGACCAATGCCATCAAAGAGCGTTTGTACCGCATTGCCGAGCAGTCGAACGCCGACATTGTTATTTCCGAGATCGGTGGCACCATCGGCGACATCGAGTCGCAGCCCTTCATCGAGGCGGCGCGCCAGTTCAAGAAAGAACGCCCTTACGGCGACGTGCTGTTCGTGCACGTGACGTTGGTGCCTTACATCGCTGCAGCTCACGAGGTTAAAACGAAGCCGACCCAGCACAGCGTGAAGGAGCTGCGTTCCATCGGCGTGCAGCCCGACTTCATCGTGTGCCGCTCCGACCACGAAATCTCCGACAGCGTGCGTGAAAAGATCGCCCTGTTCTGTGACGTTGCCCCTGAAGATGTGCTGGCTTGCATCGATGCTCCTTCTATTTACCAGGTGCCGCTTGCCTTGCATGACCAGGAGTTCGACACCAAGGTGCTGAAGCGCCTGGGCCTGGAGCAGCCGGAAATCGACCTGACGCCCCTGAAGACGTTCCTTTCCGCAGCGGAAAACGTTGAGGGCCAGGTGGATATCGCGGTTGTGGGCAAGTACGTAAGCCTGCCCGACGCCTATCTTTCCATCATCGAGGCACTCTACCACGCCGGCGTTGCCAACGGAGTGCATGCGGAAGTGCATCTGATCGACGGCGAAGAGCTGAATGCTGAAAACGTGGCGGAAACGCTGGGCAGCATGGACGGCATCCTGGTGCCGGGCGGATTCGGTCAGCGCGCCTTCGAGGGCAAGATCGAGGCGGCGCGCTATGCTCGCGAAAACAACATTCCGTTCCTGGGAATTTGCCTGGGGCTTCAGGCGGCGGTGTGCGAATTCGCCCGCAATGTTGCCGGCCTTACCGGTGCCACCTCTGCTGAATTCGACGAAAACGCCGACCATACGGTGATCGATTTGATGCCCGAGCAGGAAGACGTTGAGGAAAAGGGCGGCACCATGCGTTTGGGCGCTTACCCGTGCAAGCTGGAAAAGGACTCGCTTGCCTATGAGGTGTACGGCGAAGAGGTGATTTACGAGCGCCATCGTCATCGCTACGAGGTGAACAACGCCTACCGTGACACGCTCGTCAACGCCGGCTTGCGCATCTCGGGCCTTTCCCCCGATGGCCGCCTGACCGAAATGATCGAGATTCCCGGCCATCCGTGGTTCTTGGCAAGCCAGGGCCATCCCGAGTTCAAGAGCCGTCCCACCAAGCCCCATCCGCTGTTCAAGGGGTTTGTGGGTGCTGCATTGAAGCGCAAGAACGCCTAGCTTTCAATCGTATAAGTGAACTTCGGGGGAAGCCGAGCTGGAATGTCCAGCTCGGCTTCTTTTGCTTTCGGCGCCGCAAAACCGGAGTGCGGCGGTTGGACTCTTGTCGGGGCGCGCTCTGCTTTGGCGGGGCTTTGGCACGCTCTGTGTCATTGTCGCTTACTATAGTGGGAAACGGGTTCGAAAGGGGGCGCCGTGTTCTACGAAGAGGATTACCTAGGCTATCTGGTTGCCGAGCGCGGTGCAGCTCCTGCTACGGTTGCCGCCTATCGCGGTGATCTGGAATCGTACTGTACCTTCTTGGCGGCGGAGCGGGAGGTTCAAAACGCCTGCGAGGTGCAGCGCGAAGACGTTGCCGCGTTTGTTTCCGATTTGAGCGACAGGGGTTTTGCCCCTTCCACCATTGAGCGCCGCCTTTCGGTGGTGAAGGGATACCACCGGTTTTTGGTGCGCGAGGGGTATGCCGAAACCGATCCGGCGCAAACCGTTCCTTTGCCGCGCAAGCCCCATCTACTTCCCGATGTTTTGTCGATTGCCCAAATAACCGAGCTCCTTGACGGCCTGCCCAGTTCCACTCCGGCAGAAAAGCGCGATGCTGCCGTGCTCGAGGTGCTTTATGGGTGCGGCTTGCGCGTAAGCGAACTGGTGGGCCTTGATGTTGACCGCGTCTACTTCGACGAAGAGTGCCTGCGCGTGGTGGGCAAAGGGTCGAAGGAACGTGTGGTGCCGTTTTCGGGCATGGCGGCGCAGCGCATGCGCACGTATCTAGAAGAAGCGCGCCCCGAACTTACGTGCGGCACCGCCAAGCCGACCCCGGCGGTTTTCCTGAATGCTCGCGGTGGCCGCCTTACGCGGCAAAGCGTTCATCGCATTGTGGCGAATGCGGGCATGGCCATCGGCATTGAGAATCTGCATCCCCATACGCTGAGGCATTCGTTTGCTACCCACTTGCTGGAAGGTGGTGCCGATTTGCGCGCCATCCAGGAAATGCTGGGGCATGCCGATATCTCCACCACGCAGATCTACACGCATATTCAAGCTTCACATCTGAAAGAAGAGTACTTCGCCGCCCATCCCCGGGCGTAGCGCCTTTGTGGGACGGATGGGTTTTGACGAAGCTCCCACCGTGCCCCACTGGAGTTTCCCTAAATCTCCCACTTTCTCCCCCTTGGCGCCCCTTTTGGTCGCACGGGCCGCTTAGCACGTGCCTTTTGGGTGCAAAACAGGCTCTTTGAGCGCAATTTATGGTGAAGATGTAGGCACGTCCCGTAGGGATCGATTTATTTCCCCACTTTGCCCCACACCCCCGTATTTCGATACATAGTGGTGATTATGGCAATATAAACGCAATATATAGTGGTTTGCCTGATATAAGGGCAACGGTAAACAACATCAAGCGGGCAAAGATGGGGGAGAATGTGGGAGAAAATCCCATTTTGTGTTGCGGGGTGGCATGGCGTGGCATAAAATAACGTTCACGAGATACCCCAAGGAAGGAGGGAGGCATGAGCGAACTTCTTGGCGAATTCAGTCGCAAGATTGATGCCAAGGGCCGTTTGTCTTTGCCTGCTGATTTCCGTAAGGCACTCTCCGACAATCTCAAAATGACGTTGAGCCTCGACGACTCGTGCTTGTACATCTTCGAAACCGAGGATTTCAACAAGTGGGTCGAAAACCTTTTCGAAGCGCAGGGCGGTTTCAATGTGGGCAACCGACAGATGGTTAACCTGAAGTTGAAGCTGAATTCCCGCGCTTCTAATTGTGAGGTCGACAACGCGGGCCGTATCAGCCTCTCTGCTTCGCTGCGCGAAAAGGTGGGGTTCGATAAGGACGTTGTTATCGTTGGCAACGGCGATCATATTGAGATTTGGGATGAAGAGCGTTGGAACCAGTTCTTGCTTGACACGGATCTGACTTCCCTGTGCATGTAGTTGGTTAGGACGCGCGAACGATGACAAGCGAATATCGGCATATTTCCGTTTTGCTCCCTGAGTGCATGAAGTACTTGAAGCTTTCCGCTGGAAAGACGTACGTTGACGCAACGCTCGGTGGGGCGGGGCATTCCCTTGAAGCCGCAAAGCTCATTGGCCCAACCGGTCATCTTCTGGGCATCGATCAGGACGATGTGGCACGTGCTGCCGCATCTGAACGCCTGGCCGCCTTGCCTGATGAAGTCCGTCCAAAGGTCGATGTCCTTGCTGGCAATTTCGGGGAATTGGATTCTCTTCTTGTTTCTGCCCAGATTCCCTCTATCGATGCCATCTTGTTCGATATCGGGGTTTCTTCGGTGCAGATCGACACGCCTTCTCGTGGCTTTTCCTTTAAGGAAACTGGCCCTCTTGATATGCGGATGGATCCGAGTAACCAAACTTTAACCGCAGCTGAGATCGTCAACACCTATACCGCAGCAGATCTCACTCGGGTCATCCGTCATTACTCAGACGAGAAGTGGGCGAGTCGCATCGCCGATTTCATCGTGGCGGCTCGTGAAGAGGCGCCACTTGCCACAAGCGAGCAGCTTGTGGAAGTCATCAAGGCAGCGGTGCCCGCTTCGGCGCGCCGTGCAGGTGGCCATCCGGCGAAGAGAACCTTCCAGGCATTGCGAATTGAAGTGAACGGCGAGCTCGATGTGCTCAAGCGCGGGCTTGAGTCGGCTGTGCGCTGGCTTGCCCCAGGAGGACACATCGCTGTTATCAGCTACCATTCCCTTGAAGATCGCATCGTGAAAGATTTCTTCCGCGAGTATTCGAAGGGGTGTACCTGTCCGCCCGATTTGCCTGTGTGCGTGTGTGGGAACAAGCCGATACTCAAAGTTATCACCCGCAAACCCGTGCTCCCATCCGCAGAGGAAATCGAGCGCAATCCACGCTCGCGCAGCGCGAAGCTTCGTGTGGCCGAGCGCTTAGACGAAAACGCATGAACGGAACTGCCGTTATAAACCAGTAAAGCAGCAAGGAGGTAAGCAGATGTCAAGTGCGCCCGCATATCGCTACGATCATGCAGCCGCACGCCCTGCCCGCCAACCTGAAAGCTCTCCTTCTGTTCGTGTCGTTCCTGGTCGCAAGCACACCGCTTATCCCACGCTTTCCGATGGTGCCGTACTGGGCATCAAGGCTCTTATTGCCTGCGTGATCGTGTTTCTGATTGTCGGTTTTGTGCGTGTCGGCTTTTCTTCTGCCGCGTATAGCATCGCCTCGCAGTCAAGCGACTTGCGCTCTCAGATTTCCGATGCCCGTACCACAGGCGAATCACTTGCCGTTCAGGAAAGCCTTCTTTCCAACCCCAACAACATCCGCACCGAGGCCCAAGAGCGTCTTTCCATGACCGCAGGATCCAGCGCTTCTACCATGACCCTTTCCGCCGACCCTGTTGCCATCGATTCCGCCGGCAACCTTTCCTTCTCGGAAAGCGTTTCCCGCCTTACCGCAGAGGGATAAGTGCCCATGGACGACAGGTCCTTTTCGCGCCGCACTCAACGACAAGGCGCCCCATCTCGAAATTCCCGCCAACAGCAAACACCTTCGCGGCAACGTCGCGGGCGCGGTGCTATGCACATGGACATGGACTTGTTCAACGGTCGTTTGGGCATTCTGATGCTCATCTTCTTCGCTTTCGCTGCCGTTCTTGCCATCCGCTTGGTATGGCTGCAGGTAGTCGATGCGCAGGCGAACCTTGATCGCGGGGCTTCGCGTGAGGTGACGGTCGACGTTCAGCCGCGCCGTGGCACTATTTACGACCGCAACGGCACCATTCTTGCAACTACCGTTGATGCTTACAACGTGTTCTGCCATCCGCATATGATCGGCTCCGACAAGGTCGATCAGCTTGCGCAGGCCTTGGCCGATGCGTTTGGCGGCGACGTTCAGGACTATAAGAACAAGATCACAACCGATTCGAATTTCGTCTACCTTTACAAGGGCGCCGACGAAGCCGGCATGAACAAGATCAAGGATTTGGGCATTGACGGCGTCGATTTCGAGAAAACGACGAAGCGCGTCTACCCCTGCGGTTCGACGGGCAGCCAGATTATCGGCATTTTGAACTCCGACGGCAAAGCCCTTACCGGCCTTGAGCTGTACTACGACGACATTTTGGGTGGTACGGCCGGCCATAAAACCACGGAATACAGCAAGGAAGGCGTGCCCGTTCCCGGCTCGGAAAAGGTAACCGCCGAAGTGGTGAACGGTCAGGACATCGTGCTTTCCATCGATGTCGATATGCAGCAGAAGCTCGAAGAATCGCTGGCTTTGCGCGTTGATGAGGTTCAGGGCAAGGGCGGCTCGGCCATCCTGATGGATTCCGCGACCGGAGAAATCTACGCATGCTCGTCCTCGCCGACGTTCGACATCACCAACCTGAATGACATCAAGGAAGGCGCCACCAACCTTTCGGGCATCTCATCGGCCTACGAACCAGGCTCCATCATGAAGCCGCTTACCATGTTGGGCGCTTTGCTTGATGGCAAGGTGACGCTCGATTCCACGTACTACTGTCCTTCGGCTTTGAACGTTGACGGCTACACCATCACCGACTCACATGAGCGTCCGTCGGAAGACATGAGCGTTTCCACCATCATTGCCGATTCGTCCAATGTGGGCATTTCCCTGGTAGCACGCGGCCTTACCTTCACGCGTCTTGCCGAGTACATCCAGCAGTTCCAGCTGTGTGACAAGACCGGCGTCGATTACCCTGGCGAAGCATCGGGCAGCATCGCCTCGAAGAACGAGTGGTCAACGGTTCAGGGCTACAACATCAGTTTCGGTCAGGGTCTTACCACCACGCCTATCGAAATGGTGCGCTTCTATGGGGCCCTGGCAAACGATGGCGTTGCCTGCACCCCGCACTTCTTGACCGATGTGCCCAGCGAATCTGACCGACGTAGTTACGATACGGCCCAATTGACCGACAATACCGGCGCCATTACCGACCTTGAGTCGATGATGCAGCAAACGGTTGAGCGCGGTACCGGTACCGACGCCCAGATAAAGGGGTACCGCGTGGTTGGCAAGACCGGCACGGCGGAAATCGCCTCCGATTCCGGTGGCTACAAGAAGGGCATGTACAACATCTCGTTCGTTGGCTACATGCCCGACACCTCCACGAATCTTGTGTGCTTCGTGGGGGCTACGGATGTTCCGGGCGAAAGGCAAACCGTAGCAACGTTTCGGGATATAATGGCGTTTGCGATTGATCGCTACAACATCACTCAGAATTGAGGTTCTCATGACACAGAAGACATGCGGAGAGCTGTTCGAAGGTATTGATTGCACCATCATCGGCAATGCCGATGAACCGGTTTCCGGCATCGCCTATCGAAGCGATTGTGTGAAGCCGGGCGATGCGTTCTGCTGCATCGTTGGGCTGAAAAGCGACGGCCATTCCTACGCGCAGGATGCCATCGATCGTGGCGCGCGTGTTCTTATCGTTGAACGCAAAATCTACCTTGCCGATGCCACCGACGTTACCGAAGTGGTGGTGAAGGATTCCCGCAAGGCTATGGCGCGCATGGCTTCGCGCTTCTACGACGAGCCTTTCAAGGCGTTTTCTTTGGTTGGCGTTACCGGCACCAACGGCAAAACGACTACCACCTATTTGGTTGACCATATCGCCCAGCATCTGGGCAACCGCACGGGTCTAATCGGCACGGTAGGCATCGAGGTAGGGGGCAAGCATCTTCCCTCCTCCCATACCACCCCTGAGTCGCCCGACTTGCAGGAACTTTTCGCGCAGATGCGCGATGAGGACTGCGGCGTGGTTTCCATGGAAGTGAGCTCGCATGCGCTTGATCTTGATCGCACGTGGGCAACGTCCTTTTCGGTTACGGCGTTCACTAACCTTACCCAAGACCATCTTGACTACCATAAGACGTTCGAGTCGTATTTCGCGGCCAAGGCGCGCTTGTTCTCGAAGGATTATCCCGCCAAGCGCGTTATCAACATCGAAAGCAAGTGGGGCAAAGAACTTTTGAAGCGTTGCTCTGCCAACGAGGACGCCATCATTACCACGGGCTTCGACACGGCGGCGCAGATTCATCCAGTTGCCGTCGAGTACGGCCAGGCACAGACCACCGTTACCCTTTCGGTGCGTGGCCAGAACATCACGTTCACCTATCCGCTGGTGGGACGCTTCAACGTTGAGAACATCATGACGGCATTCGGCGTTGCCATGCAGCTGGGCTACCCGCCTTCTGCTATCGCCGAAGCGCTGCGTGATGCCCCAGCTGTTCCTGGGCGCCTGCAACGCATTCACACCGCACATGACGGCGGCGTTTCGGTGTACGTGGACTATGCCCATACGCCCGATGCCCTGGAAAACGCCATTGCCTCGGTTTCCGCCCTGGTGGACGACGACCACAAAACCCTGGTCGTGTTCGGCTGCGGTGGCGACCGCGATGCTTCGAAGCGTCCCATTATGGGCAAGGCGGCGCTTGCTGCCGACTACGCGGTGGTAACGTCCGACAATCCCCGTACGGAAGATCCGCAAGCCATCATCGACGACATCCTTGACGGCATGCGCGAAGGCGAGGGCCGCTTCGACGTGGAGCCCGATCGTCGCAGCGCCATTGCGCGTGCCATTGCCCACGCTTCGGCGGGCGATGCTGTGCTCATTGCCGGCAAGGGTCACGAGGATTATCAGATTGTGGGCACGGAAAAGCATCACTTCGACGATCGTGAGGTTGCTGCCGAAGAGCTCGAGAAGGTGTTCGGTTAGATTCATGCTTCTTCCTATAGACAAGATTGCCGAGTACACGCAGGCGGACTACGTGGTTCGTCCTGGCAATGAAGATGCCGAGGCGTGCGGCATTACCTGGGATTCGCGTGAAGTGAAACCTGGATTTGTATATGTTGCGCTTCCTGGCGAGAGGGTGGACGGACACGACTTTGCCGAAGGCGCTGTGCGCTCGGGTGCTGTTGCTGTGCTGGCCATGCACGAGCTGTCGGAGGATGCGTTGAAGGCTGCGCGCGAAGCAGGTGCAGCGGTGCTGCAGGTTGCTTCCACCCATCAGGCGTTTACTGATCTGGCCTGCGGGTGGCGCGGCCATTTGCAGGGCAAGGTCATTGCCCTTACCGGCTCAATGGGTAAAACCACCACGAAGAACCTGGTGCGTGATGTGCTTTCCACCACGTACAAGACAACGGCAACCAAAGCAAACCAGAACAACGAGCTGGGCGTGCCTCGCACGCTGCTGGAAGCCGACGCCGATACCGAATTCGTGGTAGTGGAGATGGGAATGCGCGGAAGGGGCCAGCTTGAATCGCTGTGCTCGTTCGTGAAGCCCGATATCGCCCTCATCACCAATGTGGGCGAATGCCATATGGAGCTCTTGGGCTCGAAGGAGAACATCGCTCGCGCAAAGGCCGAAGTGCTCGAGGCCTTGCCTGATGGTGCTGGCACGGCTGTGCTCAACGCAGCCGACGGCTACAGCGCCCAGCAGCGCGCGTGGACCAAGCTCGATGAACGCGGTGTGACAACGCTGTTGTTCGATGGTTCGGGCGTTTGCGCCAGTGGTTTGCCCGCATCTGAGCTTACTGCCTACGCTACCGACGTTCAATTGAGCGAAGAGGGCTGCCCCACGTTTGCCTTGCACTTGCCTGACGGCACGTTCCCGTGCGCCTTGGCATTGCGCGGCGCCCACAACATTCACAATGCTTGTGCCGCTGCTGCGTTGGGATGGGCGTGTGGTGTTTCGACAGAGGCTGTTGTTGCCGGCCTCGCCGCTTCGCAAGCTGAATCGGGAAGGCAGGAAGTGGTTCGCGCAGCTTCGGGCATCATCGTCATCAACGATGCCTACAACGCAAACCCCGATTCCATGTGCGCTTCGTTGGCGCTTCTGTGCGCCATGAAGGTAGAGGGACGTCGTTTTGCCGTGTTGGGCGATATGGGCGAATTGGGCGCTTTTACGCAGGAAGGGCATGAAAAAGCCGGTTCCTTCGTGGCTTCTTCAACGTTGGATTGCCTGCTGTGCGTCGGTGAGCTTTCCCGCTATATTGCACAAGCAGCCGTGCGCGACGGTTTCCCGGAGCAGCAGGTGCATATGATGCAAAGCCGCGAAGAGGCGCTTGCCTATCTGAAAGAACATATGGTTCCTGGCGATACGGTGCTGGTGAAGGCATCGCATTCCATGGAGCTTGATCGTATAGCCAAGGGGTTGTTGAACTAGCATGCTTTCTTATACGCAGTATCCGACTTTCGTTGTTTTCTTGGCCGTGTTCCTTGGCGCCATCGTAACCATGGCGTTCATGCCGGTGTTCATCAAGTTCCTGCGTTCGCACCTTATCGGACAGCAGGTTCGCGCCGACGGTCCTGAAAGCCATTTGGTGAAGCAGGGTACCCCTACCATGGGCGGCATCATCATGCTCATTGCCGCAACGGTGGTGGTGGCGATTCTCGCCGAGCCGGCTCCTGAAACCTGGCTTATCATGGTTGCGGTTTTGGCTACTGGCGCTCTGGGCCTGTTCGATGACGCTTCCAAGGTTGCCCACGAGCGTTCGCTGGGCCTCACCCCGAAAGCGAAGCTCATCGGCCAGTTCTTCATTTCCACGGCATTTGTGCTTGCGGCCGTTAACTGGCTCGGCATTGCGCCCACGGTTGACATTCCGTTCGTGTGCACGCTTGACCTGGGCGTTCTTACTACCACGCTTCCTATCCAGGTACCAGCAGGCGGCGAATTCTCTATCCCGTGGATCTATCTTGTGTTTGCCGACATCCTGCTTATGGGCATGAGCAACGCCACCAACCTCACCGACGGCCTCGACGGTCTTTTGAGCGGCACCATCATGGTAGTGATGGTGGTAATGGCTGCCATCACGTTCCGTGCCGGCGTGCTCGATGCCGCTATCATCTCTGCGGCTATTGCCGGTTGCTGCATTGGCTTTTTGTGGTTCAACTCCTATCCTGCCGATATCTTCATGGGCGATACCGGTTCTCTTGCCCTGGGTACGGCGCTGGGCTGCTTGGCCATCGTATCGAAGACCGAGGTGCTCTCGCTTATTATCGGCGGCCTGTTCGTGGTAGAGGCCCTTTCGGTAATCATTCAGGTGCTGTACTTCAAGAAAACGCGCAAGCGCCTGTTCCTTATGGCTCCGCTCCACCATCACTTCGAGAAGAAGGGCTGGAGCGAAGTAAAGGTCGTTATTCGCTTCTGGATTATTTCCGCAGCCTTGGCGGGCATCGGATTCTGCATGTATTTCGCACAGTCGTTGATGGGATAGAACATGGCTACTTCTTTTGATACCTCTAAAAAACATGCGCCCGAGTCTTTGGGCGCTGTCCTCGTTTTGGGTTTGGGCAAGTCGGGTACCGCTGCAGCGAGTTACTGCGCTGCGCTTTTGGGCACCCGCGTGTCGAAGCTGGTAATCGCTGCGGGTGAGGCGACCGATGCCTCTCGTGCCGCTGCGCAGGAATTCCAGGAAAAGGGTGCTGAAGTGCTCTTCGACACCTACGAGTTCGAAGGCTCGTTCGATGTGTGCATCGCAAGCCCGGGCATTTCAGAGAACTCCGATTTCTACCATGCTGCCCAGGCGGTATCGACCGAGGTCATCAGCGAAGTGGAATTCGCGTGGCGTGAAAGCGCGGCCGATTCCGTGTGGGTTGCCATCACAGGCACCAACGGCAAAACCACCACGACGGCGCTGTGCGCTCACATCCTTTCCGTTTGCGGGAAGAAGGCCCAGGCGGTAGGCAACATCGGCGATACCTGCCTCGATGCGGTGGCGACGGGCGCCGTTGAATACTATGTGGCCGAGGTCTCTTCGTACCAGCTGGCTTCCACCAAGCTCTTCAAGCCCGATGTGGCGGTTCTTCTGAACATCACGCCCGACCACTTGAAGTGGCACGGCAGCCTGGAAGCATACGCCGAGGCCAAGCGTAAGATCTACGCCAACTGCGACGAGAACTGCACGGTTATCCTTGATGCCACCAACGACGTGGTGCGCGGATACGTGAAGGCCCTGAAGCGCACGCCCGCTGCAGAGCGCAAGTTCTCCTATATCCCCATGGGCACGTGCCACGGCCTGAATGAGAGCATGCGTGAAGATGCCTGCGGTGCTGATGCCGCGGCATTCTTGGACAACGGCGTGCTCACTGTCGATTTCAAGAACGTCAAGCATGCGCTTTGCGCTGCTTCCGATTTGCAGATCAAGGGCGAGCACAATGCTTCCAACGCGCTTGCTGCAGCTTCGGCTGCTATCGCCTTGGGCTGCGACGATGCGAAGATCGTTGAGGGTTTGGAATCGTTTGCTCCGCTTGAGCACCGCATCGAGCCGTGCGGCACTATTGCCGGTGTTCGCTGCTACAACGATTCGAAGGCAACTAACGTCGACGCAACGCTGAAGGCGCTTGCCGCATTCGGCGAAGAGCGTCCCATTGTCTTGCTGGGCGGCTGCGACAAGGGCACCGACCTTGCCGATTTGGTTGCTGGTGCAGAAGCCCACTGCAAGGCGGTAGTGTGCTTCGGCGCTGCTGGTGCGCGTTTCCTCAAGGCATTCGAAGGCGCAAAGCTCCCCGTTTATTCTGCAGGCAACCTTGAGAGCGCCCTCGATGAAGCGCTTTCCCATGCCGAGGCGGGCGACATCGTCACGCTTTCCCCCGCTTGTTCTTCCTTCGACGAATTCTCGTGCTTCGAGGAACGCGGTGACGTGTTCAAACGCCTGGTAGCCGAGCGCAGCGCGAAGCGGGGTGCCTGATAGGTTTATGACCCGGGAGCGAAACACAGAACGAAAACGCAGCAAAACGCCCCCGCGATCCCTTTTCCAAAGCGCACCTGCTCAGGTGATGGGGCCAAGGCTCATGGTTATCTTGTCCACGTTTGCGCTTTTGGCCGTGGGCTTGGTCATGGTGTACTCGTCTTCTTCCATTACCTCGTACGTGGAACAGGGTGATGCGCTGGGCGAAACCGTGAAGCAGTGCGCTTTCGCGCTGATAGGCATTGTTATTGCCGTGGTGGTCGCCTTCACGGTGAAGCAGGACAGCATGCAAGGCCGTGGCGGTTATATCTTCTGGGGCATATGCGTTGCGCTTATTTTTGCCACAGCAGTATTGGGCACGGTGGGCTTGGGCGCTAAGCGCTGGCTTATCATCGGACCCATCAGCATCCAGATCTCTGAGTTTGCCAAGATCGCCTTCGTTATGATGGGCGCGCGCATCGCCGCCGACTACCGCGAAGGGCGCCTCGACCTTAACTCCGCTGCAAAGCAAGCCATTCTTCTTGTGGCCGCCCCTTTGATCTTCATGTTCTTTGCTCAAAGCGACTTGGGCACGACGCTGATCTGCTGCATTGGTTTGTTTTCCGTGCTGATCCTTTCCGGACTGTCGGGAAGGAACGTGGTCGTGCTCGTCGTACTGAGCGTGGTTGTGATAGCGGTGTCGGTGCTTTCAAGGAGCTATCGCGCCGACCGTTTGGGCAACTTCATGGACCCCTGGTCGGATGCTCAGGGTACGGGCTACCAGTTGGTTCACTCGTTCAAGGCGCTTGCCTCGGGTGGTCTGTTCGGCGCTGGTATCGGCAATTCGTACGAGAAGCTGCAGTATCTGCCTGAAGCGGAAACCGACTTCATCTTCGCCATTATCGGTGAAGAGCTGGGCCTCATAGGCGCCCTGTTGGTGATCGTCGCGTTCTTGGTGTTCATGCGCGGCGGCTTTTTGATTGCCAGTCAGGCCAGCACCCCGTTCGGCTCGCTTCTGGCGGCAGGCCTTACGGTGATGATCGTGTTCCAGGCGTTCCTGAACATTTCGTGCGTGGTTGGACTGTTCCCCACAACGGGTAAACCGCTTCCCTTCATATCGTCGGGTGGCTCTTCGCTGCTTTCCTCGCTCACCTTAGTTGGTGTGCTTCTTTCGATATCTTTTGATTCGGATAAAGAAGGGGAGTATCGTCAACGTCGTGACAATTTGCAGGTAGTATCGAAGGTCCCTTCTTCCGGGCGCGTCGCGCAGCAGGGAAGGAACTCGAACGGGAGGGGAGCGCGAAGCCAACGTTTTGCGCTTTCGGAGCGTAGCGGCAGGCCGTCTTTGCAGGTGATAAGGGCGGATAGCGTGCCAGCATACGCAACAGAGGTTCGCTCAACGCGAACGCAAAGGAGGTAGCACTCATGCGCGTAGTGCTTTCCGGCGGCGGCACCGCCGGCCATATCAACCCTGCCCTCGCTTTGGCAGAGGTTCTTACCGAACGCAGCCACGAGGTGCTGTATGCCGGCACCCCCAATGGCGTTGAGTCGAAGCTTGTTCCAGCGGCGGGCATCCCGTTCAAGGGCTTTGAGGCAGCGGGGTTCGATCGAAGCCATCCGCTTTCGTTGGCGAAGGGCCTGCGCAAGATCTCGAAGTCGTCGAAGTTGGCGGTTAAGTGGTTCCTGGATATCCGCCCCGATGTGGTGGTGGTGTTCGGCGGCTATGTGTGCCTGCCGGTGGCCCAGGCGGCAAAGCGCATGGGCATTCCCGTGGTTATCCACGAGCAGAACTCCGTCATGGGCATGGCAAACGACTTCATCTCGAAGTACGCTGCGGCGGTATGCCTGACCTATCGTGTTGCCGGGCATGGCGTTGCCGACCAGTCGAAGGTCCTGATAACGGGTAATCCGGTTCGCTCGTCGGTCCTGAAGGCTACGCGCGAAGAGGGTCGCGATTACCTGGGCATCCCGCAGGATGCCACGATGCTCTTGGTGTTCGGTGGCAGCTTGGGCGCTCGTCATATCAACACGGCGTTGGTGGCTATGAAAGACGAGCTTCTTGGCATGGACAATGTGTACGTGGTGCACATCACCGGCCCGAAGGAGCTTGACACGGTAACCGAGGCGCTTGCCCTTACCGAGGATGAAAAGAAGCGTTACCAGGTTATGGGCTATCAGGACCACATGGGCGAAACGCTTGCCGCTGCCGATTTGATCGTGTCCCGCGCGGGCGCATCTTCCCTCGCGGAAATCTCGGCGCGCTGCATTCCTGCCGTGCTGATCCCGTTCCCCTACGCAACGGCCGACCATCAAACGGTGAATGCGTCCGAATACGTGGATCGTGGTGCCGCTGTCCTTATCCAGGACGATAAGGTGGAAGAGCCCGAATTTGCCGAAGAGGTATTCAAGCTGCTGCGCGACCCTGAGGCGCGCGCGAAGATGAGCGAAGCGGCGGCAACCTTCGAAACGCAGGATGCTGCCGGCAGACTCGGCGACGTGGTTGAGCTTGTGGGCCTGGAGCGCAGCAAGAACAAGGAGCAGTAAGCCTGCGCAGAAGTTATGATGCTGCGTTTGGTTTTGGGGCATTTCTATACAATGAGGGGCGATCCCTAGGAGGCTATCCGTGACGGAGAATCGCATTAACAACGTACATTTCATCGGCATTGGCGGAGTTGGCATGAGCGGTATTGCCCGCGTTGCCAAGGAGCAGGGCATGGAAGTGTCTGGTTCCGACCTGCGCGAAAGCCGCTATACCCAGCAGCTGCGCGAAGCGGGCGTGAAGGTGTTCATCGGCCAGCGCGCTGCCAATCTGGAAGGGCTCGAGCCCGATGTGGTAGTAGTGTCTACCGCTATTTTGGACAACAACCCCGAGCTTATCGAGGCCAAGAACCGCAACATTCCCATTTGGCATCGTGCCAAGATGCTCGCTGCGCTGGGCGTTGGCCACGACACTTTGGCCGTTGCCGGCACGCATGGTAAGACCACTACCTCTTCCATGCTCGCTTCCGTTTTGGATGCTATGGGCTACGACCCCACGTTCCTTATCGGCGGAATCGTGCGCGCCTACGGCTCGAATGCCCATTGCGGTAAAGGCGACTACTACGTGGTAGAAGCCGACGAATCTGACAAGTCGTTCACGTACCTTGACCCGACTTCGGTGCTCATTACCAACATCGAGGCAGACCATCTTGACCACTACAGCGGCCTTGATGAGATCTACCAGCTGTTCGGCGACTTTATGAGCTCGGTTCACGAGGACGGATGCTGCGTAGTATGCGGTGAAGACGCTGGTTTGGTCGAAGCGGCACGCAAAACGGGCAAGAAGGTTTTGACGTACGGCTTCTCTTCTGAATGCGATACGGTGGTGTCGGATTACCAGACTGAAGGGGTATCCATCTCCTTCACGGTGACGTTGCCCGATGGCACGGCTCTTCCTTGCCATATCAAGCAGAACCCGGGTCGTCACAATGCGCTCAATGCCGCAGGCGTTCTGACGCTTCTTTCGACGCGTGGCGTAGATATGCAGAAGGCCGCGGCGGCAATGTCGGAGTTCATGGGTGTCCGCCGTCGTTTCGATTTGGTCGGCAAGGCCGATGGCGTGACGATTCTCGACGACTACGCACATCACCCCACTGAAATCGCGGCAACCATCGCCGCGGCAAAGGGCCTTGACTTCAAGCGCGTATGCGTGGTGTTCCAGCCCCATCGCTATTCTCGTATCCGCCTGTTCACCGAGGTTCTGAAAGATGAGTTCGGCCACGCGTTCGACCAGGCCGACATGGTGACGTTCTTGGACGTGTATCCCGCAGGTGAAACGCCGGTTCCCGGCGTGACGGGCAAAACGTTCATGCAGCCCATCTACAACAATCCGAACCATCCTGCCGATTTGAACTATGTTGATCGTCGTATGCAGGTTGTACCGTTTCTGCTGGAAAAGCTTCAGCCGGGCGATCTGATTATCACCATGGGCGCAGGCGACGTAACCTCTATCGGCCCCGAGCTTTTGGCGGCTTTGCAGGAGCGCGAAGAGAGCCGTAAATAATGGCAGCGCGTCATGCCTCTGAGCTGGAGCTTTTGCGGTTTGACGACGAGTTCGACGGCATTATCAAGCTCGATGAGCCGATGTCTCGCCACACCACGTACCGCATCGGCGGCCCCGCGCATGCGTTTGCCGAGGTGAACAGCATCGCCGCCCTGAGCACTGTTCTGAAGGTGTGCGCCTCTGAAGGCTTCGAATGGTTCATTGCCGGAAAGGGTTCGAACCTTTTGGTTGCCGATGAAGGCTACCCTGGTGTGGTGATTGCGCTGGCTGGCGAGTTTCGCAGCTGGCAGTTCGACGAATCCGAGAGCACGGTGATCGTGGGTGCGGGAACCATGCTTTCCCGTCTGGTGCAGGAAGTGTTCCACAACGGGTATTCCGGCATGGAATTCGCAGTGGGAACGCCGGGCACCGTTGGCGGTGCCTTGGTTCAGAATGCCGGCACGGCACATGACTGGATCGGTTCGCGCGTGGTTTCGGTCACTACCTACCATGCTGAAAGGGGCCTTAAAAGATATCTTGCCAACGAGCTTTCATGGGGGTACCGTACCTCATCGTTTGCCGCTGATGAGGTCATCGTCGAATGCGAGCTGCGCCTTGAGAAGGCATTTTCGGGCAACATCTCGGAGCGCATGAACACCCTTCTTGCGCGAAGGAAAGAAACGCAGCCTTTGGAATATCCAACCTGCGGCAGCGTCTTCATGAACCCAGAGGGGCAGTCGGTCGGCGAGCTTATCGAGGAAGCGGGCTTGAAGGGCAAGCGCTGCGGAGCGGCGCAGGTGTCTGAAAAGCACGCTAACTTTATTGTGAACACGGGAGGCGCAACGGCGCATGACGTTGCAACCTTGATACAGGAAGTGCGACAAGAGGTAAGGAGGCGCTATGGCATCGAACTCCAGACGGAGGTCAAGTTCCTCGGGTTCCCGGTCGGCTTCTTCGAGGAATAGGGTTTCCACGCGTCCTACCTCGGTGAAGGGACGCCCCAGTCAGAGCCGTACGCTTAGGTCATCGCAACGCCCTAGCTATGGCTCGTCCTATGGCGGAGCATCGATGAACCGTCCATCCTCAAGGCGTTCGGCTCCTTCGCCATCGCGTCGCTCCTCGTCGTATTCTGCTCGTCCCAGCGCTGCAGGCGCTCGTCCGTCCGCTCGGTCCGGATCGCGCTCGCAGGGTCGGTATGGCGGCGATGGATCTCTGCGCTCGGTAAGCGTATCGGAAGTGCGTAGCGCCCAAAGGCGTCAGGCATCGTCGCATCATGCCGCATCGCGCAAAGTGGTAGGCGTCCTCATTGCTTTTGTAGTGGTGCTGGGGGCATTCGGCATCGGCGGGTTCGCCCTTTCCAGCTCGGGAGCCTTTGCGGTTGAGCAGGTCACGGTTTCCGGAGCTGACCACCTGTCCAGCGACGAACTTACCGAATTGGCGGCTGTGCCGGCGGGCTCCACCTTGCTCAATGTCGATGCAAACGGCATCGCAACAAGGCTCGGCTCGAACCCTTGGGTGAAAAGCGCTTCGGTCGATCGCATTTTCCCCAATACCTTGAACCTCAACATCACCGAGCGAACCATATCGGCGGTGGTTGCGGTGACGGTTGACAGTTCGAACACGGTGGAGCGATGGGCGCTTTCCTCGGATGGCATGTGGCTCACCAAGATTCCCGACGATCGCAACAGCGCAGAAGGGAAAGCGCTGCCCGATTCGGTGTACGATGATGCGTCCAACGCGCTCGAAATCACCGATATCCCGTACGGCTCGACGCCGGAAGCAGGTTCGTACTGCAACAACGCCAACGTCGAAAACGCCCTGGGCGTGATCGACGGCATGACCACCGAGCTTGCCGATCAGGTGAAGAACGTTGCTGCGGCCAGCAGCGATTCCACCACGCTTACCTTGAAAAACGGCATTGAGATTGCCTTCGGCGACTCGAAGGACATCCGCGACAAAGAGCGGGTGTGCCTGCAGCTGATGAAGGAGCATGAAGGCAAGATCTCGTATATAAATGTACGAGTTGTGAATAAACCTGTTTGGCGCTCGGTTTAGTGCAGGCCAGGGGGTCTGCTCGTTTTGCAAACAACAGGCCATTGTGTAAAATAACTTGCGTGTCTCATTGGGCTTTTATGCCCTGAGGCAGCGCTGAAATGAAATCGAAAGCGAGCACATAATGCAACAGATTCTTGGCAACGATAATCTCGCGGTTATCAAAGTTGTCGGCGTAGGCGGCGGCGGCACGAATGCCGTAAACCGCATGGTTGAAGCCGGCATCAAGGGCGTTGAATTCATCGCCGTAAACACCGACCGTCAGGCACTTCTTCTTTCCGATGCGGATAAGACCATCCATATCGGTGAGGAAATCACGCGTGGCTTGGGTGCAGGTGCCAACCCTGAGGTTGGCTGCCAGGCGGCCGAGGAATCCCGTTCCGAGATCCGTGAAGCACTTGCCGATGCCGACATGGTATTCGTAACCGCTGGTGAAGGCGGTGGCACCGGTACGGGTGCTGCTCCTGTTGTTGCAGAAATCGCTCGTGAGGAAATCGGTGCCCTTACCGTCGGCATCGTAACCAAGCCTTTCAGCTTCGAAGGTCGCCTTCGTCGCAACCAGGCAGAGCAGGGCATCGACTACCTCTCCCAGAAGGTAGACACCCTCATCGTCATCCCGAACGATCGCTTGCTCGAGATCGTCGAAAAGAAGACCAGCATGCTCGATGCGTTCCGTATTGCCGACGATACCCTGCGTCAGGGCATCCAGGGCGTTACCGACCTCATCACCATTCCTGGTCTGATCAACCTCGACTTCGCCGATATCCGCACCGTTATGAAGGACGCTGGCACGGCTATGATGGGCATCGGTCTTGCTTCCGGCGACTCCCGTGCGCTTGATGCCGCCCAGCAGGCTATTAACTCCAACCTGCTCGAAACGTCCATTGCTGGCGCTTCCCGCATCCTGTTCTCTATCGCAGGCGGCCCCGATCTGGCGCTTTCTGAAGTTGACGAAGCTGCCAAGGTTGTTGAAGCGGTTGCCGATGAAAACGCCAACATCATTTACGGCCAGATCGTCGATGAAGAGCTGGGCGACACCATCCGCATCACCGTTATCGCAACGGGCTTCAAGGCGGGTAGCTCTCAGTCGGCTATGGACTTCGGTCGTCGTGACAACGTGTTCGCTTCCACGACCGGCTCTGCTCAGAAGACCAGCAACAATCAGCGCCCGCTGTATCCTTCTGAGCCTCGCTTCGCCGACGAAGACTACATTCCCGATTTCCTGAAGCGCCAGTAAAACATACATGCATTATCTGCTTTCAACGTAAGAAGGCTTTCTATGACGACCCTTGTTCTGCCCGACCCTGAGTTGACCAAGGGTCGTTTTGCGTCCATTTCCGCTTACACCGATGAAGCGCTCTATGAGGCCATAGGCGTATGCATCGCTTTCACCACGCGTGAAGGGGGAGTAAGCGCAGGTGCCTACTCTTCGCTTAACCTTGGATCGCATGTCAAAGACGATCTTTCCGCCGTTCAGGAAAACCGTCGTCGCGTACAGCAGGCATTTGGCTGCGAAGACGGCGAGCTTATCGTGCCGAACCAGGTTCACGGCGACGCCGTGCTCAATGTGGGCAATCCTGCAGCGCTCGGTCATCCTTTCTCGCACGAGGAAGCCGATGCGGTGCGCGAGCGTGCAGCGCAGGGAGCAGACGGCCTGGTTGTCAATGCTCAGGGTGTTGCGGCACTTCTGTGCTACGCCGACTGCGTGCCTGTGATCATCGTTTCGCCAACGGGCCGCTTTGCCGTAGTGCATGCTGGTTGGCGCGGTGTGGACAATTTGATATCCGTCAAAACGGTAAAGATGATGGCGGAAGCCGATGCCGATGTGCTGGGTACCGAGGCTGCCGCAATGTACAACGTGTATATTGGTCCGCATATCGGCCCCGAGTGCTTTGAGACGGGCGCGGACGTGTACCGGCGTTTTGTGCGCCAATTCGGCGAGGAATGCGCCTACGACGCCACCCATATCGATTTGGCCGAGGGTCTGCGTATCCAGCTTCGCAAGGCAGGGGTGGCTCCCGGGCGTATATGCGATTTGGGCAAATGCACCGTATGCGGCAACGACGAGTTCTTCTCGTACCGTGGGCAGGGCGGCACGTGCGGCCGTCATGGCGCCTTTGCGGTTAAAGCGCGCTAGCGTGGCAAAAAAACGCACAACCCAGGAGCCATCTTCTGGATGGTCATTGATCTTCATCCTTGCGCTCTGCCTGCTGGTATGTTGGGGCATGGCTTCCTTTTGGGCGTCTTTTGTTGGCGCCCTTTTGAAAATATGCTGGCTTGCGGTGTAGGCGCGCTATGCTAAAAGCGATAGTAGGAAAGGAGCGCCGGACATGAGCACGGCAACGCGATATAAGCATGTACGTTCTGAAGTGGACCAGGTTTGCAAGGAAATCGGCCGCAACCCTGAAGAGGTGAAACTGCTGGCGGTTTCCAAGACAGTCGATATCGACCAGGTGCAACTGGCCATCGACGCTGGGGCAACTGCCTTCGGTGAGAATCGCCCCGATGAACTGCTGCGCAAGCAGAAGGCGTTCCCCACCATGGAATGGCACTTTATCGGCAACATCCAATCGCGCCGTATCCACGACATTGTTTCCGCGGCAACGCTCATCCACTCGGTAAGCAAGGAAGCCCATCTTGCGAAGATCGACGTTGCAGCGGCGGCGCTGGGCAAGTGCCAGCGAGTGCTGCTTGAAGTCAATGTTTCGGGTGAGGAAAGCAAAAGCGGTTTTCAGCCTTCCGAAGTTCAGGGCATCATCGAGCGCGCTCAAGGGCTTGAGCATGTTAAAATCGAGGGCCTTATGACTATGGCGCCTCGTGCTGAAGAGGAGCTTATCAACACCACCTTTTCGGGTCTTGCCCGTTTGAAGGAAGAGCTGAACAGCACGTTTGAGCAAACGGGCATCGGGACCCGCTTGTCTGCTCTTTCTATGGGCATGACCGAAGACTGGCCCGTTGCGTTGCGCTATGGCTCTACGATTGTAAGAATCGGGCGTGCTATTTTCAGCGATTCATTCGAAAACGCTTAGAAAACCGAAGCCCATGTTTGTTTTAGATTGATCAGAAGGGAAGACCATCATGGATTTTCCGCGTCCCTCTATGTCGGCAAGTGAGCTGTTCGGCGATTTGAAGGACAAGCTCGGTTTCGGCGGTGGCCGTTCCGATCGTCACGACGATTACTATGACGATCCCTATTACGATGACTACGACGATTCCCCTTCGGGGCAGGGCTATGATGCCGGCTACGATCCGGATACCTACGGCGACCCCTATGATCGCTTGGAGTACACTACCAGGTCTACTGGCTCTTCTCGTTCTGCCAGCTCGCGCTCTGGACGTTATTCTGTGCCGCAGCTGGTAAGCTCGGGGGACATTCGTGCCACCACCAGCGCCTACGGTGTGTCGGAAGTGGCGGCAAAGCCTCAGCTCGACGTTTCCAATGCGGCACGTCAGGCGGAGGAAAAGGAGTCGGTTTCGAAGATTGCCGAGGATTTCAGCATCCCGGCATCGTCCTACACCGATTTCGTTTCGCCCTATAAGCACACGTCTTCTGCGGGCAGCTCCTCTGCGGCAAGCGCCTCATCGCTTTCCTCTGCATCGTCGTTTACTTCCTCGACGGAGTCGTCATCTGCCGCCGCGCAGGAGCCTGCAACCGCTCACAGCACAAGCACGGCGCGCGAGGTTACCGTGTTGAAGCCGGCAAGCTACGAAGATGTGTCTTCCGTGGCGCAATCGGTGCGCGCAGGCCATATCGTGGTGCTCTCGCTTCGTCAGACCGACCCTGCCCTGTCCAAGCGCGTGCTCGACTTCTCGTTCGGCGTTGCATCGGCCCTTACCGCGCAAGTTGACTGCATTGCGGAAAAGACGTTTGTCATCCTGCAGGGCAGGGAGCTTACGCTTGAGGAAAAGCACAAGCTCGCCAAACAGGGCGTACTCAAGGGCTAGCGTTTCGCGCAATCCCCGGGCTTAAGGAGTTATTGATACATGATCAGCATGCTTTTGGTCAGCTTGGCCGATGCATACAGTTTTGTGATATTCGTATACGTGATGATGTCGTGGATCCCCATGGGAGGGGGCATCGTGACGGACGTTTACCATGCGCTGGGAAAGATCTGCGATCCCTTTCTTGACCTGTTCAGGCGCTTTATTCCGCCTATTGGAGGAATGGTGGACGTTAGCCCAATCGTGGCGCTGCTTGTGTTACAGTTTGGAGTACGTCTGATAGTTAATTTTTTGGCCGTGCTGATATAGCATGGCTGTTTGAATAACCAGGTAAAGGGAGCTTTCAATGGCCATTACTTCTTCCGACATCCAGAACCAGAGCTTCAAGATTGAGCGTCGTGGTTACGACGTAGACGAAGTGGACGTATTCCTCGAGCGCGTTGCTTCCGAGATTGACGAGCTGAACGACGAGATTTCCCGTCTTCGCATGCAGGCTGCCGAAGCCGCCTCCGCTTCCCGCACTGAAGTTATTTCCGAGCGCCCGGTGGTTGCCCCTGCTCCGGCAGAAGAGCCCAAGCCTGCAGGCATTGATCCTGCCATCGTTGCAGAAAAGGATGCCAAGATCGCAGAGCTCGAAGCCAAGCTGCGCGACCGCAAGAGCGACGACACCGCTATCGCTCAGGCCCTTATCGTTGCCCAGCGCACGGCTGATGAGATTGTTACCAAGGCAAAGGCCGATGCCGAGCAGACGCGCAAGAATGCCGAAGACGAAGGCCGTCGCATCCTTGATAAGGCAAACGGTGAAAAGCAGAAGGTTATCGACCATATCAATGAGCTTTCTTCCAGCCGTGAAAAGGTACGTGAGCAGTACCAGGACATGCTGAAGGAATTCATCGGTTCCGCAACTCAGCGTTTGTCCGAGATCGGTGGCGAGGTTACTGCCGGCATCGAGATTCCTGCCGAGCTGCTTGAGATGACCACGTTCGATGCAGCAAGCTCCGCTTCCGATTCCCAGCAGGACACGAAGGCTTCCAAGCCGGTGGCAGCAGAGTCCAAGTGGGAGCCCAGCCCTGCCGTGGCAACCTACACAACGCCCACGGTAACGCCGACGGTAACGGCTCCTGCAGCACCGAAGCCCTCCGCAGCATCGAAGGACTTCTCCGGCTACGGGGACGCAGACGATAGCTTCTCGTTTGACGATATGGACTAGTAGAAAGGCTCGCTTGCAGCGAGCCTTTCGTTCGTATGAGCCGCAATGACGCTGCGCGGTGTTCTGGCGGCACAGGGAAACCTTAAAGGGCGAGGCATGGCACAAAAGGCCAGCAATCCTGCTCGGCAAAACCGAGCAGGATGCGCCCGCTCGGGCGCATAGTCAGGAACTAAACATGCCACTGGCATGTTTAGTCGCTTCCCCTGCACTCGCTAGAACCACGCTCGCTGATTTGCTGGCGCACGCCCGGACTTTTAAAGAACGCCCTTTGGGCGTTCTTTTGCTTTGGCGAGCAAAAAGTAAGTATGGCTGTTTGTTTTTTTGCGATAGGTGATATAAGGGAGGCACTTGCTGCTTTATCTGATTACCCGGTTGGGCTAGCGTACATGTTTCTGCAGTTTATGAGGGTGTTGGGGTGCGCCTTACGGGCGCTTCATGGGGCTTACTTGCTCCGGGCATGAAAAAGGGCGGGCAGCTTTTGCTGCTCGCCCTTGTGGGTGGAGGTGCGGTGGGCTTATGCGTCGGCTTTGGCGGTTACTACGAAGGTGGTGCTGGCGGGCATGTTGCTGGCGTTGCCGCAGAAGGCCCCTTGGCTTTCGGTGTAGTCGCGCAGGGCGGAAACCAGGTCGAGCTTGCTGTTGATGTTGCCGCGCATTTCCGAAATGGCGGTTTTCACCCCTTCGCTCATGGCCTGCGTTCCTTGGCTGAGCTTGCTCGATGCTGCGGCGATCTTGTTGGTTGCCTCTCCTAGTTGCTCGTAGCCGGCTTGAATCTTGGCAAGTCCCTCGCTGATGCTGGAAAGCCCCTGGGTCAGCTGGGTTGAAGCATCGCTTGCCTTGCCCAAAGCTGCGCTTGCGGAAGCGGTTGCCTGCTGAGCTGCGGCAAGGTTTGTCTTCGCATCCACAGTTGCCTGCTGCAGCGCATCGACCTGGGTTTCGGTCATGCCTTCGGTGTCGATGGCCTCAAGTTCGACTACAGCGGCAGCGGCTTTGTCTTGGGCTGCTTTGACCTGCTCTAACTGTTGGGAAGAAGCGTCGACGAGTTTGCCGATGCCCTCAGAGCCTTCAGAGAGCTTGCTCAGACCATTGGTTGCATTGGGGAAGGTGCTGTTGAGCTTGGCCTGCCCTTCGCTGATGCCGGAAAGTGCTTGGCTGACGCCTTGCATACCTTGGCTTAGCTGTTCGGTTGCTTCCTGGATGGAAGATACTTGGTTGAACACATCGTCCAAGCTGGAATCAAGGTCGTTGGTGGTTTCCTCGGTTATCATGCCCAGCGTTTGATTGGTTGCCATAGTGGTGATGTCGGGCATATCGAATCCGACCACATCAGCAGTGATGGTGACGCTTTCGGGGAGCTCCATCATATCGTCAAGCTCGAGCGACTTGGCAAGCCCGGGCATTGCCATGCCTACGGCAACAAACGATCCATCCTGGTCCATTACCTGGCCGTTGTCGACCTTTACGTTCTTGGCATGCTCAGCATCGAACGATACGAGCGATGCCATGGCATAGGGCTCCTTCGCCTTATGGGAAGTGCCGCCAGCGCTTATTGTGGCCGAAGTGTTGTTCGCATAGCTCATGGAAATCTCAAGCTGGCCAGTAACGTTTTTCAGTGCAGAGGGGTCTATCGCTTCTCCGTTCAGCTTGTAGCTGTAGGAAACGGCGAAGGGCAGTTCCTTGTCGGTCACGCCGGAGTAATGCACGTCTTCACCGTTGGTGCTCCAATCAAGCTTTGTGCCATCCTGCGTGAAAGTGATCTTGTCATCGTCGGGCGTGATGGCTTGCAGGCTCGATTCATCGGACACCACATCAAGCCCTGAAGGGTTCTTCAGCCATTCGTTTACGGCAATGTTCTTAAGCTCGCCGGAAAGCGTGGTGGTTGCCTTGACGGTTTCTGCCTTTTCGTAGGCGGAGCCATGGGCGGTGATGGAATCCTGCTGCTGTTCTTCGGTGGGTTGTTCCTGGGCTGTTGTGGCGGTATCGGCTTGGCTGTTTGCCTGCGAATCATCGCTGCAGCCGGTTAAGAAGCCGCAGCCGAACAACGCAAGGCAAGCGGTAAGCGAGCACGTTGCCGCAAAGCGCATCAAGCGAGATGTTGCAGTCATAATGAATGCCTTTCGGATGTTAAGCGGATAGGTCGAATTAAGAGTTTGCCACGGTATACTTTTTACCAGCTTCACCGCGCTTCGACAACAGCGGCGTAGCAATAAGGGCTATCGCTCCCACGGCGGCGAAGCCGAGGAAAGGTGCCAGGTCGTTCGTGCCGGGCATATGCCCCAGATAGATGATGGTGCGAATGCCGTTGCCGAAGTGGGCTTGCGGTGCCCACGGGCAAATCCAATCGGCCCAGAACGAGGGCAGCATTTCAGGCGTCAGCATGGCGGTGCCCATGCCCAGCGCAAATGTTCCTACGGCAACTAAGACGCCAAGAGGGAAGCACGCATCACACAGGGCCACAAAACACAGCATGCAGCAGAAGCAGCCGAACCACAGGAACGGATAGATCATATCCAGGGGTAGGGAAAGTCCGCCAGCCACCGTGTCGATGAACAGAGCAAGGCCTGCCATGATGGCGGAGAGCACCACAATGAACACAAGCTGTGCCAAAGCGGCAAGCCAAGCGTTTTTCTTGCGCAGGCCGGTGGCATCTTTTCTCCAGAACACCAGTGACGTGATGATGGAGCTGATCATGGTAAGCATGAACAGCGGCATGATCATCATCTGAACCGACATGGTCTCCGACATGCTGCCGCCGCCCAAATCGGCGTCGTTCACCACTTCGATGTTTGCTGCCACACCCATTTTCAGCATGGCGGTGGAAAGCGTGGTTTGCATGCTCGAAACCATTTGCGGGCTTTTCGCCTTGTTCAAGTACACGGTAAGCTCAGGAGCGTTGGAAAGACCGACGGCCTTGCTCATTTGTTGCGAGGTGAAGTTCGCGGGAATAACAATGCCGCCGTAATACTCGTTGTTGGCCAATGCTTCCTGCAGCTCTTCTTCGCTGGAAAGCTGCGTCCAAGAAACGGCGTTGGAAAGCGTATTGTCCGACTCGCTCTCGTCGTCGGAATCTCCGCCTAGCGACGATTTGCCCGAGATGAGGTTGTCGGCCATGGTTTGGCCGATGTTGCTGTCGCCGGCAATGGTAACAGCGCCCTTGTCCAGGTTGACGATGGCGAAGGGAACGTGCTGGGGGTCGGCACGCAGCATGGGCGCTACAGCCAGACTCAGGATACAGTACAGCACAATGCCGATGCCGATAGGTGCAATAAGCGCTCGTTTGCCTAATTTATCGAGCATGAAGCCTCCTTGCGATGAGGTTGGTTTTAAACGGTATTAATGGTAATTAGATGCTATGTTTAATAAAATGGCTAAATTAGAATGATGTTCTAATTATTGGAGTGAACAATGGCACGACCAAGGAAAGACGAAGCGCGCCCCTCGGCATATGAACGGATGACTGCAGCGTTTTGGTCACTACTGGGAGAAAAACCCTATTCGGCGGTAACGGTGAAGCTCATAACCCAACAAGCCGGCGTGAACCACAACACGTTCTACTACCATTTCGAGAATATCGACGATATGGCGGTAAAGATGCTCGAAAGCGTTATTCCAACGAGACTCGTCGATATGATGGCCGCGGTTTCTATGGGCCAGCCGCTTGACCTTTCGGCAGTGCGGAATGCTCCTGAATTAGGGGAGCACTACCAGAAGATTCGCGCTATCGTGCGAAGCGGTTCGTTCGATTTGGGCCAAATGAGTAAAAACCGTCTTATGCATTGCTGGCTGGAGCGCGCCGGTCTTGACGAAGATGAGTTTTCGCGTGTCGACCGCGCCCGCGTCAATTACATTTGGGGTGGCATCACGGCGGTGATCAGCAGCGATGAAGCAGAAACGTTGGAAGACTACCTTGAGTTGCTGCAAAGCGGGATTATCGATGCAGTGGGTATGGTGATTCGCCGTATCGGGCAAGACCACGGCGTTAACCCAGATGCGGGAACTGCTTCGGCAAATGCATGATTTCTCTGCCGTGTTGATTCGGTGAGTATGGTGCGGAGCAGGGTATAATACTCGCCTGAGTGAGCCGGGCAGCCGCGTGCGTATGCATGAGGAAAGTCCGGGCTCCTAAGGGCAAGATGCCAGCTAACGGCTGGGCGGGGAAACCCGACGGACAGTGCCACAGAAAAGGAAACTCCCCTGTTTGCAGGAGAAAAGCTGAAACGGTGTGGTAAAAGCGCACCAGTGCGTTGGCAACAGCGTAGCTTGGTAAACCCCATCTGGAGCAAGCGCAAATAGGAATGCGATACGGCCGCCCTTCCGTGCATTCGGGTTGCGTGCTTGAGCTTTGCGGCGACGCAAAGTCGAGATAAATGGTTGCCGATTACAGAACCCGGCTTATAGGCTCGCTCGTTGCGCCGTTCCACGAACGGCGCTTTTTGTTTTCTGTGCCATGGTTAAGCTGGGTATTCCTGCCTCTTCTTATGGAGCGCACTTGCCCGATGCTATCTGTCCGGCGCCTGCCATCGTTGCAATCTGAAGCGCGAGAGAGGCCTTTGCCGTCTGGCGCAGGCCCGGGGTTTCGGTATCCAATGTGGCGTTTCCTTGGTTCGTCTTTTCCTGCGTTTGTTTTCTGGTTTCATGGTGGGGAATGATTCTTATGCTCGCACGTTCTGAAAGGACCCTCATATGAAACGCTGCCTGCTGGTGGGGGCTGCGCCTTCCGCTCATAAGGAATTGGACTACGTTCTGCAAACGCAGCAGTTCGATGCCGTGTATGCAGTTGACGGCGGGTTTGCCGCATTGCAAGAACGCGGTATCGAGCCCGATGCGGTGTTTGGCGACTTCGATTCGTTGGGCGCGGTTCCGCAGCACCCGTGCGTGTTCGAATACGATGCGCATAAGGATTTCACCGACATGGATTTGGCCATCGGCCACGCCGAGCAGCAGGGTTTCGAAGAGCTGGTTATCTGCGATGCGTTCACGGGCAGGCTCGACCATTCTCTGGGCAACTTACAGCTGCTTATCCAGGCGGCGGCGCGTGGCACGTGCGTGTGGGGCATTGGCGAAGAAACGGTAATTGCCCCGCTGGTGGGCCCGGGCCCGTATTCGTCGCTTTCGTTCGAAGAGGGCGCCTGGGGCACCTGCTCGGTACTATCACACAGCGATGTTTCGCGCAGCATCACAGAGGTTGGCCTGGAGTGGGAGCTTGACGGTGCAACATGCACGAACCGCGCGCTGTGGGGCATTTCCAACGAGCTTATCGGCAAGCCGGCGCGCATCGGTGTGGAAGAAGGCTCGCTGTGGGTTATCTTCCCCCTTTTGGAATTCCCGCGCGCGTCCTATACCTATATGCGAGTACAATAGCCTAACTGCATAACAGGGGAGCTGACCGCCGGCGTTGCGCGGCTGTTCGGCTGAGAGGGGGCAAGGCCCCGACCCGTAGAACCTGTATGGATAATGCCAACGAAGGGAGCTGCGATGACGCAACGTCGTCTTATCACTCAAATCGACTATGCCCGCGCGGGCAAGATCACGCCTCAGATGGAAGCGGTTGCCGCCAAGGAGCATAAAACGCCCGAAGAAATTCGCGCCGGCGTCGCGAAGGGTTGCATTGCCATTCCCGCCAACATCCACCACACGGCTTTGAGCCCCGAAGGCGTGGGCGAGGGCATGCGCACCAAGGTGAACGTGAACTTGGGAATCTCCGGCGACCTGATGAATGCCGAAATGGAACTGGAAAAGGTGCATACCGCCATTGAGCTGGGCGCCGAGGCCATCATGGACCTTTCCAATCACGGCAAAACCCACGAGTTCCGCAAGATGCTCATCGACATGAGCCCGGCAATGATCGGCACGGTGCCCATGTACGACGCCATCGGATACCTGGAAAAGCCCCTTATCGGCATCAAGGCGCAGGACTTCTTGGATGTGGTGCGCGCGCACGCAGAAGATGGCGTTGACTTCGTAACCATCCATGCGGGCATGAACCGCCGCACCATCGAGAACTTCAAGGAAACCGGCCGCCTGATGAACATCGTAAGCCGTGGCGGCTCGCTTATCTTCGCCTGGATGGAAGCCACGGGCAACGAAAACCCGTTTTACGAGTACTACGACGAAGTGCTCGAGATTCTGCACGAACACGACGTGACCATCAGCATCGGCGATGCCATGCGCCCGGGCTGCAACTACGATGCAACCGACGCCGGCCAGATTTCCGAGCTAATCGAAATCGGCAAGCTCACCAAGCGTGCGTGGGACGCGGGCGTTCAGGTGATGGTGGAAGGTCCCGGCCATATGGCATTGGACGAGATTCCTGCCAACATGAAGATTCAGAAGCGCCTGTGCCACAACGCGCCCTTCTATGTACTGGGCCCGCTGGTTACCGACATCGCTCCTGGCTACGACCACATCACTTCCGCCATCGGCGGTGCGGTTGCTGCATCGTGCGGCGCCGACTTCCTGTGCTATGTGACGCCGGCCGAGCATTTGCGCCTGCCCGATGCCGACGATGTGCGTGAAGGTCTGGTGGCAACGAAGATTGCGGCGCACGCAGCCGATATTGCCAAGGGCATTCCGCATGCGCGCGACGTGGACAACCGCATGAGCGACGCCCGCCGCCGTATGGACTGGGAGGAAATGTTCAGCCTGGCCATCGACCCGGTGAAGCCGCGCAAGTACTTTGAAAGCGCGCCTCCTTCGACGGAAGGCACCTGCACCATGTGCGGCAAGATGTGCGCCATTCGCACGGTGAACAACATCATGGACGGCCTTACCATCGACCTTGGCGAGGAAATGGCCGACAAATAGCAAAGCGCAAAGCGGCTGTCAGGTTCGGCAGCCGCTTTTCTGTGGGCGTCCGATGGGGACAGTCCCCTTTGGACGATATGGCCGAGGGAACCATGCTGTTTACCCAGTTGTGTCCAAAAGGGACTGTCCCCATCGGACGCAGCATCAAAGGAGAACGATATGAAGACCGCACTTACCATTGCCGGTTCCGATTCCAGCGGCGGTGCCGGCATTCAAGCCGACATCAAAACCATGAGCGCCCTGGGCGTGTACGCCGAATCGGTTATCACGGCGCTTACCGCCCAAAACACCACCGGCGTTCAAGGCGTGGTGGCAACTGAGCCTGAATTCGTGTTGCTGCAGATGGAAAGCGTGTTTTCCGACATCCGCCCCGATGCCGTGAAAATCGGCATGCTGCCCACGGCGGAAGTGGTTCGCGCAGTGTCGCAGGGCCTTGTGCAGTTCGATGCGCAGAATGTGGTGCTCGATCCGGTGATGGTGGCCACCAGCGGCGCGGCGCTTTCGGAGGCGCCGGCGGTTGAGGCGCTGTTCGAGTTGCTGCCGCAGGCCACGGTGGTAACGCCTAACATCCCCGAAGCGGAAGTGCTGGCGGGTAGGGAAATAGCCTCAAAGGACGACATGCTGGCGGCAGCCCGTGCTATTCAGGCTAAAGGCGCCAAAGCAGTGCTGGTGAAAGGCGGCCATTTGACCGATGGGGCTGATGATGTTCTGTTGGAAGCCGATGGCACGGCAACCTGGCTTTCCGCCCAGCGCGTGGAAACGAAGAACACCCACGGCACCGGCTGCACGCTTTCCTCTGCCATTGCGTCGTATTTGGCGAAGGGTGAAGGCTTGAAGCATGCGGTGGCGTTTGCCAAGCGCTATCTGACCCAGGCCATCGAGGCCAATCCTGGCTTGGGCAAGGGGAACGGCCCCGTGAACCATCTGTTCACGCTTTAGCTTTTAGCAGGGTTGCTTCGTGCCATCTTCGCCGCAAGGGCAAGAAGCGCTTCCCGCTCAGGGGCAACCTCTTCGTTCGCCACGGCATTGAACAGTTCTTTCAGCACAAGGCCAACGTGGGGGCCTTGCGGTATGCCCAGAGCGATAAGGTCGGCGCCGCCAATGGGCAAATCGGCAAGGGAAAGCACCTGACCTTCGGCAACCATGGCATCGAACAATTCTTCGACGGCATTGATCTTGGCAACCTGACGCACGCCGCGTTGTGATTTGCCCAGGGCATCGCCGCGCATCAAATCGCACATCAGGTGGAACAGGCGGCTGTCGTTTTCGAGCAGGGCATACAGCTTGCGCACGCTTTTCGGTGTGGGCTCGGGATGGTTGTCGTGGAAGCGGATCAGAAGCTCGAGGTCGTGCTGCATCTTTCTGCTGAAACGAAGGCGTTTGGCAGCTTCGCGCATGTGGTGCACGCTTTCGATGGGGTGGTTGGGCATGTGCCCCAAGTGGTCGGCCCCGATGAAGAACGTGTCGGGCTTGCCGGAGTCGTGGAACAGCGCCGCCCAACGAACCAAAGGGTAGGCAGGGGTGCTTTCCACCACAGCGGCGGTATGCTCCAACACGTCGAAGATATGCCAGGGGTTGTGTTGGTCGAAGCCTTTCATAGGTCCGATGCAGGGAACCACCCAGCTCAGCTCGTCGGCAAAACGGAGCAGCGTGGTACGCACGGCGGTTCCGCATAGCAGTTTTTCCATTTCAGCGTGAAGGCGCTCGCCGGCAACGTCGGAAAGCAAATGGGCATGTTTGCGCACGGCGGCCTCGGTGTCGGGCGCCATCCAAAAGTCCAGCTGCGAGGCGAAGCGCATGGCACGCAGCACACGCAGGGCGTCTTCCTTCAGCCGTGCATCGGCATCGTTTACGCAGCGGATTACCTTGTTGGCCAGGTCGTTTTGCCCATCGAACGGGTCTACCAGCCCGCGAACCGGGTGGAACGCCATGGCGTTGATGGTGAAATCGCGCCGTGCCAGGTCTTCTTCGATAGTGTCTACGAACAGAACGCTGTCGGGATGGCGATGGTCGGTGTAGGTGCCTTCGGTACGAAAGGTGGTTACCTCAATGGGCTCGTTTTCGCACACCACCGTTACCGTGCCATGCTTGGTGCCCGTTTCGTGCACGGCCATGCCGCGCGAAGCGCAGGCCCTGCAGGTTTCCTGCCAAGGAGCGTTGGTGGCGATGTCTGCATCGTGAGGGACAACCCCACGCAGCGCATCGCGCACGAAGCCGCCCACCACCCATGCCTCGTGCCCCTCGTTTTCAAGGGCGTCGATAACGGCACACACCGGCGCGGGCAGCTTTGCGAGCATTCCGTAGGTTTCGATATGTGGAGCATCGTTCAACGACATGGGCATCCTTGGCACGTATGTTTCAAATCTGTTTCAGTATACGGCTTTGCACGGCGCAGGTGCGCATACCAGCGCATTCGGACGAAGGGGCCGAGCAAGCGGAAAAGCACGTGGATGTTGCGAGCGCTTTCGCACGGCTTTCGAATTCCATGGCGTAGAATTTAGCGAAGGAACGCGCAGCCTCTCTGCGCCGACGAAGGGGTTTTCCATGATCGACGAAATCCATATCCGCAACGTTGCCCTGATCCACGAGGCAACGTTTGCCCCCAGCCCAGCACTTACCGTGATAACCGGCGAAACGGGTACCGGCAAAACAGCTCTGCTCAATGCCCTGAAAATCCTGGTAGGCGAACGAGCTGGCGCCGGCTTTGTACGTGAAGGCTGCGAAGAGTTGCAGGTGGAAGGGCGCTTCGTCGGCGAAGGCTGCGGGGGAGACGGCGTGGTGGTTGCCCGCCGCATCAATGCCCAGGGCCGTTCGCGTGTTTCCATCGACGGCTCGCTTGCCTCGGTGAAGGAGCTTTCGGGCGGTTTGGGGCAAAGCGTCGATCTGTGCGGCCAGCATGAGCACCAGCGCCTGCTTTCGGCGACGTATCAGCGTGCTTTGTTGGACGAGTGGGGCAAAGACCAAATTGCCGGCCCGAAGGCCGCCTACCAAGCATGCCTTGCGAAGGCCAATGAAGCTGCAACCGAGCTTTCCCGCTTGCGTGAACTTGAATCGGCCGATGCTGTGGAACTCGACCGTGCCCGTTTCGCGCTTGACCAAATCGGCAAGGCAGACCCCCAACCTGGTGAATACGAAGAGCTTATCGAGCGCATGCCGCGTTTGGAAAACGCCGAGATGCTGGTAAACGAAGCGGCATCGGCGCAGCGCAATCTTACCGGTTCGGGCGGGGTGGTTGAATCGCTCGAAGCAGCCTTGGGCTCGCTTGAGCGCATTGCCGCCGTTGATTCCGACATCGAGCCGGTACTGCAGTTGGTCCGTGAAGCATACTTTTCTCTGGAAGACGTGGGCCGCGATTTGGCCAACTACAAAGACGGCGTCGATTTCCCGCGCGAAGAGTTGGAAGCGGCGCAAGACCGCATTGCCGAGCTGCAGGGGCTTATGCGCGGGTTCGGCCCCCGTATGGAAGATGTGCTGACGCAGCGCGATGAGGCGGCGGCGAAGATCAGCGAGTACGAAGGCCGTGATGAGCTGATTGCGCAAGCGCAGAAGGCCGTTTCTGCGGCCGAAGCCGAGCTTGCCAGCGCCGCTTCAGCATTGGCACAGGCCCGCAATGAAGTGATTCCGCGCTTTATCGAAGCTGTGCAGGCGCAGATGGCGCGGCTGGAAATGCATGGTGCGCGCCTGGAAGCCAGCGTGGAAGACTTGCCGCGCGAGCAGTGGGATTCGTGGGGCTCCCAATCGTTTGAGCTTCTGTTCGCCGCGGGCGAGGGCCTGCGTGCGCAGCGTTTGGGCAAAATCGCATCGGGCGGCGAGATGAGTCGCGTGATGTTGGCGTTGAAGGTTGCGCTTGGCGAATGCGATCAGGTGGATACCTTGGTGTTCGACGAGATCGATGCCGGCGTTGGCGGCAGCACGGCACGTGCCCTGGGTGCAGTGCTGCAAGATTTGGCAAGAACCCATCAGGTTATCGTGGTAACGCACCTGCCCCAGGTGGCGGTATGCGGCGATGCGCACTATAAAGTGTCGAAGTCCGACGACGCGCTGCCCCAAACCAGCCTTACGCCCATAGCCGGCGAAGCGCGTGTGGCGGAAATTGCCCGCATGCTTGCCGGCGAGGTGACGGATACCTCGCTTGCCCATGCCGCGGAATTGCTGGGCGAGCAGAAGTAACATTGTGACTCGTCTAGGCTGCCGAGGGGCGGCGGGGAGCGGTTCAGGGATTCCCGTTCCGCTGTTCGCACCCGCGCTTCGCGAGGGCGCTCATGCGCTCACTGCTTCATGCATTTGATGGAGCTCGATATGCGAGCTCCATGCGCCCGCTCGGGCGCATGATTGGAAACCAAACAGTCCACTGGACTGTTTGCTCCTTTGGAAAATCGTTCAGGAATTGTTTTCAGAGAACCCTTCACAGCTTCCTGCCGCCCCTCGGCAGCGTGGAAGTTCTCTAGACCAGGAGGAAGCACATGTCCGAATATCAAGCCGTATTGCAGCAGCCGGAAGAGGGGCGCTTGCCCGTTATCGGCTGTCACCTTTCCTCCGCGAAGGGCTATGCCGCTATGGCGAAGACCGCAGCGTCCATCGATGCCAACACATTCGCCTTCTTCACGCGCAACCCGCGTGGTGGCAAGGCAAAAGCTCTCGACGACGCCGATTTGCAGGCATTTGCCGAAGAGGCCGCGAAGGCGGGCATTGGACGCATCGTTGCCCACGGTTCGTATACGGTAAACCCCTGTGCAGCGAAGGAACACGTGCGAAGCTTCGCTTTCCAGGCGCTTGCCGAAGACTTGGCGCGTATGGAGCGCACGCCGGGCCAGCTGTTCAACATCCATCCCGGCTCGCATGTTGGGCAGGGGGCCGAGGCAGGCATCGAGCTTATTGCCGAGGTTCTGAACACCGTGCTCAAGCCCGAGCAAACCACCACGCTTCTGCTTGAAACCATGGCAGGCAAAGGCAGTGAAGTGGGCCGCACGTTCGAAGAGATTGCCGCCATCATCGAGCGCGTGGAGCTTGATGACCATGTGGGCGTGTGCTTGGACACGTGCCATGTATGGGATGCCGGCTACGATATCGTGGGCAATCTTGATGGCGTGCTGGAAGAATTCGATCGCGTTATCGGGCTCGACAGGCTTAAGGCGTTGCACATCAACGATTCGCTGAACCCCTGCGGCGCCCATAAGGACCGCCATGCGCGTATCGGCGAAGGGCATATCGGCGCGCAGGCCTTGGCGGCGGTGGTTGGGCACCCGCGTCTTATCGGGCTTCCGTGCATTCTGGAAACGCCCAACGAATTGCCCGGTTACGCGCAGGAGATCGCGTTTTTCCGTTCTTGCGTTGGATAAAACGATTGTTTACCATGAACGAGTCTTAACAATTTCCCCTTTACAGCATAGTTGCAGGCAGCCTTCTGTGGGCTAAGTGTGCCTGCATGGTTATTCATCTCTTTTAAGGAGGATCCAGTGAAATTCTTTCTGGACACTGCCGATCTCGACGAGATCGAAGAGGCAGCAAGCTGGGGTGCGCTGGCTGGCGTAACCACCAATCCGTCCCTGTACTCCCGCATCGGCGGCAAGCTTGACGACTTCCACAACCACATCAAGCGCATTTGCGACATCGTAGGCCCTGACTGCCCGGTTTCTGCCGAGTCTGTTGCCATGACGCGCGAAGAGCTTATCGCCGATGGCCGCGAACTTGCCGCTATCGCCCCTAATGTAGTAGTGAAGATCCCCACCATGGTGGAAGGCCTTGCTGCAACGCACGCTCTGGCTGCGGAGGGCATCCCGGTGAACATGACGCTGTGCTTCAGCGTTCCCCAGGCCCTTCTTGCCGCCCGTGCCGGTGCTCGCTACATCAGCCCCTTCATCGGTCGTTTCGACGATATTTCCGAAGACGGTCTTGAACAGGTAGAGAACATCGTTGCCGCGATTGCCAACTACGACTTCACGGGCAACACCGTCAACGGCGAGCAGGTAGAGATCATCGCTGCCTCCATCCGCAGCGCCAACCATGTAACCCAGGCAGCGCTGATGGGTGCCGACATCGCAACGGTTCCCTTCGGCGTTCTGAAGAAAATGGTTCAGCATCCCCTTACTGATCGCGGCCTCGACGCGTTCCTTAAGGACTGGGAGAAAGTCCAGAACGCATGAGTGATGCAGAAGTAGTCGAAGAGTCTGCGCCCGAGGAAAAGAAGCCGGCGCGACCTGCGCGCCGTCGCGCGGCGAAGGCCTCCGACAAGCAGGAGGGTGCAGCCACGCAGGCTGCGCCTTCCGATTCTGCTGATGCGGCGCCTGCGGCAAACGAGGCTGCTCCTTCCGAGGAAAAGCCAAAGCGCCGTCGCGTAAGCAGGAAGAAGAAGGCCGAAGAGGCTCCTGCCGATTCCGCTGAGGCGCCAAAAGCCGAAAAGCCCGAAAAGGCGCAAGCAGAACCTTCGGGAAAGGCTTCCGAAGAAGACACTTCCGCCAAGGCCCCTCAACCGAAGCAGGAAGAAGCCGCCGCCAAGGCGGAAGAAGAACCGAAGCCCAAACGTCGTGGCCGCAAGCCCAAGAAGGTCGAAGCCGAAGAGGCTGAGGCCACCGGTTCGGAAACGGCGGCATCGGAAGAAGCCCCCAAGGCTGAAAAATCTGAGAAGGCTGATAAAGCCGATAAGTCCGAAAAGCCCGAGCAGAGTGATCAGCCTCAGGAACAGGGCGAATCCGCATCGAGCGCCGACTCGGGCGAGGCGGCGGAAGAGAGCGCTGAAGAGCGCAAGCCGCGCAATCGTCAACGCAGGCAGCGCCAGCAGAAGAACTCGAACGGTCATCAGAAGAATGACCGCAACGATCGCGGCGATCGCCAGAAGAACGACCGTTACCACAACAACCGTCGTCAGCACCAGCAGAACAGGCGCGAGCCTATGGTGCCCCAAACTTCCAAGGAAGACCTTGCCAAGCTTAAAGTCGTCGAGCTGCGCGAAAAGGCCCAGGAGCTTGAAGTTGAGTTTAAGGGCTTGAAAAAGGCCGAGCTGGTAGAGGCCGTATTTGCCGCAAGCGTAAAGGCAGAAGGATTCGAAGAAGTAAGCGGCATCCTCGATGTGCTTTCCGACGGCTATGGCTTCTTGCGCACTAACGGCTATCTTCCCAGCGAAAAAGACGTGTACGTGGGCGCATCGGCTATTCGTCGCAATCACCTGCGCAAAGGCGATTACCTTACCGGTCAAACGCGTCCGGCGCGCCCGAAGGAAAAGTTCGCGGCGCTGCAGCGCATCGACACCGTCAACGGCACGCCCCTTGAAGAAGTAGGCAAGCGCGTGCGCTTTGCTGATTTAACCCCAGTGTTCCCCGACGAGCGCTTGGTGCTCGAGCATGGCCGTTCGTCTATCACCTCGCGTGTCATCGATCTGTGCGCACCTATCGGCAAGGGCCAGCGTGGCCTTATCGTTTCGCCTCCGAAGGCGGGCAAAACCACCATCTTGAAGGACATCGCTGCATCTATCACGGCGAACAATCCAGAGGTGCATTTGATGTGCCTGCTGGTTGATGAACGTCCCGAAGAAGTTACCGACATGGAGCGCTCCATCCACGGTGAAGTGATTTCTTCCACGTTCGATATGCCGTGTGAAAACCACGTGGCGGTTTCCGAGATGGTTATCGAGCGTGCGAAGCGCCTGGTGGAAAACGGACAAGACGTTGTGATCTTGCTCGACTCGCTTACCCGCTTGGCACGCGCTTACAACTTGGCGCAGCCGGCATCGGGCCGCATTCTTTCCGGTGGCGTTGACTCCACGGCGCTGTACCCGCCCAAGAAGTTCTTGGGCGCTGCCCGCAACATCGAAGGCGGTGGCAGCCTTACCATCTTGGCCTCTGCGCTGATCGAAACGGGCTCGAAGATGGACGAGGTCATCTTCGAGGAGTTCAAGGGCACGGGCAACATGGAAGTGAAGCTCGACCGCTCCCTGGCCGAGCACCGCATCTTCCCGGCAATCGATCCGGTTGCTTCGGGCACGCGTCGCGAAGATTTGCTGCTTGACCCACAGGAGGCTCCGCTTATTTGGGCGGTGCGCCGCGTGCTGGCGAACCGCAACAATGTGGAGCGCGCCATGGACTCGCTTATCAAGTCGCTTAAGCAGACCAACGACAATCAGGAATTCCTGATGCGCGCTGCCAAAAAAGCGCAGCAAGGTAGGCATTTCGACGACAATGCGCCCCTTGAAATCTAAGAGTTGCGCCGTTCTCTGAGCGGCGCAACGTTCGTTTGGGACGTTATGGCATTGCGCAAATGCTGATGAATTGGCTTGGTTGATTGGTTAAGTCGATTGGGCGGTGCTCTTGGTGCATCCTGCTCGGCAAAGCGATGCAGAATGCGCTCGTTTGGGCATGTGACCTGAGTCATGCTATCGGCATGGCTGCCCAGCTTGTTCGCCTTTGCCGAAATCGCGCGCCAGTTACCCGGTACTACGAGATTGCAAAACTTTCTGTAGTTCAAACGCGACCGCGCATCGCATTTTGCGTATCACGTATAATGACGAAAACCTTAAGAACCCTGCCCCATGGCGGGGTTCTGCAATGTATGAACATCTTGTTTTGGGAGGGCCTGTGCCTGAAGAACCGTTTTCCCAACATCATGATGGCCCCAAGCCGCCAATAGGGTATGGGCAGCAGCAAGCGCAGCAGCCTCAGGCCGCTGTCGAGCAGGGTGCCCCGCAGCCGATGCCGCAGCCGGCATCGCAACCGCCCGTTCAGCCGGTGGTTGCAGCTCGCAAGCCGCATGGTTGGATCGTTGCCATCGTTGCTGTTGTTGCCGTGCTCATCGCCGTGCTGTTCGGCATCAGTTCGTGCACTTCGGCGGTTTCCAGCATGGGAGGCTCGTCGTCGAACAGCGATGCCGCCCTTTCTCCGAACACCGTCGCCGTCATCGACATCGACGACACCATCCAGTACGACGGCACCACGAACAGCCCCGACGGCTTGAAGCAGCAGCTCGACCGGGCGGCGAAAGACAGCAAGATCATCGCCGTGGTGCTGCGCGTGAACTCGGGTGGCGGCGTTGCCACGGCGGGCGAGGAAATGGCCACGTACGTGAAGAAGTTCCGTGAGGATACCGGCAAGCCTGTTGTGGTTTCCAGCGCTTCGACCAACGCCAGTGCCGCTTATGAGATTTCCAGCCAGGCCAGCTACATTTATGTGGCGCGCACCACCGCCATCGGCGCCATTGGCACGGCTATGCAGTTGGTCGATTATTCGGGCCTTATGAGCATGTTGGGCATTTCGACCGACAATATTACTTCGGCGCAAAGTAAAGACTCCACCTACGGCACCCGCAAGCTGACCGACGAAGAACGCGCGTATTACCAAGCGCAGGTCGATCAGATCAACGAAACGTTCATCCAAAACGTTGCCGAGGGACGCGACATGAGCACCGACGAGGTGCGCGCCTTGGCAACGGGTATGACGTTCACGGGCGTTGATGCGGTGCAGAACGGCCTTGCCGACGAAATCGGCACGAAAGAAGATGCGGTGAAATACGCTGCTCAGCTTGCCGGCCACGCATCCGATTACGCAACGGCGTCGCTTGGGCAGAAAGGCTCAGACGACCTTTCCACGTTGTTGGACCTGGTATCTGAAAACAAATCTATTTCCGCCGATCAACTGGCATCGGCGTTGAAGGAGTTGGAGAGCAATGGCTCCGTCGCAAAATAAGAAAGAACGAATCGAGTGGCCTAAGCGCGCTGTGGTGACGGCGGGCATGCCTTACGGCAACAAGTCCTTGCACTTTGGCCACGTGGGCGGTGTGTTTGTCCCCGCCGACTGTTATGCGCGCTTCTTGCGCGACCGCATCGGTGCGGAAAACGTGGTGTTCGTTTCCGGCACTGACTGCTTCGGTTCCCCTATCGAAGAGGGCTATCGCAAGGAAGTGGAAGCGGGTACGTTCGAAGGCACGCTGGAAGATTACGTACGCCGCAACCATGACCGTCAGAAGGCAACGCTCGATGCTTACGACATCAGCCTTGACGTGTACGAGGGCAGCGGCCTTGGCCATTGCGGTGAAGTACACCGCTCCATTTCGGCGGCATTTGTGAAGCGCCTCTACGACAAGGGCTTTTTGCATCTGGAAAGCACCTTGCAGTTCTACGACGCCAAAGAAGGCATGTTCCTGAACGGGCGTCAGGTAGTAGGCCATTGCCCCGTGCAGGGTTGCAAGAGCGAAAAGGCGTATGCCGACGAATGCGACTTGGGCCATCAGTACGATCCGGTAGATTTGATCAAGCCCGTTTCCTCGGTTTCGGGTACGGTGCCCGAAATGCGCGAAGTGCGCAACTGGTACTTCGACCTGCCCGGCCTTGCCAATGTGGTGCGCGACTACGTTGATTCGCTGGAAGGCGACCCGGCAATTCGTCCGGTGGTCACCAAGACCATCAAGGAATTCTTGGTTCCGCCCATCATCTACATCAAGGTAGAGCTGCACGACGAGTACCTGAAAATCGCCGATAAGCTGCCCAAGCATGTGTACCGCGATGCTGCCAAGGGCAAGCAAAGCTTCGAGATCGAGTTCGAGAACGTCTACGATCGCGACAAGGCACGTACGGTGCTCGCTGATGCCAACATCCGTTTCCGTACAGGCAAAGCGCTGGTGCCGTTCCGCATTTCCGGTAACGTGGAGTGGGGCGTGCCCGTTCCTGAAATCGAAGGGGTAGAAGGCCTTACCGTTTGGTGCTGGCCTGAAAGCCTGTGGGCTCCGCTTTCGTTCACCATGGCTCGCAACGACGAGCGCGGTCTTTCACGTGCGGCATGGCGTTCCTTCTGGTGCGATAAAGATGCTACCGTGTACCAGTTCATCGGCCAGGACAACTTGTACTTCTACGGTGTGGCCCAGCCTGCGTTGTTCGCTGCGTTGCAGGAAAACCAGCCCGTTGTGGCCGATGCTCCCGAAGGCGAGCTGCAGCAGACGAAGCTCATTGCCAACCATCACATCTTGTTCGGCGACAAGAAGGCATCTTCTTCGGGTGCGGTAAAGCCTCCGACGGCTGACGAGCTTCTGAACCATTACACCTCCGAACAGCTGCGCGCCCATTTCCTGGCGCTTGCCCTTGACCAGAAGTCGGTTGGCTTCAAGCCGAAGATCTTCGAGGCCGATCCGGCAAAGCGCGATGACCCGCGTGTTGCCGACCCGGTGCTGAAGGAAGGCGCGCTGCTTACCAAGGTGTTCAACCGCCTTGCCCGTAGCTGCTTCTACGAAGCTGCGAAGAACTTCGAGGGTTACATGCCCTTAGGAGCGGTAAGCCCCGAGGTTCTGAACAAGGTGTACAAAACCATGAGCAAGTACGAGCAACTGATGTACCACGTCGACCTGCACTCGGTTATGGCGCTGATGGACGAATTCATCCGCTATGCCAACAAGTACTGGTCAAGCGGCATCCGCGAAGCCGAGGCAAATGACGACGCCGATGCGCGTCGCCAGGTGCTGATCGATTCGTTCTATTTGCTGCGTATTTCCACGCTTTTGATGCATCCGGTGGTTCCGCGTGGCACCGAGCGCATTTGCGATTATATGAACTTCGAGTTCGAGGACTTCTTCAGCTGGAACTACGACTTCGACAGCATGGAAGAGTTGTGCAATGCCATGGAGCTTGACGAGCGTCGCCATCGCGTACGCGACTTGCCGCCTCGTACCGACTTCTTCAAGTTCCATCCCAGCCAGATCAAGAAGAAGTAGTGTTGCTTCCAAATGCCCGAAAGGACTATTCCTCTCGGGCATTTTTGCGTTGTCGGGTATTGGCGCGTTCCTTTCGGATGCATCTCCTTTGTTGTGAAGGAATAGGGGATGCCCTCGTTGCCCGATTGCGTTGTGCGGCATTCGCGCTATACTAAATAGGCTTATCTCGTCTTGGTCGGAAACCAAGGCATAGTAAGGAGAACCAATGAAGAAAGATATCCATCCCGAGTACGTTGACTGCACGGTAACCTGCACCTGCGGCAACACCTTCCAGACTCGCTCCACGAAGCCGGAGATCCGCGTTGACATCTGCAACGCTTGCCATCCGTTCTTCACCGGCCAGCAGAAGCTGATCGACTCCGGCGGACGCGTACAGCGCTTCGCTAACAAGTTCGGTGCTGCTACCGAGGCTGTTGCTGCTCGTGAGGCTGCCAAGAAGGCAGAGCGCGCTGCCGCTATCGAGGCTGCTGAAGCTGCCAAGAAGGCTGAGCGTGAAGCTAAGGCTGCTGCTAAGGCTGCTCGTGCTGCTGAGTACGCTAAGAAGGCTGAAGAGGAAGCTGCTAAGGCTGCCGCTGAAGCTGAGGCTGCTTCTGTTGTTGCTGAAGGCGAAGCAGAAGAGGCTGCTGAGGAAGCAGTTGCTGCTGACGTTGCAGAGGAAACCGCTGCTGAATAGCGTCAAGCTTGCTTAGAGGGAAGGCGTCCGCATTGCGGGCGCCTTTTTGTTTTCGGTTGCAAACTTGTAGGCTAAGGCTTGCCTGCGCGATTTGCACTGATCATAGGAAGATGCGGATAAAAATGTGCTCCCTGCGGTCCATTGAGCTGCTCTAGGCGTTGCCCCGTGGCGGCCTACTATTTGGCAAAGATTAAATGCTCACGGGATAAGAAACGAACCAAGAAATATCTTGTTAGCTAGGCGTTTCTTGTCGAAGCACTGCTTCCTTCGTATGCTGGAGTCATCAGAAAAGAAGGGGGTTCAGGGTATGGACAAGTCGGCATTTCATTCGCTTACGTACGGCATGTACGTGGTGAGCTCTTTGAGGGATGGCAAACCGGTTGGCTGCGTGGCGAACACATTTGCCCAGGTAACCAGCAGTCCCGCTCAGGCGAGCATTGCGCTCAACAAAGACAATTTCACTACGCAGGGCATTCGCGAAACGGGCGCCTTTGAGGTGGTTGTCTTATCGCAGGCGGCTTCGATGGAGCTTATCGGCGCATTCGGGTTCCACTCCAGTGCCGACACCGATAAGTTTACTGGGTTTGAAGCCGAGACATCGAAGCAGGGAATTCCCTATGTGACGGAAGGCGTTTGCTCGCGCTTTTCCGTGAAAGTGTCCCAGGAAGTCGACCTGGGAAGTCATGTGCTGTTCATTGGTGAAGTGGTTGATGCGGAAACGCTTTCGAAGGAAGAGCCTATGACGTATGCCTACTACCATCAGGTGAAAGGCGGGAAAACGCCCCCGAAGGCGCCCAGCTTCAACGAAGGCGATGGCGGCGATGCTACGGCAAAGGCGGAAGATCCAGCCGCCGGTCGCACCTTCGCTTGGCAGTGCACCATTTGCGGTCATATCGAATATGTAGACGAGCTGCCCGAAGATTTCGTGTGCCCCATCTGCGGCGTAGGCCGCGATCTTTTCGAGCGCATCGAACTGTAACTGATTCAAAGCGAATATCTTTTTGCTGAAAGGACAGCCTGTTCAAGGGGCTGTCCTTCTCTGTTGGGCTAATGTTCTAAGGCGCCCTTAAAAGCATCGACCACGATACCGATTTCCTCTTCGACGTCAAAATGCCTGCCATTGTTCACGCACCAGAACAGCAGTTCGTAAAAGCCGCCCATGCGAACGATGACGGTGCGCAGAACCTTTTCTTTTTCAACTTCTTTGGGGATGGTAATGCGGCTCATTGCCCATTCGTAGTTGAAGGCGAGCACGCTTTCGGTAAGTTCGCGGCTCGAGATGATGTCGCTTAAGAATGCGCGGGTGCCAGGTTTGGAAAGAAGCGTTTCGAAAAATCGGACGCCCACCTTTTTTATTGCTTCGAAATCGTTTTCCAGAAGTTCCTCAGAAAGATCGAGGCTTTTCATGCAGTGGGCCAGCGTTCGTTCCATGTAGGCAAGAGCGAGCAGCTCCTTTTTGGGGAAATGGTATTGGACCAGGTTCCTGCTGATGCCGCATGCTTTGGCGATGCTGGTGTACGACGTTGCGTTGTAACCTGCTTTGCCAAACTGCTGTTCTGCCGCAGCAACAATTTGCGCCTTAAGACGTTCGTTTTTTGGGCGGGGCATGGCAACTCCTTCCTGCTTTGCTCAGCTATGATACGCCTTCGTTTCCTTGACACGTATAGGAAAGCAGAGATACCATCGCATTAAACCTATATGCGTAAAGAAAACGAAGGAGGAGTGAGCATGTATACCATTGAGCAGGGAATGGCCAACATCATGGCCGACCCGAATGCCATTGTCCTGGCGGCATTTATAACTTACGGGTTCGGTTTCATTCAGTACGGGGCCAGCATGTGGATGCAGGTGAAGAACAAGCAATGCCCGTTTTATTTCTGGCAGCATTGCTGGTATTTCGGACACGATGTGACATTCGGCTTCATCTGCTTCGGGCAGTGGTTCTTCGATATCGACTGGTGGCTGTTCAAAGTGCTGTGCGTCGGCTGTATGATTTTCGTGGCCATCGAGATCTTCAGCCTGTGGCAGTGCGTGAAGAACGAGCGTCAAGAAGTGTTCGGCCGCTTCACGGGAGGCAGGCTGGTAAGCAAGCGCTATGCGTGGACGCGTGGTCTTATCGGGTATGCTCTTGGCGTGCTTTTGTTCCAGGCATTGCGGGTGAACATTGGCGACCCGATGTGCTTGTTCCTGATGATGTCCACCAATGCAACGCTGGCTCTTATGACCCAGCGTCGTTACGACGAAATCGGCCACTACCAGCCCGGTATGAAGTTTCTGGCAGTGTTCACCTTGTTGGGCACCTGCTTCACGTTTGCTCCAGCTGGCATCGGATTCTTCGCCAGTGTTATAAGCCCGCTTAACAACGTATGGTTCTTCGCGGTTGGGGCAGTGTGCGTGGCAGCCTCCGTTAGGGCACTCTACGTTGCGTTCAAGCTTGCCGCCAAGCCAGGGAACAAAGCGGTTGCAGCAGGAAAGGAAGCGTAAACGCCATGATTGAATCGCTTTTCTCGACGTACATCGATGCTGATGTGCTGTTGTCCGATTTCGTTTCGGCGCTTACGCCAGGTGCCCCTGGATTTGCCACCACGCTTACTGTGCTGCTTATCACCTTCATTTTAGGGTTCCTGGTTTACGTCTATTCGTTTGCGCTGGTGCTTCGCGAAAAGTCGGCACCATATCCGGTTTGGCTGCACACCTTCTATTTTGCCGCTGATTTGATGGGCGTGTTCGTGTTCTGGTGCGCATGGAATCAGTGCGACCATTTCTGGTTCTTCCTGCTGGGCTGCGTTGGCGAAATAGTCTGGGTTGGCTTCGAGATATTCTGTCTTTGGCAAGCGGTTACCACCGAGCGCGTTGCCATTTGGGGCGAAGATGCCTCTACGGGCAAGGCGGTGCTCTGGTGCCTTGCCCAAATTGCCATCTTCTTCGTAAGCTTGAACTTCCTTCGTGTCGAGCTGGGCGATGTGTCCATGTTCAAATTCTGGATCTTCACTCAGGTTCTTATCGTATGCGTGCCCGGCATGTTCTGGAGCACGCGCAAAACGCGCATCGGCACCTGCTGGCAGTTGGTAATCGTGTTGGTTTTGGTTGCGGTAATGAGCTTTAATCCTGGCAACATGTGGGCTCTTATTAGTCCTAATTACTTTGGCATTGAGGCTAACCCGTGGTACTACGCAATGGGTGCTGTGGTGTGCTGCTTTGCGGTATACGACGTTTGGATTTACGCAAAGCTCCCCAAGAAACCCGAACGCCTTGAAAGCGGCAAGAAGCCTCTTTGGTAACGGCTTCCTGTTCAAGGAATGTTCTTTTCCCCCATACGCCCCGATCCAACCTGGTTGGACGGGGCGTTTCGCTATTATGGCGCAAGAAGAGAAAGGACAAGCCCTATGAACGTAGAGCTTTTGCAATACCCCGAAAACCCCGAACGCGCGGTAGCCACGGCGGCGCGTCTTTGCTATGCGCCGGTGGGGGCAACCGAGCTTATGGAAACCATGCCGCCCGAGCGCGTGGAAAGCGTGCTTTCCACCATCATGGCCTCGGGCCATTTCTCCACGTTGGAACATGTGAGCTACACCTTTGCGGTTGATGGCGTTTCGCGCGCGCTTACCCATCAGCTGGTTCGCCATCGTCTGGCAAGCTTCAACCAGCAGTCGCAGCGCTACGTGAAGTTCTCGGGCGACGTGGAAGTGGTAAAGCCCCCTACGGTTGCTGCGAACGAGGAAACCTCGCAGGTGTTCGACGGTGCCATTAAGGCGGCCACCGAGGCGTACCACAAGCTGCTTGATGCGGGCGTTCCCGCTGAAGACGCGCGCTATCTTCTGCCCAACGCTGCCGAAACGAAGATCGTCATTACCATGAACATTCGCGAGCTGCTGCATTTCTTGAGCCTGCGCTGCTGCAATCGCGCCCAGTGGGAAATTCGCGAGCTTGCCAACCGCATGCTCGAACTGGTGCGCCCCACGGCGCCGTACATCTTCATGGATGCCGGTGCCCCATGCGTGCGAGGTGCTTGCCCTGAAGGCAAGATGAGCTGCGGAAACCCTTACCCCAAGGTTGAAAGGAAGTAGCCTGGCGCCATGGGCAACGATCTGAAACGTGCGTTTACCGAAGACGGCAAGCGCCGCACCCACATTGGTGGGCAGGCCCTAATCGAGGGCGTTATGATGCGCGGCAAGCTCAATTGGGCGGTGGTCGTGCGCGAGCCCGACGGAAACATGCATTCCGAGGAACACCCGCTATCCAAGAAGGGCAAACGAGCTGCCTGGCTTTCGTGGCCTTTGGTGCGTGGGTGCGTGGCGCTGGTCGATTCGCTGGTGCTGGGCTACAAAGCGCTCGAGATTGCCGCCAACCATGCTTTCGCCGATGAAGACGAAGAGGCCAAGGACGTTGCCGAAGAAGTGGCGGCTGGCGGCTTGTGTGTTGATGGCGAATTCGATGGGCGTGCGTGCGTCGTTTCGGAAGCGGACCAGGTTCGCGCCGGGGAGGCCTCCGAGATGGCGGGTGAGCCGAAGAAGAACGAGGGCGATTCCGCCGATGGTGCGTCTGCCGGGTCTGCTTCTGGCGTAGACGAAGGCGAGCATGCGTTTTCCTGGAAATATGATTTCGGTCGCCCTGATACCGTGATCGATGCCCTCGGTGCCCAGCGCACGCTCGAAGTGGTAACCGAGCCGGATCCAGAGAGCAGCAACCGTGCGCCCAAGTCCGTCAAGAACGTTGAAAGCACTCAGAAGCCCGATACTGCAGATGCGGACGACGAGCCGTTCTTCGGTAAGGCTGAAATGGCAATTTCCCTGGTAATGGGGCTGGTTTTGGGTATAGCGCTGTTCATCTTCCTGCCCGCATTCGCGTCGAATGTGTTGGTGGGCGAATATGAAACGGCTCCGCTTGCCTGGAATATCGTCGACGGCGTTATGCGTGTTGCTATCTTCGTGTTCTACGTGTGGCTTATCGGGCGCATGAAAGACATCAAGCGCATGTTTTCCTACCATGGCGCGGAGCACAAGACCATCCATTGCTACGAGCACGGTTTAGAGCTCACGCCCGAAAACGCCCGCAGCTTCCCGCGCTTGCACGTGCGGTGTGGCACGGCGTTTTTGATCATGGTTATGATCATTGCCATTTTGGTGTACACCATCATTCCCTTGAACCTGCTCATAGAAGGGTGGGGCATCAGCGGGCCGGCGGCATTTGCGCTGCTTATCGTGGTGCGCATTGCGCTCATGCCGCTTATCGCTGGCATTTCCTACGAGATCACGGTGAAGTGGGCGGGCAGCCACCCGGAAAACCCGCTGGTACGCGTGGTGCTGTGGCCCGGCATGCAAATGCAGCGCCTTACCACCAACGAGCCCGACGATTCCATGCTCGAATGTGCCATTGAAGCCATGCGCTTGGTGGTAGAGCGCGAAGAAGCCGAGGCTGCACATTCCACTTCGGCTTAGCAATTTTCCGACAAATCAAGAAGGGGCGATGTCATGCCGTTCGACTTCAAAAAAGAGTACAAGGATTTGTGCCAGCCCAAAAAGAAGCCGCAGATCGTTACCGTCCCGGCGATGAACTTCGTTGCGGTTCGTGGCAAGGGCGACCCGAATGAAGAGGGCGGCGCGTACCAGCAGGCAATCGGCGTTCTGTGCGCTATCTCGTATACGTTGAAGATGAGCTATAAAACCGATTACTCGATTGACGGTTTCTTCGAATACGTGGTGCCGCCTCTGGAGGGTTTCTGGTGGCAGGATGGTGTAGAGGGCGTCGATTGTTCCGATAAATCTTCCTTCAACTGGATTTCCGCTATTCGTCTTCCCGAGTTCATAAGCAAGGCTGATTTCGAGTGGGCGGTTGAAGCCGCAACCAAAAAGAAAAAGCTCGATTGCTCGGCAGCTGAATTCATCACCATCGACGAGGGCCTATGTGTCCAAATGATGCACGTCGGCCCTTATGACGATGAACCTGCAACCGTGGCGCAGATGGATGAATTCCTTGCGCAAAACGGCTACGTAAACGATATGAGCGAAAGCCGTCTGCACCACGAAATCTATCTTTCCGATGTAAGACGAACGGCTCCCGAAAAACTAAAAACCGTAATCCGCCACCCCATCAAGCTGGTATAGAGCGGCGTCCCGCTTGTGCGCTGCGCAACTCAGTAGTCCTTTTCCAGAAGACCAGCGCGTAGCAGCATTCTTCTTCTCGGTGCGTCTTCCATTGTGATGCGGAGCCTTTTCCCGAGCTTGCTGCTAACGATGCGGGCGAGCTTATCGAGTTCAGCGGGGTTGTTCACTTGGCGGCTTGTCACCGAAACCACGTGAATACCTTGAGCCTCCAGCGATGAGCGCCTGGCGGAATCGCGATTGATTTTTTCTGCACCCGTATGGAACATATCGCTGTCGTATTCAAGCGCGAGCTTCGCATCTGGCCAAAAAAGATCGCATCTGAATCTTCCGCCATCGATTGGCTCGTTGAATTGGGGCATAGGCAAGCCATACCCGCCTAAATACGTGGGCAGGCAGAGCAATAGCATTAATTGCGTTTCGCGAGGGGAGGCCGACCGGTCTGCGATGAATTTTGCCGCTTTGCGATAGTTGCTGCACCCTTTTAGCCCTGATATTCGTTCGCCAAACTGACGGATGGATTCCCTTGTTGTTCTTGGGTGGAGCATAAGGAGGTCTGACCCCTCCGAGAACGGGTCTGTGGAGTAGCTGCCACAAAGCTCGCACCCTATTTCCGCAATTTTTGGTATAGAGAGGCTTTGGGCCATCTGCAAAAGGCAAAGCTCAGGTCGCGCAAGATAGATTCCTCCACCTAAATCGAAGTAGCTGCGTTTGATGTGCTTGCTTTCGATATGAGCGGTGAAACTTGAATTGTTCCTCCTGTTTCTTTCCTTGCTAACAACTAAGTGGATAGGCCTTCCATAGATGCGGTGTTGGGCAATTTCGGATAAGGCGTCTATGCATGGAATGGAGCTACGGTTCGGTGCTGCTTGCGATTCCGCCTGCCTACTGTCTCTGTCGTGGAGTTTCCAGTATTCGAGTGCCGAGTTATATCCAATAAAGATGTTCATGAAGGGCACTATGGCTCTTTGGTCTTAAATTAATGCGAAGGCGAGCAAAAAATTTGCGTATGCAGGGCTTCAATAGGGCGTTTTGCTACGTTTTGCGGTTTGGACATCGTTCAAAACCAAGAAATGGGCCTTGTTCGGCAAAATAATCGACTTGCGAACGATGTCATTCCGGCGAATAGCCTCCAAACAGATAGATAATCAACAATCTATATAAATATGTGCATTATTTGACGCAGAAATCGCACCAAAATCCAGGATTGCGCTGCATTGACAATTCGCAAGTCGATTATTTTGCCACGGACCGGTCACTTTTTGGTTTTGCGCCGATGGAAATGTTCGTGGTTGAGCAAGAAAAGCAAAAAACTGAGCACTCGGTAACGGAAAGCGGCGCAGTTGCGCGGTTTTCCTTGTGGGGCTGGGCAATTCGTGTATTCTGTGTTGTGCTGCGCGCGAGAGGGGCTCCAAGCGCAGCGGGCGCGGTCGCCTGCCGTGCCGAAAAGCTGGTGCAAACATTGAAAACCGGTGCATGTGCTGGCAAAGGAGCAAATCCCCGCACACGTTAATAAGCAAATCGGGGTTAAACCGTGTGAATACGGCTGGGTTGGCAAAAGCCCAGCAGAATAGGAGGAACCGCGTGAAACTGGTTGTAACCGAGAAGAACGACGCGGCTCAAAAGATCGCAGATCTACTGGGCGCCACCAAGCCCAAAGCTGACAAAGTATATTCCACCCCCGTATACCGTTTCACCGTTGATGGGGAAGATTGGGTAACCATCGGCCTGCGCGGCCACATCCTGGAGCCCGATTTTGCAACGGCTTTGGTATACAAGAAGCGCGGCGGCTGGCGTGGTGTTTCCGCTGATGGCGAAGTGATGGAAGCCGACATCCCCTCATCATTGCCCAAGCCGCCCTTCAAGAAGAAAAAACCCTTTACCGAAGACGGCGTTGAGCTCAAGGCGTGGAAAATGGATGCGCTCCCGTATTTGGTGTATTCGCCCATTGAAAAACGCCCCAAGGAAAAGGACATCATCCGTTCCCTGAAGAACCTGGCGAAAAAGGCCGACTCCATCGTTATCGCAACCGACTTCGACCGCGAAGGCGAGCTCATCGGCTCGGATGCCCTTTCGTGCATCCAAGAAGTGAACGATACCGCGCCGGTAAGCCGCGCGCGCTATTCGGCGTTCACCAAAGAAGAAATCACCCATGCGTTCAGCAACCTGGTAACGCTCGACACCAACCTGGCAAGCGCCGGCGCTTCGCGTCAGGACATCGACCTTATCTGGGGCGCGGTGCTTACGCGCTACCTTACCCTGGTGAAATTTGCGGGCTATGGCAACGTGCGCTCTTCCGGCCGCGTGCAGACGCCGACGCTTGCGCTTATCGTGGCACGTGAACGCGAGCGCTTGGCGTTCGTGCCCGAGGACTATTGGGTTATCAAAGGCTCGTTCGACGAAGGCGAAGATGCGTTCATCGCACCGCATTCCACGGCACGTTTCAAGGAAGAGGCCAAGGCGAATGCCGTAATGGCACATGTGAAAGGTAAGACCACAGCGCGTGTTGCCTCCATTGCCAAGCGCAAGCGCACGGTAGCGCCTCCGGTGCCGTTCAACACCACTAGCCTCATGGCAGCTGCTTCTTCGGAGGGCCTTACCCCGGCGCGAACCATGCGCTTGGCGGAAAGCCTGTACATGGACGGCTATATCAGTTACCCCCGCGTAGACAATACGGTGTATCCTTCGTCGCTTGACCTGGCCGACACCGTGAAGAAAATCATGGGCAACCCTGCCTACACCCCGTACTGCAAGCAGCTGCTATCGGGCGGGCCTTTGCGCGCAACGCGCGGCAAGAAGGAAACCACCGACCATCCGCCGATTTACCCCACTGCCATGGCAACGCCTGAAAACCTGCCGGCAGCAGAGTACAAGCTCTACAACCTTATTGCGCGCAGGTTCCTGGCAACGCTTTCGGATGCGGCGATTGTAGAGGGCACGAAGGTGACGCTTGAAGTTGGCGGCGAAGAGTTCGTTGCCAAGGGCGATGTGCTGGTGAAGCCGGGCTTCCGCGGCATTTACCCCTATGGCCTGAAGAAGGACGAACAGCTGCCCGCCTTGGAAGAGGGACAGGAAATCGCCTTCAACGGCGCCACCTGCACGAAAGACCAAACCAAGCCGCCTGCTCGTTACTCGCAGGGTCGCCTGATCCAGGAAATGGAAAAGCTGGGTTTGGGCACGAAGTCGACACGCCACTCCATCATCGAGCGCCTGTACACGGTGAAGTACGTGCAGAACGACCCCATCGAGCCCAGTCAGCTGGGTATGGCGGTATGCGATGCGCTCGACAAGTTCGCGCCCCACATCACGCACCCCGATATGACAGCCGAGCTTGAAGAGGAAATGGACAACATCGCCGAAGGCCAGAAGACGAAGGCAGAAGTGGTTACCAATTCCCGCAACCTGCTCTCCGAGCAGCTTGCCAGCCTGCTGCCTCACTCCGAGGAAGTGAAAGACGCCCTGGCCGATGCCGTTGCCGCCGATGCCTACGTGGGCCCGTGCCCCAAGTGCGGCAAAGACCTGCAGCTGCGCTCTTCCCAGAAAACGCGTTCGATGTTCATCGGCTGCGCCGGGTGGCCCGACTGCGATGTGACGTACCCGCTGCCCAAGGGCAAGATCGAAGCACTTGACGAGAAGTGCCCTACCTGCGGCATGCCTCAGATCAAGGTGACGGCCTTCCGCTCCAAGCCGCGTGTGCTGTGTATCGACCCTGAATGCGAAACCAACAAAGAGCCCGACTTGGAAGTGGGCATTTGCCCTACCTGCAAGGAAAAGGGCCTGGAAAAGAAGCTGATCGCGCATAAGAACCCGCGTACCTTGAAGCGTTTCATCCGCTGTGAGAACTACGACGAGTGCGAAACGGGTTACCCGCTTCCGCAGTATGGCAAGCTCACGGCCACGCAGGAAGTATGCGAAAGCTGCGGAGCGCCGATGGTTATCGTCACCACGCAGCGCGGCCCCTGGAAGCTGTGCCCGAACTTCAACTGTCCTGCCAAGGAAGAGGCAGCGAAGAAGAAGGCCGAAAAGGCTGCGGCAAAGAAGACGGCGAAGAAACCCGCCGCCAAAAAGCCAGCCGCCAAGAAGAAGACCACGGCGAAGAAGGCTTCCATCAAAAAGACCGCAACAGCCAAGAAAACAACCAAGAAAAGCGAATAGCGAGCAGGAAGCGTCCCAAACGGGGCGCTTCTTTTTATGCAGTGCCCAAGGACGGGTTCAAGACCAAGTTGGACTGCTCTTTGCAGCGCGAGGTGTTGCAAATTTGGGGTAGGCGGCAGGCAGGCGCGCGTGACCGCGTTTTTCCTTTACCGAAATAAAGAAAGAGTAGAATAGTTCTACGCGTGCGTATCGAAGCGCGCTTTTCAACAAAACCGTTCAGGAGGAATAATGAGCAAGGTCACTATCGTAGGTGCAGGCAACGTTGGCGCAACCGCTGCGCACATCATCGCATCCAAGAATCTCGCCGACGTCGTTCTGGTAGACGTGGCAGAGGGCCTGCCTCAGGGCAAGGCGCTCGACATGATGCACATGCGCTCTGTTGAGAAGTTCACCGTCAAGGTAACCGGCACCAACGACTACGCTCCTACCGCCGATTCCGACATCGTGGTTATCACCGCCGGCATTGCCCGCAAGCCTGGCATGACGCGCGAAGACCTGCTTGGCGTGAATTCCGGCATCATGTCCTCCGTTATCGAGCAGGCGATGGCCGCTTCCCCGAACGCCATCTACATCTGCGTAACCAACCCGCTTGACGTTATGACCTACCTGGCTTTCAAGAAGTCCGGCTTGCCCGCAAACCGCCTTATGGGCATGGGCGGCGTGCTCGATTCCTCCCGTCTTTCCTTCGCAGTGTGCGAAAAGCTCGGTTGCGATCCTGCTGACGTAACCGCATGGGCCCTGGGCGCCCATGGTGAGGGCATGGTGTGCTGGCCTCGTTTCACCACGGTAAAGGGCACTCCCATTACCGAGCTTATGAGTGAAGAAGACATCGCCGAGGTTACCAAGCGCTGCACCAAGGGCGGCGCCGAGGTTGTCTCCTACCTGAAGACGGGCTCTGCTTACTATGCTCCGGGCGCTTCCATTGCCAAGATGGTTGAAGCCATCCTTACCGATTCCAAGGAAGTTCTGAGCGTATGCGCTTACATCGAGGGCCAGTACGGTTTGAACGACCTGTACATGAACATCCCTGTTCGCCTGGGCAAGAACGGTGTAGAGGAAATCGTGGAATTCGACCTTACCCCCGAAGAGCTGGCTGCTTTGCAGGAATCTGCTGCCAGCGTCAAGAAGGGCCTCGAGAACCTTCCCGAGTAAACAACTGTTCTAAGGTGATTGCATGCTAACGGTAACCCCTGGCGATATCGAAGCGGCCTTGGAGCCGCTTATCCCGCAGCTTGCCACCCGCGTCCCTGACGATATCCTGTCGGGTTTGGTGGCGGCGCGCGAAACCGAAACGGGCAGTCGCGCGCGCATCGTTTTGGACCAGCTGGTCCAAAACGCTTGCGTTGCCGCCGATGACTGTGTGCCCATCTGCCAAGACACGGGCACAGTGTGGGTATGCTTGGAAGCCGGCCCCGATGTGCTGGTTCCCGGCAACGTGTTTTCCCGCGTGAACAATGCGGTGGCGAAGGCCTACACTGAAGCGCGTTTGCGCAAGTCGGTGGTGAAAGACGCCCTGTTCTGTCGCGGCAACACGCAGGACAACACGCCGGCATTCTGCGAGGTTCATTTTGTGGATGAGCCAGGGGTGTGCCGTTTGCACGTGATGTTGAAAGGCGGCGGCTCCGACAACGCCAGCCGCGTGGTGATGCTCACGCCCAGCGCAGGCAAGCAGGGCGTAATCGATACCGTTCTTGCCTGCGTACGTGAGAAAGCGGCCAACGCATGCCCGCCTTTGGTGGTGGGCGTTGGTGTGGGCGCCACGTTCGACAAGGTCGGTGGCCTGGCTAAACGTGCCCTGATGCGTCCCTTGGGCACCATCAACCCCAATCCGGAGGCGGCAGCATTCGAAGCGGAGCTTCTTTCCGCCATCAACGCAACGGGTATTGGCGCCGGTGCCTTAGGCGGGCAAACCACGGCTCTTGGTGTGCGCGTTGCCACGGCGCCGTGCCACATTGCCGCGTTGCCCGTTGCCGTTAACATGAGCTGCTCCGCCACACGTCGTGCCACCATCGACGTTCCTACCAGGGAAGTAGCGCTTTCGGAAACAAAGGGGGAATAAGCTATGGCAACCGATCCCATCCGTCTGACCCTGCCTTTGCGCCCGGAGGAAGCCAAGGAACTGCGTGCCGGCCAGGCATGCCTGCTTTCTGGCCCGCTGTTCACGCTTCGCGATGCAGGCCACCAGCGTCTTTTGGCTGAAATGGGCGACAGCACTGAAATTCCCTATGGCCTTGCCGGGCAAACCATCTTCTATGCCGGCCCCACGCCTTCCGCTGCGGGCCGTCCGTTCGGCGCCATCGGGCCCACTACGGCTTCGCGCATGGATTTCGCTGCGCCGCACCTGATGAACTGCGGGTTGGCGGCAACGGTGGGCAAGGGCCATCGCTCGGAAGCGGTGCGCCAGGCTTGCATTGAAAACGGTGCAGTGTACTTCGTTGCCGTTGGCGGCGCTGCTGCGTTTCTTGCGAAGTGCATAGAATCGTGCGAAACCTTAGCGTATGATGACTTGGGTACTGAGGCTTTGAGAAAAGTCATTGTCTCCGATTTCCCCGTTTTCGTCGGCATCGATACGCTGGGCGAAGACATTTACTCTCTAGACTGATAGGACAAACGAGTGGCCACTGCGCAGGATACGACCGTCGGACCGGGAATCTTCGTCACCTTCGAGGGCGGCGATGGAGCCGGCAAAACAACGCATATCACGTTTCTGGCGGAATGCCTGCGCAAAATGGGGCATGAGGTTCTGTGCTTGCGTGAGCCGGGCGGCACCGCCATCGGCGAGGCGCTGCGCTCCATTGTGCTCGACCCCGAGAACTCGGCCATGTCCGACCAAGCCGAACTGCTTATCTACGAAGCTGCCCGTGCCCAGATAGTGAAGGAAACTATCATCCCTGCCTTGGCGCGCGGCGCGGTGGTTCTGCTTGACCGGTTCTACGATTCTACGGTTGCCTACCAGGCATACGGTCGCGGCCTGCCCGTTTCCTTTGTTCATCAGGCAAATGTGTTCGCCTGCCAGGGCGTGCATCCGTGCCGTACCATCCTGCTTACCACCGAAGCCCCCGCCGAAGAGGGCCTGGAACGCGCAACCCATCATGGCGATGCCGACAGGTTGGAACAGGCGGGAGCCGATTTCCATGCGCGCGTGAACAGCGCATTCTTGCGCATTGCCGCCGAAAACCCCCAGCGTATCCGCATTGTTTCCTCGGCGGGCGCGAAAGACGAAACAGCTCGTGCCGTTTTCAAGGAGCTTGCCGATGTGTTCGGCTGGGGTCCGGAAAGCCCTGTGTGGAAGCCGGGCTTCTTCGAACCTATCCTTGAACGCAACACCGACAAAAAAGCCCAGATCAGCTTAGGTGAGTGATACTGTGGCCGATGTCTTCGACGGAGTGTTCGGCCAGCCTCGGGTGCGACAGTTCCTTCGTGCGACGATAGCTTCGGGCCGAGTAAGCCACGCGTATCTGCTTACGGGGCCTGCCGGCTCAAACAAAACCTCTGCTGCGTATGCTTTCGCGCAGGCTATCCTGTGCGAAAAGAGCGGGTGCGGCGAATGCGACGACTGTGTCCGCGTGCTGCGCCGCCGCCACCCCGATGTTCACTACTATGCACCTGAAGGTGCGCAAGGATACTTGGTCGATCAGATCCGCGAAATCGTTTCCGACGTTTCCCTTGCCCCCATCCGCGCGAAGCGAAAGGTGTATATCCTTGATCGCGTTGATCTTTTGGGCACCCAGGCTGCCAATGCCTTCCTCAAAACGCTTGAAGAGCCGGTGCCCGGTGTGGTGTTCATCTTATTGGGACGTACGCGCGATGCCGTGCTGCCCACCATCGTGTCCCGTTGTCAGGTGGTGTCGTTTCGCCATATTCCCGCAACGGAGGCGGCGGGCATCCTTTCCCAGAAGGTGGGCGTATCGCCTGAGCGCGCCCGTATTGCCATCGAAGCGTGCGACGGCTCTATCACGCAGGCCATTTCGTTTGCGAAAAGCAGCGAGCGCACGGAGTTCCGTGAGCGCGTGATGGAAGTGCTGGCAAGCCTTCGCGTCGCAGATGCGCGCGATGTTCTTGAGTATGCCGCCGAACTTATCGAACGCTCGAAGGCGCCGCTTGACAATGTGCGTACCGAACAGAGCGAAGAACTTGCCGAATCGGCCGATTTCCTTACCGAAACGGCGATGAAGCAGATAGAGCTGCGCCATAAACGCGCTTTGACCCAGGCTACGCGCACCTCGCTTCGCCAGATGAACGCCATCATCCGATCATGGCTGCGCGATGTTCTCATGGTACTTTCCGGCACACCCGACTTGGTGGTGAACGTCGATCAGCGCGATGTGATCGAGCGCGCCGCATCGTGGGCAAACGTGGAAGGCCTGATGCGTGCATTACGCGAAGCGTACAAGACCGACGAAGCGCTTAGTTATAATGTTTCTCCAGAAACGTGCTTGGACACGCTTCTGTTCACGATAAGAGAGGTTCTATATGGTTCGGGTAACACCCATTAAGATGCAGGCGGGAACCAAGGTTCTCTGGTTCGACCCGGGCGATAAGGACGTGAAGGCCGACGATCACGTGATCGTCAAAACGGAGCGCGGCACCGAGTTCGGCACTGCTACCGCCGATATCATGGAGGTAAGCGACGAGCTGGTTGCCAACTTGAAGTCGCCGCTCAAGCCGGTTATCCGCATTGCCACCGAAGAAGACGTGGCGCGTGCCGAAGAGCTTGCTGCTCAAGGCGAAGCCGCCCTTTCGGTGTTCAAGGAATTCGCTGAAGAGGCGAACGACCAGATGCGCCCTGTTATGGTGGAATTCCTTTTCGACGGCGACAAGGCCGTGTTCTATTTCGAGGCCGAGGAGCGCGTTGACTTCCGCGACCTGGTGCGCAAACTTGCTGGTCACTTCCATGTGCGTGTTGACATGCGCCAGATCGGCGTGCGCGACGGTGCCCGTTTAGTGGGCGGCTTGGGCCACTGCGGCCAGGAGCTGTGCTGCAAACGCTTGGGCGGTGAGTTCTCGCCGGTTTCCATTCGCATGGCAAAGGAGCAGAACCTTTCGCTTAACCCCCAGAAGATCTCGGGATGCTGCGGCAGGCTGATGTGCTGCTTGCGTTACGAATACGAAACCTACAAGGAAGTGAATTCCCGGGCGCCCAAGCATGGTGCCAAGATCCAGGTTCCCGGCGGTGTTGCGCGCGTAACCGAAATCAACGTTCCCTTGGAACGGGTAACCCTGCAGCTGGAAGACGGCAAATCCATCAAGGTGCCGCTGGCGGAAATGGAATACAACGGCGAAGGCAAGCGTCCCACCGGCGTTTCCGAAGAAGTGTTCGAGAAATACGCTTCCCCCGACCCGCTTGATGTGTTCGGCTCCACCACCTTCGAGGTAACCACGTTCAACGGCAACGAAAAGCTTGCCAACAACGAATCGCGCAAGGCTCGCAAGGCAGAGCGCGAAAAGGAAGATTCGCATCGCAAGCCGCGCCGCCGTCGTAGGGGTTCGTCCGATTCGCAGGCGCAGGCCAAAAACGACGGGTCTCAGAACCACAGCAACCAAGGCCAGAAGAAGTCTTCCTCGCAGAAGAAGAACGAAGGCCAGTCGCGTCGCAGCCGTCGCGGTTCGGGCAAGGGACAGAAGTCCCAGCAGCAGAGCAATCGCGATCAGCGAAACGATCAGCGCAAACAGAACAACACCGATTCGAACGCCAAGCGTCCGGGTCGTAAATCTTCGGGTGTGCGCAACGCACCCCGCAAACAACAAGGGGAACATGCTGCCGGCAACGTGAATGCCGGCAAGCAAGGCGAAGTGGCTCATCGCAAGCCGCGTCGCCGTCGCCGCAAGGCTCAAGGGGAGGGCACCAGCAATGAACAACAATGACGATTACGCTCTGTTAACGGACCTGTACCAGATAACCATGGCGCAGGGTTACTGGGCGTGTGGCAAATTGGAAGAGGAAGGGTGCTTCCACATCTTCTTCCGCGAAACGCCGTTCAAGGGCGGGTTTGCCATTGCCAGCGGTATGGACCACATTGCCGAGGTGATAGAGAACTTCTCGTTCAGCGACGAGAGCATTACCTATTTGGCTTCCATCGATGCGCCTGGTGGCGGCAAGCTGTTCAACCCCGAGTTCTTGGAGTACCTGCGTACCCTAGAGCTTTCGGTCGATATCGAGGCGGTTCGTGAAGGCACGGTGGTGTTCCCGAACGATCCCGTCGTACGGGTGACAGGCCCCATCATTCAGTGTCAGCTGCTTGAAACGCAGCTTCTGAACTGCGTGAACTTCGAAACGCTAGCAGCCACGAAGGCTGCACGCGTTTGCTTGGCCGCAGAAACTCCCGTGGCCGAGTTCGGTTTGCGCCGTGCCCAGGGCGAATCGGGCGGCATGCGCGCTTCGCGTGCCTGCATCGTCGGCGGCTGCGCATCAACCTCAAATGTTCTGGCGGGCCGCGAGTTCGGCTTGCCGGTTTCCGGTACCCATGCCCATGCGTGGGTCATGGCATTCGACAGCGAGCTTGAGGCGTTCCGCGCCTATGCCAAGGAATTCCCCACTAACTGCGTGCTTCTGGTGGATACCTACGACATCACCCAGGGCTTGAAGAACGCTATTACCGTGGGCCTTGAAATGAAGGCGCGTGGGGAACATCTTGCGGGCATTCGCATCGACTCGGGCGACTTGGCGTGGGGTGCCAAGCAGGCACGCGCAATGCTCGACGAGGCGGGCCTTACTGAAACCGGTGTGGTGCTCTCCAATGATTTGGACGAGTTTTCCATCAAGTCCATTCGCGATTCTGGGGCGCAAGTTGCTTCGTGGGGCGTGGGAACCAAGTTGGTTACCGCCTATGACCAGCCGGCGCTCGGCGGCGTGTACAAGCTTGCCGCAAAACGCTCCAAGGGCGGGGAATGGGAGCCATGCGTGAAGGTTACCGGTCAAAGTTCCAAGCAAACTGTTCCCGGAATCCTTGATGTTCGTCGCTATTTCCACGAATCGGGCACTATTGCGGGCGACATGGTTTTCGATGTTCTGTATCCTGTTGCGAATGAACGCATCATCGACCCTGCCGACGAGCTGCGCCAGAAAGATCTATCGGGTCTGCGCTACGAAACGCTTCTGGAGCCTCTGGCGCGCAAGGGCAAGGTGGTGCTTGACGCGCAGGCGCGTGATGCAATGATGGCGCGTAGCCGCTGCAAGGCCCAATTGGCCCTGCTCGATGAAAGTCAGAAACGCATCATCAACCCGCATTCGTATCCGGTTGGCTTGGAACGCTCGCTGTTCTATCGTCGCCGCGATTTGGTATCGCGCCTTTTGGGCCTTTCCTAGGCGCATACGCAGTTGCTAGATGGATGTTCGCCCTGGGTTTCCTGGGGCGAACTGCATAAGAAAGGCTTGCTGTTCTAGGGCATGCCACAAGAGAATAGCGCGCATTGGCAGGTGCGCTATCCAGGTGAAAGGAGCCATGTCGCATGATCAAGGTTGTTACCGACTCCGTTGCCTCGTTGCCGAAAGACATCGTTGAAGACGAGAACATTGAAGTGGTGTCTTTGTATCTGAACGAAAACGGGCATGAGCACGTCGATGCCACGATGGATCTTGACGATTTCTATTCGCGTATCTACGACATGGCCGACAATCCGCCTACCTCAAGCCAGCCTTCCCAAAGCGTACTTGAAGAGCTGTTCGAATCCTTTGCCAAGGCAGGTCATGAGGTTTTGGGCATTTGGATTTCCACGGGGCTTTCGGGTGCTTACGATGGCGTGCTGCGTGCGGCCCGTTCGGTCGAGGCGCGCAACATCAACTTCCGCTACTGCATGATCGATTCCTCTTCCTGCGGGTTCGACGAGGCTTTTCCTGTGCTGGAAGGCGCACGTGCCGTGAAGGAGGGCAAAACCCTTGCCCAGGCGGCGCAAGCGGTGCTCGATGCCATCAAGAGCACGCGTTTTCTGTTCACGCCGGAAACGCTTACATTCCTGAAGAAGGGTGGTCGCATCGGTGGCGCGGCAGCGCTTCTGGGCAACCTTATCAAGCTTTCCCCGGTGCTTACTGTGGTCGATGGCATTCCTCAGCCCATGGCGAAGGTGCGTACTCGCAAGAAGGCGCTGGCCAAGATCCAGGAAATCTTGGAGCACGACATCGAAACGTGCGGTGGCCTGAAGGATTTGGTGGTGCACTACATCGGCGACAAAACCCCTGCCGTCGAATGGGCCAAGGAGTTCTTCGAGCCGTTCTTGAAAAGGGAAGTGCGTGTGCTTCCCGTAAGCCCGGTGGTTGGCTTGCATGTGGGTCCTGCTGTGGGCATTTCGTATATATGTAACAAGCCCCTGGAGGGCAAGATTACCGGCAACGTGGGTAGCCTTGCCGTATCGAATTAGCAACACCTGACGCTCTGAGAGGCAACCAATATGGATATACAATGCAACCTTATCATCGACTCGTGCTGCGATTTGCCCCATGAGGTGGTTAACCGTGAAGGCGTGTACCTTCTGAAGTTCCCCTACATCGATGGGGAAGGCGAGCACCTTGACGACCTGTTCAGCACCCGTACGGCGCATGATTTCTATGAGGCGATGCGCAACGGGTCGGAGCCTCATACAGCCCAGATTCCCATGACTGCCTTGCGCGAAGCGTTTGAATGGGCGCATGAGCAGGGGAAACCTGCAGTGTACCTTGGCTTTTCCAGCGGCCTTTCCGGCACGTTCGACACGGCGTGTTTGTATCTTGAACAGGTGAAGCAGGAAATCCCCGATTTGGACGTGCGCATGGTGGACACCCAAGTGGCATCCATTGCCGAGGGTTTTTTGGTGTACGAGGCAATGCGTCAGCGCGAACGCGGCTTGACTGCCGACGAAATGGTGGCGTGGGCCGAGGAAGCGCATTTCTTCGTCGATCGTCAGTTCATGGTTGACGACCTTGACGCCCTGCGCCGCGGCGGGCGCATTCCCGCTTCGGTTGCCTATGCTGGCTCGAAGCTCGACGTGAAGCCCTTGCTGGGCATCACCGCCGATGGCAAGCTTGCGGTTACCGGTGTGGCGCGTGGCCGCAAGAAGGGCATCAAAGCTCTGTACGAGTATTATTTGAAGCGCCACAGCTCAGATGCTCCTGGCCAAAACGTGGTTATTGGCAATGCCGACTGCCCGAAAGACGCCGAGCGCTTGATGAACCTGCTTTCCAAGGAAGACGATTCGTTGATGTTCTTGGAGACCAACATCGGTCCGGTAATCGGCAGCCATGTTGGCCCGGGTATGATTGCCATCGTGTTCTGGGGCCAGGATGCCCGCAACGACATTTCCATGGCCGATCGTATTGCCAACAAGGTACGCGGGAAGAAGTAAACCGCACGTTTCGTGCTGAATCCGCCCTGCAGGATCGATTCGGTGCGTTTTGGGCTGGGTGAATCTGTATAACTTAGAGAGGATGTGCGCATATGAGCGCTCAGGAATTGACGTTTGCGTTTGCCGGCGACGAACGAGTGGGTGCCGGCATCAGCGGCCTGCTTGAAGCGGCGGGCTTTCCGGTAACCGATTTGAACAATGCCGATGTGGTGTTCACCTACTGCACGAACACTTCCGCATTGGAAGACTTGTACTACGACACCGAAGGTCTTATTCGCGGCACCAGGAAGGGCGCGATCCTTGTTGACCTGAGCCCTTCCACCGTATCGTTTGCCTGTGAGCTTGACGGCGTTGCGTGCGTGAACGACCATTCCGCCATTGACGCGCCTTTGGTAGTGAGCGACATGGTATGCGAGGAAGCGTTTGCCAGTCGTGAGAACCTGGGCATTGTTGCCGGCTGTCGTGAAGACGCTGACTACAAAACGGTTAAGCCCATGCTCGATGCCATTGCCCATCGCGTGATGTGGATGGGCCATGCGGGCGCTGGTCAGAAGGCGAAAGTTGCCCTTACCCTGCAGCGCTGCGCCACGCTGGTTGGTGCTGTCGAGGCGCAGGTGGCGCTTGCCAACGTTGGCCGCGATGTGAACGTCATGGTTGAAGACGTGGTTGATTTCATGCACGACATGAACAGCATTTCTCCTGCCCAGGAAGCATTCGCCCAGGCTCTTCTTGATGAAGAATACGATGGCGATTTCACCATCGAGCACCTTATGGCCGAGGCAACGGCAGCCCTGTCTTCGCTGGAAGACGAAGAGATGATTCTTCCTCAGGCCGAGGCATGCTATCGCCTTATGGAGTTGCTGGCTTTGGTGGGCGGCATCGACCTTGACCCTGCCGGCTTGAAGCTGGTGTTCGCCGATGAGGAGACCACCAATCGCTATGGCCTCGACTGGTCGCGTGCCGACGGTGCTTTCGAGGGCTGCGATTGCGGCTGCGAAGACGAAGACGGCGAAGAGCACGAATGCGAATGCGGTCACGATCCGCACGAAGAGCACGAGTGCTGCGGCAAGCACCATCACTAAGAGCCGCTTGGACTTGTGAGCGAAGTGCATCAAAAAGCGAACGATTCTGCAAGGGGATTCCAAGGGGAATCCCCTTATGCTGCCTGCCGTTTGTGTCCCCGCGCCTGTGGGGCAAACCGCGAGGCGGGGCAGGTGGGCGTATGCGGCGCTTCGAGCGTGCTGCGCTTGGGACGCGTTGCCCTCCATTGGTGGGAAGAGCCCTGCTTGGTGGGGGACAGGGGAAGCGGAGCCGTGTTCTTTTCCCATTGCCCCTTGCAGTGCGTGTATTGCCAGAACCGGGAATTGGTTGTCGGGTCGGGGATCGAAGTGACGTCCGCCCAGTTCAGAGGTGCTCTGCTTCGCCTCCAAAACGAAGAACACGCTGCCAACATCAACTTGGTAACGCCCACCCATTACGTTCCCGGCATTGCTCCCGTGCTGTGTGAGCTGCGCGAAAGCGATGCATTGAAGATCCCTGTGGTGTACAACACCTCAAGTTTCGATTCCCTTCTGGCGTTGCAGCTTATGGACGGCCTGGTCGATGTGTATTTGGCCGATTTCAAGTACGCTTCTGCCTTTGAGGCAGGCAGGCTCTCGCATGCCCCTCATTACCCGGAAGTGGCCTTAGCGGCAATTGACGCCATGGTTTCCCAAGTGCCTACCTGGGAGGAAAACGAAGAAGGGTTGTTGCGGAAAGGCGTTATCGTACGCCATTTGGTGCTGCCCGGCAGGGTGGAGGAGTCGAAGCGTGCGCTCGAGGTACTGAACAATCGTTATGGCGCGCGCATTCGCCTGAGCATCATGAGCCAGTACACGCCGCTTGCAAAAGGCCTGGAGCGCTACGGTCTTGAAGGCAGGGTCACCGAAAGCGAATACGAAGAGGTGCTTGATTTTGCCGATGATTTGGACATCGAGGATTACTTTTGGCAACAGGGCGATGCGGCGAAGGAAAGTTTCGTCCCTGCGTTCAATGGCGAAGGCGTGCTATAGGGTATAGAGGTCATAGCGCCCTGCGCTCCAATTTAGTGCGTTTTCCGTGATGCCCCCGCTTTTATGGCATAATTGATCAACGGTTTGCCGGCATGGCGCAACGGTAGCGCAACTGATTTGTAATCAGTGGGTTGCGGGTTCGATTCCTGTTGCCGGCACCATCTAAAAACCAAAAGCCACCAGGCAAATGCCCGGTGGCTTTTTTCGTGTTCCCTGCTTTCGCGCGCCAAAGGCGCTGAAAGCAGGGAACTTTCAACCCCCGACGAACGAGGCAATGAGGCGCCAAATTCCGCAGTTCCCAGCCTGGCGGGTGCGTGCTCGGACCTGTAAAGAATCCCGCGGTTTCTCGAAAATCTTCAAGGCGCAGCCCCAGGCATTCGACCAAAGGTGTAGGGATGTCCTGAACCGCGCGTCGAATCCTATCGCTGCGCCCTCAGTTTTCAAAGAAACACGAAAAAGGGCTCGCTCGGACCGGAGCGCATCCCTGCCGAGCGGGAACGGACAGCCCTCTATTCGTACTCAGAAACGTCAATTTCCTCCAAAGTATCGACTCTGATGCACGCCTCATTGCCATCTTCGTCCATATACCAGCAGTACTGCCCGTTTGGGTCTTCCGTAAACGAGAGAATCTCCCAGTCAAGGTAGCGGCGCGCGTTCTTCTCAGTTGCCTCGATGTCGGCAAGCTCCAGCATGCACAACGCTGCTTTCAGCTGCTGCTCGTCCAATTCTTCGAAGGTCATAGGAATCTCCTTTGAGGGTAAAACATGAGCCCCGCCATGCCAGAGCATAGGGGGCTCGTTTTCTTTTCCTTGATTATAGGGGTGATGTGCCTTGTGGGGCGCAGCGGCAACGCAGCCGTTACTTGGTTTTTTGGATAACGGCAACAAAGCTGAGCATTTCGCTGCCAGAGTTCACGATGCCATGGAAGCTGCCATCGGGGCAGTACAGGACATCGCCCTTCTTTACCTGGTACTCGGTGCCGTTTTCGGTGTACGTTGCCGTGCCGGAAGTAAGGAAGTACATCTCGGAATCGCCGACATGCTGATGAATGCCGATAGAGCAGCCTGGTTCGAGTGAAATCTGGGCAACGTAGCTGCATTCGCCGCCAAGCTGATCACCTTCAAGCAGACGATCGCGCTGCATACGGCCGATGCCGCCCTCGACGTTTTCGGCGTACTGCGGTTCGCGGTTGGTGAATATGGGCATAGCGTCCTCCTTGTTCGATTGGTCCCCTGCGCTCATTATATGCCGTTGATTTGTGAAGGTGATATGCAGGAGCCGTGATGAAGTGACGGGAAAATGACCCAATAGGCGCATTTTGGTTGGGAAGGAGTGGCGCAGGCTGACTGTTGCACAAAAAAGCGTCTATAATCCCGAAAGCAAGAAACGCCTACGGGTGTAGGTTGTGCTGCGCCAAAACCAACCAAAGGTTTAGGGAGTATTGGGGCCTGCTTGGAACAGAGCAGGCATTGGAAAAGGAGCATTGGTGCTAGACCAGTTTTTCTCGTCCCTTTCGTTTGTGGACATCTTCAACTTCTGCGTCTTTCTCGTGTTCTCGATTTGCTACGTGTACCAGATCTTCTACGTGTTCGTAACGCTTACGAAGAAGCCGCCGCAACTGACGGCGAAGAAGAATCATCGCTATGCGGTTATCGTTGCCGCGCGTAACGAAAACGCGGTTATCGGCGACCTTATCCATAGCATCCGCGTGCAGAACTATCCGCAAGAGCTGATCGACATCTTCGTCGTGGCCGACAACTGCACCGACAATACTGCGGCTGTTGCCCAGGAAGCCGGCGCCATCGTGTTCCCACGCTTCAACACCGAGCACATCGGCAAGGGCTATGCCCTTGATTACGGCTTTTCCTGCATCCGTCAGTATTACAGCGAAAACGAGTACGAGGCGTACTTCGTTTTCGATGCCGACAACGTGCTCGATGTGAACTACTTCCGCGAGATGAACAAGACGTTCGATAACGGCGCTGTGGCTTCTACCAGCTACCGTAACTCCAAGAACTACGGTTCGAACTGGATTACCGCAGGTTATGCCGTGTGGTTCATGCGCGAGGCAAAGTACCTTTCCCAGGCGCGTCTTACCTTGGGCACCAGCTGCGCGGTATCGGGTACCGGCTTCTTTATCAGCGCCAAGATCATCGACGAGATGGGCGGCTGGAAATACCACATGCTCACCGAGGACATCGAGTTCTCTACGGCATCTATCATTCAAGGACGCCGCATCGCCTATACGCCTACCGCCATGCTCTACGATGAGCAGCCGCTGACTTTCCGCGATTCCTGGAACCAGCGCTTCCGTTGGGCCAAGGGCTTCTATCAGGTGTTCTTCGGGTACGGTGGCAAGCTGGTGAAGGGCATTTTCACCAACCCGAAGGGCTCGCGTTTCGCCTGCTACGACATGCTGATGACCATCTGCCCAGCTATGCTGCTCACCATCATCACCATCGTGTTCAACGCCATCATCGCGGTGCTGGGCATCACGGGCGTTATGTCTACGGGCGTGATGATCACCTCTTCGCTTTCCTCGATCTTCTTCTGCCTGTTCAACTTCACGTTGTTCATGTTCATGTTCGGTGCGCTTACCACCTTTACCGAGTGGGACAACATCCATGCGCCGGCACGCAAGAAGATCTTCTACATGTTCACGTTCCCGCTGTTCATGATCACCTACATCCCCATCGCATTGGTTGCGCTGGTGAAGAAGGCATCCTGGAAGCCTATTCAGCACAGCATTTCGGTGGATGTGCAGGAGTTTGCTCAAGCGAACGCGAAGGATCGCATCTAGTTACCTCGCTTCGATGCCTCTACGCCCTGATGAATGTCAGGGCGTAGATTTTTTCTGGGAGCAAAGGCCGCAGCGCCTCGGCGGCGGTGAACAGGGTCGCACCAGTGGTGAACACGTCGTCGACCAGGATGATGCAGGTGCGTGCGCCCATGCGGCGTTTAAGGGCTTGCTCCCGTAGCGCGGCAGGATTCAAAGCGAATGAGCCGGCCATGTTCGCAAGGCGCTCGCGCGCGTCGAGGGCGCGTTGGTCGCGGCGGGGAAGGGCGCAGAGCGCGTTCGCCGATGGGATGCCGGTGATGCGTGAAAGCTCAGAGGCGATAAGCGAAACATGGTCGAAGCCTCGCTGGCGGATTGCGTTTTTTCGAGCGGGTATAGGTACGAACAGCGCGTTTTCCGCCCACGAACAGGGCAGCATATCGGCCAGGTGCTGGGCAATAACCGCAGATAGCAACTGCTCGCCGCGGTCTTTGAAAGCGGTGACGATGCGTTTCGATTCCGCCGAAAGCATCAACGCTGAAGCACAGCCGTCCAAGGGGAACCTTTCCAGCCCCTTCCAACGCAGCGTCTGGGCGTTGCATTCGCAGCAGATGGAACGTCCCCAGGGTGCTCCGCAGGTGGGGCATGCAAGCAGCTGATCGAGGTACGGCAGCGCAAGAGTACATCTTCTGCAAACCAATTCCCCCGGCAAATCGCAGACAACGCAGCGAGTGGGCCAAACCATTTCTTCGATTCCTGCGCGCAAGAGCACCAACGAATTGCGTATTTGCTTCGATAGAGTCATTGGCCTTTGCCCTCCCCGCGCGTTCAACTGGCGTTGCGGTTCTGAGGTGTAATGCCCCATTTCTCATTGAACCTATCAACGAGATGGGAAAGAAATGCGAAGGATATGGGAAAAGCGTGCGTGATGGCTCCTTCCCCGGGCGTTAGTTGCCCATTCTGCTAAACTAGGAATGCTCTTTCCAGGTCTGTGGTTGCGGTTTTTCCTAGTCCAAGGCAGATGCGGTCAAAAGGATCCACGTAAGTTATCGGTTCTCCGAAACGAGCATGGCGCATCCTAGAGGTAAGACGTACCGTTCGAGTTTTCGCAACATAGGGTTGCACGAACGAGAGGACGATGTCCGCTTTTCGCGGGCTTGGTTCCAGTATGCGAGTGTGGGGTCAAAGACCAGGTCAGCTGGAAGGGTTTATACGTTGGTACCAAGAAGGGATAATTCGATGAAACGCGCATCGGTTCTCGTTGCTACGCTGGTGGTGGCGCTTTCCATGGCGGTGGCCCTTGTCGGCTGCTCATCCGGCACATACACGCCTCAGACGAAAGATCAGGCAGTAAGCAATTCTGCCCTGAAGTCGTCGGGCACCTTGCGTGTGGGCGTCAATGCATCGAATGCCCCTTATGCAGCGGAATCCTCCGGTTCCATTGTCGGCATCGACGTCGACATCGCTGCTGCCATTGCCGATGAAATGGGCCTCAAACTGGAATTGGTGGATGTTGGCTCTTCGGTTGATAGCGCCTTTTCCAAGGACAATGTCGATATCGTCATGGGCGTGTCGAAGTCAAGCTCTGCGTATTGGACGTCCGATTCGTATATGAGCTCGGCAGTTGCCCTGTTCTCGCTCACGCAGAACGCGACGGCCCCCACTTCCTCGGGTGCGTTTTCGGTTGCTGCCCAGTCCTCTTCCATGAGCGCCTGGGAGGTTTCCGATCATTACGGTGAAAGCTGCCTGCGCAACACCACCGATCTGCAAAGTGCGTTCGAGTCGCTGCAAACGGGCTCGGTGAACTATGTTGCTGCCGATAGCACCATCGGCGAATACGTGGTGCATTCCTCTACGGTGCAGGCATATCCTGTGGCGTTGTTGCAGGATCCTTCTTCCTATAGTGTGGCGGCAACCACCACCAACACTGCTTTGCAGCAGGCGGTTTCCGAGGCGCTCAGCTCGTTGAAGAGCGGCGGCGTTATCAGCGTTATCCAGAAGAAGTGGCTTGGCGACCAGGCGGATATTTCCTCGCTGAAGGTAATCAAGTCCACCAAGAGCGATTCTTCCAGCTCCGACACCACGAGCTCTGCAACGTCTTCTACTGGTACGGCAAGTACGACCACTGCCACCTCTGGTAGCTCCAACTCTGCTTCGAACGCTACTACCTCGTCGTCGAACAACACAAGCTCGACCTCTAACTCTGCTGCCTCCGGTACTTCTTCGGGCAGCGGTACGGGTACCAGCACAAGCACCAAGAGCACAACGAGTGGTTCGGGAAACTAAACGGGTGCCAAATAAAGGCCCTTTGTTGAAAAGGTGTCGTAACGTCAACAAACGGAAGGCGGGTTTTACCTTGCCTTCCGTTTCTTTTTATCCTGGGTTTTGTAAGTAAATCCGCTTATGCGGAACAGCATACGTATTCAAGGAGCACTGCATGTACGAACAAGGCAATTCCTCGGGTGCGCCCGTTCCCCCCAATGGGTGGGACGGCCAAGGCACGCCCCAACAGCAGCCCGATACGCCTTCGAAAAAGGGTCACTCGAGCTTGAAGACGTTTCTTATCGCGTTTGGCGGTGCGGCGTTGGCTTGCATCCTGGTTCTGGGCATCTATTCCTTCATCCGCCCGGGTTCTTCCACGGTATTGGGCAGCGACGGCAGTGGAACGAACATCACGGTGAACGGGGAAGACACCACGCTTGCTGAAGCGGTGTCCCAGAAATGCCTTCCTTCGGTGGTGAACATCGATGTGTACACCAAGCAGTCCAGCCAGAGTGCTTTTGGCATGATGGGCCAGTCTTCGTCCGATCAGCTGGAGGAATCCTCTTTGGGCTCGGGCATCATCCTTTCCTCTGACGGCTACATCCTTACCAACTATCACGTTATCGAAGACGCCGATCAGCTGAAGGTGAACGCCAACGGCAGCGAGTACACCGCCAAGGTGGTGGGCACCGACGAGTCAAGCGACCTGGCCGTTCTGAAAATCGACGCCAACGACCTTACCGCTATCGAAATCGGCTCTTCTTCCGACCTTACGGTTGGCGAATGGGTTATGGCGGTAGGCAGCCCGTTCGGTTTGGAACAGTCCGTTTCCACGGGTATCGTTTCGGCCACCAGCCGTACCACTTCGGCGCTGAACGATAGCAGCAGTGGGTCGAGCGCGGTGTACACCAACATGATTCAGACCGATGCGGCAATCAATCCCGGCAATTCCGGTGGTGCCTTGGTAGACAAGGACGGTAAGCTCATCGGCGTGAACACCCTCATCGCTTCCTCTTCCGGCTCCAGCTCCGGCGTGGGTTTTGCAATCCCGGTTGATTACGCCATGAACATCGCGCAGCAGATCATCGACGGCAAGACGCCCTCTCATGCCCAGCTGGGTATTTCCGGCACCACGGTTAACAGCCAGCTTGCCAAGCGTTACAACCTTCCCGTTGACTCGGGCGCCTATGTGACCAGCGTAAGCGTCGGCTCCTCTGCCGCAAATGCCGGCATCCAGGAAGGCGACATCATCACGAAACTGGGCGACACCACCATTTCCTCTTCTTCCGATTTGGTTTTGGCGGTCCGTTCCCACAACGTGGGTGACAGCGTAAGCGTCACCTACAACCGAGGTGGCCAGGAGAACACAGTGAACGTAACGTTGGGCTCCGATTCATAATGCTTTGCAATAGCTAAACGCAATGCTCCCCGAAGAAATAGCCCCAGGCTGTTCTTCGGGGAGTTTTTTGTTGCGTCATAATGGAAGCGTTGAACAGAGTGTCCAGGTCGGGCGTTTTGCCTGGTTTGAAGCGCAAACAGTGCAGGAAGGGGTTCCGATGAAAACAGTGGATGTCCGTGGGGTGGTGTTCGGCGAGGGCAGGCCGAAGATCATGACCTCGCTTTGCGGTCACAATGCAGCGGAAATGGTTGAACAGGGTCTTTACGCCAAGAGCCTTCCCGTGGATGTCCTGGAATGGCGCATCGATTTTCTCGACGGCGCGTACGATATCGATTCCCTGGTAGCGTGTGGACAAAAGCTGCGCGCTGCGGTAGGGGACGAAACCCCTATTCTTATGACGTTTCGCACTGCGAAAGAAGGCGGGGAAAAGCCCGTTGACCCCAGCGTATATGCCGACATCAACATCGCTCTTGCTGAAAGCGGCATTGTCGATCTGATCGACGTTGAGGCGTTTACGGGGGACGAAACGGTGCAGCGCATCATTACGGCTGCGCACGAAGCCGGCGTGTTCGTGGTTGCCTCGAACCACGATTTCGAGAAAACGCCTGCGAAGGACGAAATCGTCTTCCGTTTGTGCAAGATGCAGGATATGGGCGCCGACATCCTGAAAATTGCCTTGATGCCACAGTGCCGAGAAGATGTTCTCGTGCTGATGGATGCCACGCGCGATATGTTCGAGAACCACACCGAGCACCCGCTTATCACCATGAGCATGGGTGGCATGGGCGTGGTAAGCCGTTTGGCAGGCGAATCGTATGGCAGCTCGGCAACGTTCGGCGCGGCAGCGCAAGCTTCTGCACCTGGACAGGTGGGCATTGCCGATTTGGCGCGCGTGCTCGATATCGTGCATGCAGGGCTATAGGAGCATCTGAATTCAAAAAGGCTGCGATGCAATGTCGCAGCCTTTTTGTGGGGTACGCGCAAGTGGTGTGCGTTTTACGGTAAGATGGCAAAGATACAGACGATGAAAGGATATGCCCATGGGCTCTGACTATAAGTACAAGCGCGTTCTCTTGAAGCTTTCCGGTGAGGCGCTGATGGGGGAAGCCGGTTACGGCATCGATCCTAAGGTCGTCGAAGAACTGGCCGTCCAGATCAAGGAAATCGTCGACGACGGCATTCAGCTTGCCGTTACCGTTGGCGGCGGCAATATCTTCCGCGGCCTTGCAGGTTCTGCGGAGGGCATGGACCGCGCCCAGGCTGACTATATCGGCATGCTTGCCACCTGCATGAACGCTTTGGCGTTGCAGGATGCGTTCGAACGCCACGATATCCCGACGCGTGTTATGAGTGCCATCGAGATGCGCCAAGTGTCCGAGCCCTACATCCGCCGCCGTGCGATCCATCACCTGGAAAAGGGCTATGTGGTAATCTTCGCTGCCGGTACCGGCAACCCGTACTTCACCACCGATACCACTGCTGCATTGCGCGCCTGCGAAATCAATGCAGAGTGCCTGATGAAGGCGACCAAGGTAGACGGCATCTACGACGCCGACCCGGTAACCCATCCCGATGCCAAGCGCTTCGAAACCATCAGCTACCTCGAGGTCCTCTCGCGCGAACTGCACGTTATGGATTCCACGGCAACCTCGCTTTGCATGGACAATAAGTTGCCCATCTTGGTGTTCGACTTGATGGTTCCCGGCAACATCTCCCGCATCCTGAAGGGCGAGAACATCGGTACCACGGTTACCGCGTAAGCAAGAACAGCGTGCCTTTGTACAAGGCGTTTGGAATTTGAATCAATAAAGGGGAAGGACCCACAATGACCAAGGAAATCATGGACAAAGCAGCAGAGCGTATGGCAGGCGCTGAGCAGCAGCTGCTTTCCAACTTCGCTTCTGTTCGCACTGGCCGTGCCAATGCCATGATCCTCGACCGCGTTAAGGCCGACTACTATGGCGTTCCCACCCCCATCAACCAGATGGCTGCCATCAAGACGCCCGATGCCCATACGCTTGTTATCGAGCCGTGGGATAAGTCTGCGCTCGGCGGCATTGACCATGCTATCCAGGAAGCCAACCTGGGCGTTATGCCCAACAACGACGGTTCGGTAATCCGCCTTTCCTTCCCGCCCCTTACTGAGGAGCGCCGTAAGGATTTCGTTAAGGAATGCCGTGCCTACGCCGAGGAAAGCCGTGTGGCAGTGCGCAATGCTCGCCGCGACGCCAATACGGCAGTGGAAAAGGCTGTGAAGAACGATGGTCTGCCCGAAGACGAGCAGCATCGCGCAGAGGCAGAGATCCAGAAGCTCACCGATGCCGCTATCGCTAAGATCGATGCGCATTTGGCGAAGAAGGAAGAAGAGCTGATGTCTATCTAACGGTTTCGCTGTTCTACGAACAGCGAAAGTCCGTTTGAGGCGCGATGACGCTGCGCGGGATTCTGGCGGCGCAGCTGGGCTTCAATCGGTCGGGGCGGCACGAAGGCCAGCCCCTCCCTCTTTCAACCCATCTGCACTCACCAGAATCCCGCTCGCTGTTTTACTACGCCAACCTGCGCGTTGCGCGTTTGTGCCTGCTATGGTTTGCCCCGATAGGCGTGTTTTTCATTGGAAGGGGATTGCGAATGAGACAACCGTTAGAGTACATATTCCCGAATCCGCCGGCAGGGCTCGACCCGAAGGCGCTTGACCAGAACCGCATTCCCCGCCATGTTGCCGTGATCATGGACGGCAACGGTCGTTGGGCGAAGAAGCGCGCCTTGAACCGTTTGCGCGGGCACAAGGCGGGCATCGAAGCGGTACGCGAAACCATCCGCTGTGCCAACGACTGCGGTGTCGATTACCTTACTATCTACTCGTTTTCCACTGAGAATTGGAAGCGCCCGCAGGAAGAAGTGAACGGCCTTATGGAGCTGTTCGCCAAAACCATGCTCGCCGAAGTTGATGGCTTGCATGAAGAGCATGTCCGGGTGCGCACTATTGGTGATTTGTCCATGCTGCCGCAGGAAACGCGCGATGCGTTCGACGCCGCATGGGAGAAAACCCGCAACAACGACGGCATGACGCTGGTGGTTGCCGTGAACTACGGTTCGCGTCAGGAAATGATGAACGCCGCCCAGGCGTATGCCGATGCGGCAATTGCCGCCCATGAAAAGGGAGAGGAACTTGCGCTTACCGAAGAGGTATTCGAGCGCGGCCTTGATACTGCGGGCATGCCCGACCCCGACTTGCTTATCCGCACTTCGGGCGAAATGCGCATCAGCAACTTCCTGCTTTGGCAGATTGCCTATTCGGAGTTCGTGTGCACCGATGTTCTGTGGCCCGACTTCAACCGCTACGATTTCCTGCGCGCCCTGCTCGAGTTCCAACAGCGCGATCGTCGTTATGGGGCGGTGTAGCGCATGACGAAGATGCGCGTGCGCAAGCCGTTTGCGCGTGACGATGCCGAGCTTCATCCGGCTCTTACCACCGAAGAGCATTCGTTTCCGGCCGTTGAGCTTCCCGGACAGGAAAAGCGCTCAACGAAGATGAAGAACGCTGCTGCTGCCAAGGTGCCTGAGAAGATGAAACATCCCAGCAACCTGGTTGTACGCACGGCAACAGGGGCAGTGTACATTCTGCTTACCGTGGTTTGCATCGCTGCTTCCGAGGCAACCACGGCAGTGTACCTTTCGGTTCTCAGCGCTATCTGCGCGGGCGAGTTCTATTATATGCTGCGCTCCGATGCGAAGCTGCCTAACGAGTTTTTGGGCATCTGCGCTGCAGCATTGTTCCCGCTTGCAACCTGGCTTTTCGGGCTTCCCGGCGTGGTGTCGGTGTTCGCCATCTTCGTGCTTACGCTTTTGGTGTGGTACGTGTTTTGGCAGCCCGCTCGCATCAGCGATGTTGCGGTAAGCCTGTTCGGCGCGGTGTATACGGGCGTTATCATGTCGTGTGCTATGATCCTGCGCGCATCGCTTCCTGAGTTCTGGGGTGCGGTGCTGGTGCTGGGCCTGTTTGCCAGCGTATGGGGCAACGATGCGTTTGCCTACCTAGTGGGATCGGCCATCGGCAAGCACAAGCTTGCGCCGCATATTTCCCCCAAGAAAAGCTGGGAGGGCTTCATTGCCGGTCTGATTTTCGCCATGGTTTGCTGGTGCTTGCTCACCTACATCCCCGGTATGTCCATGTCTATCCCGCAAGCCTTGGTATTCGGTCTGGTGAACGGCCTTTCAGGTGTGCTGGGCGATTTGGTCGAAAGCCGCATCAAGCGCAATTCCGGGTTTAAGGATTCGGGCACTATCATGCCAGGTCATGGTGGTCTGCTTGATAGGTGCGACTCACAGTTCCTGGTAACGCTTACAGGCACCATCTTGCTGGTCCTGGGTGGCTGCATCCCCTTCACGCTGTAGCGTTGGAGTCCGGTTTTGGTTTGAGCTGAACGCCGCTGCCTTCGGGTGGCGGCGTTTCTTTTTGTCGCTGGTATACTCGGATGCGTATCGAAAACACCTTTAGGGAGGCATTCATGAGGCGCATTGTGATTCTGGGTTCTACCGGCTCGATTGGCACGCAGACGGTAGATGTGGTTCGCCGGCATCCCGACGAATTGGAAATCGTTGGCTTGGCGGTTAATTCGCGTGTGTCGGAAATGCTTGCGCAGGCTCGCGCTCATCAGGTGCATAACCTCGCTGTCGGTGACGAGCGCCTGGCTCAAGCCCCTCAAGCCTCCGAAGTGCGTGAGCAGGCCCAGGGCGGCACGTGCGGCTTTGGCATGGATGCCGTTGTGGAATTGACGCGCTTGCCCGAAGTCGATGTGGTGGTTAATGCCCTGGTGGGTGCTGCGGGGTTGCGTGCCAGCTATGAGGCGTTGTGTGCGGGCAAGGTGCTTGCCCTTGCCAACAAGGAAAGCCTGGTAGTGGGTGGCGACCTTATCATGCCCCTGGCGGCGCAGGTCGACCAGCAGCGCCGCGCTGCCGGTGTGGCGCCTGCGGTGGGGCCGGCGGGGGCGCTTATGCCCATCGACTCCGAGCATGGCGCCATCTACCAGTGCTTGTTGGGCGAATCCGAAAAAGAGGTGTCGCGCTTGTGGGTGACGGCATCGGGCGGCCCCTTCCGTGGTAAGAAGCGCGCCGACTTGGAAAACATCACGCCTGCTCAGGCACTGAAACATCCCACCTGGAACATGGGTGCGAAGATTTCCATCGATTCATCGACTTTGATGAACAAGGGCTTGGAAGTTATCGAGGCGCATCATTTGTTCAACATGCCCTACGAAAAGATCAGTGTGGTGGTTCAGCCTCAGAGTGCGATCCATTCCATGGTGGAGTTCACCGACGGCAGCGTGAAGGCTCACTTGGGTACTACCGACATGCGTATTCCCATCCAGTTTGCCCTTAGCTACCCGAAGCGTTGGACAGCGCCGGTCGAACCGCTCGATTTCACCAAGTTGGGCACCTTGGAATTCGCTCCCGCTGACACAGATACGTTCCGTTGCTTGGCGTTGGCCCGCCATGCTGGCAACGTGGGTGGCACGTTGCCGTGTGTTATGAACGCGGCAAACGAGGTTGCCGTGGCGGCATTCTTGGCGGAAGAAGGCAGCTACCTTGGCATTGCCGAGTGTGTGGAGGCAACGATGGATGCCCACGAGCGGGCTGGCGTGCAAAAGGTGGAAAGCCTGGAGCAGCTGATAGAGATAGACGCTTGGGCGCGCAATTACGCACGCTCCAACGTAGTTCCCCGCTAGGCCGAAGGCTCAAAACCAAGAAAACGGCCTTTGCTGGCAAAATAATCGAGTTGCGAACGGTCTAATTTATCTTTTGCCCAAATTCCCATCGAAACATGCGAAATTAATCAACGAATTTTATAAATTTGTTGATTAATTTGCTCACTTGCTCACTGAAAAGCGAAGGGAAGAGTTCTTAAGTCGATTATTTTGCCAAGCAGCTGCCTTTTCTTGGTTTTTACGGGCTTTTTGTGAAGGACAGCGTTGCTCAATAGCGGCATTACTGTTTCTGCGCTGCAGTTCGTATGAATTGAGCGGGCCCATCGGCCTGCTCAAATATAATGTCGTGCATGGATATTCTTATCATGCTCATAACGGTAACCCTGCTTTTGGGTTTCCTCGTATTCATACACGAAGGGGGCCATTACCTGGCTGCCCGTGCGTGCAAGGTGCGCGTCAGCGAATTCATGATTGGCCTCCCGGGGCCCTCTATCGGCTTCACGCGCGGTGAAACGCGCTTTGGCATCACGGCGGTGCCGCTGGGTGGCTATGCCAGCATTTGCGGCATGGCTCCGCCAAGCAACAGCCCGCACCTGAAGCGTGTTTTAGGGTATGCCTACCGCAAAGGCACCGTGTACATGGAAGACGTGGCGCACGACTTGTTCCTTACTGAAGAAGAAGCTTATAACCTGCTTGAAGAGCTGTGCGACTGGGGCTCGTTGAAACGCCCGCATCGCAAAGACAAGCACAACGTGTACCGCACGCCCGCGAAAAACGGGTATGAGGAAGGCCAAGCACGCGAGGTAGCCGACAATGAAGCGTTCTTCAAGGCGGAAAAGGCGCAACAGTACTGCACATTGCCGTTCTGGAAGCGTTGCTGCATTTTGCTCGCCGGGCCTTTCATGAACCTGCTGTGGGTGTTCCTCGTGTTCATCTTCATCTACTCCATCATGGGCCTCGACCTGCAGAACACACAGACGGGCGAAACCTTCCACCATACCTGGGCGCCGTGGGAGGCAATTTATCTGGGCTTCAAGTACCTGGGGATGGTGGTAAGCGCCATCGCGGCATTGTTCAACCCGGCAACAGCGGCGCAAACCGTTTCGCAGTCCACTTCGGTGGTGGGCATTGCCGTTATGTCGAAGAGCGCGCTTGATGCCGGCTTTATGAACTTCCTGTTCTTTACCGCAGTGATATCGGCGTCTTTGGGCCTTATGAACATGCTTCCCATCCCGCCGCTCGATGGTGGCCGTTTTGTGGTGGAGGTGTTCCAGAAGGTGTCGCGCAAGGTGGTTTCCCTCAAGGCGCTCGGGTATATGTCCACCGTGGGAATCGTGCTGTTCACGGGGTTCTTCCTGGTTATGGTCAATCAGGATGTTCAAAGATTCGTATTCGGAAATTGGAGCTAGCATATGGCTGAAAACGCCCCCAACGCAAAAACACGGCAGGTGATGGTGGGAGATGTTGCCTTGGGCGGCGGCGCTCCCTGCGTGGTGCAATCGATGCTCAACCTGCCTTTGTCCGATGTGTCGGGCAACCTGCATCAGATTTCCCGCCTGAAAGAAGCGGGCTGTGAAGTGGCGCGCATTGCCGTTCCGCATAAGTCCGACCTTGGTTTCTTCGAGGAGATCTGCGCCAAGTCACCTTTGCCGGTTATTGCCGATATCCACTTCAGCGCCGAGCTTGCCATCGAAGCGGCGCGCCGTGGTGCGGCGAAGCTGCGCATCAACCCCGGCAACATCGGCGGGCTTGAAGCTACGGTGCCGGTGCTCAAGGCGGCAGCAGAAGCGCACATCCCCATCCGCATCGGCGTCAACGCCGGCTCGCTCGATTCCGAGCTTGCCGCACGAAGCGACCTTACCCTGCCGGAAAAGCTGGTGGGATCGGCATGCTCGTATGTGGAGTTCTGCCAAAGCCAGGGTTTCTACGACGTGGTGGTTTCCGCGAAAGCGCATGACGTGCCCACCACGGTGGCAACGTACCGCCTGCTTTCGCAACGCATGCCCGAAGTGCCGCTGCATATCGGCGTCACCGAGGCGGGCACGCTGTTCCAGGGCCTTATCAAATCCGCCAGCGGGTTGGGCATCTTGCTGGAGCAGGGCATAGGCGACACCATGCGCATCTCCCTTACCGACGATCCTGTTGAAGAGGTCCGTGCCTGCTGGACGTTGCTTTCGGCGTTGGGCCTGCGTCGCCGCGACCCGGAGCTGGTCAGCTGCCCCACGTGCGGGCGCTGCCAGGTAGACCTTATCCCCATAGCCCAGGAAGTGGAACGCCGCCTTCGCGACGTGCACCGTCCCCTTCAGGTCGCTGTGATGGGGTGCGTGGTGAACGGCCCGGGCGAAGCCGCCGATGCCGATATCGGCGTGGCATGCGGCAAGGGCTCGGGTGTGGTGTTTGCCCACGGCAAAACCTTGCGCAAGGTCGAAGAGGCCGCTATCGTTGATGTACTTATGGAAGAGATAGGAAATCTGTAAATGGAAATCATGCGTTTGAGCAAACAGTATGCGCCCACGTTGAAGGAAGACCCCGCCGATGCCGAAATCGCAAGCCATCGCTTGCTGGTTCGCGCTGGCATGATCCGCAAGGTTGCCGGCGGCGTGTACACCTTCCTGCCCCTGGGCATGCGCGTTCTTACCAAGATCGAGAACATCGTGCGTGAGGAAATGAACGCCATCGGCGCTCATGAGATTCTGATGCCTGCCCTGCAGCCGGGCGAGCTGTGGCACGAATCGGGCCGTTGGAACGATTACGGCCCCGAGCTCATGCGCATGGAAGACCGCCATGGCCGCGGTTTCTGCCTTGGACCCACGCACGAGGAACTGGTAACCTCCATCGTCCGCAGCGAGCTGCGTTCGTATCGCCAGCTGCCCATGACGCTGTACCAGATCCAGACGAAGTTCCGCGACGAGATCCGTCCGCGCTTTGGCCTTCTGCGCAGCCGCGAATTCATCATGAAGGACGCCTACAGCTTCCATTCCAGCCAGGAATCGCTGCAGAAGACCTATGACGACATGTACGACGCCTACGGGCGCATCTGCGAGCGCTGCGGGCTCGATTACCGTCCCGTTGTGGCCGATGGCGGCCAGATCGGCGGCAGCGTAACGTGCGAGTTCCACGCATTGGCAGAAGCCGGCGAAGACGAGCTGGTGTATTGCCCCGATTGCGATTACGCTGCGAACAACGAGGCTGGCGTGTGCCATGCCCATGCAACCGAGTACGCCGCCACCGAATGCAAGAAGATCGAAACGCCGGGCGTTGCAACCATCGAAAGCCTGGCAACGTTTTTGGGCATCGAAGAATCTGCCACCGTCAAGGCTATGGTGGGCAAGGACTCCGAGGGCAAGGTCGTTGCCCTGTTCATTCCGGGCGACCATGAGCTGAACGAGATCAAGGCGTCGCGTGTGGTAGAGGGCTTCGAGCTGCTCAACGACGAAGAGCTGGTGGCTGCAGGCCTGCACAAGGGATCCATCGGCCCGAAGAACCTGCCTGCGGGCATTAAGGTAATTGGCGACGTGAACCTCAAGAACATCGAGCGCTGGGTTGTGGGCGCAAACGAGGACGGCTTCCACTTCGTTGGTGCGAAGCACGGTGAAGACTTCCAGGTAGACGAATGGGCCGACCTTTCGCTGGTGAAGCCCGGCGATTCCTGCCCGAAGTGCGGTGCTGCCCTGCAGGGTGCCCGCGGCATCGAGGTTTCCCAGGTGTTCCAGCTCGGCGACAAGTACTCCAAGACCATGGGCGCGGTATATTCCGACGAAAACGGTGTTGATCAGAACTTCCTTATGGGCTGCTACGGCGTAGGCGTTTCCCGTACGCTTGCTGCCATCGTTGAACAGCACAACGATGAAGACGGCATCATCTGGCCTATGTCGGTAGCGCCGGCGCACGTGTGCGTTATCCCGCTTACCGTAGGCGACGAAGAGGTATTTCCCGTTGCAGAGCGTATTGCCAAGGAATTGGCCGATCAGGGCCTTGAAGTGGTGTTGGATGACCGCGACGAGCGCGCCGGCGTCAAGTTTGCCGATGCAGACCTTATCGGCTGGCCGGTGCAGGTCGTTGTGGGCAAGCGCGGCGTGAAGGAAGGCGTCGTGGAAGTGAAGCGCCGCGGCGAATCCGAGAAGACGAAGGTTCCCTTTGCCACGCTTACCGAGGCGCTGTCGTTTGTTAAGCGCGCTGCCAAGAACAAGAAGTTCACTCCTTCTTTGTAGGGGATGAGCGTGCCTGTAAAAACAGACAAACCGGAATTGCTTGCTCCCGCCGGCGGGTGGGAGCAGCTTCGCTACGCGCTTCATTTCGGCGCCGATGCGGTGTACCTTGCATGCGACCGCTTCGGCCTGCGTGCGCGGGCAAGCAACTTCTCGCTTGAAGACTTGCCCCGCGCTGTTGCGCTGGCGCACGAGGCGGGCGCCCGTGTGTACGTGACGTGCAACGCCTATGCCCACGATGCCGACCTGGAGGCTTTGCCCGAATACGCCCGTGCCATGGAAGAGGCGGGCGTTGATGCCGCCATCGTAAGCGACATGGGCGTTATGGCAATCGTGCAGCAGCACGCGCCTTCGGTTGCCATCCACGTTTCCACACAAGCTTCCGTTTCGAATGCTCAGGCGGCACTTATGTGGTACAAACTGGGTGCGCGCCGTGTGGTGTGTGCTCGTGAGATGTCGGTTGCTGAAATTGCCGCCATGCGCAAGGCCATTCCTTCCGATATGGAGATCGAGGTGTTCGTGCACGGTGCCATGTGCATGGCCATTTCGGGGCGCTGCCTTATCAGCGACTACCTAACCGGCCGCCATGCCAACAAAGGCGAATGCGTGCAGCCGTGCCGCTGGGAATACGAGCTCAAGGAGCTTTCCCGTCCCGACCAGAGTTTCGGCATCGAAGAAGGCGAAGACGGCACGTATCTGCTGAATTCGAAGGACCTGAACATGCTGGCCCATTTAGACGAGCTTGCCGCCGCCGGCGTGAGCTCGGTGAAGATCGAGGGGCGCGTGAAGAAGGCCTTCTATGTGGCAACGGTGGTGAACGCCTACCGCCACGTGCTCGATGGCGAGCCTGCCGAACGGTGGGAGCATGAGCTGGAGATCATCTCGCATCGTCCTTACTCGACAGGGTTCTATTTCGGCGACGCCGAGCAAACCACCGATAACGACATCTACGTGCAGCTGTGCGACTGGGTGGGCGAAGTGGTTTCCTGCTCGGAGGCGGGTGAGGGCCAATGGCGTGTTGTTGCCAAATGCCGCAACCGCTTCTACGTTGGTGACGAGCTTGAAGTGCTCAGTCCTCACGAGCCCATTCGTACGGTTGCGGTTGCTCAATTGGCAGAAGTCTACGAAGAGGCGCAGGTGCCCGTTGAAGTGGCCTGCAAGGCAATGGCGCCGTATGCATTCACGTCTTCGGTGGAACTGAGGCCGCTCGATATGCTGCGCGTGCGCCGTCGCGACCCTTTGAAAAAGAACTAGTCGTTAGGGGCGCTGGTGCCTGATAGGGTATTCCCTTGGGTACCTTAAAAAGGTAATAAGGATGCAAGCTGGGGTGGGGAGCTGCAAAGTGGCTCCGCCCGATAAGAATGAACGTTGGACGCGCGGGAGCGTCCTTTCAAACAAGGAGGAATATATGGGAAGGCAATCTGACGAAGCGTTGCAGCTCGAAAGCGTGGACGATTTGGTGAACTACCTCATGGGCGCCCATTGCGCGTACATGCAGTGGCGTGAACTCACCTACTACCTTACCGATGCGAACGATATCTACTGGCGCGCGCAGGATACCAACGAACTGAACGACAAGGGCCATTTCCCCGATTGCAGTGAGCTGGTGGCTTCAGTGCGCGAATTCGTAGATCTTCCGTTCTTGGATGGCAAGCATTCCATTCGCGAAGTGTTTCCTGAAGCTACCTTCTATGGTTCGGTGAAGATCGAGGGGCAGGGCACGCCCGTTCCTGTTGTCTAGTGTTTTGGCATGTATCCTGATAAGAAGCCTGTTTTCTTCTTGTCAGGTTGCTGATTGGGCTTTGATGACAACTTTCTTGAAAATATCCCTTGACCAAAGCTTGTAGCGAGGGTATATTAATCAAGCACTTCGGGGCATTAGCTCAGCTGGGAGAGCGCATGGCTGGCAGCCATGAGGTCAGGGGTTCGATCCCCCTATGCTCCACCACATCTTTGAAGGTCCGCCTTTCGGCGGACCTTTTTTCGTATGAGGCGCTATGACGCTGCGCGGGAAGCTGACGGCACAGCTGCCGCTGCGGGCCCGCTTGACGCACGGAGTGCGCCTGGCGCGTGCCCTCGCGGCATCTGCACTCGCCAGCTTCCCGCTCGCTGATTTACTGGCGCATGCCCTGGCTTTGCTAACGCCCTTTTGGGCGTTTTTTGTTTGAAATCGCTTTGCTCTTCAAACAAAGGGCAGAATCGCCTTTCGATGCTTTGCTCTTCGAGCGGGGAGGCCGGAGCCTTTCGTTGCTTGCTTATGCTGGCACTTTGCGATCAAAATGGCTTGAAGGCAAGTAACTCGGGGAGGTACGTATGAAGATTGCGGTTAGTGCTTGTTTGTTGGGGGTTCGGTGCCGCTTCGACGGGCGCTCTAAGCCCTCTGGCGAAGTGCAACGTTTTCTGGAGGAAAACGACTGCGAGGTGGTTAAGATCTGCCCAGAGGTTATGGGCGGGCTTTCCATTCCCCATCCCCCTCATGAGCAGAAGGTTGTCGATGGGCGCATCCACGTCGTCGATGCAGAAGGCAACGATCATACCGATGCGTTCGAGACGGGTGCATGTGCTGCGTGCAAGCTTGCGGTGGAGGCGGGTTGCACCCACGCCATCTTGAAAGCGAAGAGCCCCTCGTGCGGGGTGGGGCAGGTCTATGACGGCACCTTCACCGATACGTTGATTCCTGGCAATGGCATTGCTGCGAAGTTGCTTGAAGAAGCGGGGCTTACGGTGGCAACCGAAAAGGATTTCCTTGACGTGTTCTGCGATTGCTAGCGCTTAGACCCTAAGCCGTGGGATTGGCTGCCGATTTTGCATGATACGCGGTTGCCAGCTTGCTTGTGCTCGTCGCTGCGCAGCGACCGATAATCGGGGCAACCGTTTGGGCGAGGGCCCACTAGGGGCAAGCGGAGTTATTCCAATGCCGCCAGCTCTTCGGCGGAAGCGTGCTCAAGGTAGTTGTCGGCAGCGGTGATGGCGCGCCCTGATGCTCCGGGTACGACCGTTATGCCGGCGGCCTCCATGCTCTCGGCATCTTTTTCGGAAATGGTGCCGCACAGCAGGACTTTGACCTCTATCTGACGCAGGAAGTTGGCCTGCGATCCACAGAGGTGGCCCTGGCTGGGAAGGTTGCGTGAGTCCACCAATTCGCCGTTTTCCACCTTGTAGAAGTTAAAGTTGGTACAACAGCCGAAATGGCCGCTGACATCCAAACCTTCACTTGCAACGGCGATTCTCATGGCTTCCTTACATCAATCGAGTTTATGCACTTACGATAAACTTTTATGCAGCTTGGCAAAACATCTTTCGTTTAAGGGTGCTATCTGGGGTGCGATAGGAATCTCGGAAAAAATTTTAGAAAAGTACTTGCCATATCGAAAATCCTTTGCAATAATAACCGAGCTGTCGCTTCGGAAGAAGCAACAAGTCCCCATCGTCTAGCGGTTAGGACGCGGCCCTTTCAAGGCTGAAACACGGGTTCGAGTCCCGTTGGGGGCACCATGAATGAACAGGTCCTGCATTGCAGGGCCTTTTTTCTTATACGGAGCAGGTTAGGAGTTCCTTTGAAGAAGCTCATTGCCCAGTTTATGAAATTCGGCATCGTTGGCGTAATCGCATTCATCATCGACTACGGCGTGATGATCTTCTTAACCGAAGTGTTCGGTGTTCCGTACCTCATCAGTACCACGATTTCGTTTGTAGTTTCGGTCATCTTCAACTACTTTGCCTCCATGCGCTTCGTGTTCAAGCGCAAAGACGATATGAGCCGCCGCCGCGAGTTCATCATCTTCGTGGTGCTTTCCGTTTGCGGCCTGGCAATCAACGACGTGCTCATGTGGCTGATGGTGGACAGCCTGTTTATCGACTACCGCATCTCAAAGATCGTTGTTACGGTTGTTGTGGCAGTATGGAACTTCGTTACCAGGAAGATTTTCCTCGAAGCACACGAATAATTCAGGGGATAATGGGCTTTGCTGAAGTGATGTGATGCATGCGCTTCAGGAAAGGGGAGGCTCATGAATGTATCGTTCAAAACCATTCGTCGTTCAGGCGATAAGGTGTATATCCTGTCCGAGATTTCCGGTTACGACGAGCGACTTCCAGTGGTGCTCGTTGCTTCCACCGAATCGGGTGCCCGCATCCCTTCCGATACTTTTCCCTATTGCGATGTTGCCGATCCGCTGGCGCTGCGCCAGGTTCTCTCCGATGGCGCCTTGGCGAATCGGGAAATGCCGTTTCCGCCGCTTCATACCAAGAATTCCGCAGGCGTACGCTTCTTCGTAATTGCGCTTCCTTGGCTTTCCATCCGCAGGTGGGAATTGGAGTTTCGCGCCATCGATTCCTCCGGCAACGTTATAACCTCATGCCGTAAGTCGCTTGACGTACGCGCTACCAGCTTGAAAGCCATAGCATCGCAGCGCAACGATGCCTCTACTTCCCTTATCGAAGACCTTGACGGCCGTTTCATCCACGACCGCATCCGCGTGAGTTTCTTGCGTGCATTCGAGACAGGCGGCAAAATCCGTGTTTCGGCTCTGCTGGAAATGCCCTATCACGAAGCAAGCGTGGTGGAGTGCGACTTCCTTGACAAGGCGGGCCATCCGCTTGATATCAGGCCCGATGTTGTAGAGGATTCCATCTCCCAAAGCGCGGGGTTCGGCTTTTCCCAGCGTCGCTACGTGGAGCTTTCGTTCTTGGTCGATGCCGCAAACCCGCAAGTGTGCCTGTGCGCAACCGACACCGCTTCCACCATCGCTCCCGGTTTTGCCATGTTGGGCAACCGTACGCTCGAAGGATTGCTTGACGAATTCGAAGAGGAAACCACGAGCGCTGCTCTGGACCCCGAGTACCACGAATGGTTCGTCGAAGAGCATCGTGCCGACGTTCCTGCGCTGTTGGAGCAGGTTGCAACCCGTTTCGACTACGAACCGCTGTTCAGCATCGTATGCGTCCTTGCCGATACGCCTTCTCACCATATCCATGACCTGCTGAACTCCATTGCCTTGCAAAGCTATGGTCACTGGGAGCTTATCCTGGTCGATGCCGGATCTTCAGGTGCCGAGGCGGCCGATTTGAAAAACGCCATCGACAGCGATCGCGTGTATGTGGTGGAAACCGACCCTGCCCTGGGCATCAACGAGCGCTTCGCGGCGGGTATGGCAACGGTGGAAGGCGATTTCGTCGTGTTCATGAAGCCGTGCGACGTCATGGCGCCCGATACGCTGTTCGAGTGCGTGCGCACCATCAACGAGTATCCCGACTGCGATGTGATCTACACCGATGTGGATGCCTTCGATGCCGAAGGGGTTCATTTCCAGCCCGTGTTCCGCCCCGATTTCTCGCCCGAGCTTTTGCGCTCGTACAACTACGTGCGCGACTTGGTGGTGGTTCGCCCTTCGCTTTTGATGGGCATGAAGAACCTGCCCCATGCGATTTTAGGTGCTGCGGGCTACGATCTTTCGCTGCGCATCACGGAAAAGGCGCGTCGCGTGTGCCACGTGCCCCGTGTGCTGTGCCATCGCCGCTTTGCGACCATCGACACGTCCGAGGGCTTCCGTGCCACGCAGATAGAGCAGGAAGAGGGACGCAAGGCCCTGGTTGCCCATTGTCAGCGCGTGGGCATCAACGCCGAGGTTCTGAATGCTAATGCGCCTGGCCACTACCGCGTGCGTCATGTACTTACCGAAACGCCGCATGTTTCGGTGGTGCTGATATTCGAGGGCAATGCGCCAATGCTCCGCACCTGCGTCCGCGACCTGTACGAAAAGATCGGCTACGCCAACTTCGAGGTTGTGGTGGTAAGCGCCGTGAAAACCTCGGAAGCCGCCAAGGCGTGCCTTGCGGATCTGGAAGAATCCTACGAAACGCTTTCCGTTCTTTCCTGGGATGGACCGCTTAACAAGGCGAAGATCGCCAACTTCGCGGCGGCGCACACCGAAGGCGAGTTCTTGCTGTTCTTGAACGACGACGCGCGCATCCTTACCGACGATGCGCTCGAAGTGCTTCTGGGCTATTTCCAGCGCCCCGACGTGGGCGTGGTGGGTCCCAAACAGCTGTTCATCGATGGCACTGTTGAGCATGCCGGCATCGTAGTGGGCGGTTCGCGCGTGGTAACGCCGCTGTTCCGCCACATGGATGCAGAAAGCCAGGGCTACCTCGATCGCGCTGTGGTTGCCCAGAACGTCTCGGCGGTCACCGGCGACTGCATGATGCTGCGTCGCAGCACTTTCGAGGAAGTGGGCGGGTTCAGTGAGGAATTCACCCTGTACTATGCCGATGTCGATTTCTGCCTGAAGGCGAAAAGCGCCGGTTACTACACGGTGTTCACGCCCTATGTGCTGCTAAGCCACCTGCACAGCGTTTCCCGTATGCGTATCCGCTCGAAGGAGTTAAGCATTCGCCGCCGTCGGGAAGCGGCCCTTCTGCAGTCAACATGGCCGCGCATTTTCGTGGAAGGCGATTCCTTCTATAACCCCAACTTGAACCACGACAGCTCTTATTTCGCTATGAAGCGCGGAAAATCACGAGGATAACGGCATGAACGCACGAATTGAAAGCATGAGCCACGGCGATGGCAAAGTGTACCTCCAGATGGTGCTCGATCGCCTGCACCCCGATGCCGAGGTGTTGCTTGATGCGCGTCTGAAGGACGGTGCGAAGATTCCCGCGCACCTGTTTCCTTTCAATCCGCTTGAGGAAACATCGCAGGCGAACTACGTGGTGGTGCTCCCTCATTTCGATGTGCGTGAAGTCGATCTGACGTTTCTGGAGTATTCGGGTGAGGGCTCTCCGCTCACGCAAAGCCGCCTTACGGTGGAGCTGAACATGATGCGTTGGCGTACGCGCTTCAATGCGTTTGTGCACAACGAGCTCTTGGAGCAGATGTTCGACATTGAGCGTGAGTACTGCTCGGGCCGCATGAACGTGTACTTCACCGAAGCCATCGACGATGGCGACGAGATTGTGGTGAAGATGCTGGCCGACATGCCTCAGGTTGAAGGGTGCGACGTGATGGTCGACTTCACCGATGGCTTCGGTACGGAAATCGACCTGCCGGTGTACCCCTTGGTTGACGAAGTGGTTCCGCCGGTGAACTTCGGCGAAGGCGAGCGTCTGCGCATCGGGTTTTCCGTTCGTGTTGCGGCGGCTGCCAAAGATTTCTGCGTGACGGTTTACGACGCCAACGAAAAGGTTCCGGGCGGGTTTGCCCATTTCTGCAACGAAACGTACCAGCCCCTTCGCGAATCGTTTGCCTATTGCGCGACGGATGCCTCGGTTGATCCGCGCTATGGTCGGTGGTTCGTGCGCCACTGCGAGACGTTGGCGGGGCTCGAGCAGCAGCGCTCCCATCCGTTTTCGCTGCAACCGCAGATAAGCTTGGTTATGCCCGTCTACCCGGGGGACGAATGCTATCTTACTGCCTCTATGGCCGCTTTGGCTCAGCAGACTTACACGCGTTTCGAGCTGATCGTGGTCGACATGGGTGCCAACGAGCTTAGCCTTACCTCTGCTTTGCGGGAATGGGAAGGCGACGATAGGGTAGTGCACCTGGTCCCTGAGTCGACGCTGGATGAAGCGGCGGCGCGCCTTACCGGCCTTCTGCAATCGAAGGGCGAGGCATGTGCGGTGCTCGATCCGAGCATTGCCTTGGCACCAGAAGCTCTGTACGAATACGTGCGCCGCATCAACGAGGTTGCCGCTGAAGAGGGGCATGACGACGTTGTCGGTGTGGGGTCGTGCGATGTGGTGTACGCCAACCACGATTTCTTCGACCGCGACGGCAGCCTGCACAGTCCGCAGTTCAAGCCGGAGTTTTCGCCTGACCTCCTGTATTCGTACAACTATGTGGGGCCGTTGGTGTTCCTTTCCCGCCAGGTGCTGGAGGCAGTGCAGAACTCCACGGGCTTTTCGTCTGAGTCGTTCGACTACGACCTGGTGCTGAAGGCCACGGCGCGAGCCCAGCGCGTGGAGCGCATCGACAAAGTGCTGTACCACGTGCAAAACGCCGCCTCCATTTCGCCCGATGCCGACCGCATCAGCGCGCGCCGCGAGGAAGAGGCGTTCCGCACGGGCCGCAAGGTCCTTGCCAACCACCTGCGCCGCAACGGGATCGATGCCCTGGTGCTTGCCGATGTGTCCGATCGTCTGTACACCGTGCGCTACCGCATGCCCGAAGAGACACCTACGCTTTCGGTAGTGGTGCTTGCCGGCAACGATGCCGCCCTGCTTGATTCGTGCCTTACCTCGCTTGAGCAGAGCGTCATGCCGCGTGACACTCCGGTGTATGTGGTGGTCAATCAGGAAACCTCGCGCGATGTGGCGGTGTATGGCCAGCATCTGGTGCGCAAGAACCGTGCGAAGGTGATTGCCTATCAGGGGACGAACAACCGTGCCGCCATGGTGAACCTGGGCTTTTCGCAGAGCACGTCCGATTATGTGCTGGTGCTCGACGGCGATGTCGAGTTTGCCGAGCCGGAAGCGGTAAACGCGCTTTTGACCCATTGCATCCGCAAAGATGTGGGTGTGGTTGGCGCGAAAACCCTGTTCGCCGACGATACCATCCGCCATGCCGGCATGATGGTGGGGCCGTACGGCACTGCTTCGAGCATCGGCGTCAACCTGCCGCGCACCTCCCGTGGATACTTGGGGCGCTTGCTGTGCGCCAGCAACGTTTCCGCGGTTTCGCTTTCGGTGATGATGGTCAAGCGCGCCGCCTACGACAAGGCGAAGGGCTTCGACGAGCGCTTCCAGGTGAGCAATTGCGAGGTCGATTTCTGCCTGAAGGTTGCCAAGGCAGGGTACTTTATCGCCTACAACGGTGGGGTGGAGGCATACCGCAAGGGCAGCGATCCCGATGGGCGTGCTTCGCTTACCAAGAAGCAGCTTTTGCGCGCAGAGCGGGAAAAGGCATTCCTGCACTATCGCTGGCCGCGTTTGTTCGTGGAAGGCGATCCGTACATGAGCTCGTGTCTGGACGCACGTGCGCCCTACTTCCTTTTGGCTCCTGCTCGATAGGTATTCCTTAGCACTATTACTGGCTATTGGGATTATGTATAAGCATAAGCCCTGGACAGCTGTGGCATTTTTCTGTGCTCGCCCGGTGCTGCGGTATGGTAAGTGGGCTATTTTCTGTGCGGGTTGTCCGCACTGGGTATAAGGAAAACAACGAATGATCAAAATCGAACATCTGAACAAGACCTACGTGTCGCGTCAGGGCGAAGAGCATGTTGCCCTTACCGACATCAACTTGGCTATCGAAGATGGTTCCGTTTTCGGTATCATCGGCCAATCGGGCGCCGGCAAGTCCACCCTTGTCCGCTGCATGAACCTGCTTGAGCGTCCCACCTCGGGCTCCATCGTCATCAACGGGCGCGACATCACGAGCCTTTCCGAAAAGGAGCTGCGCGAATTCCGTAGTTCGGTAAGCATGATCTTCCAGAACTTCAGCCTGCTGCAGCAGCGCACGGTTCTGCGCAACGTCATGTTCCCGCTCGAGCTTCGCCATGCCGATAAAAAGGAAGCGGAAAAGCGTGCGCGCGAGCTTTTGGAATTGGTTGGCTTGGCTGACAAGTGCGACAAGTACCCCAGCCAGCTTTCCGGCGGTCAGCAGCAGCGCGTTGCCATCGCCCGTGCGTTGGTGAACAACCCCTCTATCATGCTGTGCGACGAGGCTACCAGCGCACTCGACTCGATGACCACCCATTCCATTCTGAAGCTGCTCAAAGACATCAACGAAGAGCTGGGCGTCACCATCGTGCTCATCACGCATTCTTTGGCAGTTGCCGAGCTTATCTGCGACAACGTTGTGGTCATCGACCAGGGCAAGATCGTGGAAGAGGGCAAGACTGAAGACGTTTTCGCAAACCCGCAAAGCGACATTGCCAAGAAGCTGCTGGAGAAGAGGTTGTAATCAATGGAATACTTGCAGACATTCTTCGCCCAGTACGGTGCGCTTCTTGCGCAGGGTACGTGGGACACCATCGTCATGAGCTTGGTGTCCACGGTGCTGGCATACGTTATCGGCATTCCGCTGGGTGTGTTCTTGGTGCTTACCGATCCGAAGAAGGGGCTTATGCCTCACAGGGCGGTTAACGCTGTTCTTGGTTGGATCGTCAATATCGGGCGCTCAATCCCGTTCATTATCTTGCTGGTGGCTATCATCCCGTTCACACGCTTGGTAGTGGGTACCTCGCTGGGCGTTCCCGGTGCAATCGTTCCGTTGGTTGTGTCGGCGGCACCGTTCGTTGGCCGTATGGTTGAGCAGAGCTTGGCAGAGGTTGACGCAGGGTTGGTGGAAGCAGCGCAGTCGTTTGGCGCTTCTACCTGGCAGATTGTGACGAAGGTGTTCCTGAGCGAAAGCTTGCCTTCCCTTATCAGGGGCTTTTCCATCGTGCTCATCACCTTGCTGGGCTATTCCGCAATGGCAGGCACTGTTGGCGCCGGCGGCTTGGGCGACATCGCCATCCGTTACGGCTACCAGCGCTACATGGCCGACGTTATGGTGGCAACCATCGTTATCCTGGTTATCTTGGTGCAGATCGTTCAGAGCGGTTGTGACTTCGCTGCTCGCAAGATCGATCGCAAGAAATAGGTTATTGCGCTGTTCTGCCGAACAGCGCCTTCCATACGAAACGCAATGACGCTGCGCGGCCCTCTGATGGCTCAGCTGGCGCTCCAGGCAGGTTTGACGTGCGAAGCACGTCTGACACCTGCCTTCACGCCATCTGAACTCATCGGAGGGCCGCTCGCTGTTTTTGGCGCGAATACACTAAAGGGTTGGGTTGCCGAGCCTCGCACCGTGCTCAAGAGAGGCGCAATAGCTTATCCCTTAATGGGCATAGAGCGAATCGGTCGAATGGCAAAATGAACCGGCGAAACCCATCCGTAACAGGCTGCTTGTTACAATGAAACAAACATAAGCAAGCAAGGAGGACAGGTTATGACGAGCAGCCCTGACCAGGATTTCGTCCTTAAAACGATAAAGAGCCGCGATATCCACTTCGTGCGTTTTTGGTTCTGCGATGTGCTTGGGCACATGAAATCGTTTGCGGTTATCCCCAGCGAATTGGAAAACGCCTTCGAAGAGGGCATGGGCTTCGACGGCAGCTGCATCCGCGGCTTTGCCTCTACCAGCGAATCGGACATGCTTGCCTACCCTGAGGCTTCCACGTTCCAGATTCTGCCGTGGCGCCCTGAGCGCAATGCGGTTGCCCGCATGTTCTGCTCCATCAAAACGCCCGAAGGCGAGTTCTTCGACGGCGATTCTCGCAATGTGCTGAAGCGCCAGGCGGCCAAGGCAGAGCAGCTGGGCTACGTGATGAATGTAGGCCCCGAGCTTGAGTACTACTACTTCAAGGATTCCGCAGGCACCGAGGTGCTCGACCATGGCGGCTACTTCGATTTGACTTCGCTCGACATGGCAAGCGACTTGCGCCGCGATACCATCCTCACGTTGGAGAAGATGGGCATTCCCGTTGAGTACTCCCATCATGAAAACGGCCCTTCCCAGCAGGAAATCGACCTGCGCTTCGCCGATGCGCTGAACATGGCCGACAACGTCATGACCTACAAGATGGTTGTGAAGGAAATCGCCATGAAGCACGGCGTGTACGCTTCGTTCATGCCTAAGCCCCTTTCCGATGCGCCGGGCTCGGGCATGCACATCCATCAGAGCCTGTTCGACGAAGAGGGGAACAACGCCTTCTTCGATGCGAACGACCCCGATGGTTACAACCTTTCCAAGGTGGCGAAGCACTACATCGCAGGCCTGCTGAAGTATGCACCCGAATTCAGCCTGCTCACCAATCCCAGCGTCAATTCCTACAAGCGCTTGGTTCCTGGCGGGGAAGCGCCTGTGCACATTTCGTGGGCGCGCAACAACCGCTCTGCGTTGGTTCGCATTCCAGGCTACAAGCCCAACAAGGAAGAGGCGTGCCGCGTTGAGCTGCGTAGCCCCGACTCCGCCGCCAACCCGTACCTGGCGTTCTCTGCCGTTCTGGCAGCGGGCCTCAAGGGCGTTGAAGAGGAACTTGAGCTGTGCCCGCCCATGGAGGAAGATTCCGCCCATGCCCTTTCGCGCCAAGAGCTGCGTGCGCAGGGCTTTGGCGTTCTGCCCGACACCCTCGGCGAAGCAGTTGAGCTGTTTGCCGAGTCCAAGTTGATGCGCGAAGTGCTGGGCGAGCACATCCATTCCTTCCTGGTGAAGGTGAAGCGTGAGGAATGGAACGAGTACCAGCGCCAGGTTTCCCAGTGGGAACTTAACCGCTACCTGGGCGTACTGTAAACGGAGGACATCATGCAACAGAGGAAGAACGTTATTTTCATTGCGGACAGCCTCGACAATGCGCATAAGTTCCAGGCGGTCCTTTCGAGCCTTGACGTCGATGTGGCGGCGGGCTCGTCCATGCAGTTCAAGAAGCTTTTGGCCGACAACCCCTCATATGACTTGGTCATTTACGAGGCAACGGCTGAATCGGCGCAAACGCTGGTTGCCGTCGAGCAAGCGCTTATTGACGACGGCGGCGTGCCTATGCTCATCATCGTGAAGGAAGACATGCTGTCGGGCTTCCGCTTGCCGGTTCAGATCAATTGCGATTTCGTGGTTCACGGGGCAAGTTCCGAAGAATGCGCGCTGCGTATCCGTCAGCTTCTGTGGCCGGGCAACGAAAGCTCCACAAACGATTTCATCTCGATTGACGGCATGACCATCAACCTGGCAACATATCAGGTTGCCGTAAACGGCGAGCCTATCGACTTCACGTATTTGGAGTACGCGCTTTTGGCGTTCTTGGTAACGCACCCGGGCCGTACCTATTCGCGTGACGCGCTGCTGCGTCGTGTGTGGGGCTTCGATTATTTCGGCGGTTCCCGCACCGTTGACGTGCACGTTCGTCGCGTTCGTGCCAAGTTGGGCCCCGAGCTTTCCCAGCATCTGGAAACCGTGCGTGGTGTGGGCTACCTCTGGAACTAGGTGGTTGCGCTGACCTACCAGCGCAATGCTCGCTTGAGGCATGATGACGCTGCGCAACGTCCTGATGGCGGGCACTTCAAGCAGGCTTGACGTGCAAAGCGCGCCTGGCGCCTGCTTGCGCACCATCTGCACTCATCAGAACGTTGCTCGCTGTTTCGTCCAAGCAAGGGAGTTGTTTGCCGGAGCTGAGCCTGCCCTAGATGTTCGAGGGATGCTTCCTCCTTTTTCAAGCCCTCCCGCGCTCGTCAGAATCAGGCTTGCTGATTTTCTAGCGCATGCCCAGATCTGCTCCTCTAAAGGGAGATTTCCCCTTGCTCTTTCTTTGCACCCTTCGGGGTGCATTTTTCGTTCGCGGTATAATTGCAGGGTTCAAATACGAGAGGAATTCCCATGCCTAAAACCGTTGCCGTTATCGACGGAAATTCGCTGATGCACCGTGCCTACCATGCCGTGCCGCCTACCATGACGGCACCTGACGGCACGCCGACCAATGCGGCATTCGGATTCCTTTCCATGCTTTTGAAATTCATCGAGATGGAACAACCCGATGCTTTGGTGTGCGCCTTCGATAAAGGCCGCCCGAAATTTCGTATGGAAGCATTAGAGCAGTACAAGGCCCAGCGCCCGCCCATGGACGAAGAACTGAAAGTGCAGTTCCCCGTCATTGAAAAGCTGCTGGCGGCCATGAACGTCCCTGTGGTGGCGCTTCCCGGCTGGGAGGGCGACGACATTTTGGGCACGGTTTCGGCGCGCGATGAAGAACTGGGGTACAAGACCTTGCTGGTCACCGGCGATAAGGATGCCTACCAGCTGGCAAGCGATCTGACCCATATCGTTACCACCAAGCGCGGTATCACTGATGTGGTTATCTACGGCCCCGATGAAGTGGAGGAGCGTTACGGCGTGACTCCCGCCCAGTTCACCGATTTCTTGGGCTTGAAAGGCGATAAAGCCGACAACATTCCCGGCGTGCCGGGAATCGGCGACAAGAAGGCGGCTTCCATGCTGCAGGCGTATGGGAACTTGGAGGGAATCTACGCCAACCTTGACAAGTTCAAGGGCAAGCAGCTGGAAAACCTCACCACGTACAAAGACGATGCGTTCCTTTCCCGCCAGGTCGCCACTATCGTGCGCGATGCCGATTTCGAGCTTGACTTGGAATCTATCAGCTTTCCCGACTTCGATGCCGAAGAGGTTACCAAGGCTTTCACCGAGGTTCGCATGATGGCGCATCTGGCCAAGGTGCTGAAGCTTCAAGGCGGCGAAGCGGTTACGGCCGATTTGGGCCCGTGGGATACCTTCATGGAAGGCGAAGAGGCCAAGGCTGCTCTTGAAGCGCACACAGAGGGGCTTTTGCCCGTTGCCTGGCAGTTCGATTCCCAGGCATCCTTGTTTGGCGAGGGCCTTACCCTTGCCGTGAACATGGGCAACGGCACGGCGTTGTTCCGCGATGCTAAGGCCAAGGAAGCGCTTGCCTTCATGGTGCGCGAATGCAAGATTGCCGTTGCCGATGCGAAATCGTTGCTGCAGGTGGTGTTTCCTGCCGATACGGCCAAGGAAGCCTTGGTCTCCCGCGGCGAAGTGCTGGATGCGCGCATGTTCGATGTGATGCTTGCCGCCTACGTAGCCGACTCCAACAACGGAGCGGCAGAGCTCGGTGCGCTTATGGAGCGCTACGGCGGTGCCATGCTGCCCGAGGAAAAGGACCCTGAAAAGGCATTGGCCATCCAGGCTGCTGCCGTCGGAGTGCTGGTTGAGCCTTTGACCAAAGCACTTGAGGAAACCGATGCCCGCAAGGTCTACGACGCCATCGATTTGCCGTTGGTGGGCGTGCTGGCTTGCATGGAGCGCACGGGTGCGGCGCTTGACGTCGATCACCTTAAGGCGCTCAACGAAAGCACGGGCGCCGAGGTTGAGCGTCTTCGTGCGGCCATCTACGAAGCGGCTGGTCACGAATTCAACGTCGATTCGCCCAAACAGCTTTCCGAAGTGCTGTTCGACGAGTTGGGGCTCACCCCGAAGAAGAAAACGCGCAAGGGTTACTCCACCAACGCTAGCGTGCTCAAAGAGCTTACCGAAGAACACGAGCTGCCGGGCCTTATGCTGGAGTACCGTGAGTACGCCAAGATCAAGTCGACCTATATCGATGCCTTGCCGCGCATGCGCGCCGAAGATGGGCGCGTGCACACCTCGTTCAACGAGATGGTCACCACTACCGGTCGCCTTTCCTCTTCCGACCCGAACCTGCAGAACATCCCCGTCCGCACCGATTTCGGTCGCCAGATCCGTACCTGCTTTGTGCCGCTGAACCAGGGGGACCGCTTCGTCTCTGCCGACTATTCCCAGATCGAGCTGCGCTTGCTTGCCCATCTTTCGGGCGACGAGCACTTAATTGCCTCGTTCAATTCCGGGGAGGATTTCCATGCCAGCACCGCTTCGCGCGTATTCGGCGTGCCCATGGCCGATGTTACGCCGCAGATGCGCAGTCGCGCCAAGGCAGTAAACTTCGGCATCGTGTACGGCCAGCAGGCCTATGGACTTTCGCAGTCGCTCAAGATCCCGTTCTACGAAGCGAAGGAAATGATCGACCGTTACTTCGAGGTGCATCCCGGTGTGCGTGCTTATTTGGACGAGGTGGTTGCCCAGGCCCATAAGGATGGATATGCCACCACGTTGTTCGGGCGCCGTCGCTACATCCCCGAGTTGAAGGCGAAGAACGCCATGCAACGCGGATTCGGCGAACGCACGGCTATGAACCATCCTATGCAGGGCACTGCCGCCGATATCATCAAGCTCGCCATGCGCCAGGTGCAGGATGAATTGGTTGCCCGTGACCTAGGAGCGCGTTTGCTCCTGCAGGTACACGACGAACTTGATCTTTCGGTGCCTGAAGCGGAAGTTGAAGAGGTAACCGAGCTTCTGACCAAGGTGATGGAATCGGTGGTAGAGCTTTCGGTGCCGCTTCTGGTTGATGTTTCCGCTGGTGCCAACTGGGCCGAAGCACATTAACGCGCTCAGGTGTCCAAAAGGGACTGTCCCTTTTGGACCCATCCCCGATCAAGCGCCAGCAGGGCCTGGTAGTGGGCGCTGGTGCGCTCCAGCGTTTCAGGTGCGCCGTCTAGCGTGATGCGGCCGTTTTCCAAGAACAGGACGCGGTCCATGGCCTCCACGCCTTGCAGGTGGTGGGTGATCAGGATAATGGTTTTGCTTGCCAGTACCTTGAGCATCGTGTCGAGCACGCCCTGCTCGGTTTTGGGGTCAAGGCTTACCGTGGGCTCGTCAAGGATGACAATGGGTGCGTCTTGCAAAAGAATGCGCGCCAGCGCGATGCGATGGCGCTCGCCGCCTGAAAAACGCAGCCCTGCTTCATCAACCAGGGTATCCAGGCCGTCTGGCAGTTGTGCGAACAGCTTTTCGAGCCCTACGCATTTCAGAGCCCCGATCAGCTCTTCATCGGTTGCGGTGGGGTGTGCAATAAGCAGATTGTTGCGGAGCGTGTCGTTGAACAGGTAGGTTTCCTGTTGGCATACGCCGAACACTCGTGCTGCGTCTTCGCCTAATTCAGAGCAGGGGATTCCGCCAACGGTGATGCTGCCTGAGGTAGGGGCGCAATCGCCGCGCAGAAGGTGGGCGAGCGTGGTTTTCCCCGATCCGCTTTTCCCAAGTAGCGCAACATGCTCTCCAACAGAAAGGCGGAGGTTGACGTTGTCGATGATGGGGCTTTGCCCGGGGTAGGCGAAATTCACGTCCGCTATTTCGATCACGGGGTTCTTTTTGGCGGCATTTACCTTCACCGCTGTGCTTCTGCCTGGTTCCTCGTTGTTTTCGGCAGGCAGGGGGAGCTTGTTCAGCCTTTCGACGGAATCAAGATACCCGCTTGCCTGTGTGGCTGCTGCAGGTACCGCGGCAAAAGCGTCCGTCAAGGGAAAGAAGCCCAGTACGAATGCCAGGATCCAATTTGCCTGCCCGCCTTGCTCGCCACCGAAGGTAAGTGCCGCCCAGCAGGTAAGGGCAACAATCGCGCAGGCAAATACCACGTGCTGTATAAGGTCGCGCTTTCGGTCGAAGGCATGGCCTTCGTCTTCAAGACGGTCGAGCTCTTTCTGGTTTGCCTCGCAGCTTGCAAGGAAATCTGCCTTTCTGCCCGAAAGCATCCAGTCGGTGACGCCCAGTATGTTGTCGGCGTAGATGGCGTATTGCGCGGTTGCTAGTTCTTTTGCCCGTTGTTGGCGTGCGCCATTTGCGCTTACCGAAATTGCCGGTACAACGAACAGCTCAAGGGCGACGAAAACAAGGCACGCAAGGGCGGCGATTCCGGAAAAGCAGCCGAACAAGATGCACAGTCCGATGCCGGCCGCCAGCGCGATCACCGAAGGGAACACGCATCGCAGGTAGAGGTTCTGGATGTGCTCGATGTCTTCCGCCAAAAGCCCCAAGGCATCGCCCAAGCGATGGGTAGTGCGAAAGAACACGCCTTGCTCGTTGAAGGACTGGTACAGCTGTTTGCGCAGACCCGACGTGAAGCGCAGGACCCAGTCATGGCTTGCCAGCCGTTCGCAATAACGGAGTATCGGTTTTCCCACGCCGAAAACGCGTACAAGCAGCAACGGCGTTCCCAGCATCAAAACGGAATAGGGCATTTCAGCAGAGCCGGCGATAAGCCAACCGGAAGTGAACATAAGGCCTGCTGCGAACAACACCGTGCAGCAGCCAAGGGCCAACGCCAGCATCAGTGTTTTGGTGTAGCGCCCCAAGAAGGGTTTGATCCACGCGTCGCGTTTAACCAGGGAAAGCAGCTCGTTTGCTCTATTTGCCATGGCCGCCCTCCTCTGCTGTGCGGTTCAGATAGTCAAATGCGTGAAGCCTGTTTAGCTCATCAAGGCTTCCAAATGCCCTGACGTCCCCTTCATCCAGGAGCAGGATCTTGTCCATTTCCGCCAGCCAATGCAGACGATGGGTGGCAAACAACACCAGCTTTCCCTGCATCAAGGCGGTCATGCGCTGCTTCAACTCCCATTCGGTTTCGATGTCGAGGTGCGCTGTTGGCTCGTCGAACACCAGAATGCGACAGGTACGATGCAGCGCTGCGCGCGCCAGGGCAACGCGCTGTGCCTGCCCGCCGCTAAGGCTGCGCCCGCCTTCTCCCACTATGGTTTCTATGCCATTGGGCAATTCTTCAACCAGATCGCAAAGGCCCACCGATTCAAGCACGTTCGTGATTTCCTCGTTGGTTGCATCGGGCTGGTAGAACGTGAGGTTCTCTCGCAGGGTGGCATTGAAGATGTGGGGGCTTTGTGGCAGGTAGGCTACCTGTTTTTGCCATTCGGGCACCGAAAGGGTGCTTGTTTCGTGCCCGTTGATTGCGACGGTGCCGCTAGTGGGGTTGGCAACGCCTGCAAGCAGCTGGGCCAGCGTGCTTTTCCCGCATCCAGATGGTCCTACGATGCCGTACTTTCCGGTGCCATCAAACGTGAGGGAAATGTCCTGCAGGGCAGGTTTCCCCTGATTTCCCTCGTAGAAAAAGCCAAGATGGCGCAATTCCAAGGTGGAATCGGGCTGCCACAGGCCGAAGTCGCAGGCTCGCCGTGGCGCGTCCCCAGCCTGAGGATCGGCGGTTGGGCGTGGTTGCGCTATGGCCTTTTCCACTTGATGTACGCCGATATTCCCTGGTTGGCTGCCCAGCACCTTGTAAACCTGGCTTAGGGCGTTTTTCCCGTTGAGCGTTGCGTGGTAGTCGGACGCAAATTCGCGGATGGGGCGGAAGTAGTCGGGCATCATCACCAAAACGAACAAGGCGGCAAATAGAGACAGGGAACCGTCTACCAGCCTGAACCCGAGCATGATGGCAACAGCGGCAAGCGAAATGGTTGAAAACGCATCGAGTACCGCGCCGGAAAGCGTTGCGGTGCGCAGGGTTTTCATGGTTGCTGCGCGGAAGTGCTCGCTTGTCTTGTATACCTTGTCTGCCTGTTCGTTGCTGCGGCCGAAATACTTAAGCGTGTCGAGGCCGCGCACTGAATCGGTGAAGTGGTTGGCCAGACGCTGATATTCGCGATGCTGTTTACCGGCTTGTGCTTGGGCGGTGCTGCCGATAAGCACCATTTGAAGAACAATGGCGGGAAACACCAATAAAGCAATGAGCGCTGAAACCCAATCTTGGGAAACGATTGCCGCAAGAAGGGCCACGGGCACTATTGCCAAGGCGATGGTGCGGGGCAGCGCCGTGCGCAGGTATTGGCTTATGCGTGCAATGCCTTCCAAGCACAGTGCCGTTGCCGCGCCAGTGCCCAGCCTTTGGGTGAGCTTCGTGCCTTCGTCGTAGATCTGGCATGTCAGGCGCCGGCGCAATTCGCCGCTTTGTTCTTTGGCGAAGCGGTCAAGGCACCTTTCCTGGGCGGCCGCCAGAGCCTGCTTGCCAACGAAGCACAGCACAAATATAAAGAGGTACGCCGCGGCGCTTCCAAGGGGATTGCCCTGCCAAAGCAGGGTAAGGGCCCCGGCAAGCATGGCGGCTTGGGCCACCGTTAACACTGCGGAAAGAAGGGAAGCGGCCACGCACAGCAAAACGATGCGCTTGGCACCGGGAAGCTCGAAGAGCCTTTTGTCGAACATAGCGGCCTCCTTTCGTGCATCGGGCAATGGCTATCAGGCAGAGCTTGGATCACCGCCTGCAAAACGAAGCGGCGGCAAGCACCGGGCTGCACCGGGTTTGCCGCCGCTTTTCTAGTACTCGCGAGCCTCCTCTTCGCTGATGCGCCCGCGGAAGGTGCGGTACACCAGCACGTGGTAGATAAGCACCAAGGGCAGGCCGATGCAGGTGATGCCCGTCATCCAGGCAAGCGCCAGGTCGGAAGACGCCGCATTGGCGATGGTGATGCTGGTGCCCGTGGTGGCAACAACCAGGGTGGGGAACATCGATGCGGCGAACAGTACTACCAAAAGCAAGGCGGAAGCGCTGCTTGCCAGGAAGGGCATAAGGTCGTTCGAATCGCTTTTCGAGCCGGCGAACAGGGCGATTAGCGCTGCCAACACGCCCACGCAGGCAACCCAGCGCAGCGCCTCAAGAGCGGGGTCGAAGGCCGGTGCGATGCCTACCAGGGCATACACGCTCACCAACGCGAACAGAACCAACGTGACGCACGCAAGGGGGCGGCGCAGCTTTGCCGCTCGGGCCTGCAGATCGGAGGGCTTTTCGGCCTTGAGGGCAATCCAGGTCGCGCCTTGGGTGATGAACACCGAAAGCCCCAAAAGCCCGCAAAGCAAGGTGAACGGGGTGATAAGGCCCAGAAGGGGAATGCCAGCGTAATCGCCGTTGGCATCAAGCGGGATGCCGGCATACACGTTGCCGATTGCCACGCCGAACAGAAGCGCCGGCAGAAGCGAACCAACGAAGAACAGCGCATCCCACACCTTGCCCCATTTCGGGTCGTGGGCACGGTACTCAAGCGAAACGGCACGCACGATAAGGCCGAACAATACCAGCATCACGGCCAGGTAGAACCCGGAAAACGTGGTGGCATACGCTGGTGCGAATGCGGCGAACAGGGCGCCGCCTGCCGTAAGCAGCCACACTTCGTTGCCGTCCCACGTGGGGCCGATGGCGCGGCGCACCACTGCCTTCTCGGTTTCGGTCTTTGCGATGAAGGGCGAAAGGATGCCTGCGCCCAAATCGAACCCATCGAGGATGAAATAGCCCGCGATAAGCACAGCTATCAGGGCAAACCAAAGAATCCCTAAGGTGGTCATGGCTACTCACCTGCCTTTTCGGTAAGGGCGGTTGCATTCTTGCCGCCCGCTTCACCTGCGTCTGCGCTCTGTGCCTGTGCGCTATCGTCCTCTTCGATGCGCGGGCCTACTTTAATAAGGTGGCAGACGATGCGCGCCCAGCCGATTATCAGGAACAGGTAAATCAGGACGAACAGGGTAAGGGTAATGGCCAATTCGGGCGAGGAAACGGAAGCCGAAGAGGCACTTTGCGTAAGCAGGCTTACGCCATCAGGGCTGCTGGTGGCGGGGTACACCACCCAGGGCTGACGGCCGATTTCCGCGGTGATCCAGCCTGCCTGAATGGCAACGAAGGGGAACAGCGGCGATACGATTGCCAGGTTCTGCAGCCAACGCATGCCCTTGATGCGGCCCTTTCGGAAGGTGAACACGAATGCCAGCAAGGTGGTAAGGGCAATGAGCCCGAACATGGCAACCATCAGGTGATAGCTCTGGAACACCGTGTTAACGGGAAGCTGCGAGACGGTTTCCTCGGTGAAGTCGGAGCCGTAGGCGCCGCTTTTTGCCAGGTCGTTCAAGCCAGGATATTCCTTGTCGAACGTGCCGGAGGCCAAAAACGAGGTGCCGCCGGGAATGGCCAGCGGAGCCACTACTTCCTGGCTCGCCTCGTCAACCCAGCCCACAGCGTAGAGCGGCATGGCCTCGCCGTTGTACGCGCCTTCCATCATGGCGAACTTGGTGGGCTGCTCATCGGCAACGACGACGGCGGACTGATGGGCGAATGCGACCATGATGCAGGTGGTGGTAAGGGCGATGACCGAGGCAACGCGCACGGTTTTCATGGCGAACTCGGTGTGGCGCCCATGTTTCAAGTACCATGCGCCGATGGCAAGCGCCATGAAAGCGCCCATGATCAGAAGGGCGTCAACCGTATGGAGGTAACGTGGGGCAGTGGTTGCGTTGAAGGCGGCGTCAAGGAAGTTGGTAAGCAGTGCTTGGGTTCCGTCGGCGGAAAGCTCGGCGCCTGCCGGGGTTTGCATCCACGAGTTCGCGATGATGATCCACAATGCCGAAAGGCACGAACCCAGCCATACCAGCCAAGCCGATGCCAGGTAGAACTTCTTGCCTACTTTCTTGCGGCCGAACAGCAGTACACCTAAGAACACCGATTCCAAGAAGAATGCCAAAAGGGCCTCGGCCGCCAGCGGGGCGCCGAAGATGTCGCCCACGAAACGGGCGTAATCGGCCCAGTTGGTACCGAACGAGAATTCCATGGTGATACCGGTAGCCACGCCAAGGGCGAAGGTTGCGGTAAACACCTTGATCCAAAAACGCGATGCCGCGGCATCCTCGGCGCGTTGGCTTCGGTAGTATTTGGTTTCGAACACGGCAACGATAAGGCCTAAGCCTATCGAAAGCGGGACGAAAACGTAGTGGTACATGGCGGTAAGCGCAAACTGGATGCGCGCCAAAAGTACCGGGTCGGTGAGGAATTCCATTCGCACACCACCTCCAATCCTTAAGGCCCATACGGGCCGAACTTCTACACAAAAGCATCATATCATCGAAACAGCGTGTTCTAGCGATAAATGTTATAAAAATAGTAGCAATTAAAGCAATAAAACGATGACCAGGTAAAATGTATCACATCAGGGTAATTGGTTCAGAGAGATGCCCTTGCCGCCTTCATTTTGTGAAGCTGCTCAACACAAAGGAAGTTTGTGCGCTGCTGCGAGGGAACTTTCTGGTATCATTCAACAGGTTGCACAAGAAGTGCAGCTCGGAATAAGTGCGATGATACGCGGAGACGGTGCATACGTTGCAACGAAAGGTGCTTTCGTTGACTTGCTACGGTCACGCTGATAAGCTATCGCCTTGCGTTTATTTCAAATAAGGAGAATTATGTACGCTATTGTTAAGACTGGCGGCAAGCAGTACAAGGTTTCCACCGGCGACTGCCTGAACGTCGAAAAGCTCGAAGGTGAAGCTGGCACCAAGGTTGAACTCACCGCTATCGCAGTGGTTGACGGCGCCAAGGTTGTTGCCGATCCTGCAGAGGCTGCCAAGACCAAGGTTGAGGCTACCATCGTTGAGCAGTTCAAGGGCGAGAAGCAGCTCGTCTTCAAGTTCAAGAAGCGCAAGAACTACAAGAAGCTGCGCGGCCATCGTCAGCAGCTCACTCG
>CAUASB010000005.1 GCA_958431815.1 uncultured Eggerthella sp. | reverse complement strand
TCCGAATAGACATCGATCAGTCTTTGACCGGTAACATTTCCCCAGATGGTACAATTTAGCCATATCCTTGGTAGAGCCGTTAGCGTCTTTGACCGGTAACATTTCCCCAGATGGTACAATGGCAGCAGTTAATACCCCTGTTCAGCAGGGGTATTTCTGTATTTTGAATCTCGCAAAACAACGAAACCATGTCTCGAACTGAGATATCCTGCCCATTTTCTCGAAAAACAAATCCGCCTCCAAATACAAGTTGATCCCTATTGCACACGACAATAGGGATCAGAGCTTGACGGGTTTTTCACCCTTGTCCAAGACTCAGTAACATCTCCCCAGATGGTAGGCAACGCCTTGAATATAGGTATCATTGTAGCAGGTCACATTACGATTAAGGCGATACATGCCAAAAAGAACTATCTGCATACAGAGTCCTTGCACCATTAGAGTGCAACATCGCTCGCTCGTCGTTGAATCTGATAAAGGATCCATTCCGATCCCCTTAGAAGACATCTGGATTCTGATTATCGAGTCTCATCTTGCTCGTATATCGGTTTCCGCCCTCTCTAATCTTGCCGATGCAGGAATTGCAACTCTAATCTGCGGTAAAACCCATATGCCAAATGGGCTCTACCTCCCTCTTGGCGCCCATTCAAGACACGCCGCAATCGTCGAGGATCAGCTCTTAATTTCGAAGCCACTCAAGAAACGTCTTTGGCAGAAAATCGTCACTGCAAAGATAATGAACCAAGCTTCGGTGCTCTCCTTCCTAGGCTTCAAGAGCGAAGCAGAAGAGCTGAAAGAGCTTGGAGGGAAGGTGCTGTCGGGCGATACCAACAACAGGGAAGCCGTTGCTGCCACTCTGTATTTCAAAACCCTCATACCAAACGGCACAAGAAGGAATAGCCCCGAAGGCATCCTGCTCGACTACGGCTATTCGGTTCTTCGGGCTGGCATTGCCCGTGAAGCCGTCGCTGGTGGCTGGCTTGTTTCACGAGGCATTCACCATAGCAACAATCTCAATGCATTCAATTTGGTCGACGACTTGATCGAAGCATTCCGCCCAGTAGTCGACTTGCTGGTCTTCGATGAGCTTCACGGTGCTGCGCAACTCGACACGAACGCAAAACATGTTCTCATCGAGCTATTTGAGTACTCAGTACTTCTCGATGAGAAAACATATTCGGTGCAAGCCGCCATCTCACGCATGCTTGAAACACTCAAAGAGGCAATTGCCTCTGGGTCAGCTCAACCTTTCCTGCTGCCCAAAATAATCAAACTGCAGAAAACAAGGGTGAAAGAAGGATGAGATGCATGCGACTGCTTATCATGTTCGATTTGCCTACTAGCTCAGCAATCGAAAAGAAATCCTATGCAAAGTTCAGAAAGTTCCTTCTTGAAGATGGCTACCGCATGGAACAGTTCAGCGTTTATACCCGTCCATGCCTTGGCATTGATAGCGTGAACACGCATCTCGGAAGGCTTCGAGCAAACTTGCCGGAGACCGGCAAGATTACCGCCCTTGTCCTTACCGAAAAGCAATACGAAGACAGGAAAACCCTCGTCTGCTCGTCTGGTTACGAAAACAAAACTTTAGACATTGGTAGTCAAATGACACTATTCCTCTGAAGTTTCAGCTTCTTTGAAACACTTTCCAAGGATATCCTCGTTGACCAGTTGCAAACCTTCAGGCTTTGCAACTGAACTTATTGGCAACCCCTTCAAAGGCTCCTCTCCCAAGGAGAACTTTCGAGGGTCAAACAAAACCCATTTGTTGCCAGCAATCTTGAACTGCTTGTACCGACAGAGCACTCCGTTGACTTTAATAAGCTGGCCGGGAAAAAGCACGATTGGCTTCTGCTCCTTCAGGGAAATATCGAGCTCAGGCCACATGGTTCTTGGAACCTGCTCGGTCTGCCCAGGGCATATGCGAGGAACGTAACTTCCATTCTTAATATAAGGCAGGTCCGCAGCATAAATCGGCTCTGCGAGATACATTCCCAACGTTTTGCGCCCTCGCACCTTGACAGATGGATCCCACCAAAGACGCAAGCATGCCATATCGCCCAAAATACGAGTGTTTCCATCGGGAAGCGTTCGGTAGTTGCCACTACGCTTTTCCTTGCCCTTGGCAAGCAGAATTCCCTTGTCCCCTTTCTCGGTCAGGCCCTTGAAATGATACGCGGTGTCCTCGAACGCAGCACCAGTCATGCTACGTTCGACTTTCCTTGTGGGGATTACCTGCTCAGCTTTGGCCTGAACTTCCTCTGCAAAACTGGGCCATGGCTCGGAGCCTTGAAGAAGGGCTCTCCGATCCTCTTCAGTCTTGTAATGCTTCTGCTCGGAGTAGCGAGCAACTGCTTTCACAGTTTCCTCGCGGCAGGCCGCTATGATCGATGCGTCCACGGCATGGTGCGTATCGTCTTTCTCGCGGTCCTTTGCGTTGAAGCCCCAGAAACGACGGAGGTTCGAGGTGGCTCCACCGGCTACCGCACAGACTCGTTTCTTCCTTTCGATTCCGCTTGGCGATGTGCCTTTAGGGAACTCAAGGTAGCTCTCGAGGTATTCCTTTGCCTTCTTGCTGGCATAGCGAGTGTCGTTTAGGTTTCGCTCTATGAACCCTTGCTGCTTCTCATCGAGATGTTCCTCTAAGAGCTTGTCGGCTTTCCTGTTCGGATAGTTGCCAGTGCGGAGCTCCAATATGCGTTCCTTGAAGGAATCCCACTTGCCTGTCTCTTTTAGCCATTCGTAAGGACTCCGCTCCGCTTTTTCCTGGTTGTTCTTCGCGAGCGTCAGCACCTTGTTGGTCTGGCTGTCGTCGCAGGTGCGTGAATACGGCAGGATATGATCGATTTGACAGTAATTCGCATCGCGCAGGAGACGTTCGTAACTTATGTTCTCTCCAGTATAAATATCCTGCTCGTTCTGCTCGTTGAACAGCGCGAGTTTCCTGACAAGCTTGCCAGGTACTTGCTCTGGGTCGCAGCCCAAATCCTCGGCAAGGCGGAGCCTGTTCGCGTCGTTTTGCTTCTTGCGCACATTGTTTCGCTTGGTGATAAGCTTCTTCTCGCGAACACTGTGCTTCAATTCGCGGGCCAGCTCGATGTGAATCTCGTCGGGAACGCCATGGTCTGCTATGAGTGCGTTGGCCAGCTTGCGAACGCTGGCCATCACGCGGAGGACCACCGGGTTCTTACAGGTTGGGTCGAACATCGCATACGGTGGAAGCTTGTAGCCGCGCTCGTAGGCATCGTCCAAACGCTTTCCGAACAGCCCGCATGCTGTCTCAGCTTCCGACAGACTTGCAATTGCCTCATAGTCGGCGAATGCGTCGTTGAGCATATGCAGGGCCCTCAGGCTTCGCGTTCCGTAGCCGTTGAAAATGCTGGATGTGAAGGGTACCGTGCAGATCTTTTCGATCTCCTCTTCGCTTATGCGGCCAGCTTCGCTCAGAGGGGCAAGGCGCTCACGCAGGCTCTGCTCGGTGCTGGCGAAGGTCAGGGCCTCGCAGACCTCGTCGGCAAGCTCGACATCGTGCATCAGGCGGTTAAGCAGAGCCTCGTCTAGCTTTTCGCAGAGCTTCTGCCAGGCCTTCGGTTCGTAGATGGGCTTCCTCATCGCATCATCGGCGACGTTCTTGAAATATGCCCGTTCCGGCAGCGAGAGCGACTTCTTGAGTTGCGTATAAGTGCATTTCTTTGGTTTGAGGGATAGGAACAAGCCATCCATAATGCACTTGCGCGTTTGTGGCAGCACGGATTGCTCTGTACCGTCTGGAAGCACTATACGGATGTTGCACAGATGCTCGTGCGCTAAGCAACGCTCAAAGGACAGCGCTGCCCTTGCTGCACGTTTCTCTTCCGGATAGTAGACGCAGGGGCCTACCGTTTTGTAAATCAGCTCGTCACGATCATAGGTGGGCTTCTGCCAGGTCAGGCATGAGATGTACTGCTCTTCGAGCCTGTCCGTGGCGCTTGGGTTCTCGTTTGCACGCTGGGCCTCGAAAAGCTTTCCCACTTCGTCGACGAGCTGGGACAGCGTTACGCAATGCTCATAGCTCTCCGATGCGTTCCTGGCAAAGCCGTTCGGCTTGCCGACAAGGATACCCTCCTTGAGCATCATCTCGCCTACCGTGCGGTAGCCTTTCTCGTGTATCGTTTTGCTGTTCGCATCGATTGCGCTGAGTACCTGCTTGCCTTCCGTGTCGTTTGCGTCGCCGCCACCGTGCGGGATGTAGCCGCGGCGGTTACAGATGTGGTAGAGGGCGCGGGCTAACTCACGATCGGAGAGCTTTCGGTCAAGGCCTTCGGAGCGTATTACCAAAATCTGCTTCTCGCCTTTTCGCGGCTGCAGATACGATGCCTTGGCGTTTTCGGGAACCAAACCGTGGGCCTTCAGGAGCTCCAAGCATTTCGCCATGCGAGTGGCGTGGCGATCGTTGTTGCGGCGAGAAGAACGGGCGTTGCGACGGGTGGTCGCCGTCGAGACCTTCGTCTTCGGCTCCTGGGGAACTTCCCACAGATGCACGCCCATGTCTATGATTCGTTTATTCGCAATGTCGAGCAAAGACCAACCTGCACTGCCTATGCCAATATCGATGCCAAGGACTAGGTACGGTCTGATTTCAAGGGATTCGATCATTTCTTCCCTTCCGCAATCTTGCTTTTATAAGCATAGTTGCCACTAGCGGTTTGTTACAACCATACCAGGTCAACAGCGAAATTATCGGGATAATGCCCATGAAGCCGAAATCAAGGAAGACGACTGTGGTGCCTCTTGCCTCTCGCTAGCAAGGCAAGGCTTCCCCCCTAACGCCAAAGCTTGCATTTTCGGCCACTCAAACATTTGGCTATCAGTTCACCAATCAGGGTCTCGAATTCATAGAGCACTTTTGAGGGTAGTTAATATTACTTCAGCTTTTCGCTTAACAAATTATGAGTTGAGCGATTTTGGAGGTTAAAAATCAAATCAAAATCGGATAATTTCAAAACGCAAAAGGCATCGCTTAGCCACCCTGCCCCACTTCCCTGCTACAGTAGAAGCCCCAACCCGACCAAAGGAACACCCATGGAACCCATCGTCATTGAACATGCCACCCCGGCCGATACCGCTGAAGTGGCTCGCATCGAGGGCATCTGCTTTCCTGAAGCGGAAGCCGCAACGCTGCAACAGATCGAAGAGCGCATCGCTGCTTACCCCGAATGCTTCTGGCTGCTGAAGCAGAACGGCCGCATTGTCACGTTCATCAACGGCATGGCAACCAGTAACCCGCACTTGCTCGATGAAATGTTCGCCGATACAACACTTCACGAACCCGAAGGCGCGTGGCAAATGATATTCAGCGTTGCCACCGACCCCGAATTCCGCAAACAAGGCCTGGCCGGCAAAGCCATCAACACGCTTATCGAAGATGCGCGCGCCAAGAATCGTACGGGCGTCGTGCTCACCTGCAAAGATCATCTGGTGCACTATTACGAAGGCTTCGGCTTCGTAGATGAAGGCATCTGCACATCAGAGCACGGCGGCGTATCCTGGCACGAAATGCGCCTTACGTTCTAACGCTGACCAAGCTGTTTAATCCGTAAAACGAACAGGGCGAGCACTCCACCAGGTGAAACGCCTTCAATCCCATGCCCATTTCTGGCAATATTCCATGAAGGGCCATGAGCGCAATGCGTTCGAACCCCCTCAACAAAGCAAAAGGCCTAACTGGTCAAGCAAACCAGTTGGGCCTTTTCGTCTACAGTGTCACCGTGAACGTGATGCGGTTCCCTTGCGCAGTGGCCTTCGCGGTACCGCCGTGCGCTTCGGCAATGGAGCGCACCACCGAAAGGCCCACGCCGCTGCCGCCTGTCTGCGAACTGCGGGAAGCATCGTCGCGATAAAAGCGCTCAAACAGCTTGTCCAAGTTGCCCTTCGGCATATGCTCTACCTCGTTGGAAACACTCAGCTGCACCTTGCGGCCATGTTTTCGCAGCCGCAACAAAATCTGAGTACCGTCCTTGGCATATCGCGTGGCGTTATCAAGCAGAAGCTCAACCACCTGCGAAAGCGCCGAGGCATCACCCTGCACGCGCACGCCGGCGGCGATATCGTTCTTGAGCGTTTTGCCGCGCTGTTCGGCAAGCTGATAAAACGGCTCGGCCATTTCCTCGACCAGCTCGCTCAAATCCACATCTTCCTTGGCAAAACGCGATGCTCCTTCATCCATGCGTGCAAGCATAACCAGCTGTTCGGTAAGCCCGCTCAGCCTCTTCACCTGCTCGGCAATGCTGCGGCTCCACTCGGTTTCACCGTTTTCCATTTCCTGCACTTCATTGGCAGCAGAAATTACCGCCAGCGGCGTTTTTATCTCGTGGCTCGCATCGGTGATAAACGCTTTCTGCTTCTGATAGCTTTCCACAATAGGGCGAATGGCCACCTTCGAAAGCACGAACACCAGCACGAACACCAGCACCAGCCCCACCAGGCTTATTGCCACGCTGGCAGTTAAAAACGATGTGAAGTTGCCCAAGTCGCGCGAACAATCAAGGAACACGCAGCGAACCGTACCATCGTCTTGTTGCACGGTAGAATAGCGGTACTCGCCCAAGAAACCAGATGCGCCAGCAGACATACCTTGCGCCATTTCAGCGGCCTGATCTGCGGATACTGCAGCGATCTTATCTACGTTCACCGAAGAAACCGAGCCGTCGTCATTCAGGCAAACCGTGAAATAGCGCATTTCGAACGCCATTTCGGCTGCATTGCCACGGGGCATGGCAGCACCTGGCGCTTCCCCATCTGCCTTCGGACCTGCACTCGCATCCTTGGAGCCCGGGTCATCGGTGGGCTGAGAGCCATCCCCCGCAGGCTTCGGCTTCTGCCCCAAGTCGGCAGGCGAATCGGATGAATCGTTCGGCGATGAAGCGTCATCAGCATTCGATGCCGCTGCCGCTTCGTCCGTCGAACCGCCCGATGCAGCATCGGCCGCCGCATCACCGCTGATCGCACCGCCATTCTGCTGGATAAGCGCCAAACGAGCATCCGCCTGGTTGCACACATCGAAGTAGTTCACCACGTTAATGGCAGCAACGATTCCCGCCAGCACCACGGCAACCGAAGCAGTAGCAACCGCAATGAACTTGCGGCGCAGGCGTTTGCTCATCTCCATTCAGCGCACCTCTTCCACGTCATCGACAAGATCGGCGCAGGGCGCATCACATACCAGTGAATAGCCTTGGTTGCGCGAGGTTTTGATACGCACATCCGCACCAACCGAACCGAGTTTCTTACGCAGATACGAGATATACACCCACGCAACGTTCGAATCGTCAGGAGCATCGCTGCCCCACACACATTCCAAAAGCCTGCCCATGGAAAGCAATTCGCCGGGGTGTTCCATGAACAATTCCATAAGCTGGTATTCGCGATTGGGCAAATGCTCGCTGCCTGCCGGCCCTGAAAGGGTGCAGGTTGCCCTGTCAAGCTTCACATTGCCTACGGAAAGCGGTGTTGTATCGAACGCATTCGCCGGACGCGTTAAAGCGCGTAAGCGTGCCATCAGCTCTTTTGCGGAAAACGGCTTCACCAGATAGTCGTTTGCGCCAGCATCAAGGCCTTCCACCTTATCGTCTACCGTGCCCTTGGCAGTGAGCATGATCACCGGTGTGCGCACACCCTGTGCGCGAGCAGTGCGCACCACTTCAAGCCCGTCCATCTTGGGCATCATGATGTCCAGCACCGCCACATCGTATTCGCTATCTAATAGGCAGTCCAAGGCCGACGCGCCATCGAACACCGCATCAACCTCGTACGAGCAGCGCTCCAAAATGGTGGTAAGCGCGTGCGACAGCGCGCGTTCGTCTTCTGCAAACAATACTTTCATGCGTTCAGCCTTGCCATGCGTTTCATGCCCGGCCCTGCCTCGGAAAGCGGGCGAATGGGCAACTTCCTTACGCCCCGATAATACCGCAGCCGCCTTAACCCAACCTTAAAGCAAAGCTAAGGGAAACCATAAAACACCAGGTGAAGCCTTAGTGCAACTTTAAGATTGCTCCTTTTGGGCATTTTGCATGCCAGCCCGCGATACAACTAGCCGCAAGCAAACCGCACTTCGAAGGGCGAGAGGCGAACCCCTTGTTGCAACTTGGCGAAGGGATTCCTTCGGCACGGCGTTCGCTTTTCCGCCCAAGCAGAACCGCGCGAAAGGAGCATCCGATGAACAGCAACGAAAACAACGAGCCTCGCATCAATGCCGCTAAAGCACAACAGAACGGCATCGAGCAAACAAGCGTTTTCGGCCCGTCGGCAGGCCAGCAGCAACCATCTTTCGACCAAGGGGCAGGCCAAGCGTTTGGTACCAGCGCCGCCTACGCTGCCCACGGCCAATGGACAGCTTCGGGCCCCGCCGACGAGGGATGCACGGCAGCGGCCGCCCGCTCTAGCAACGACGCCGCGGCCGCCCAACCTAAAACAAAAAAGCAGCTTATCGCACTGACCTGCGCTCTTTCGCTGGTATGCGGCATGTTCGGCGGCGTCGTGGGCGGCGGGCTTTCCAACGCGGCAGGAAGCTCGCAAGCAGGAAGCGGACAAACGGCCATGCAGCAACCCGGTGGTCAGGGCGGCGCCCCCAATGGAGCGAGTGGCGGGGCGGCCGCATCGGGACCCACGGGAAACGCGCAGGGTAGCCCCAGCAATTCGGCAGGCGGAAACGCACCAAGCGCGCCCAGCGGCGATGCGGGTTCGTCAAACAGCGGCACTTCCGACAGCAGCACAACAGGCAGCAACGTATCAGGTGACAGCGCATCAAACAGCAGCTCAACCCAAAGCAACGACGCCTCCGCATCCAAGGGCACAAGCGTAAGCGCCACCGAAACCAGCAGCCAGATCATCTAACCGCCTTGGCACCCAAACGTCCGAAGGGAACCGACCTTTCGAGTACCCCCCCCCAGAAAGGAGCAGTCATGAGCACCGCCTACCCCACCGTGCACCATGTTGCCATCAAGGGCAACTTCACCCCCGAACAGGCGATATTCGCCGGAAAACCGCAGGCAATCGACGCCGACATCGTGATTCCCGTATACAACGAAGAGGTTGAGCTTGGCTCTTCCATCATGATCCTGGTAGAACAGCTGAAAGCACTGGAGCTTCTGCCCGAGCCCATCATGGCTCAAGCGGTAATCGCCGACAATGCCAGCAGCGACAAAACCTGGAACCTTGCCTGCAGCCTGGCCGAAGCTTTCCCCACCTACGTGCGCGCCATCCGCATCCCTGAAAAAGGACGCGGGCGTGCATTGAAAACCGCATGGCTCAGCTCGCAGGCGCGCGCACTGGCATATATGGACGTGGACCTTTCCACCGACATCTTGCAAACGCCTGAGCTTCTTCGGCCTATTTTGGATGGTGAAGTTGACATCTCGTTCGGCTCGCGCCTGATGGCGCAATCGCAGGTGGAGCGCTGCCCCAAACGCGAGTTCATTTCCCGCACCTACAATTGCATGCTGCAAAACTACTTGGGCGTTAGCTTCCACGATGCCCAATGTGGTTTCAAGGCACTAAGCGCGGAAGCCGCCCATGCCCTGCTTCCCTGCGTCGAAGACAACGAATGGTTCTTCGACACCGAGCTTTTGGTGCTGGCCGAGCGCATGGGCATCGCCATGAACGAATTTCCCGTACGGTGGAAGGAAGACCCCAGCTCAACCGTGCACATCGTTGATACCGTGCGCAAGGACCTGGCCGGCATGCGCCGCCTGAAAGCAGAGGAACAGCAAGGTGGGAAAACGCCGCCGAAAGCACATGCGCACGGTGCGCGACATGCCCAAAGCTCCTCAAGTAAGCAACCGGGAGCACAAAAAGCAAATGCAGCTTTGAACTGCGGTAGCGAACAAAGCATCAGCCATTCCAGCACCACGACCAAGGCGGCTGAGTGCCGATGAACCGTTCAGCTTTTTCGGAACGAAACCATCATCAGCCGAAGGCAGGCCCCTTCACGCCACCCCGCACCCGTACCGATTGGTTGGCGCTTTGCGCACTGATGGCAACTTCATGCTTCGTGTTCCTGTGGAATCTTGATGCCTCAGGATACGCCAACGAGTTCTACAGCGCCGCCGCCCAGGCAGGTTCACAAAACTGGGAGGCGTTCCTGTGGGGATCGCTCGACGCCGGCAACGCCATCACGGTAGACAAACCGCCTGCCTCGTTATGGGTCATGGCGCTTTCAGTGCGCTTGCTGGGCTTAAGCTCGTTTTCCATCCTGTTGCCCCAAGCCTTGATGGGCATCGCATGCACATACCTGTGCTACGCCATCACCCGCCGTTATTGGGGAAATTGGGCCGGCGTTGCCGCAGGGCTCGTATTCACCTTTACTCCCGTTGCAGCGCTGATGTTCCGCTTCAACAATCCCGATGCCCTGCTGATTCTGCTGATGCTTGGCACTTCAGGCTGCCTGTTGCGAGGGCTAGAACATGAAAACACGCTTTCGGGCAACCGCCGTCGTAGCCTTTGGTTTGTTGCGGCGGGCGCGCTTATTGGCTTGGGATTTCTAACCAAGCAACTGCAGGTGTTTCTGGTTTTGCCGGGCTTCGCTGTGGCACTGTTCGCGTTTTCGCCCGTTTCCTTGCGCCGCAAATTCATTGATGCCGCTTGCGCGTTGGGTGCCATGGCAGTATCCGCCGGTTGGTGGGTTCTGCTCACCGTGCTGGTGCCTTCAGGGGCACGGCCTTACTTCGGCGGTTCGCAAACCGATTCCTTCCTCGAGCTCACGTTCGGCTACAACGGCTTGGGGCGCCTGACCGGCAACGAAACCGGTTCGGTGGTGCCTGGCGCCACCGACGGCACCGCCCAAGGTGGCATGTGGGGAGAAACAGGGATATTTCGCCTGTTCAGCAGCGGGTTCAACGATCAGATAACATGGCTTGCGCTGCTGGCGTTTGCCGGCATCGTGATTGGGATTATTGCCACGTACGCCTTGAAAAAGCGCAGCACCGCCTATTGCACAGCCCAGAATCACACCGCTTTCGAACCAGCCGAAACAGACACGGCATGCACCATCAACCAAAGCGCAATCCGCAACGCAGACGGCGCCTTTACGCACAGAAGCAACCTTGTCCGCATGAGATACGCCTTCGTTTCCGTGTTCGGATGTTGGCTTGCCGTTACGTGGCTCGTGTTCAGCTTCATGGCGGGCATCTTCCATCAGTACTACACGGTAGCGCTTGCCCCTGCCGTTGCCACGATGGCAGCCGTATGTTTGCAGGGGCTCTGGGAGCTCCGAAGCCACGTTACCGCAAAAATCACGGCGGCACTGCTTGTTGCACTCAGTGCCGTGTGGGCCTTTTCCCTGATACAGCAATCGGGTTGGCAAACATGGCTTGCCTACGTCATCGTGGTGGCAGGCACAGGCGCTGCAGCCTTGGGTTTGATATGCGCCTTACTCGGACATGGCGAAAACCCCAGCGCCAGGGCGGCGCGCGCATCGCGCAAGGGCATGAGAATCGCCGTTGCCGTTGCCTTGGCAACGCTTATGACCGCGCCCATCGCCTGGACGGGCTGCACCATTGCCGCCGGTCACCATGGCAGCATCGTAACCGCAGGTCCCAGCACCGAAGGCGGCATGGGCGGCACACCAGGTGAGGGCAATCCCGACAACAGCACCGCAGCTACCAACGCCCCAAGTGCTGCCGAAGATTCAGCCACCCAAACAGAGTCGAGCAATTCAGCCCGGCCCGATACCGCAGGTGAACAGCCCAATGCGAAAAAAAGCGATGATGGCAGCAAAAGCCAGCCGAACGAAAAAGGCGCAGCCGCAGCAACTGCCCCCAGTGACCCATCCGACCCACAACCCGGCGGGAACCAACCCGCACAAAACGGTCCAGGAGGCAGTGGCAACAACATGCTTGGCGGCGAATCAACAAGCCAAGAGCTCACCGCGCTTCTACGGGAAAACGCCAGCGAGTACCGTTGGGCTGCCGCTACAACAGGTTCGCAGAACGCCGCCGGCTACCAACTGGCAAGCGAACTGCCCATCATGGCCATCGGCGGGTTCAACGGCTCGGACCCCGCCCCTACGCTCGACGAATTCAAGAGCTTCGTAGAAGAAGGCCTGGTTCGCTACTACATTTCCAGCGATGGCATGGGCGGCGGCCAAATGGGCGGGTCGGAAGCCGCATCGGAAATCGCCGAATGGGTTTCCGCCAACTTCGAAGCCCAAGTCATCGACGGCGTAACGGTGTACGACCTTTCCGCCCCAAGCACGTCGTAGCAAACAATCCAGCAACGTATTAAGAAGCCATCGGGACGCCTGCGTCAAAACCGGGTATCCCGATGGCAAATTTTGCCCCTCAAGCACGACTCAGAAGAGTCAAGCCTTCAAATACCAGCCGATTCACCCAAGCAGCCTGGCATTTCTGCTCACTTGGAGCGCAACAGCTGGATCCATTCGTGCTTTTCGGGTCTTATTTGCCAAATCACTCCCGATTTTTAACGCGCCAAAGCAACCCTGTGCCCGGACGCACGTGCGCAAGCACCTCAGACCCCACCGCCCCGGCAAACACCAACACGGCGCCCAGCACCTGCAGGCCCCCCAACGTTTCGCCCAATACCAACGAAGAAAGCACCAGCGCGGAAAGCGGCTCCAAGTAATCGCACACCGCAACCGACTGAGCGGGCAATTTGCTGATGGAATTGAAGTACCAGTAACAGCAGATACCGCCATTCACCAGGCCGAACATCAGCAAAGGAAGCACGTCGGATGCAGCGGGCACCGCCATCTGCTCAACGCCGGCACCTTGAATCACCACGCTTGCCACAAAAGCAAACGCGCACGCTGCCAGCATCTGCACCGCCGGCCCCCGCACGCCGCAGGTATCCTTTGCTCGCTTGATGAGCATCACCATCACCACATAGGCCGCCACCGTGGCAAGCGCACACACCACACCCAGAAGCGAAGCTCCCGAGCTGAGTGCCTGGCCGTTGATCAGCAGAACACCCACCAGCACAACCGCCAAGCCAAGTTTATGGGCACTACTGGGCTGCTCGCCCAATGCACGCGGCGCAAGCGCCACGATAAGAACCGGCCCCAAGCAGTACACCAGCGAAGAAATGCCAACTCCGATAAACCGGTACGCTTCGTACTGAACCGTCCAGCTTGCCCCCATGGCAATACCCGATCCAATAACGAACAGCGCATCGCACCTGCCAAGCTTCGCCGGCTTCAAAACGGCCACAGCAGCGAACAACACGCCCGACCCCAGCAACGTGCGCAAGAACACGATTTCGCTGCTAGGCAAGTTGATGGCGCTTACCAGAAGCCCGTTCGATCCGAACAACAGCAATGCAGCGAAATACTGCATGTAGGCCTTACGCATATCCGTAGAATCCTTCCCTATTCGTTTGATTGAAAAACTGTTGGATTAAGGCTATGCCTTCCTACTGTATTCTTGTTTTGCATGTTTATAATGCTTTACATCTTTATTTTGCATACTGGCAGATAGGAGCAAGAATGGATGGGCAAATCCAACGCTACAGGGCCTACCTTACTGTGGCGCATTCGCTCAGCTTCACCGAAGCAGCGCAAGCGCTCGGCTATTCCCAGTCGGCAGTAAGTCGTCTTGTTGCCGAACTGGAACGCGAATGGGACGTGCAGCTGTTCGAACGTTCCCGGGCGGGGGTGCGCCTTACCAATGTGGGTCAGCAGCTTCTACCCGCAGCCAAGGCAATCTGCCAAGCGGAAAGCGAATTTCGCACTCAGGTGGAAAACATCCACAACCTTTCAGCGGGCACCATTCGCATCGGTACCATTTCCAGCATCGCCACGCATTGGCTGCCTCGCATCGTTGCCGCATTTCAGGCAGATTATCCCGGTATCGACTACGAACTGTTTTTAGGCGACTACACTCAGCTGGCAGAAGCATTGGACAGCGGCCGCATCGATTGCGCCTTCACGCGCTTGCCCGTCGAAGGCGCGTTCAACGCTCTTCCGCTGGAACAGGACGAGCTTATGGCCATCCTGCCCGAAACCCACCCGTTGGCGCATCAGGCATCCCTTTCCCCGGAACTGCTGGCGCAGGAAGCGTTTATCCAGCTGAAGCAAGACGATAACGACGAAGTGGCCGAAGTATTCGAAACATGTAAACAAAAACCGCAAGCGCATTTCACCACCTGGGATGACTACGCCGTGATGAGCATGGTGGAAGCCGGGCTGGGCGTGAGCGTGCTGCCAAGCCTTATCCTCACCCGCGCCCCTTATCGCATCGTGGCAGTGCCCCTGAGCCCGCATTTTTACCGCACGCTCGGGTTTGTCACTCGAAAAACCGCCGTAGTGCCCTTGGCCGTCCAGCGCTTTATGCACTACCTGGATAAACGTAACGCCTCGTAAAACACCCCATAGGCGCGCACTGTTCTCCGTAGTTTCCGCGCTATGCTAAGTCTCACCTGCGAGTTCACGCTACGGCATGCACTGCGCTCCCAACGTAACTGCAAGCACCACCACCCCGAAAGATCGGACCGGCAATGAGCAGCACCTTAACCAAACGCGCCCTCGAACAATCGTTGAAGCGCCTTCTGGCAACCAAACCGCTGGCAAAAATCACCATCGCCGACATCACCGAAGACTGCGGCATCAGCCGCATGACCTTCTACTACCACTTCAAAGATATCTACGACCTGGTGGAATGGTGCCTGGAAGAAGATGCCGCCAGCGTGCTCGACGGAGCGCAAACGGTGGAAACCTGGCAAGAAGGCTACCTGGCCGTGCTGAGCGAAGTGCAGCAGAACAAGGCGTTCATCACCACCATCTACCGTGAAATGAGCAGGGAACGCGTGGAACGGTTTCTGTTTCCCGCAGTAAGAAGGCTGGTACTGGGTGTTATCGAAGCGCAGCCGAACTGCACCAGGGCAAGCGAGCGGGCCCGCAACTTCATCGCCGACTTCTACGCGCAGGCATTGGCGGGCGTGACCCTCGAATGGATAGAGAGCGGCATGGCAGTAGAGCCGCAGATCCTGGTAAGCAACGTTGCCAAGCTTCTGGATGGCGCCATTGACACCGCCATCAAACGCTTCGCGCGATAGCCAGCTTCGCCCTGTATTGCAACAGCAACACCCCTAGCCGCTATCGCAAACGACCCTCGACTGCACGCACGGATACCCTGTCAAGCAAGCTCCGCATCCCTTACAATCCGCGCCAAATGATAAGAAATTGAACAACACCACGTTCCTGCTTATGGCGCAGACACACCACTCCTTGCACAATGCAGATATAGGGACAGATTCCTAAACGGGAAGGCGCCCTACCAGGCGTTACCTCCCGTTCCGCATGCAATGAGAGGGGACCTCATGTATTACTCCAGCGGAAACTACGAAGCCTTCGCCCGCCCGAAGAAGCCCGAAGGAATCGAGCGCAAAAGCGCCTACATCATCGGCACGGGATTGGCTGCCCTAAGCGCCGCCTGCTACCTGGTGCGCGACGCGCAGATGCCGCCGAGCCACATCCATATCCTGGAAAAGGACGCTGTTCCAGGCGGTGCCTGCGATGGCGCCGAAATACCCGGCATCGGCTACGTGATGCGCGGCGGCCGCGAAATGGACAACCACTTCGAAGTGATGTGGGACCTGCTTCGCTCCATTCCCTCAATCGAAACGCCAGGCGTTTCGGTGCTTGACGAGTACTATTGGCTAAACAAGGAAGACCCGAACTACTCGCTGTGCCGTGCCACCGAGAACCGCGGTCAAGATGCCCACACTGATGGCAAGTTCGGGCTCTCCGACAAGGCGGCCATGGAAATCATGAAGCTCTTCTTCACGCCCGATGAAGAGTTGTACGACCGCCCGATCACCGATTTCTTCGACGATGAGGTGCTGAACTCGAACTTCTGGCTGTACTGGCGCACCATGTTCGCCTTCGAGAACTGGCACAGCGCCCTGGAAATGAAGCTCTACATCAAGCGCTACATCCACCATATCGCCGGTCTGCCCGACTTCAGCGCACTACGCTTCACGCGCTACAACCAGTACGAATCGATGATCCTGCCCATGGTGGAATACCTACAGAAAGCGGGCGTGCAATTCCACCTGAACACCAAGGTGGAAGATATCCAATTCGAAACCTACGCAGAGCCCGGCCCTGCGCGCGCCGTTACCGGCACTGGACAAGACACCATCCAGCGCATTCAGCAGGCACATTTCAAGCGCAACCCCTACAGCACGCCCACGAAAAAGGTGGCAACCAGCATAACCACCAGCCACAAGGGCGAGACAACAACCATCGACCTCACCGAAAACGACCTGGTGTTCGTGACGAACGGCGGCTGCGTCGAGAGTTCCACCATGGGTTCGCAAACGAAAGCGGCCGCATGGAACCCGCTTATCGAACCGGGCAACGGCTGGGATTTGTGGCGTCGCATAGCTGCCCAAGACCCGAGCTTCGGCCACCCCGACGTGTTCTGCGGCCAACCGCAGAAGAGCAAGTGGATGAGCGCCACGGTAACCACCCTCGACGACGCCATCCCACCCTATATCGAGAAGATCTGCAAGCGTGACCCGTTCACCGGCCACGTTGTAACGGGCGGCATCGTCACCTGCCGCGATTCGAACTGGCTTATGAGCTGGACGCTTAACCGCCAGCAGCAGTTCCGCAACCAGCCTTCCAACCAACTGTGCGTATGGGTGTACGGCCTGTTCCCCGATGAAGAAGGCAACTACGTGAAGAAGCCCATGACCAAGTGCACGGGCGAGGAAATCTGCCAAGAATGGCTCTGGCAGATGGGTGTGCCGGAAGAGGAAATCGCCGACTTGGCGCACAACCACGCCAACACGGTTCCCGTTATGATGCCCTACATCACCGCGTTCTTCATGCCGCGCGCCGCGGGCGACCGCCCCGATGTGGTGCCCGATGGCGCCGTGAATTTCGCCTTCTTGGGACAGTTCGCCGAAACGCCGCGCGACACCATCTTCACCACTGAGTACTCCATGCGTACCGGCATGGAAGCGGTGTACACGCTGTGCGATGTGGATCGCGGCGTGCCTGAGGTATGGGGCAGCACGTTCGATGTACGCGACCTGCTTATGGCTAGCGTGAAGCTGCGCGACGGCAAGCCCATAACCGACATGGCCATGCCCTTCATCGAGAAAGCCGCACTCGACTTGATGCTCAAGAAAATCAGCGACACCGATTTGGGCAAGATCTTGCGCGAATACGACGCAATCCAATAACACGCAAGCGCGTCCAAGGAGACCGTTCCCCTTGGACGCGCTTCGAACTAAAGCCACTGGGATTCAAACCAACAATGTGGGTTCCAGTGGCATTTTTTCCTTAAAAGTACGAGCAATATCGCTGTTCAAGCCAGTGGAGCATCAAAATGCATCATCTATCAGGCATTTCGATGCAGAAAGAGCCCGGCACCCCCAGTCGGTTCGTACTTTTGGGCTCTTTTTTGCCAAATGGAACACAGTCCCCTTTGAGCACCTTTTTGTATCAGGTCCAAATGCCCATCGCCAAAGTGCCCGCTACAATAAGCGCCAAGCCCGCAGCCGACCGTTTCGTCAGCCGTTCCTTGAACACGATCCAGGCAAATGCGATAGAGATGAGGATGGAAAGCTTGTCGATCTGCACCACAACGCTCACCTGACCCATCTGAATGGCATAGTAGAAGAACAGCCACGAGGCACCTGTTGCGATGCCCGAGGCAACCAAAAAGCCCAGTTCCCTGCCGTCAACATGACGCACACTGGAAAGCTTGCCCTTCCCTACCACGATGGCCCACGCCATAACCAACACAAAGCACGTGCGGATGGCTGTGGCCAAGTTAGACTCAACGCCATCGATACCCACTTTCGCCAACACCGAGGTAAGCGCGGCGAACACCGCGGAAAGCAACGCATACACTAACCAGGCACGGCTTTGCTGGCCTGCTTCACCCTGTTTTTTCTCGATCATCATGAAAGTGCCCACCGCAATAACCGCAGTGCCGATGAGCTTCACCGCCAAATGGCTGGTTTCACCGAACAGCACGATGGCAAGCAGCACAGCCATGATAGTGCTGGATTTGTCGATAGGAACGACCTTGTTAACATCGCCCAAGGAAAGCGCCTTGAAATAGCAGATCCACGAACCACCCGTTGCCAAACCCGATAATGACAAGAACAGCCACGACCAGGGGGTGATGCTGCCAATGGTAGATGCCGAGCCAACCACGGCAACCATAATCCAGGCGAACACCAGCACCACCAACGTGCGCAACGCCGTAGCAACATCGGAATCGGTTTTGGAAAGGCCGCATTTGGCCAAAATCGAGGTTATACCCGCAAAAAACGCCGATGCAACGGCGGCTAAAATCCAAGGCACAAGCAAACACTCCAGACGAAATAGATTTCGGTACGAGTGTAAACCCCTTGTCAAATGGCAGATTTCGTCAAAACCCAATACCGCAACAATAAACAACAAGGTTTTGCATTTTTTTCGATTACGGACAATGCCAAGGCAAAAGAAGCATCGAAAACAGAGCAGAGCCCCGGTTGCACGCCCAATTGGCGGCTTATTGATGCTCGAATCGTCCAGAATTGAAAATTTTCTGCGTAAAGCCGCGTTATTCTGCGGCAAACCAGCATGACAACGCAAAGCGCCCAAAGAAGAGCGACTCTTTTTCGGAACCGCAGATGTCGTCCCAACGCCAAGCGCACGAAAGGGCGCAGGCGCGCCTTGAAGCCCTACACCTACCCCAATGTTGCGCAGTCGGCACCCGCAATCTGGATGTCGGCATCGTAGAACGCCAAAAGCGCACGGACAGCATGCATCACATCGCGCGAACCGGCGGTCTCGTAAGCCGAATGCATGGCAAGCTGCGGACAACCCACATCAACGCCATGCATGCTTGCCTGGATATTGGAAAGGTTGCCCAACGTAGAACCGCCCGCCATGTCGCTGCGGTTCGCAAAGCGCTGGTACGGCACGCCGGCGTTCTTGCACACCGCACAAAACGCCGCGTGACTGAAAGCATCAGTGCAATACTTCTGGTTGGCAGCTTCTTTTACCACAATGCCTTTATTCAGGAAGGCACGGTTGCCTTCGTCGCTCTTTTCGGGATGGTTGGGGTGGACGGCATGAGCATTATCGCAGCTCACCAGCATAGAAGCAGCCAAAGCGCGGTAATAAGCCTCTTCACCCATACCAAGTGATGCGTTCAGGCGCTTCAGCACGTCGGGCAAGAACGTAGACATAGCGCCCTGCTTGGTATTCGAGCCAACCTCTTCATTGTCGAAGCAGCAGTACACCGAAACGCATGCTTCGTTCGAGCTGCGCACAAACGCTTCAAGCGAGGCATACGCGCACATCAAATCGTCCAGACGCGGTGCGGAAATGAACTCATCGGCCGCGCCCCAGATCACTGGCTTCTGCCTGTTAACCAGATACAGATCGCGGCCCATGATCTGATCGGGATGCACGCCCAGCTCATCGGCCAAAAACGTGTCGAACGTCTCGCCTGAAAGCTTGCCCGAGGAAACCACTGGGCACAAGTCGATACGGCGATTCGGCGCAAAACCGCTGTTCACGCCATGATCCATATGGATGGCAACGCTGGGGATAAGGGCGATATCGCGGTCAAGGGAAAGCAAGATGCTTTCGATGCGGTTTTCCGTTTCGACCATCACGCGGCCCGCCACCGAAAGGGGCCGGTCGAACCAGGTGTAGTCGATCATGCCGCCGTATGCCTCGACATTCATGCGTTTATAACCGGCTGGGCCGTCGAGCTCGGCATGCGCCTTCACCTTGAACGTCGGCGAATCGGAATGCGATGCCGCCACTTGGAAGTGATAGCTATCTGCTACCTCGGCGCCAATCTTGAAAGCGATGATGCTGGAGTTGTTGCGCACCGTGTAATACCGGCCGCTTGGCTTGCAATTCCACGCCTTGGCTTCAGGCAGGTAGGTAAAACCCGCAGCATCAAAACGGGAGCGAATAGCCGCCACCGTATGGAACATGCTCGGCGAATCTTCAACGAATCGAAGAAGCCCCTCGGCCATTTCCCGCTGCTCGTACGACAGCCCGTTTACCAATTCAGCCGACATCGCCAAACCCCTCCCTTGCGCCCCCGCGCATTTCATTGGATATCACCAGTCTATCAGGTGAAAGGCAAAAGCGGGCAACAACTGTACGGTGCAGCCGATACGATGACGATGCGCAACAGCCACTAGCTGTCGGAACGCTTCCCGCCGTGCGCGCGAAGCCGCAGCGGCATTTCCACGTTCAACGACGAAATCACGATGGCGCACACGATAAGCGCCATGCCGGCAAGCGTTTGTGGCCCAAAAGGCTCGCCCAGCACCACTACGCCAAGCAGCCCTGCAATGAAAGGGTTCAAGGCAAGAAGGATGCTGGCACGTTCGGGCGGCAGGTAGCGCTGCGCAACCGGCTGGAAGGTGAAGCCAAAGCCCGAGCACACCAAAACCAATACGGCCAGGTAACCCCATTCGACAGGAGTCTGCAGCAAGGCAGGCACTTCGGTAAACGCTGCGGCAACAGCACCGAAAAGTCCCATAAAGCCCATTTGCAGAACGCCCAGGGCTATTCCATCGCTTTCGCTGGAGAACCTGTCGGTTGCCAAGATAACCAGAGCATAGAACACCGCGGCGATCAACGCCAAACCTTCACCCCAATCGAAGCCCGCCTGAGTGCCCACCAGCGTAAGAAAGCCAACACCCACAATGGCGACAACCGCCGCCAGCATATCCTTCAACACCGGCGCCCTACGCGCGGCAAGTGCCGCGAACAGGGGTACCATAACCAATGCCAGGTTCTCCAAAAACGAAACCTTGGAAGACGAGGTAAGCGTAAGGGCATTCAGCTCGGCAGTCATGACGATGAAGAAGATCAACCCCAGAACCGCGCCTTGCCACACTACCCTGCGGTTCAGCTTCAGCATCCTGCGGAAAAACACCAGGAAAAGGATTGCGAAAGCAAGCAAAAAACGCAGCCCCATGAGCATAAAAGGACCCATTTCCTGCAAAAGCAGGGTGCTGAACAAATATGCCGTTGCCCTTGTGGCAATAACCGCCGCAAAAAGCATCTGGGCAGAACGAACCGTCATGAATACCGCCTTTCTCGCGGCATTCAGGATATGATTGTTCGATTATTGATTAAAGCGGTAATCACTCACGATATCGTTGATAAAATCGCAAGGATAGAAACCAGCTCACATGGCAAAGGGGAGGTCGGCCCGTTGGACACCGTAAAATGCGCCGCTCTGCTTAAGGCGCTCGAAGTAGGCAATCTAAGCGTTGCCGCAGCCCAGCTGGGCTACACGCCTTCCGGAATCAGCCGCATGATGACAACGCTCGAATCTGAGCTCGGGTTTCCTTTGCTTTTCCGCGGAAAGTCGGGAGTTGCACCCACCCCCGAATGCGAAGCGATGCTGCCATCCATCCGCCAAGTAGTCCACGCAGCCGAAGTATGCCGGCAAAGCGCCAACCGCATCTGCGGAATGGAAACGGGCTCGGTGCGCGTTGGGTGCGCCTACCCCGAGTTCTACGGACCCTTAGCCCACATTATCGCGGCGTTTAAAGGCCAATACCCCGACATTACGATTGACCTTTCCCAAGCATCAAGCTCCCATCTGCTGAAGATGCTGCAGAACCACGAGGTTGATCTGTGCATCATGAGCGAACGAGGCGGGAACCACTGGTGGATGCCTCTGGTTGAAGATGCCATCGTGGCGTTGCTGGACAAAAGCAATCCGCGTGCCAACGCCAACTCCTTCCCCCTGCAATGCTTGGAAGAAGAGCCCTACATCCTTATTTTCCCCAACGAGGAAACCGACAACTCGCGCGCACTGAAACGATGTGGCATACAGCCGAACATCCAGTTCACCGTCCATGATGTGAGCGCCGCGTTTCAGCTGGTGGCGGCAGGCCTTGGGGTAACGCTCATGAACACCATCCATCTTGCCAGCGCGCCAAACGAACTGGTTGCGCTGCCGGTTGATCCACCAAGCAAAGTGGACATTGGGCTGGCATCGATTGCCGAAGACGAGCAAACGCCCGCCGTAAAATCGTTCAAGGAATTCGCCCTGCCGAAACTGCTTGCCTTCTCAAACGAAAGTAAGGACGGCCGGTAATAGGGCACGATTGCTCTGCATCGGATGCCAGAAGCAAAGAAACAGTGTGAGCCCATCGCAAGCCCGTATTCCGCACCTGAGCAAACACCGAGCGCCGCAGGCAAACCGCAATACCCTTTCGTATGGAGAATCCAGCTGCAAGCAGCGAAAGCCGCAACACCTCGATTAAAGGTACGTGGTGTACTGCACTACGCTCAAGGCGATGAACCCGACAACCACCACCAGGGCAAGCACATCCATCACCTTGGGGTGCGGGCGCGCCATCAAGCGTTCCACCAGCGGATAGGCAAACCAGGTATAGATAAGGGCACAGGCGCCTAGCAGCAAATCGTTGGGCAACCATGCCTGCTGAAGAATGTTGAAGGGCAAACGGGAATTGTCCCACAAGGGGTACACGCCGGCTGCGTCGGGCTGGTTCATCAAAAGTCCCATGCCAACTTCCATCACCATGCAAGCAAGCACGCACACCACGTAGAATTCCAGGCCCGCCCCGAACTTCGTCTTGCGTTTGCGCAGCATCCTGTCTTTAAGCGGCGTCAGGAATATCACGCATACCACGGCGCCCACGCCGTACACCATGAAGGGGTAGAACGGATTGACCCATACCATGGAATTCGGATCGTAAATGCCGAACACGTACAGGCAGAAAATGCACCAGGGAATTTCGAGCCAATGGCCCACCACACTGCATAGCGAGAAGTGAATTGCCATGTTGCGCCAGAACGCCCATGTTTTCAGGCGAGCTCGGTCGAATGCACCGTGGTAGTACACTTCCTGTTCTTCGGTTTGCGTGTCTGCCATGCCTTTCCCCTTTCCCTCCCCTTACCTTCATGGTTGAAGCGCATCAGAAGCGCATCAAATAAAAGCCCCTGTTATCAGCGGTTTTACTGGGATTATTAGCGTATTATCGTATAAGCGCACTTCACTATACCCCCCTCCCCATCAAACCCACGAAAGAGAGCCTTGTGCATTGCCAAACCATCAACATAACCATTGAAACGCTGGCGCTGCTGCTAACCCTGGTTCTTATCGTGATACTGCTGAAAACGAAGGGACACAGCAAACAGTGGGCGCTTTTGCTTGCCGCCACCACGCTCCATGCGGTGAACACCCTGGGCGACCTGCTTTCATGGACGCTCACCAGCACCGAGGGAATGGTACTCCTTACCCAGGCAAGCAACTTCACTACGTACTTTTTCGGAGCAGCAGCCTACACCGCGTTCGTCATCGCAGCATGCGGCGAGTTTCTGAGAAAGCCAAAGCCGGTGCCGCTTTTCGCCAAGGCGCTTACCGGCGCCATCGTTGTCTGCGGCGCGGTGAACGCTATCTTGCCCCTTGTCAACCTTCAAACCGGCATCCTGTTCACCATCGACGCAAGCAACACGTTCACCTGGGGGCCGCTCGATTGCCTCACCGAAGCGCTGTTCGCCGCGCAGATAGTGCTTTCCCTGCCCTTGACCCTTGCCCAGGCTGAAAAAGGCAAGCGCCTTACCGCATTCGAGGTTTGGGTGTCGATGATGGCCCTGCCGTGCATCAGCCTCGCCCTTGAATACTGCTGGCCCACGCTTATGTTCGTCTACCCTGCCGTGGCGCTTTCTCTGCTGCTTGCCTATGCGGCCATGCAGGAAAAGCAGGAACAGGAGCTTACTGCCAAAAAGCTCGAGCTGGCAGAAAGCCAGTCGCGCATGCTTTCCAGCCAGATAACCTCGCACTTCATGTTCAATTCCCTGCAAACGGTACGTGAACTGTGCGTGAAGGACCCAGCACGCGCCGCGAAGGCGATAGAGCTGTTCTCTGACTTCCTGCGCGGCAGCCTTGATGTTGCCGGGAGCAAAGACATGGTGCCCTTCGCGCAGGAAATAGCCCATGTGAAGGCGTACTTGAAGCTTGAACAGATCGATACCGCCGGCTCGTTTAAGGTTGTGTGGGACATAACCTGCCAAGACTTTCGGATCCCCGCCCTTACTGTGCAGCCCCTGGTTGAAAACGCCGTGCGCCACGGCATAGGCTCTTCGAAAAACGGACTTATCCGCATCGCCTCGTGGGAAGACCCATCGGGCTATCACATTTCAGTGGAAGACAACGGCTCGGGCTTCACGTCCGAGGAAAGCAACGGGCTGGGCATCGCGCTCGACAACGTGCGCACGCGCCTTGACCTTCTATGCAACGGCACCCTATCCCTTACCTCCAGCCCGGCAGGCACACGTGCCGCCATAACCATCCCTCTATGTTAGGAAACCATGATCACTTTAGCGGTAGACGATAAACAACTTGCCCTCGATGCAATGAAGCGCATCATGGCCTCACTCGACCCCGAGGGAACCTGCTTGATGGCGCACTCCGCCAACGAAGCGCTGGAACGCGCCGAGGAATGCGAACCTAACGTTGCGTTCCTTGACATTGAAATGCCCGGTGGCGGCGGGCTGGAGCTGGCCCGAATAATGAAGGAGCGGTACCCCGAAACGAATATCGTGTTCGTTACCGCCCACTCCGAATACGCCCTGGAAGCACATGGCCTGTTCCCCAGCGGCTACCTGCTGAAGCCCGCCACTGAGGAAAACGTGGGCAAGGCGCTGGCAAACCTGCGCCATCCTGTCACAAAACCAAAGGGCACGTCTGAAAAGCTCGAAATCCACTGCTTCGGAAACTTCGACGTGTTCTTCAAGGGCGAGCCGGTGCGTTTCAAGCGCAGCAAAACCAAAGAGCTTTTGGCCTATTTGGTTGACCGGCACGGCTCGCGCTGTTCAGTGGGCGAGCTGATTTCCATCTTGTGGGAAGACGGCTCGCGCACGCCTTCGCGCCGTGCCCAGGTGCGCAACCTTATCAGCGACTTGCGCAGCACGCTTGCTGCCGTAGGCGCCCAAGACGTTATCATGCGCGGGCGCGATGAAATTGCCCTAGTGCCCGAAAACGTGGAATGCGACTACTATCGCTTCCTGAAAGGCGACCAGGCAACCGTGAACCAATACCGCGGCCAGTACATGGCGCAGTATCCTTGGGCGGAACTCACCACGGGGCACATTTACCAGTCCATCCCGCTTCAATAGCGCTTTTCCCGGCACGTCGCCGCATCCAAGAAAGCTACCCTCCCACAAATTAAGAAAGCAGTCGAGACACCTCCCGTGGCCACTTAACGCAAGCAGGCCCCCGCTTCGTAGTGAAGCGGGGGCCTGCTGCTGTCATGCGATTGGCTGCCGGTAAACGTACTGCCGTTACTAGAACCAACCGGTATAGGTTTTCTGCACCACCGCGCTGGCAACCCAGTTCGCCAGCGTGATGAAGTCGAACACCGGCAAACCGGTAGCTTTCTGGATTGCCGCAGCATACGGTGGCAAGTCGCTGCATTCCAACAAGATGGCCTTGATATCGGGATGCTCGGCGCATACCTTCTGCGCCAATGCGCACAGATCGTCAGTCAGCTTGCCGTTGTCCAGCTCGTACTTGCCCCAGCGGATGGGTGCAAAGCTTTCCATGTCACCCACATTCTGAATAACAAGCCTCTCGGTGCTGCTTCCCACCTGGGCAAGCAGTTCATCATTTAAGCTGGAACCATCAGCTGCAAACACGGCAATACTGCCGTTTTGGGCAAAGCCCGCCTTGATGGTGGGCAGCTGGCACAAGCTCGACATGAACACCGGCACATCAACGGCCGCCGCCACATCTTTCTGGAAATGAGCAAAGTACCCGCATGCTCCGATGATGGCGCGCACGCCCTGCGCCTCCAGTTTCTTTGCAGCGTCGATGATCATCTGCTTGATGGCAGGGTCGCCCGCAAACAGCTGCTCAATCTCGAAATCAACCACTTCATAGCACACGGGGTAGTTGAACGTGCACGCATTGGCAACGTTGCCGGGAAGCTTCGGATAATCAAGCTTCACCGCAATAATGCCCAGCACCTGCCCCGAGAAACTACGGGGCGGAAGCCCGTGGGTGCCACGAACCTCCGCCTGCGTTTCAAGCGCGCCATACGCGCTTTTCCAGTTGCTCATTTACTCGCCTTCGGGGGCAACGTATTCGCCCTCGCGCAGGTAAGCCTGCATCTGTTCCTTCGTCATGTGACCAATGCCCAGCTCTTCGAGCGTCAGGCCGGTTTCGAAGAAGTTGGTCTTGTTCATAACGCCACCCAGAACAATCATCGAGTCGATGATGGGCGTAGGTACGCCGAACTTCTTGCCCAGCTCATGGTACACATGGCAGCCAACAGGAACGTCTTCGGTAACGTAGCGGTTCTTGATGGTGAACGGGCCGGTGGCAAAGCCAACTTCCCACTGCTCTTCGAAGGGAACGATGCAGCCTTCGCCCATGTACTCTTCGCCCAGAACGCTAGTACGCTGGTAGAACACTTCCTTCTTGAACGGCTGAATGCCAACGCCCATAGCCTCTGCCAAGGCAATTTCCTCGTTGTAGAACTGGTACTGAACCTCGGAAATGGAGGGGCAGAAGGAATGGGAGTAGATGGAGTAGTCGTGGATGTTCTTATCAAGAACAGTGCCGAAGTTTTCCATCGTGGAAACGCCCAGAACGGTGCCGGGAACATGGATAACGGGGTTCACGTTAGAGAAGCCGATGTCCATAACGGTATCGCCGCATACGGCGCCGTCACCTTCGGTGATGGCATCGAAGCAGCCCAGTGCCTTGGAGCTTTCAACGAAATCTTCGGTGTCCTTAGCGGGGAGCGCAGCGCCGCGCAGGGTGATGGCGCGGTACACCAGCGAGCACGTGGGCTTGGCAACGCCACCCTCGGTGTCTACGCGCGTGCCGTAAGGAGCGCTCGACCAACCGCCGATGATAACGTTTTTGGTGCAGCCCATTTCACGCATCATCTTGCGCAGCTTCAGGCTGCCGTAGTTGTCGGGGATGATGTGGATGATCTGGCCGTCTTCCAACGCAGGGATAAGCTCGCGGAAGAACACTTCATGAGCGATGGAGGGAATGCCCACGATAATGAGCTTGGCACCCTTCACGGCTTCGGCAACAGAGTTGGTTGCCATGGCGAATTCGCCCTTGCCCATGCGGCGGAAACCGTACTTGGTCTGCGTTCCCGGTGCCTTGTCCTGCAGGGTGATGCCGGTGCGCATTACCGTGCCCAGTGCCTTGTCGAAGAACGGGTCAAGGTCGCAAATGCGAACTTCCTGACCCGCCAGCGCACAATCGGCGCCACAGGTCTTACCAACAGCGCCACCGCCCAGAACGGCGATAGGAGCCTTGCGCAGCTCTTCTACGTTTACCAACTCAACAACCTCCTTAACGGATGACCTTCCGGCCATATTCCGAAAAAACGCCCGGGCCCAGCATGAAGCGAACCCAAGCGTTGCTTTTATACGCAGTAGAGAATACCACGCTATCAGATATATGTATAACCGATAGCGTGGTTATTCCTTATTCCCCTATCGGAATTCTTCCTAAAAGAAAAACCAATAGCAAACAAACCTATTTATGCGTGGTCCTACGACGCTTCTTCGCAGCAACGGCAACCGTTGCCGAACACAACGCAGCAAGCACAGCAACAAGCTCAACAGCAGAATCGCCCGTCTTGGCTGAAACACTAGGCGCGGCGCCGTTAGCACCGGAATCGGATCCGCTACCCCCGTTGGAGTCCGCGCCCGACCCGGCTCCCGAGCCCGGGTTCGGGTTAGGGACGTCGGGACCAGCAGGATCGGTTCCAGCGCTTAAGCCCTGGTAGATGTCATAGCGTACCTGGTCGGTTTTGTCCCATGAAGAGCTAAAGGAACTAAGACCCACGCTTACGTACTTGGTCCCCTTCCAAAAACCACTAGGACCGCAGAACGAAACGCCGTACTTTACCGTGCTCAGGTCCGAATCGAAGAATGCGAGCTCGTAGGCTTGCTCCATTGATCGACCCGCTAAGAAATCAGGGTACAGGCAGGCAACCACATTACCCGCCTCTCCCGTCAAAAGACGAACCTTGGCGCTTTCCGAATCGATTCTATTGGCAAACTGGCACTTCGAAAGTTCAGTCCCATCGAGCGAATACTTCGTCAAAGTGCTAACCAGAGGAGCCGCGCCGGTAGCTGAAGTATCGATTTCGCGGCCGGCCATCACTATCGAGCTATCTGTTACCGCAATCGCATCAAGAGCGGCAGCATCTTCAGCAGTAAAGTCGTAAATGCTATCGATATCCGAAAATGCAACAGAATTGCTGAAAGCATCGTCTACGTTTCCGTAGAAATCCAGTGCATTCAACGCGTCATGAGAAAGCACCTTTACCCTATAGCCAGGAGTGTCTCCATTATTTCCTCGGTAGACGACACAATTCGAATTGCCCGCGTCCATAGCACCATCAGCACTCGAGATTAGCGCGTACGATGTCTGCAAGTCCCCATCGCCCTTAACGTCAAGCTTCTTAAGCATCACTCCCGCCGAATAACGCTGAGCTTCAACCAACGAACCCCCGCAAGACAGAAGGACGGGATTGAACGCTTCCGTTTTCGCTTCGGCGATGAGCTTATCCTGGGTAAGATCGATCCAGGCATACCACTTCGGTGCATCGTTGGAGCCTTGTAGGCTCAACACCGCGGTATTGTCATCAAGGAGTTTCGCCTCAAAAACAGCATTGCTCTGACCATACACGCCATGCTTCGAAAGCCATTTAATGCCATCATCTCCTTCGGTACCTTGGACGCAAGCAGTTGAACACTGCGCAACGTCAGAAGCCGAGATGCGGTTCACCAACAGGCAATCATCCGGATAGGGGCCCTCCCCTTCAAACGCAGAATTAAAAGTGCGCCCTTGGAAGAACACTTTCGTACCGTCGCTCAGGGTAAGGGCGTTCGAAATAGGCTCACGGAACTGCTCACCCGGAATTGCAGTGCTCGGATACGTTCCCGTTGTCTCCGGAGCCAGCTCGCTGTCCCCGCCTACTGTAAGGGGAATGCGCACTTCGGGAGAATATATCGGACCAGAAGAATCGCGACCCAAAACGAACAAGCCCTCGGGCAAAATCAAATCGGCTTTAGTGCCAGGCGTGAACTCGGTCGGATCAAGCGACCACGACACTCGGAATACGCCATCAGTGCTGCTCAGGCGCGCAGTGATCGGATACTCCCCGAATTGAATCAGCGGATCTAAGTTCGGGTCCTCGTAATACGATACGGGAATGGAAAACGAAAGCTCTCTGTCGTCAATGCACTGCACCGCAGAGTCGTCGACCAGCTTAGCCGAGAATTCCGAAGGGTCAACCGGGCTGCTCTCCGCATAGGAAACCGTTGCGGTGTCCTGCCCGTTTTCGTCTTGCCCGTACTCCAGCGAAATGCCCGTGAAGCCCAACCCCAGATTCTCGAAGAAATTGGTAGAAGGCGTGGTAAAAGGCGTTACGGAACCACCCTGTTCCATCTGATGGAAGTCGGTATTGCTCAAAGTCAACGCCTCGATGAACTTATTATCATCCGGGTTATACGCATTGGCCTTCTGGAAATCAGTGCCTTCATCATTGAGTTCCGCCTGTACGCGGTACACGCGCAAAGCGCCGCCATCTGGTACTTGGATTATGTTCTGGTTCGCCGTTTTGGTGTCGTATTGCAGCAGATAGAACGAGGAAAGCAGGCCATCGTCATCGAAAATGTCGAAGCTCTTCCCATCGGTGCACGAGGTTTTATCGCCCGCAACGGCAACGAACCCACCCGTCTCAGAATCGCTCAGATCCATCGACTTCAGCACTTCCGAAACAGAGCCGTCGTAATGCTGCGGCTCTTCGTTGCCGCGCTTCACCAGCACGCCATCGCTGCTCACCTTGACGCGGGTTATCGCCGAGTCGGGGATCCAACCAAGGATCCACTTCGAAAGCGCGCACTGGTCGCCAACATTGTTGTACATCATGTCATAGGTGTTGATGCCCGAAGAGACCGCAACCGAACTGGAGTGGTAGGGATAGTAATCAGGCAAGCCCAGGCAGTGGCCCGTTTCGTGGATAACGGTGCGCACGGTTTCGGCGTTGTCCGAAGGCTCATGGAGCAATACTTCGTTGCCCAAGGAAACGCCGGTGCCTTCAATTTCCTGGGTGTTCTGCGCATGGCGTTCGTTGCTCCACCACGTAGTACCCCAGCCGGTGGTTTCGCCGCCGAAATGGATGTACACGCCGTCAATCATCTTGTCGCCGTTGCCGTCGAACGAAGCAATGTCAACGCCCTGTTTTGCCAATGCGGAAACCGCCTCATAGAACAAACCATCAACGTTGTTGGTGTAATAGTCGCGGCAATGCTGCGCCGTATAGTCGTACGCCTTCCCATCGAACTTCAAGGCACCATAGGAAGAACGCGTATAGTAGGCGTTCAGGCTTTCATAAGGCGCTTCGCCAGCAGATCCGTTGAACATGGCTTGCAGCGCTTCAAGGGAGTCGCTGTCTTCGAAGCCCATGGCAGGCTGGTCGCCTTCAGCGGGGAATGCCACACGGATGGCCAGAACCTTCGCCGTGCCCTGAAGCGGCATGCCGCTTGCCCAAGCGGAAGGAACCCAGCTGCGCAGACTGCGCGCATTCGGCGAGCTTTGACGCTCCTTCAAGCTTTGCACCAAGTTGCTGTCGAACGAATCGTTGCCCAGGTTTTCCATATAGGCTTGGCGCTGTTCAAGCGTGCCATCGGCCTCATAGGCGGCAAAATCGTCCTGAGTGGGTATGCACGAGGCGAAAGCCACCGAAGGCAATCCCACGAACAGGCACGCAGCAGCAACAAGAGCGGCGGCACAATACGAACGCAATCCGGTAAAAGCGGTACGGAACATCAAGATCCAATCTTTGTGTATACGTTAGATGCTTCATTTCACCGCCGCTAACGTACCAAAAACGTATCAAAATGGGCAATGGGCACAAGCAAAAGCGCTACCCCCCCCCTAAAACAAAAAAAGCGGAGCCGACAAACGACTCCGCTCAAACGCCTCTTTTCATTGCGCATCCCAAAACAGCCAGAAACCCTATGCCACCCCTGCGCGCGCCAAATCTTCGTCAACCAAATGACGTAGATAATCAGATCGCTTCATGCCCAATTGCGCTGCCCGCGCATCAATAGCCGCTATCTTGTTAAGCGGCTCCTTGAAGCCCACTTGCTTCATTTCCTCGCCGAATTTCAACGGACGGCCTACTATCGGCTCACCTGACCAGTTTTCCCCAGGAAATACGCCCTTTTCGATGTTTTCGCAAATGGCAGGAATGTCCTCTTCCTTGAGAACCTCCCCGTTACGTAAAACGAATCCCCCGCTAAGGTCGCCTTCTTGCAGAACGGCAACGCTTGTCTTCGTTACGCCTTTTCCCGCTTGCATGACCGCCTCTTTTCCCTTTTTTGATCTTCAGCTCCTGCTGAACTGAGATGCTTATTGGACTGTTCGCATGGAATATCAAATACGAGCCATCAGCAGATTGCGCAGCAACCAGCTCGATTCCATTCCCCTTTAAGTCAAAACCAATGGCAACCCAATAGGTATCGTCTCTTGGACGCTTTATGCCCAGAGGATCTTCCCATGCTTCCACGATTTGGTGTACTGATAAACCGTGCTTAAACGCATGTGGATGAATTATCAGTTTATCCAAAGTATATCCTCCCTCCCTTTTTCGTACAACGAAATTAACCTGGCAGGGATCACGCTACTGGCCAGATGGGAAAAGCAAGGGAGGGCAGGAAGAAAGCTGGCGCAAAGAATTGAAAAACGCGGCGTTCTTGCCGCAGGAAAAGAAGATCGCACAGCGAAACGTGGGTGAAAAGAATCCCGAAAGGCAAAATGGCAATCCCGCAAAGGATTTGGGCGGCAATTGCTTTCTTTGCTACCATCGTGTCAGAACGAAACAGGAGGACCCATGGAAAACGAACCACTGCACCGCCCCATGCGCCAAGCAAGCCGCCAAGTGCGCAACGTCGACCAACTGCATGCCATCGTTGAAGCATGCCACACGGTGCGCATCGGCGCATTCGACGAAGAGGGCATGTTCATCGTTCCCATGAGCTTCGGCTACGATTGGGCCGATCCCGAAAGCCCCGGCAACGCCGCCCCTACCCCGCGCTTGGCCTTGTGGGTTCATTCCGCCGCTGAAGGGCGCAAGGCTGATTTGTTCAATCGTGAACCGCGCGTTGCCATCGAAATGGACATCGAAGACGGCGTGATCGACGGCCCTTATGCCTGCGCATACTCCTACGCCTATCGCAGTATCATGGGCACGGGCACCGTCCATCGCATTCAGGGCACCGATGCCAAACGCTACGGCCTCACCCGCATCATGCACCACTTGGCACCCGAAGCCAGCGCCGGGTTCACCGACCAAGCCCTGGCCCGCACCAATATCTACTGCATCGACATAGACACATTCACCGGCAAACAACGCGCATAAGCCAAAAGGCGACCTGTTACGGTCGCCTTTTCCATACCGGTAACGCAAGCCTAAAAGCGAAGAGCCTGCATCCTCCATAGGGACTGCAGGCTCTTCGCGTAAGGAAGCCCAGCGCTCCTAAACTCGAACCAAATGCAGCTAAGCACGATTCGGGGCTCAAGAAAGCGCAGCGGGATTGGTCCATACGACGTTGAAGCACCGTATTAATCGCCGGATCAGCATACCAGCTTCGACTCTTCTACCTTTTCGACATACCAGTTCAGGAACTTCATAAGAGGCTTTCTGAATACCAAACCCAACAGCAAGAACGGCACCACGAACAGCAGAAGCTGACCGATCTCTATCCAGAAGTCGTTGCAGTACACGCCCATCATGGCTGCACGCATAGCGCTGATAACGTGCGTTGCCGGCAAGAACGGGCTCAGCCACTGGAAGAAGTCGGGCAACGTCTGCAGCGGATAGCTGCCACCGCCCGACGTGACCTGGATGATAAGCAGGAACACGGCAATGGCCTTGCCCAAGTTCGCAAACGACACCACCAACGTGTAGATGATGAACGTGAACACCAACCCCGCCAACCAGAAACAAATCAGGTACAGCAGCGGCTCTTCAACCTGCACTTGCAAGAACAGCATGTTGCCCAACGCCAACACCGTGGTTTGGCACAACGAAACGAATGCAAACACACCGAACCGCCCTAAGAACAGTTGGTGAAGTTTCGGATAGCCCAGTTCCAATTGCGCCTTGCGGGAAACGTTCACCTTGATGGCAACAGCCAGCAGAAGCGAGCCAACCCACAAGCCCAGCGTGGTGTACAACGGAGCCATCTGGGAACCGAAGTTCTCTGCAGGGAACACCGCATGGCGTTCAAGCTGAACCGGCGCCGCCAAGGCAGAAGCCAAAGCATCCGGGTCAGAGTACAGCACCGTCTTCAGCTGCTCCATATCGCCCGAGGAAAGCGCTTCGTACATCGCAGCGGAAAGCGAGGTGAACTTCTCGGCGGAGGAATCAAGGTCCGATGCCGTGTCGAGCAGCTTCTGCTTTGAGGTGGCTATGCGCTCGGACAAGGAATCCGCACCGTTCTGCAGGTCGTCGCCCACCGAATCAAGCGTGGAAGCGCTCGAGGAAAGCGAGCTCGACATGGAGGAAATCTGACCCATCAACGTATCAAGCTGAGGCTTGATAGTGGAGTTGTAGTCGTCGGAAAGCTCGCCCACGCTCTGCTTCGCCTGGTCGATCAGGCCGCTTACCTCCTGATGCTTGCTCTGCGCATCGGCATTACCGCTCTCGATGCCGTCGGCAGCATCGGAGAGCCCCTTCGCCAGAGCTTCCTGGGAGTCGGCGGAAACATGCATCTGCTTCGCCAAGCCCTCAAGGGTCTTCTGCAAATCGGGGTCGGTCTGTTGGGCGGCCAAATCGTCGATCTGGCCTGCGAGCGACTCGAACTGATCAGCCTTGCTCTTCACCGAATCGGCCTGCGAACGCAGATTCGTTGCCGAAGAGCCGGCCAAATCGCCCGAAGAAGCGAAAGCAGCGTCGATGGAGCTGGAAAGCCCATCGTAGCCCGAAGCGCTGTTCGCAATAGCCTGGCCTAACACATCGTTCGAAGCCTTCAGCGCGTCGCTCATCGAAGAAACCGAGTCTTTTGCCTGGTTGGCAGAATCCATAACCTGCGAAGCAGAATCACCCGCCTGGCCCAGCAGCTGCGCCGAGCCCGTTACCAGCGACTGCGACGCATCGAGCACCGAAGCATAGGTCTTCAGCGTTTTCGAGGCATCGGACATCTGAGCGCCCATCGAGTTCACATGATCGGCCAAATCGCCCAGTCTACTATCGAGGTTTGCATTGTCTGAGTACTTCAGCAACGAAGACGCCACATTTAGGCCAACCTCGGTGATGGTCTTGGTGAACACCTGGTTCACCATATCCGATGCCTTGCTGGCGCCCTGGTCGGTCAGCTTCGGTGCAACCACGTTCTTCTTGTCGTTGCTGTAGTAGATCAAATCAGCATGGGACGACTCATCCGAATAGAACGTCATCATGTCCTTGCTGAAGCTTTCAGGGATAACCACCGCAGCATAGTACTTACCCGATTTAGCGCCATCTATAGCGTCATCTTCGTCGGTAAGAATCCAATCCATCTGGTCGTTCGCCAGAAGAGACGTGGAAACCTGTTCGCCCATGTTCACTTTCAGGGGCACCAAGTCGCTTTGGTACCCTTCATCGTTGTTCACCACGGCAACTTTCAAATTGCCCGTGTTATGGAACACGTCCCAACAGGCCAGCACGTTGTACCAGCTGAAAATGGAAGGCAGCAGAACCAGGCCCAGGATAATGAGCCCAGTAACCAAGTTGCCGAATATGCGCTTCATGTCGTTGACGAAAAGCCGCCAAATAACCTTCATTACTTCGCACCGCCCTTCAGCTCAACGGGCTTCGGTGCCGGCAACTCGGAAACGCCGTCGCGCGCCTGGAACAGCTCGCGCAGCTCGTCATCGGACAAGTCGTCCAGGGCAATCTCGTGCGCAAGCCTGTCGCGGACAAACTCGACTATAACGAGGAACAGGATGATGAGAACCAACCATGCCAACCAGCAGGTAAGCACGATCACTTTCTCGAAGCCCAGCACCGAAAGAATGGGCGTGACGATGGCGGGAACCGCCAAACCAAAAATCACGCCGCCCTTTCGCAGCTTCGGGTACAGATGCATGAAGCGCTTGGCACTCTGGGCAAGTTCGCTTCGGTATTCCGTCCTGTCGGCAAGGACGCGGAACAGCTGATCCATACGATAGCGGCGCGCCGGCAGCTCGGACTCCTCGCCGTTCAGGATGTCGGTTGCGGCAATCTGCTTGCTGAACATCCGATTCACATTCGTTAGGAACGGACGCACCAAGAAACCACCCACGAAGAACACGAGGAAGTACAGCAGCAGCATGCCCATTTCCGCACCCCACTGGAATCCGTAGAAGCCCGCAATGGTTTCGCGCAGGGCGTTGATGCCATACGTGAACGGGAACATTGGATACACCGCCCGGAAGAAATCGGGTGTCATCTCGATGGGATACAAGCCTGTAGCGCCAGGAATCTGCACAAAGATAAGGATGATGCACAAGCCCTTGCCAATGTGCTGGAACAGCACCGACAGCGCGTACTGGATGCACAGATAGGTAAGGGAGGCGAACACCGCCGTCAGGAAGAACAGCGACACGCTCGCCACTTCCACGCCCAAGAAGAGGTTGCCTGCACAGCACACAATGGCCTGCAGGGAAACGAGCGGCGCCAAGAACAGCCATTTGCCCAAGTAGCGCTCGCGCGAGGAAAGGTTCGGAATGCCCTCGTCATCGACTTCCTGGCGCAAGATAACCAGCAGCATGAACACGCCAATCCACAGCGTCATGTTCATGAACAAGGGGGCCATGGCAGAACCGTAAGCGTTCACCGAGTACAGCTCCACGGTCTGCAGCTGCGTGGGCGAAAGCATGAAGTCGGCAATCTTGCTGGCATCCAACCCGTCCTTGCCGAACAGGTCGCCCAAAGCACCTGCGGTGCCCAGCGCCAAAAGGTCGGTTTTCACCGTGTCGATATCAGACTGGAAACCGGAAAGCACGCCATCGGTCTGACCCAAGGCCGTTGCCGTAGTCTGCAGTGCGGAATTCAGCTGGTCGAGCGCTGTCATGGACTGGTCGACGAGCAAAGCCTGATTAGAAACCGCCGTGGAAAGGCCCGCCAACGAATTGGAGAGCTTCGTGGTGCCGTCGTTCAAGGCGGGAAGCGTTTCGCTGGTAAGGCTTCCGCGGTAGGAATCGGTGTTCTTTAGCGTATTCTGGAATGCGCTGTTCACCTTGTCGGTTGCGGAGTTGATGTCGTTCGACGCAGCCTGCAGCTTCGTATAGCTGTCGCTTGCACCGCTGATGGCGTTCTTCAGGTTGTTGTTCTGGGTTTCCAGGGAATTTGCCGTAGAAAGAAGCGACTGGCTGACGGATTCGTCTATGCCGGGCGTTTCGGCTAAGTCCTTCAAGGACTTGATGGCGGCTTCGTTCATGGAAACCACGGCATTGCCCTGCTCAACGGCAGCGTTCACGGTTCCCTCGGCACCCTGCACCGAACCGTTTACTTGCCCCACTGCAGCCGTTGCGTTGCTAGTCGCCTGGGAAGATAGCTGCGAGGATTTGTCAAGCACGCCCGTCATCTGCGTGACGAACGGACTCAACGAGTTCTGAGTTTCAGTGAGCAGCTGAGACGCTTCGGTAAGCTGCGTGCTCAGATTCGAAATGTCGTTCTTGGCGTTCTGGAGCCTATCCTTCGCATCATTGGCCTTCGAGGACAAATCGTTTGAGGCGGAAGACAAGTCGGCAACGGCGTTGCGCGCATCGGCAAGCGAGGCATTGGCTTTGTCGAGCTGCACCCCAATGGACGTCTTGGCGCCATCAAGATCGCTTTGCGCCTGGCCCACGCTCTGGTTCACCACATCGGCAACAACGCCGCTTACCGTGGAAACGAACGTGGAGTTAATGGTTTCATCAAGCGTGTTGGCGCCGGTGTCGGTCACCTTCGTCGAAACGCCACCCGCTTTCTCGTTCACGTAGTATTCAAGCTTCGGTTGGGTGAAATCGCCGGTGAGGAACGTGGTCACGTCGTAGCTGAAGTCGGAGGGAATAACGAACGCCGCATACGCCTTGCCCGAGTTCACCTCTTCCATGGCGGTATCTTTGTCGGTGAACGTCCAGCCCAGCTGGTCGTTGGTTTGCAGCTGGTCGACCACCTGACCGCCCAGGTCAAGGTCGCCCATACCGTCCATGGTGGCGCCTTCGTCTTCGTTTACCACGCACACGCGGATATTGCCCGTGTTGCCGTAGGGGTCCCAGAAGCCAACAACATTGAACCAGGTATAGAGAGAAGGAAGCACGACCAAGACGAACACAACCGTCAATGCGGCGGGCGCCTTGAGCAAGCGCAGGTAATCGCGCTTGAGAACGCGGAGGGCATTCTTCACGCTTGGGGACACCTCCTTATGCCTTGTGCCTGCACTCGAAAGAGGCCGCAGGCTTACTTATATGTAGGTAGAACTTTGTTATTGTAGCCCGCCCCCGCAAAACACCCATGACGGCTGCTTTCCTTTACAGAAACTCCCCATCTGTAGAAAAACCGAACACTTCGCCATGCTTGTCGAAACGCCCCTGCCAAGCTGAAAATGAGGCTGCCCACCCACCGCCAAACGGCTAAAGAGCCACCGCACTCCCGAAACAAGGCGCCCCACAACCCTTAGCGCAATCGAAACCGGCAAGAAACACGGAACACGCTACAGTGAGAAGCGAACAACAAGCACCGAGAAAGGCAGGGCGTATGGCAAGCTTCCGCATAACCGCTGCTGGCGACTGCGCTCTCAACATCGAGTTCGGCACCGCCATATCCCCCGAAACGGGAGCACTGGTCCGCGCCGCCGCAAAACAACTCAACGATGCCCCCATTCCCGGCATAACCGAAACATTGCCTACCTTCTGTTCTCTTATGGTTTGCTACGACCCAATGAAGCTGGGCTACGACGAGCTTTGCCGCACCCTTGAAACGCAGCTGCAAGATATTGAGCCCAACAGCGATGAGTCAAAACGCGTGATCGAAATCCCCGTATGCTACGGAGGCGTCTTCGGCCCCGATATTGAAACAGTAGCGCAGCATGCCGGCCTTTCCGTCAGCGAGGTAGTCTCCTTGCACGCCGGGCACGATTACCTCATCGACATGTTGGGCTTCTTTCCCGGGTTCGCCTATCTTGGCGGGCTTGACGAACGTCTGCACACCCCACGCCTGGCAACCCCGCGCACCGTGATAGAGGCAGGTTCGGTGGGCATCGGCGGCGCGCAAACCGGCATCTACCCCCTTGCCTCTCCGGGCGGTTGGCAGCTGATAGGCCGCACACCCTTGCGCCCTTACGACCCTGCGCGCGAAGAACCAATCCTCTACCGCGCGGGCGATTACCTGCGCTTCGTTCCCATAACCGAAACCGAGTACCACGCCATAGAGCGGCAACTCGCCAAGGGAACCTACCGCTACCGCATCGAAGCGAAGGAGCGCCGATGAGCATCTTCGTGAAAAAGCCGGGGTTTTCCACCACCGTGCAAGACCTGGGCCGAACGGGCTTTTTGAGCAGCGGGTTTTCCCCTAACGGCGTGATGGACCGTCACGCCGCGCGCATTGCGAACATCTTGGTTGGCAACAGCCAAGGCGCAAGCGTGCTCGAATTCGTGCTGGCCGGGCCCACGTTGCGCTTCACCAAGAAAACCTACGTTGCGCTTGCCGGCGCCGATTTCCAAGCGCGCGTGAACGGGAAGCAAGCCCCTCTGAACCAAGCATTCGAGGTTCCCGCCGGCGCCGTTCTTGAATGCGGAACAGCGCACAAGGGCATGTTCGGCTATCTTGCCTTCGCCGGCGGCGGGCTTGATGTCCCTTCGGTTATGGGAAGCGCTTCGACCAACCTCAAATGCGGCATCGGGGGCTGGCATGGCCGCGCTCTGGTATACGGCGATTGCATCCCGCTGGCATCGAACCTCACGTTTCTTGCCAACCTACCGCTTCGCACCATACCTGCCGAAGAAGAGCCCGCCCAAGAAACCAACCCGATAATCTTGCGCGTAATACCTGGTCCGCAGGAAAACCTGTTCACCGAACAGGGTATGAAAACGTTCTATAGCCAACAGTTCAGCACCACATCGCAATCCGACCGCATGGGATTTCGCCTGGAAGGCCCAACGATCGAAACGAGGCATGGCTCAGACATCGCATCCGACGGCATCGCCTTCGGGGCCGTGCAGGTTCCCGCCCACGGCAAACCCATCATCATGCTGGCCGATCGGCAAACAACCGGAGGCTACGCCAAAATCGGAACGGTTGCCAGCGTCGACCTTCCGAAGCTGGTTCAGTGTCGCCCTGGCAAGGAAATCCGATTCGAACGCATAACCGTGCAAGAAGCGCAAGCGTTGTATCGCGAAGAGGAACGCACCTTGCTTGCGTATGAACATACCCTGCAAAACCCTGGGCCGAACGCTTGCAATGCACGCTGCGCGGCAGCAAAGCTCGGCGCACTTCTGGAACAGCGCACCGAAAGCAACCCCCTCTGGCTGAAAGAAGCCCTGGCAAAGGAGCACCCATGGACATAAACGAAGTCAAGGAATACCTCGCCCTTATGGACGAAGCGGGCCTTACCGCCCTGCGCGTTGCAGAAGACGGCAAGGAAATCTTTTTGGAGCGCAAACCCGCTGCAGCGCCTGTAGCTGCCGGAACTCCACAGCCCCAACAAGCAGAAGCAACCACGAGCGCACCCGCGAACCCCCAAGACGAGGGCATCACCGTGTGCAGCCCCATGGTTGGCACCTGCTATCTGGCTCCCAGCCCCGAAGAGGCACCGTACGTTTCAGCAGGCAGCACCGTTGAAGCAGGTCAGACACTTGCCCTGGTGGAAGCCATGAAGATGATGAACGAGATAAGCGCGCCCGCCGCAGGCACGGTAACCGAAATCCTTGCCGCCAACGGCGAGCAAGTGGAATTCGACCAGCCCCTCTTCATCATCGAACCCAACTAGAGGAAACGCCATGTTCACCAAGATCCTTGTTGCCAACCGCGGCGAGATTGCCGTGCGTATCATACGCGCTTGCCATGCCCTGGGCATCCAAGCGGTAGCCGTGTGCTCCACCGCCGACGCGGATGCCCTGCCCGCGCAGCTTGCTGATGAATGCATATGCATCGGCAATCCCGCCCCACAGGAAAGCTACCTGAAAGGCAACGCCATCATCGAAGCTGCGCTTGCCACGGGCTGCCAAGCCGTGCACCCCGGCTACGGCTTCCTTTCCGAGCGCAGCGACTTCGCACGCCTCTGCAAAGAAAACGGCCTTGTGTTCATCGGACCTGTGCCTGACATCATCGACCGCATGGGCAACAAAAGCCAAGCACGGCGCACCATGATGGAAGCGGGCGTTCCGGTGGTTCCCGGCACCAAGCAAGCCGTGCATTCGGCTGAAGAGGCCCTGCCCTTGGCCCGCGAAATTGGCTGGCCCATCATGATCAAGGCTTCATCGGGCGGTGGCGGCAAAGGCATGCGCGTCAGCGAAAGCGAAGAGGACTTCGCCGCCATGTTCAACGTGGCCCAGCGCGAGAGCGTAAACGGCTTCGACGACGACACCATGTACTTGGAGCGCGCCGTGATGAACCCCCGTCACGTGGAAGTGCAGGTTATTGCCGATTCCTTTGGCAATGTGGTTTCCTTGGGCGAGCGCGACTGCTCGGTACAGCGCAACCACCAGAAGATGATCGAGGAATCCCCCTGCCCCGCGCTGCCCGAACAGGTGCGCAGAGAAATGGGCGAAGCGGCGGTACGAGCAGCGAAAGCCGTCGGCTACACTTCAGCCGGTACCATCGAGTTCTTGGTAGACCAAGATGCCAACTACTACTTCATGGAAATGAACACGCGCGTGCAGGTAGAGCACCCCGTGACGGAAATGGTGTCGGGCTTCGACATCATGCGCGAGATGATACGCGTTGCCGCAGGCGAGCGTTTAAGCGTTTCGCAAGAAGACATTGCCTGCCGCGGATGCGCCATCGAATGCCGCGTCAACGCCGAACAGCCCAGCAACAAGTTCCTGCCTTCGCCTGGCACCATCACGGCACTGCATCTGCCTGGCGGCAACGGTGTGCGCGTAGATACCGCCGCATTTGCCGGCTGCACTATACCGCCCTATTACGATTCGCTGGTGGCGAAAATCATCGTGCATGCGGAAAACCGCACCGAAGCCTTGACGAAGATGGATGCCGCCCTTGATGAGACGGTTATCTTAGGAATCAGCACCAACCTCGATTTCCAGCAAGCCATCATACGAAACGACACGTTCCGCAACGGCGAAGCAAACACCGGGTTCATCGAGAAGTTCTTGAAAGGAGAGCTGTAGCATGAACGCCCCTCTTACCCTTTCTGATTTGAAAGACGCCACCCCAAAGCAGGTGCGCCACGCCATCCGCGAAGGCCGCTTCGACCAACCCACCAGTGGCTTGTGCCCCGGATATGCCCAGGCGAACCTTATCGTTTTGCCTAAAGAAGACACCTATGATTTCCTGTTGTTCGCCCAGCGAAACCCCAAGCCCTGCCCGTTGCTCGAGGTAACCGAAGTAGGCGCACGCCAGGCCACCATCTGCGCCACCGACTGCGACATCGCCACCGACTTTCCGCGCTACCGCATTTACCGCAACGGCGAACTGGTAGAAGAGACTACCGACGTGTCCGCCTATTGGCGCAACGATTTGGTGAGTTTCGTCATCGGCTGCTCGTTCAGCTTCGAAAGCGAGCTCATCGAAGCTGGCATCGAGATGAGACACAACACCATGGGGCGCAACGTTTCGATGTACCTTACCAATATCGACTGCACGCCCGCTGGCTCCATGAGCGGCAAAATGGTGGTTTCCATGCGCCCCATCCCCTACAACCAAGTCGTGCAGGCAACGCAGATCTCGGGCGCCATCCCTAAGGTGCACGGCGCGCCCATCCATGTCGGCGACCCTGCGCAAATCGGCATCGCCGATCTTTCCAAGCCCGATTTCGGCGACCCAGTTGACATACGCCCTGGTGAAGTACCGGTGTTTTGGGCCTGTGGCGTAACCCCGCAATCCATCGTGATGAACTCCAAGCCCGCCTTCGCCATCACGCACGCACCGGGCTGCATGCTTATCACCGACACCAAAAACGTAAACCTGAAGTTCTAGGGCGACAAAATAGGGACAGTCCCCATTTTGTCATTTCTGCGAAGGAGCGCGATATGCCAACCATCGACCTGAACAGCGATTTAGGGGAAAGCTTCGGCCGCTACACCTTGGGCTGCGATGCCGAGATAATCCCTTTGGTGAGCAGCTGCAACATCGCCTGCGGTGCCCATGCCGGCGACCCCGTTGTTATGCGACGTACAGTTGAAATGGCAGCGCATGCGGGCATTGCCCTGGGCGCCCACCCGGGATATCCCGACCTTCAAGGCTTCGGCCGCAGGAACATGGCGCTTTCGCCCGACGAAGTGTACGCCTACGTTCTAGCGCAAATCGGCACGCTTTCGGCCTTCTGCACCGCACAGGGCACCCATCTGCATCATGTGAAACCGCACGGCCAGCTGTACAACACCGCCGCGGGGGATGAGGCAACAGCACAAGCCATAGCTAAAGCCGTGCACGACTTCAACCCTTCCCTGGTTTTGGTGGGGCTAGCAGGCAGCAAGCTCATCGAAGTGGGAAACGCTGCAGGCCTTGCCACAGCGCAGGAGTTTTTCCTGGACCGCAACTACAACAACGACGGCACCCTGCGCAGCCGCACCTTGCCCGATGCCGTTATCGCCGACGAAGAATTCGCCATTGCGCGCGCCGTTGAGGCCATCAAAACCGGCGTTGTGAAATCATACGAAGGGGCTGAACTGGCCATACACCCCGACACCATCTGCGTCCACGGCGACACTCCCCAAACACTAGCCTACATACGCCGCATCCGCGAAGCCTTCCAGGAAAACGGCATCGAGATTGCACCTGTTCGGAAGTAGCCAGCAATTAATAGCCCATCAGGCTGCGGGCAGGCGCTCCCTCCCGCGCCTCTCTGGAGCGCGGCTCGAAAGTAATTGAATACAAGAAATCGCCCCAGGTATTCGACTATCGATGCCGGGATGTGGTGAACCATGCATCGAACCGATCTCCGCGATTTCTTTCACTAATTTGAAAATCAATTTCTTGAGAACCGAAACAAGCAAAAGCGAGGCACGAGAGGGAGCGCCTGCCCGCAGCCCCGTAAGAGCTACTTTGCCGCAGTACCCGACCGATTGAAGCCCAGCTGTGCCACCAGAACCCTGTGCAGCGTCATCGCGCCTCGTGAGTCTTGCGCTGTTCGACAGAACGGCACAAAGCATTACTTAGCCGAAGTAACCTCCAGAAGAATACGGCGGAAGGAATCAACCACCTGCCAGCGCTCAGAGCGCATCGGAATTCCCAGTTCGATGGTGTAGCGGGATTGCGACGAAAGCGGAATGCGCAGCAGATCGCCCGAAACCATGGGGGAAGCGTCCAGCATGTCAGTTGGGCAGAACACCGCACCCAGCCCTTCGGCACACAACGTAAGGAGCGTTGGCATGTTGCCGCTGGTGGCAACCACATGGGGTTTGATGCCCGCATTGCGCAGCTCCGAATAGGCAACGCGGCCGGAGATGTCGTCCACGGAGCCTAGGATGAACGGGCACTTCTTCAAAGCACCGATGCCCTCTTCGGCAAGCATGGCTGCAGCAGCTTGCACTTCGGTTCCCATAACCTTCGAAAGCACATCGCCGCGCACGGCAAGCACGATTTCCTCTTCGTAGATCGGCTCCACTTCCACCCCGGGGCATGCGCCCTCGAAGCGGGCAATGCACACATCCACCTCACCGCGTTCGGCACTGCGGAGCAGATTGCGGTTCGTGTCCTCGACCAATTTCACGCTTACCGCAGGGAGTTCTTCGGACAGGCGGCGAACAACTTTAGGCATCAGGTAACTGCCACGAGTGTGGGAAACGCCCACTTTCAGCACGCCGGCACCGCCGCCGGCCACTTCGCCGATCTGACGGATCATGTCCTGCTGAGCCTGGCGCTGCTCACGTGCATACAGCAAAAACACCTGACCGGCAGAAGTAAGGGAAAGCGGGGTACCGCGTACCACCAGCTTGGCACCAAGGTTGCGCTCCAGTGAAACCAAACGCGCGCTGAGCGTTTGCTGCGAGATCTGAAGCTCGTCAGCCGCTTTGGTGAAATTCTCGTTTTCGGCAAGCTTTATGAACCAGTCCCAGCCTTCGAGTGCCATGTTCGCCTTCCTTACTTATATAGATGCAATTCGGAGCGCCCGATAGGAGCACTCGCTTTTGGGTATCTTCCGAACCGAAAGGACGCTTTCTTTCGGCCAGCCCACCCTAGCAGATGCCGGGCATCCAACCATGAACGCCGTTCGCCCCTATCAGAATACCGCTATCCAATGATTTTTGTTGCATAACAAAATTAATCATACTTTTACAAAAAATAAACGGTCACATCACGTAAAATTATCAAACAACGAAACGTTGAACGCTCTCGGCGCCGGGTTTTCAAACCAACGCGGACAAACCCCGTGTCCAAGCCAAAAGGGACTGTCCCTTTTGGCACACATCAGCCAAACCCCGCGCCGAGGCGTTCGCCTTTCGCAAGAAGGAAACAAGCAGAAGAAAGAGAGAAGGACATGAAGAAAAAGCTTCTGGCTATTTTCGTCGCAGCTTGCGCCGCGTGCATGGCACTCGCACTGGTTGGCTGCGGAAGCAACAGCTCATCGAGCGACAACAAGAGCAGCAAAGAACTACGCTTCGTAACCGGCGGCGAATCCGGCACGTACTATGCCTACGGCAGCGTTCTTGCCCAGTACGCAACCAACAACGCTGGCGTTAAGGTAAACGCTCTTTCCAGCGAAGGCTCCAAGGCAAACATCCAGTCTCTGGAAAGCAACGAAGCCGAGCTCGCATTCTGCCAGACCGACGTTGCAACCTACGCTTACAACGGCACCAACCTCTTCGACGGTGCAGCTTACAAGGACTTCTCCATCGTGGCAGCCCTGTACCCCGAGCAGGTTCAGATCGTAACCTGCGACCCCAATATCAAGACCGTTGCCGACCTGAAGGGCAAGACGGTTTCCGTTGGCGCTGCCAACTCCGGTGTGTACTTCAACGCAGTTGACATCCTGGGCGCATACGGCCTTGACGTAAGCAGCGATATCTCCGCGGTATACCAGAACTTCGCCGACTCCGCCGACTCGCTGAAGAACGGCAAGGTTGACGCAGCATTCATCGTTGCCGGCGCTCCCACCACGGCCATCACCGACCTTTCCACCTCCAAGCAGGCTTACCTGGTTTCCATGGACGAAAGCCACATCGCAAAGCTCCAGGAAACCTCCCCCTACTACGCAGCTGCCACCATTCCTGCTGGCACCTACAGCGGCATGACCTCTGACACCACCACCGTTTCCGTTCTCTCCGTTGTTCTTGCCAACAACTCCGTAAGCGAAGACGACGTATACAACTTCACCAAGTCCCTCTTCGACGGTGCTCAGAACAACGCTGACGCACATGCCAAGTACAAGGAACTCAACCTTGAAACCGCTGCCTCCATCACCTCCGTTCCCTACCACGCAGGTGCTGCCAAGTACTTCAAAGAACAGGGCATCGACGTTCCCACTGCTGAATAAGCATCCGAACGCAATCGCCAAACGGCACACAACCAGCCAGGGTCGCAACGAGCTTCGTTGCGACCCTGCTTTGGTGCTTCAACGTTAGGTGCGTGGTGGGCTTTCGCCATTGCGGCACCGCAGGAAAACCCACCACGCACCCAAACCATGTGCAAACGTCCCCAAAAGGAGAGCTATGAGCATATTTGGAACAGAGAAGCTGAACATCAGAAAGAAAGCCGACGTCAAGAAAGACGAAACCGTTGTTTCCAACAACAGCGACGTAGACGTCGACGAGGTCATGCGCAAGTACGACCGCGAGTCGAACACGCGCATCTGGCAGGGCGTTCCGAAAGCCATCATCACCGGCGTGATGGTGCTGTTCTCGGTGTACTGCCTGCTTATGACGCTGTTCAGCGTTGAACAGGCGGAAACCCGCCTGGCACGCTTTTTGGCATTCGTCATCATCATCGGCTACCTGATGTACCCCGTTAAGAAGACGGGCCACACTCCCAACCATATCCCCTGGTACGACATCGTGCTCATGGTCGTGGGAGCCGGATCGTTCATTTACTTCTCCATCAATGCGGTTGACATCATGATGATGGGCACCCGCATCGGCACGCTTGAAGTGGTGCTAGGCATCTGCGGCATTGCCGTGCTCATCGAGCTGTGCCGCCGCTGCGTGGGCATCCCCATCATCGTGGTGGTGGGCTGCCTGCTTATCTACGCCTTCTACTGGCAGTTCAGCCACGGCTCCGACGCGTACCGCGCTCTTTCCAACATCGTGCAGAAGCTCTTCTACACCACCAGCGGCGTAATCGGCACGCCCACCAACGTGTGCTACACCTACATCGTGCTGTTCATTATCTTCGGCGCGTTTTTGGAGCGCACCGGCATCGCGAACTTCTTCATCAGCTTTGCCAACCGCATTGCCGGCTGGTCTTCCGGTGGTCCGGCAAAGGTTGCCGTAATTTCCTCGGCACTGTGCGGTATGGTTTCCGGCTCTTCGGTAGGCAACACCGTTACCACCGGTTCGGTAACCATCCCCATGATGAAGAAAACCGGCTACCGTCCCGAATTCGCAGGTGCTGTTGAAGCGGCCTCTTCCACCGGCGGCCAGATCATGCCTCCCATCATGGGCGCGGCTGCCTTCCTGATGGCCGAGTACATGGGCATTCCCTACATCCAGGTTGCCACCATCGCGCTTATCCCCGCCATCCTCTACTTCGGCGGCATCTTCTGCACCGTTCACCTGGAAGCCAAGGCGCGCGGCCTTAAGGGCATCCCCTTCAACGAGCTTCCCACCTGGATTTACCTGCTGAAGAACTGCTACCTCATCATTCCGCTGGTTGTGCTGGTATGGATCGTTTCCGCTGGCGTGTACACCATGGCGGTTTCCGCGGCTATCTCCATCTTCGTGGCATTCGTCATCGGCTTCATCCACTTCCTGCTCACCAACTGGGAAGAGCGCACCGAGGAAGACACCTTCGGCAGCGTACTGCTTGAAACCTGCAAAACCGCTCTGTGGACCGCCGCCGACGCTTTCGCCGCTGGTGCCCGCAACTCCATCGCCGTTGCCGTTGCTTGTGCATTGGCTGGCATGATCGCTGGCTGCATCACGGTAACCGGCCTGGCCTCCATGCTCATCAACGCCATCGTACTTGCTGCAGGCGACTTCCTTATCATCGGCCTTATCCTTACGATGCTGTGCTGCATCGTGCTTGGCATGGGCGTTCCCACCACAGCGAACTACTGCATCATGGCTGCAACCTGCGCACCTATCCTCATTCAGTTGGGCGTGCCGCTGGTATGCGCTCACTTCTTCGTGTTCTACTTCGGCATCCTGGCCGACATCACACCACCGGTTGCCCTTGCCGCCTATGCCGGTTCGGCCATCGCGAAGTCGAAGCCGATGAAGACCGCCGTCACCGCATCGCGCTTGGGCATCGCCGCCTACATCGTGCCATTCATCTTCGCCTTCTGCCCTGCCCTTATCATGCAGGCACCCGTTGAGCCCTATATGGTGGTACTCAACACTGCCATGGCGCTGTTCGGCCTGTTCGGCGTTGCCGCCGGCTTGCAGGGTTACCTGTTCGGCAAGATCAACCCCGTGCTGCGCATTCTTGCCGTCATTGCCGGTATCGCCATCATGCTGCCTATGTCGGAAGCAGACGGCATCGCTTCGCTGGGCATCAACGCCATCGGCTTCGTGTTCGTCTTCGCAGTGTTCGCCTATCAAAAGCTCAAGCACGGCAAGAAGAACAAGGGCGAAAAGGCTGCAGCCTAACCGTGGCCAGATAAACCCCACAACGCTGTTGTTTGGCGCTAAAATCACAGGGCTGGCGCATGTGCCAGCCCTGCATTAAACGCACACCGCTATCTTCGATAGGAACGATATGGACTACAAAGAGACAATCTGGGTAACCGGCTGCAACGGCCACCTTGGTCGTGAAATCGTGAAGCGCCTGAAGGCAACCTACAACTGCACGGTAGTCGGCACCGACAAGGAACTGATGGTTACCGACCCCGAGCGCATCGAGGCCTTTGCGCAAGACCTGCGCCCTGACGTGGTCATCAACTGCGCGGGCATTTCCCGTTCCGTTACCGGCCTTTCCAACCGCATTCACGCCTACGAGGTAAATGCCCTAGGCGCTCGCAACGTGGCCCTTGCCGCCAACAACGTGAACGCGCTGATGGTGCAGATCTCCACTGACGACGTGTTTCCCGTTCGCATGGCCGAGCCTGCCAACGAGTTCGACACGCCTCACCCCGAAACACCCTACGGCAAGTCGAAGCGTGCTGGCGAAGTAATGGTACGCGACACCACGCCGAACCACCTCATCATTCGTTCTTCCTGGGTGTACAGCATCGATGGCGGCCAGGTGAAGGATGCGCTCGACGCTGCCGCCGCCGGCAAGACCATCGCCGCCCGCACCGACCAGATCGCATCGCCTACCTCTATTTCCACCTACGTTGATTTCCTTATCAAGGCCATCAACCGCAAGGCAACGGGCGTTCTGCACGTTACCAGCAGTGGTATGGCAAGCCGTTATGACTTCCTCTCGTACGTGCTGAACACCTGCGGCTACGATGCCAACGCCATCCTGGTACCCGAGTCCGACCTGGTCACGGCAGAACAGGTTGAGCTCGAAAGCCTGATGCTTGAAATGTTCGGCGCCGAGCTTCCCACCTGGCAAGACGACGTCAAGTCGTACTTCAAGGAAGTCGGTCTGGCAAAATAGCCAACCTCTTGGCCAGAACAGCCTGTTTCCAACCAGGGCGCTTCTGCCTTCAGCCATGCAGCCCTCGGAGCAATCCGGGGGCTTTTCTTATGCCCGAAACACCGTACAACAGACACGGTAGACACCATGAACATGTTCTGAGTGCTAAAATCGTGGACGTTTTTGCACAAATTGAGTAACAGGACATCAACGTATGGCAAACAAGGCATTCGACACCGCGGCAAACGCCGCATCATCACGCGAACACTTCGCTTCGCGCATCGGCTTTATCCTTATCGCAGCAGGCTGCGCCATCGGCATCGGCAACGTGTGGCGTTTCCCCTATATCACCGGCGAATACGGCGGAGGCGCCTTCGTGCTCCTTTACCTGATCTTCCTGGTTATCTTGGGCCTGCCTGTTATGGTCATGGAATTCGCCGTAGGCCGCGCCAGCCAGAAAAGCGCGGCGCAAGCATTCGACATCCTGGAGCCAAAGCGCCGGTTCCACTGGTTTTCTTGGTGGGGTTATATCGGCTGTATGCTGCTGATGATGTTCTACACCACCGTGGCAGGCTGGATGCTGGCCTACATCCCCAAGATGGCAACCGGCACCTTCGACGGCGCAAGCACTGAAGTAGCAGGCACCGTATTCAACGCCCTTCTAGCCAACCCCAGCGAGCTCATCGGCTGGATGATCGCGGCCATCGCCATTGGCTTTGCAGTGTGCAGCCTGGGTCTGCAGAAAGGCGTTGAGCGCATTACCAAATGGCTTATGGCCATCCTTTTCGTGGTGATGATCGTGCTGTGCCTCCGCACCATGACGCTGCCAGGCGGCGCAGACGGCATCGCCTTTTACCTTATTCCCGATTTCGGTCGCATGTTCGAAGGCGGCATGGCGTCATTCGGTGAAGCGGTGTACGCCGCCATGGGCCAGGCGTTCTTCTCGCTTTCGCTGGGCATCGCCGCCATGGAAATCTTCGGTTCCTACATCAACAAGGACCGTCGCCTGATGAGCGAGGCTGTTTCGGTAACCGCACTGAACACGGTGGTGGCCATTCTTGCCGGCCTTATCATCTTCCCCGCCTGCTTCGCCTACGGTGTAACGCCCGACTCCGGCCCTTCACTGGTGTTCGTAACGCTGCCGCTGGTATTCGCGCAGATGCCGCTGGGAAGCCTTTGGGGCGCACTCTTCTTCATCTTCATGAGCTTTGCGGCGCTTTCCACGGTCATCGCCGTGTTCGAAAACCTCATCAGCTTCACCATGGACAAGTGGAACGTCACGCGCGGTCGTGCCGTTGTTATCAACGGCCTGCTGGTGCTGGTGCTGAGCCTTCCCTGCGCCTTGGGCTTCAACGTGCTTTCCGGTGTTACCATACCCGCCATTGGCGACATCCAGAGCATCGAGGACTTCATCGTTTCCAACAACATGCTGCCGTTGGGCTCGCTCATCTTCGTGCTGTTCTGCACGCGCCGCTATGGCTGGGGATGGGACAACTTCCTGAAGGAAGCGGACACCGGCATCGGCATTAAGTTCCCCGCCTGGGCACGCGTATGGGTGTCGTACGGCATTCCCGTGCTGATCATCATCATCTTCATCATGGGCTACGCACCGAAAGTTGCCCTCTGGCTGGGCTTGAGCTAGACGCCTGATCGCAAGCAACGCAATAACGATGCGCAGGGGCTCGGCAGCGCAGCTAGGCTCCACTCAGCGAAGAAGGGGGCGGCCATATCGGCCGCCCCCTTTGGTTCATCTGCACTCAGCAAATCCTTGCCCGCCATTTCACCTGGAACATAAACGAAAAGAGCAGGAGGATCCAACCGTTGTGGGACCCTCCTGCTCTTTTGAACGCCCTCCGTGTAGAAAAGACGCAATACCACCGTAAAAAGAAAAGCGGCTTTCGCCGCTTTTCCTATGCGTAGTTACCGCGATAAAGAACCTCGATCGGAATGCCGGGATGCTCGGTTACGTACTTGCCCTTGATGAGCATCTTCTTGTACTCAACCGCATAATCCTTAGGACCGATCATCCTGATTTCAGGGGCAGGATATGCTTCCAGGAACGATTCCATTTCGCGCATGAAATCGACAGGCTTGAACGTCTTCTCGGTGATAGCAACGCCTTCCTTGTCAAGGGCAACTACCATGAAGTCAGCATTCGGGAAGCCCGCGATAACAACATATTGTGGTTCTGCCATAATTCTCTCCCTCTATTGAATTGTGATCCCTATTGCACATTGTAAGGGCTATCCACTTCAAAAACATATTTGAATCCCTGATGGAATGCATAGAACGCGTTCTAACAACCGATAGCTCGAACGAGCGTGTGAACGCGCATCCCTCCACCATGGCGAAGGGCCAACCACGTATGCGCCCTTGCTGCCACAAAATCCCCTTACTGCCCAAAGCCAAAACGCCTTGGCCGGATACTCCAGCCAAGGCGTTTTTCAGTACAGGTATTTATCGGGTCATCAGGAAATCAATTAGAATGCCCTGAATCGCTGATAGCGCTGCTCTCGAAGCTCTTCGGGGCTCAAGCTGTACAACTCGCGCAGGGAGCGAACCACATATTCTTCGACATGCGCAGCGGCTTGCTCGGGATTTTCGTGCGCAGGCCCCTCCCCTTCGCTTACCACTTCTTCGATAAGGCCCATCTCGCAGGCCTCATGTGCGCTCATCTTCATGACGGCAGCAGCCTCGGCAGCACGCGTGCGGTCTTTCCACAGAATGGAAGCGAAGCCTTCAGGGGAAAGCACCGAATACACCGCATGGTCCTGCATGGCAACACGATTGCCCATGGCAAGCGCCAGAGCGCCGCCCGAGCCGCCTTCGCCCAAAACGATGCACACTACCGGCACCGTAAGCCCTGCCATGGCAACCAGGTTGTCGGCGATGGCGTTGCCTTGACCACGCTCTTCAGCCTCCATGCCGCAGAAAGCACCTTGGGTATCGACCAAGCACACGATGGGGCGACCGAACTTTTCCGCCTGGCGCATCAAACGCAGGCTCTTACGGTAGCCCTCGGGCTGCGGGCACCCGAAGTTGCGCGCAATGCGCTGCTTCAAATCGGAGCCCTTTTCTTCCGCTACCACGGTAACGGGCATGCCGTCGATCCAACCGATGCCGCCGATGATGGCACCGTCGTCGGCAAACATGCGGTCGCCGTGCAGCTCGAAGAAGCCCTCAACCATGTGGTTGATGTAATACTGCGAGGTGGGACGATGGATGTTGCGGGCAATCATCACGCTTTCCCAAGCTGGGTTGTCATCCTTGGAGGAAGCCTTTTTAACCGGCAGAACCGAAGGGGCATCGGCCATGCCGCGCTTCTTCAGCGCGCGCTTCAGCGAGAAGGCGCCCTTCACGTTGATACGCTTGCCAACCTCATCGGCCAGCTTTGTGAACGCTCCCTCTTCCTGATTGCCCTCTTGACGCGCCGCAACGGCATCCTGCGCCGCACGGAGCATGGCACGTACCGCACCGCCACCAGGAACAACGCGCACCATGTTCTGGTCAAGCTCGATATCCTTCGGTGCGCTGTGCAACGCCAGGATGCGCGAAAGGGTTTCCTTCAGCTCGCTGCGCTCCACAATGGCATCGATCAGGCCATGCTCCAGTGCGAATTCCGCCGTCTGGAACCCTTCAGGCAGCGTCTGCTTGATGGTGTCCTGGATAACACGGCGCCCTGCAAAGCCGATAAGCGCATGGGGCTCGGAAATGATGATATCGCCCTGCATAGCAAACGAAGCCGTGACGCCGCCGGTGGTGGGATCGGTGATAACCGACACGTACAAAAGCCCCGCACGGCTGTGCTCTTCGATAGCGGCGCTGATCTTGCCCATCTGCATCAGGGAAACCAAGCCCTCCTGCATACGGGCACCGCCCGATGCCGTGAAGAGGAACAGCGGCAGCCCTTCTTCGGTTGCGCGTTCCACGGCACGCGTGATCTTCTCTCCCACAACCGAACCCATGGAACCCATCATGAAGGTGGATTCCATGATGCCAATCACCACTTCGCGGCCGTCAAGCTTCACCTTGCCGGTACGCACGCCTTCATCGAGGCCGCTGCGGCTGCGCTGCTTTTCAATCAGATCGGCGAAATTGGGGAACTGAAGCGGATCGCTTTCCTCCATAGAAGCGTCCCACTCCTCGAATGAGCCTTCGTCGAACAGCAAGGCGATGCGCTCGGTAGAGGTAAGACGGTACAGCTCACCGCACGTTGGGCACACACCGCCCGATGCCAGAACGGGCTTTTCGTCGTGATACAGCTTGCACTTGGGGCAACGGCGCCATTTCGGCTCGTAGTCCCCGAACGTCGGATCGGGATGGCACTCCACCCACAAGCTGTGCGAACGGTCCTTTTCCATGGGAACAAGCACGCACATATCGTTCTGCGCGGCAACCATGCGGAGCAGCGGATCGGCCGCAAAATCGGTATCGCACACCAGAAGAGCACCGGCACTGCACGCCTTCGCGGCATGCACAACCGCATATACGTTGGTGAACAGACGGGCATCGAATTTATCGCCCAGCAGAGCAACGTGGGCCGCACCGGAACAGGAAAACGCCTTTTCCTTGTCCTTCGTGCCGGTAACCCAAATCTGGCTGCAGCCGTTCTTCACGCATGCCTTCACGCATGCCTTCATGGGCGAGCCGTAACCCACCACCAGAAGCGGCGCATTCACAGCCTGTTCGAGCAGGGAAAGCTGGTAGACCACAGCACTGTCCTGCGCGGTAACGGAGCTCTTTGCCATTACTGCTCTCCCTCTTTCTGCACCTTTGCCATCACGTACTTCTGCGTTGCCTGGGCGCACACTTCGCCCTCAACGCGGGCAACTACTTCCGCCACGCACATACGCGAAGAGTTGCGCGTGATGGTGACCTCAAGGGAAACCGTGTCGCCAGGGAGCACCGTGCGGCGGAACTTCGCCTTGTCGATGCCCGCCAAATACCCAATGTGCCCTGCTTGGCCGCTGCCGGAAAGCAGACAGCAGCACGCCGCCTGGGCAAGTGCCTCCATCAGGATCACACCGGGAAGCACCGGATGTCCCGGAAAGTGGCCGGCGAACAGCGGGAGTTCAGGATCGACGTCAAGCTGCGCCACGATGGATTCGCCCGGCTCGCAGCTTACGATACGGCTCACCCACACAAACGGGTCGCGGTGCGGCAGCAATGCCAGCACGCCTTCGCGTTCGCAGGGAAAGGTTACCGCGGCCGCTGCGTTTTCCTGTTCGGTTGCGTCACTCACTACTCACGCACCTCCACAAACGGGGAAATGGCCAGCGAAGCGTTGTGGCCGCCGAAGCCCAGAGAATTGGAGAGGACAACCTTCTGCGGGCGGTTTACCAAGGCACCCGTCGGAACGAACACCGGGCACTCTGGGTCGGGCTCTGCATAGCCCGCCGTCGGGGGAACAATACCGCGCGAAGCGGAGATCGCCGAAACGATGGCCTCGATGGCGCCAGCTGCGCCCAGCATATGGCCCACCGTGCCCTTGACGGAGGTAACGGGCACCTTTTCGGCAAGCTCGTCGCCCAAAAGGCCATGCCAAGCGGCCGCTTCCACCATGTCGTTCACATGCGTTGCCGTACCGTGGGCGTTCAGGTGGCCCGCATCTTCAGGCTGGAAACCGCCTTCGGCAAGCGCCTGGCACATAGCGCGCACGGCACCCTCGCCGCTCGGCTCAGGAGCGGTCATATGGTAGGCATCGCCCGTGGAACCGAAGCCCGTGATCTCGGCGATGATGTTGGCGCCGCGTGCCTGGGCATGCTCAAGCGATTCCAGCACCAGCGCACCGGCGCCTTCGCCCGCAACGAAACCGGAACGACGGGCATCGAAAGGCAGCGCAGCCTTTTCCGGGTCGTCGGATTTCGTGATGGCGCCTAAGTTGCCAAAGCCCGCAAGCGACATGTTGCAGGTGCCTTCCTCAGTGCCGCCGGCAAGCGCCGCGTCGGCCAAGCCGAAGCGGATAAGACGATAGGCCTCGCCAACGCAATGGGAGCCCGTAGCGCATGCCGTGACGATGTTCAGGCAGTCGCCCTTCAAACCGTAGCGGATGGCAAGGTTGCCTGCCGCCATGTTGGAAATCATGGTGGGGATGAACAGCGGGCTTACGCGCTTGGCACCACGCTCATGCAGCACCACCGATTCACGCTCGAAGATTTCCATGCCGCCGATGCCGGAACCGAACACGCACGCAAAGCGGTTTTCGTCTTCCTGTTCCATTTCGATACCGGCCTGTGCCATAGCCTCATCGGAGGCCAGCATCGCATACTGCACAAAGGGGGCGAAACGGCGGGATTCCTTCTTGGTGAACCCTGCTTCCAGCGGGTCGTAGCCGGGAATACGGCCAACCACGTTCACATTGAGCTTTTCGCGCTCTTCTTCGGGAAGCAGCGTAAGGCAGCTTTCGCCGGCTGCGACCTTGCTCCACAGCGCATCTACGCCGAAACCGGCCGGGGAAACCGCGCCCATGCCCGTAATCACTACACGGTGGAACCCGTTGTTGTTCTCGATATCACTCACAGCGACATCCCTCCATCAATCGCCAAAACCTGTCCTGTGATGTAGCGAGCCTCGTTGCTCGCCAAAAAAGCAACCGCATTCGCAACGTCTTGCGGCTTGCCAAATTCTTTCATGGCAATGCGGCCGCGTACCGCCTCGATGGCCTTTTCGCCCACTGCCTCGGTCATGTCCGTTTCGATGAACCCGGGAGCCACCGCGTTCACCGTGATACCGCGCGGCGCAAGCTCCTTGGCGGCACTCTTGGTAAGGCCGATGATGCCCGCCTTCGAGGCAGCGTAGTTTACCTGCCCTGCATTGCCGAACAGCCCTACGACACTGGAGACGCTTACGATACGCCCATGCCTTTGCTTCATCATGATAGGGGCCACCTGGCGCACACAGTTGAAAGCACCCTTCAGGTTTACGTCTATTACCTGATCAAATGCTTCCTCACTCATGCGGGCCAGCAGTCCATCACGCGTAATGCCGGCATTGTTCACCAGCACGTCGATACGGCCCCACGTGCCGAATACCTCTTTCACCATCGCCGCAACCTCATCGAATGAGGAAACATCAGCGCGAAACGCCTTGGCTTCGACGCCGCATTCCTGGGCAACCGATAAGGCCAGCTGCTCGGCCGCAGCAAGGCTCTTCTCGCTTGAGCAGTTGATAGCAACAGCAAAACCCGCCTTGGCCAACGTGCGCACGCACGCTTCTCCGATGCCGCGGCTGCCGCCCGTTACCAAGGCGACGGGAAACTCCGCACGATTCTCTGGTTTCGCCATGGCTACTCCTTTCCTTCGTCTGCCGCAGCAACGTAGGCGTTCAGCTCGTCGAGTGTGCCCACACGAACACGGCTTAGCGATTTGTCTATGCGGCGCACCAAGCCGTTCAATACCGCGCCGAAGCCGACTTCGGCAAACTCAGTGGCGCCCTGCGCTGCCAGCGCCGCAACGCTCTGTTCGAACAATACGGGGCTTACCACCTGGCGCGCCAGACGATCGGCAGCCTGCGCCACTTCGAACACCTGGGCATCCGTGTTGCAGACAACAGGAACATGAGGCTGCCTCCACGTAAGCTCGGCGCATTTTGCGCGCACCGCATCAGACGCTGCAACCATCAGGGGGCTATGGAAGGCGCCGGCCGTGTTCAGGCGCGCACCGCGCTTGCCCGCATCGCGCCAAACCTGCTCGGCCCTGTCGATTGCGGCAACATCGCCGGAAATAACCACTTGGCCCGGCGCATTGTAGTTGGCGCATACCAATACATCATCCTGCTCGCATTCCTTGCACACTTTTTCGGCATCTTCATGCGTGGCGCCCAAAAGCGCGTACATCGCGCCAGGGCGCTCTTCGCACGCCTGCGCCATGGAACGAGCGCGAACATCGAGCAGGGCAAACCCCTCTTCCAAGGAAAGAGCGCCGGCAGCCATGAGCGCGCTGATCTGACCAAGCGAAAAGCCCAATGCAGCCTGCGCGTGCACTCCCTTCGCTTCAAGGGCGTGTGCCACGCCAACGGAAAGAGCCGTGGTCAGCACCTGGGCATTGTAGGCATCGTTTATCTGCTCGGCCGTGCCTTCGCGCGAAAGCGCTGCCACGTCAATTCCGCATACGTCGCTTGCAACCTCGAAAACCTGCGCTACTTCAGGAATCCCAAGAAGGTCTGCGCCCATTCCGGGCTTTTGGGCTCCCTGGCCGGGAAACATAAATACCGTCATGCTTAGCGCACCTCGGCATTCCAGGCGCGCTTGGCATTGGCATCCAGCATGCGCTGAAGGCCCTCGCCTGCCCAAGCCTCGGCCTCGTGCACCAAATCGGCAACGATCTGGGCAGCGGGCTTTTCATCGTGAACCAAGCATGCAACCTGCCCTGCCATCAATGCCCCGTTTTCCACATCGCCCTCGACTGCACGATGCAGCGACCCGGCAAGCTCAGCTTCCACTACGCCGTCGTTGGCGGGGTCTGCTTCCAGCTTGCGCACGTTGCGAGCAAACTTGTTCTTGATACCGCGAACCGGATGACCGCCCGGGCGACCCGTTACGATGGTGTCGGAGTCTTTGGCGCCCAACACCTTCTGCTTGTACGCATCGGCAATACCGCATTCCGTTGCGGTAAGGAAACGCGTACCCACCTGAACGCCTTCAGCGCCCAAGGCAACAGCAGCAGCGAAACCGCGACCATCAGCAATGCCGCCTGCTGCGATAACAGGAATGGAAACCGCATCGCACACCGCAGGGGTAAGGGCCATCGTGGTAAGCTCGCCGATATGGCCACCTGCTTCACACCCCTCCGCAATAACCGCGTCGGCACCGCAGCGCTCCATGCGGCGGGCAAGCGCCGCACTTGCCACAACAGGGATAACCGTGCACCCAGCTTCCTTCCACATGTCAACGTAATTGCCGGGGTTGCCGGCGCCCGTGGTTACCACACGCACTTTCATTTCCGCCGCAAGCTTGGCAAGCTCGGGGGCTTCAGGGTTCATCAGCATGATGTTCAAGCCGAAGGGCTTGTCGGTAAGGCGACGTGCCTCTTCAATCTGCTGGCGCACCCAGGATACCGGCGCCGAACCGCAGGCAATAATGCCCAAACCGCCCGCTTCGCTTACTGCTGCCGCAAGCCTAGCATCGGCGATCCAGGCCATACCACCCTGGATAATAGGCTGCTCGATGCCGAGCAGCTCGGTGACACGTGTCTTCATGTACGTATGCCTCATTTCGTTTTTGCCTGATTGCCGTAAAGGACTTCTGTCGAATAGGGCAGAACCTCTGCTTTCCCCGCAAAGAGCCTGCCTTATCCGGCATGATAGGGGGCGCCGCAGACGCAACGCCCCCTTGAAACCAAAACGGTTGCCCAGTGTCTTACAGGGAATCGATGTACTCCACCAAAGCGCCCACGGTTTCCAGACCCTCGGGCTCGCCGAACTCGATGTCCAAGCGCTCTTCGATATCGCAGATCAGCTCAGCCATATCAAGGGAGTCGATGCCCAGCTCATCGAACGTTGCGGATTCCACAACCTTTTCCGGCTCAATATCCAGGTTCTCGTTCAGAATTTCCTTCAAAGCGTCGATGGTTGCCATATACATTTCCTTTCTCTTTACCGCACAGCGCAAAAGCGCCACGCAGCCACTACCTTATTGAAGCGCCCCGTTTCCTTTGGGACGGAAAATGCGCACACTGAGTCAAGCCCCCTTGCGGGCAGACACGTTAAAGCACTTTGAAAAAAGGGAGGGTTAAGGGTTCCGTTACGCCTTCGCGCCGTGGACCGTCTTGCTTTCCTTGTCGAAGAATTCCTTGATCTTGCCCACCGCGGAAACGAACACGGTTTCCTCTTCAGGGGTGAGCACGGCAAGGGCGCTGTCGACCATCCTCTTGTGGAACGACTCATGCGCGCGGAACGCCTTGCGACCCTTCGAGGTAAGCTGCACCAGCACCTGACGGCGGTCGGTATCGCTGCGCGAGCGTTCCACGAAGCCCTTGCGCTCAAGCTTGTTCATGGCCGCTGTAAGCGTGGCCATGGTCACGTCAAGACGCTTGGCAACAACCTTCATGGAATTGATCTCATGCAAACCCACAGCAACGATGGTGTGCAGTTCGGCAATGGAAAGCCCTTCGGTCAACCTGTTCTTAAGCGAACGCTCTTCGATGCGAAGGATGGAATTGAACGTGTCGGAAAGCAGCGTGTCGACAACGGCCTTTTCGCCGCGTTCCTCTTCAGTGTCGTCAACGTATTCCATGTTCACTTCCTCACCGTACCGATTGCACTCGGAAAACCGAAGCATATCTTTTTATGATATGGGGCGCACACCCCTCCGGCAAGAACAGCGCTCCCATCGTTTACCTTTGGCGGGCAAACGGCGCAGCCCTTTCTTTTTTTGTGCCTTTTTATGCCTGTTCGGGCGCGAATGCCACGCCAAGGGCGCCCATGCCAAGATGCGTTGCCACCGTGGCACCGCAAGGGCAGGTTCCCGCATCGACATAGTCGACGCCCGCCTGCGCAAGCGCCTCTTTGACATCGGCAACGCCCTGCTCGTTGCCAACATGGCAGAAGCGGATGCGCTGCTTACCCTGTTCCTCGGTGCGTTCTTGCGCATGGGAAACGTACTGTTTGATAACACCACGCATGCCCTTTGCCTTGCTGATGGGAATCAGCGCACCGATTTCGTTGAACGTGAAGATGGGCTTGATGTTCAGCACGTTGGCATTCTTCACCTGGTCAGCCGAAAGACGACCACCCTTCAGAAGGTTTTCAAGGGTGTCACAGGCAACCATGAACTGGGATTTAGGGATAAAGCCCTTCAGGGCTTCTTCGGCTTCATCAAGGGAAGCGCCCGCATCGCGCAGAGCGCATGCTTTCTGGACAATCAGGCCGGCCTGAGCCGAAGCCGCTGCCGTGTCGATTACACGCACATCCACCGGAGCATCGGCGGCTGCCAGACGGGCAGATTCTACCGTGCCCGAAAGCACACCGGCAATATGGAGCGAGATAATGCCGTCAGCACCTTCCTCGGCAAGGCGCTTGTATTCCAGCGCGAAATCATACGGGGAAGGTTGTGCCGTCTTAGGGAGCTCTTCCGCTTCGTTCATGCGCTGGTAGAATTCCTCGGAGCTGATGTCAACCTGATCTTTGAATTCGCTTCCACCCACCGTAATGTTCAAGGGAACCATGGTAATCCCCGACCCACGGTACTCTTCCGCAGTCATGTCGAACGTCGAGTCGACAACGATGGCGAATCCCACGTTCTGCTCCTTTCGATCGATGCTCTACATAGCTTGGGGTGTCCAAAAGGGACAGTCCCTTTTGGACACCCCATCAAGCCGAAAGCATTATTGCTTAGTTTGTCTAACTAATTTCGATAGGATACGGACAGCGATTACGTGCGACAAGCGCATTCACAATGACACCACAGTTTATCGATGGATGTTGCTTAACTTTTCCGACCACCGCCATATGAGCTTTTGCGTGAACCGAAGGCACTCCCCTTGCGCGCTGTTTTCTTCAGCTCTCCCAGCACGTCTTCTTCGCTTTTGCCTTCTATTTGCCCACGTAACTGCACGATTTGATCACGCACCGAAGCAGCACGCTCAAAATCCATGGACGTCGATGCCTCAAGCATCTCATCTTCCAACGAAGCAATAACACGCAGAATCTCGCTACGCGAATAGCCCGCCAAGTCGGCATTGACCTCTTCAGCGCTGCGCTTGCCTTCCTCGGACTCGAGGTAGTCGGTGATATCGCTCAGGCCCTTCTTAACGGTTTGCGGCACAATACCATGCTCTTCGTTGTAGGCCATCTGGATACTGCGGCGGCGACGCGTTTCCTTGATGGCGCGGTCCATCGAATCGGTGATCTTATCGGCGTACATGATCACGCGGCCGTTTGCGTTACGGGCAGCGCGGCCTATGGTTTGGATAAGGGAACGATGGTTGCGCAGGAAGCCTTCCTTGTCGGCATCGAGGATGGCAACGAGCGTCACCTCGGGCAAGTCAAGACCCTCGCGCAGCAGGTTGATGCCCACCAGCACATCGAATTCGCCCTTGCGCAAGTCACGCAAAATCTCGACACGCTCCAACGTTCCGATGTCGGAGTGCATGTAACGGGCACGAATCCCCTGGTCAAGCAGGTGCTCCGTCAAGTCTTCGGCCATGCGTTTGGTAAGCGTGGTTATCAGCACGCGCTCCTTGCGAGCAGCGCACCCCTTCGCCTCGTCGATGATATCGTCGATCTGCGACATGATGGGGCGCACATCGATCTCGGGGTCGAGCAGACCCGTAGGACGAATGATCTGCTCGACTTTCGCTTCGCTGACATGCTCTTCGTAGTCGCCCGGCGTTGCGGAAACGTAGACGAACTGCGGGATACGCGCCTCAAACTCATCGAAACGCAACGGGCGGTTATCCAAACACGATGGAAGACGGAATCCATGTTCGGCAAGGGTGATCTTGCGCGAACGGTCGCCTTCGTGCATGCCGCGGATCTGCGGCACGGTAACGTGGCTCTCGTCGATGAAGCAAAGGAAGTCGGTTGGGAAGTAATCGATGAGCGTATAGGGAGGCTCGCCTGGCTCGCGCCCGTCCAAATGACGCGAATAGTTCTCAATGCCCGAGCAAAAGCCCATAGTCTCGATCATTTCCAAATCGTAGGAGGTACGCATTTCCAGGCGTTGCGCTTCAAGCAGCTTGCCTTCCTCCTTGAACTGGGCAAGACGATCTTGCAGTTCGTCCTGAATGGTTTTCACCGTGCGTTCCAACGCGGGGCGCGCCGCAACATAGTGAGAAGCAGGCCACACTGGCAGCGCCTCGAACGTATTCAGCACCTCACCGGTAACGTTGTCGATCTCGGATATCTCCTCGATCTCATCGCCCCAAAACTCAACGCGAATGGGATTGTCGGCATACGGAGGGAACACATCCAACGCATCGCCGCGTACCCGGAACGTGCCGCGCTTCAGATCGTAGTCGTTGCGGTCGTACTGAATGTCGATGAGCTTACGGATAAGCTCATCACGATCCTGTTCCACTTCCTTGTCCAGGAACACTGCCATGCCCGCATATTCCATAGGCGAGCCAATGCCGTAAATGCAGGAAACCGAGGCAACCACAATAACATCGCGCCTAGAAAGCAGCTGGGCCGTGGCCGCATGGCGCAGCTTTTCCACCTCTTCGTTGATGGAGGCATCCTTCTCGATGAACGTATCGGTGGTGGGGACATAGGCTTCCGGCTGATAGTAGTCGTAGTAGCTAACGAAGTACACCACCGCGTTGTTGGGAAAGAACTCTTTAAGCTCCGCCGCCAGCTGCGCAGCAAGGGTTTTGTTGGGAGCCAAGATGAGTGTGGGCTTCTGAACCGCTTCGATGGTTTTGGCCATGGTGTAGGTTTTGCCCGAACCGGTAACGCCTAGAAGCGTTTCATAGCGCATGCCCGACTCGATGTTTTCCGCAAGCTGCTTGATTGCCTTGGGCTGGTCGCCTGCAGGCTCATAGGGGGAAACCACCTTGAACGGCTGAGAGGCCAACCGCGCTTGGGGAAGCTTTCCCTCCATAACATGGCCTTCGAGATTGGAAAGATGACTCATGTGCTTTCTCCTACCGAATCAACGCCAAATCGATGCGCACGCAAGCACCATCGGCTTCGCCTGCCTAAGTGCCGTGTTATTTCAAACGTGGCTCGATCTCAGCATCCCACCATTGGGATATCTGCGCCTTGAATTCCTCCAACGTTCCATCGTTGGTGAACACCACATCGGCGATGGACAGACGCTGCTCTTCAGGAACCTGGTTGGCAAGACGGTTGCGCGCGTCCTGCTCGGTAAAGCCCCGCGACTGCATCAAGCGCGCCACACGAACTTCAGGTGAAGTGGTTACGGCAATCACGATGTCCGCCTTCTGGTAGAAATCGTCCCTGCCATCAAGGATAGCCATCTCCAAAACCACCACCTGGTGATTCGCCGAAAGCTCTTCCAAATGACGCAAGCAGCCAGCATACAGGCGGGGCTGGGTAATGGAATCGAGCAACACCGTGTTCTCAGCGCTGGAAAACGCCTTTGCAGCCAGCTCAGAGCGAATGACTTCGCCCTCTTCGTCGAAAATCGAGGCACCGAAAGCGGTGGCAAGCTCTTCCTTCATTGCCGGGTCATGCAGGTTCTCGTGGCCCACTTCATCGGCGTACACCACACCTGCACCTTTAGCCTCGAAGAAGTGCATCAGGGTCGATTTCCCTGAGCCTATACCTCCAGTAACGAATATCTTGATCATCGTACTGCCCCTCCCCCTACGTGACCAGCAGTGTCCAAAAGGGACTGTCCCTTTTGGACACCAGAGAAAACAAAAAGCGGTGGGTGCAAAAGCAACCCACCGCTTCATTATCGCATGATATGCAATGCTGTGTTATTCAGCAGCCTCAGGCTTGGGCTCAGGCTCAGCAACAGCGATCTCGATGCCCAGATCCTCGGCAGCAGCCTTCATGGACAGGGAGATGCGACGACGCTCAACATTGACGTCCATAACCTTTACCTTCACAACGTCGCCAACCTTGACAACCTGTGCAGGCGAATCGATGTGACGCATAGCCATCTCGGAGATGTGTACCAGACCCTCAACGTTTGCACCGAGTTCGATGAATACACCGAAGGGAACGATCTTGGTAACCTTGCCGTCAACGATGGTGCCAACAGGATAGGTCTCTACGAGCTTCGTCCACGGATCCTCGGTGGTCTGCTTGAGACCCAGGGAGATGCGCTCGCGCTGAAGATCAACGTCGAGAACCTCAACCTCAACCTCTTCGCCAACCTTAACAACCTCGGAAGGATGGTTTACATGGCTCCAGGAGAGCTCGGAGATGTGGATCAGACCGTCGATGCCGCCCAGGTCAACGAATGCACCGAAGTCAACGATGGAGGAAACGGTGCCCTTCAGGCGCATGCCCTTAGAGAGCTTCTCGAGGATTTCAGCGCGCTCGTTCTTGCGGCCCTCTTCGAGGAGAACACGACGGGAAAGAACAACGTTGTTGCGGTTGCGATCCATCTCGATAACGCGAGCTTCGATCTCGGTGCCGAGGTATGCGGACAGATCCTTAACACGACGAAGGTCGACCAAGGAAGCAGGCAGGAAGCCACGCAGACCGATGTCGAGGATCAGGCCGCCCTTGACGACTTCGATAACCTCGCCGGTAACAACTTCGCCAGCCTTGAACTTTTCCTCAACCTGGATCCAAGCACGCTCGTACTCAGCACGCTTCTTGGAAAGGATGAGGCGACCGTCCTTGTCCTCCTTCTGGAGAACCAAGGCCTCGAGCTTATCACCCAGGGATACGACCTCAGAAGGATCGGCATCCTTGCGGATAGAAAGCTCGCGGGCAGGAATAACGCCCTCGCTCTTGAATCCGATGTCGACGAGTACTTCGTCATGCTCGATCTTCACAACGGTGCCGTCGATCAGATCGCCCTCGTCGAAGTCGGTCAGAGTGCCATCGATCATCTTGTTCATCTCTTCGTCGGAGATGTCCTGGAAATCAATGACGGACGTGTTCTTGATTTCGGTCAAAACGGACCCCTTTCAAAAAAAGTATCGGGGACCCTTCGTACGTGTTTGCAGTCAAAACATTAACCATGTATGCCGCGCTTGGAGCCAAGCACCAACAACAAACATGTCTCGGGGGCCTATAGTTTCATGTCTGCCTTTTCACAGACTAGGAAAGTATACCATAGGGAGCACCGCGCACTGCGATGCTCCCTCGTCGATTTAATATATTTTTCGCACTCACCACAACCTGCCGCAGCTCGGGGCGAACAGCCAGGGCGAAGTGCCCGGCAACACCTTATTTGTGCGCTGTCTCAAATGCTTTCATGTACTCTACCAGCGCCTTCACGCCTTCGATGGGCATGGCGTTGTAAATGCTTGCGCGCATGCCGCCCACACTACGGTGCCCCTTGATGTTTTCGATGCCCTGCTTCTTGGCGCCGGCGACGAACTCCGCATCAAGCTCAGGCGAGCCGGTCACGAAGGGAACGTTCATAATGGAGCGATCTTCCTTGCGCGCCGTGGCGGTGTAGAAATCGGTGGAATCCAGGTAGTCGTACAGAAGCGCCGCTTTTTCCTCGTTGCGCTTCTTCATGGCGTCAAGACCACCTTGAGCCTTGAGCCACTTGAACACCTTGCCGCAGATGTAGATGCCGTAGCACGGCGGCGTGTTCGACATGCTGCCCGCATCAACTTGCGTCTTGTAACGCAAGATGGAGGGCGTGTTGGGCAGCCACTCGTCTTTGACCAGGTCTTCGCGGATGATAACAATAACCACGCCGGCAGGGCCGATGTTCTTCTGAACGCCGCCGTACACCACGCCGTACTTCGACACGTCGATGGGCTCGGAAAGGAAGCACGAGGAAACGTCGCTTACCAGCGGGATGCTGCCCGTTTCAGGAAGCTTGTGGTAATGCGTGCCGTAGATGGTCTCGTTTTCGCAGATGTAGACGTAGTCGGCATCTTCACGGAACTCAAGCTCGTCGACGTTGGGGATGTAGGAGAAGTTCCCGTCTTCGCTCGAGGCAACGCAGCGGGCATCGCCGAAGAGCTGCGCTTCCTTGTAAGCCTTCTTCGACCACGAACCGGAAACGATGTAGTCGGCCTTCCCGTGAAGCATCAGGTTCATGGGGATTGCAGCGAACTGCTGGGTGGCGCCGCCCTGCAGGAACAGCACTTTGTAGTTGTCAGGGATGTTCATAAGGTCGCGCAGGTCGGCCTCGGCGGTTTCGATGATGCCCTTGAAGGCAGCTGAGCGATGACTCATCTCCATGACAGACATGCCCGTGCCCTGATAATCGAGCATTTCCGCAGCGGCTTCACGCAGCACTTCCTCAGGAAGCACCGCCGGACCCGCAGAAAAGTTGTACACCCTTCCCATAGATTCAGTCCTTTCAACTGCCCCGCACCGCAGGGCCACGAATAATTGAAGTCACTTTAGCAGAACAAAGAAAACAGACAACAAGAATCTTGCGGACGGCAGAACAAGCCAGAACAAGAAAGCGCCCCTCCTCTCGAAGAGCGAAGCGAATTCGAGAGGACAGCAAGACCCCCACTGGCCTGAACAGCAAAGCGAATTCGCCCCTGAACGCCCAAAGGGCGTTAATAAAACCCGGGCATGCGCCAGTAAGTCAGCGAGGGCAAGCCCGGTGCCCCAGATTCGTGGGATTTCGCGAGCGTAGCGTACTTCGCTACGTGAGCTCGCGAAATCGCGCGAAGGTGGGGTGCCCGGCTTGCCCGCAGCGTCATCGCGTATGGAGCGCATGCACGAAAAAAGGCACCCCGAAGGGTGCCTTTTAAAGTGCATGCGCGGGCGTGCAGACTATTCTGCGGACTTAACCCAAGAGAACATACCGCGGATCTTAGCGCCCGTGGTCTCGATCTCGTGGTTGTTGATAGCCTCACGCTGCTCGAGGAGCCACTTGTGGTCGTTTTCGCAGTCGGCAACGAATTCCTTTGCGAACTCGCCGTTCTGAATGCGATGGAGGATTTCCTTCATTGCAGCACGGGACTGCTCGTTGATAACCTTAGGACCAGCGTAGTACTCGCCATACTCTGCGGTGTTGGAGATGGAGTAGTTCATGAAGTGAATGCCGGATTCGTACATGAGGTCCACGATCATCTTCATCTCGTGGTAGCACTCGAAGTATGCGAGCTCGGGGGGATAACCTGCCTCGGTCAGGGTCTCGAAGCCAGCCTTTACCAGCTCTACGAGGCCGCCGCAAAGAACTGCCTGCTCGCCGAAGAGGTCTTCTTCGGTTTCCTCAGCGAAGGTCGCCTTGATGATGCCCGAACGAGCACCGCCAACGCCCCAGCAGTAGGACAGAGCGATGTCCCAAGCATTGCCGGTTGCGTCCTGAGCAACGCAAGCCAGATCAGGTACACCAGAGCCCTCGGTGAACTGACGACGTACGATGTGGCCAGGACCCTTAGGTGCGCACATGATAACGTTCACATCTTCAGGAGCCTTGATGTAGCCGTAGTGAATGTTGAAGCCATGAGCGAAAGCAAGGGTGTTGCCAGGCTTGAGGTGCTTTTCGATGTGCTCCTTGTAAACCTGGGGCTGCTTCTCGTCGGGAACGAGGATCATGATGAGGTCTGCTTCTTCAGCAGCCTGATCCATCGTGGTAACCTTCAGGCCGGCTTCTTCAGCGACAGCCCAGTTCTTGGAGCCCTCGCGAAGGCCAACGCGAACGTCAACGCCGGAGTCCTTGAGGTTCAGTGCGTGAGCATGACCCTGAGAACCGTAGCCGATGATAGCTACCTTCATTCCCTGAATGATCTTCGGATCGACGTCCTCTTCGTAATAGATGGTTACAGCCATGATTCATCCCTTCTTCTAATGACTGACTGTGTACAAAAATATATGGCGAATTGCGCTGTGCGGCGAAGGTTTAGCTGACCTTCGAGCCACGGGACATTGCAATTATACCCGTGCGGATGATCTCCTTGATGCCATAGGCACGCAGGAGGTCTTCGATACCGGCGATCTTCGATGCCGTGCCCGTAACCTCGATGGTGAGCGACGATTTGCCCACATCGACGATGTTCGCGCGGAACACGTTGGCGATCTCAATGATCTCGCTGCGGCGTTCAGGGTTCGCATGGACCTTGAACAACACCAGCTCGCGTTCGATTGCCTCCTCCTGAGTCAGGTCGGTGATCTTATGAACGCTGATCAGCTTGTGCAGCTGCTTGGTGATCTGCTCGTATGCCACATCGTCGGCGATCATGATGATCGTCAGACGGGACATGGTTACATCTTCAGTGGGACCAACGGAAAGCGACTCGATGTTGAAACCGCGGCGGGAAATCAAGCCGGTAACGCGGGAAAGCACACCGGACTTGTTTTCTACCAGCACCGAAAGGATATGCCTTTGCTGATTGCTCATTATCGGCCTCCTTCTTTGTTGGCGTTCTGCGCAGCCGCATTGGCTTCAGCGGCATTGGCGAACGGCAGGTTCTCGAACCCTTCGAGCATGTTCGAGATCGGACCTACGTTAACCGCGCCGATGATATCGTCGAGCGGAGCACCGGGGGCAACCATCGGGAACACGTTCTCGTCGCGGTCGATGCGCATGTCAAGCAGCGCAGGGCCGTCGTAGTCGAGCAGCCACTTCATGGCGTCTTCCAACTCGGCCGGGTCGCTTACGCGCTTGCCGCCCCAGCTGTACGCCTCGCACAACTTCACGAAATCGGGGTTGTCGGGCAGAAGCGTTTCGCTGTAGCGCTGGTTGTAGAACAGACCCTGCCACTGATGAACCATACCCAGTGCGGAGTTGTTCATGAGCAGCACCTTGACGTTGATGCCCTTCACCGCTGCGGTGGCCATCTCCTGAACGTTCATCTGGAACGAGCCGTCGCCTGCAATGCAGACAACCTGCTTTTCGGGGCATGCCACCTTGGCGCCGATAGCCGCGGGGAAACCGAAGCCCATGGTGCCCAAACCGCCGCTGGAAAGGAACGTGCGCGGCACATCGCGATCGATATGCTGAGCCGCCCACATCTGATGCTGGCCAACCTCGGTGGTAACGATGGAGTTCTCCGGATCGAGCAAGTTGGAAAGCAGGTCAAGCGAGCCTTCGGGCGAAATGGTGCCGGACGGCGTCGAGATACCCGGGCTGTAGAACGGATGGCAGCTGCGCCATTCCTCGATCTGGGCCAGCCATTCGGCCGTGCAGGGCTCGTAACCGGTCTGCTCGAGCTGGTCGTTGATGCCCTTCAAAACAACCTTCGCATCGCCGACGATCGGGATCTGCGGAATACGGTTCTTGCCGATTTCGGCAGGGTCGACGTCGATATGGATGACCTTCGCTTCCGGTGCGAAATCGGCAAGCTTGCCGGTAACGCGGTCGGAGAAGCGAGCACCTACGGCGATGAGCAAATCGGCGTTCGTAACGGCGAAGTTAGCGAACTTGGATCCGTGCATGCCAACCAAGCCAAGGCTCAGAGGATTGGAAGCAGGGAACGCACCCTTGCCCATCAACGTGGAGACCACGGGGATCTGAAGCTTTTCGGCTACCGCCAAAAGCTCTTTCTCGGAATGGGAGGCAATGATGCCGCCACCGATGTAGAGAATGGGGCGCTTGGCTTCCTTCATCATCTCGCATGCCTGGCGAATCTGGCGGATGTTGCCCTTCACCGTCGGCTTGTACGAGGGGATAAGCACGTCTTCGGGGTATTCGAACACCATTTCCGAACCGGCAAGGTCGGAGGGGATATCGATCAGAACCGGGCCAGGACGACCGGAGTTGGCGATGTAGAACGCCTCACGGAACGTCTTGGTCATGTCCTCGCAGCTCTGGAGCAGATAGCTGTGCTTCACGATAGGCATGGTGATGCCCACGATGTCGGATTCCTGGAACGCATCGGTGCCGATGACGCTGCGGGGAACCTGGCCGGTGATAACCACCATGGGAACGCTGTCCATATAAGCCGTGGCGATGCCCGTTACCGTGTTGGTGGCGCCAGGGCCCGACGTCACGATAACGACGCCGGTCTTGCCCGTGGCACGCGCATAGCCGTCGGCTTCATGGGTAGCGCCCTGCTCGTGACGAGCGAGCACATGCTTGATCTTCTTGGAGTCATACAGGGCATCGTAGATCTTGATGGCCTGACCACCCGGATAACCGAATACCGTGTCCACGCCCTCAGCTTCGAGGGAAGCGATGATGGCCTCTGCGCCCAGCATCTTCTTTCCCTGCTTTTCGGTGTGAGGACCAAGACCCATCTTGGCTTCGTATTCCTTATCGATCACGCTCATCCGAAATACGCCCCCTTGTCAGCGCTGGAAACGAGCTTTGCGTAACGGGCAAGAACGCCAACCTTGTAACGCGGCTCAGGCTTTACCCAAGCTGCGCGGCGTGCCTCGAGCTCCTCGTCGGAAACTTCGAGCGTCAGCGTGCCCGCATCGATATCGATGTCGATGATGTCGCCTTCGTGCACCAAAGCGATAGGACCGCCTGCTGCAGCTTCAGGGCTTACATGGCCGATAGCAGGGCCCTTGGTTGCGCCGGAGAAGCGACCATCGGTGATAAGGGCAACGGACTTGTCCAAGCCCATGCCGCAGATTGCGCTGGTGGGCGTGAGCATCTCGCGCATGCCCGGGCCGCCCGCAGGACCTTCGTAGCGGATAACCACCACGTCGCCCGGGTTGATCTTGCCGCCGAAGATTGCCTCGCAGGCCTCTTCCTCGGATTCGAACACGCGAGCGGGACCACGATGCTTGCGCATGTCGTCGGATACCGCCGACTGCTTCACTACGCCGCGGTCGGGTGCCAGGTTGCCGTGCATTACGCGCAGGCCGCCGTAGGGACTGTAGGCGTTTTCAACGGTGCGAACTACTTCGCCGTCGACCTCGGGGCATTCCTTGATCCAGTCGGCCATGGTGCCGTGGCACGTAAGAGCCTCGCCGTCAAGCAGACCATGGCGGCCGAGCTCGCCGATGATGGCGGAAATGCCACCCACCGCGTTCAGGTCCTCGATATGCAGAGGGCCCGCCGGTGCGATACGCGTGATGTTCGGGATCTGCTTGCACACCTCGTCCCAGTCGTCCATGGTGATGGGGCAACCGGCAGCATGGGAAATAGCCGTAAGGTGAAGCATGGTGTTGGTCGAACCGCCGAAGGCCATATCAAGTGCCATGCCGTTTTTGATGGAGTGCTCGTTGATGATGTCGAGTGCAGTGATGTTTTCCGCAACCAGTTCCATAACCTTCATGCCAGCGTGCTTTGCCAGGCGAATGCGCTCGGAGTACACAGCAGGAATGGTGCCGTTGCCGGGAAGGGCGATGCCCAAGCCTTCGGAAAGGCAGCAGATGGAGTTAGCGGTGAACATGCCCGAGCAGCTGCCGCAGGTGGGACATGCGGTGTTCTCGAACCACTTGCACTCCTCTTCGGTCATGGTGCCGGCGGTTACCTGGCCCACTGCATCGAACAGGGTATTCAGGTCGGTTTCGTTGCCGCACTTGTCGCGACCGGCAAGCATCGGACCACCCGATACCAGCACCGTAGGAAGGTTCATACGGCATGCGGCAAGAAGCATACCGGGAACGATCTTGTCACACGAGGGGATCAGAACAACGCCATCGAAGGCATGGCCTTGCACAACGCATTCTACCGAGTCGGCGATAACCTCGCGGCTGGTAAGGGAGTAATGCATACCGTCATGGTTCATGGCGATGCCATCGCAAACGCCGATGGTGGTTGCTGCCAGCGGCGTACCGCCCGCCATGCGGATGCCGGCCTTTACCGCTTCGGCAATCTTGTCCAAATGGTTATGGCCGGGAATGATGTCGTTTTGAGAAGAGATAACCGCGATGAGTGGGCGCTCCAGCTCTTCGTCGGTCAGTCCGTCAGCCTTCAGCAGGCTTCGGTGCGGGGCACGCGCGAGACCTTTCTTGATCGCGTCGCTTCGCATCTGATCACACCCCTTTCTTTGTTGGGCTCATTGGCTCATATCAATGGGTTCGAAAACCCAAGCATAAAAAAATCCTGTGCAGCAGACTGCATCAGGACCACAAAGAAGGGGGAACCACGTTCCCACGGACCGATTACGGGGCCACCGATTCAGCCTACTGACCAACTACCGAATCGGAGATCGTCCGCTTCGAATAGAAGATGTTCAGGCAGAACAGCTCAGAGGTGCCTTTCGGACCGTCCAACCATTGGCTTTCAGCAACCGCCAACTCTCTGTGGGAAGGATTCGTCCCTACTTTTCCTCGTCTTCGCTTTTCAACGTTGACCACTATAGCACCATCCAAGCGCCGTAACACAACTTTATTTCGATATGCGAAGTTTTTTGCAAAAGCGTCACGTTACTACGTGAACGAACGCAGACGGCAAAGCCTGGTACCCGCAAAAAAAGAAGCCCACCCGGCTTTCATCCCCCGAAAACCAAGTGGGCTTGTTTTCCACGCCGATGATGTGTCGAAGTGCTCGTCGGCGTTTTTATAACCCCTCCCGCATAATGCGGAAACTCACTCTTCTATGAAATCGCGTTCATGTAAGCACCTTCTAGAACTCCCCCAAGCCGAAAGCTTTGACATGAACGCGTTCCAATCGAACAACCCCATTAAAACACGAGTTCACGAGCGCGGCAAACATTGGTTTCAAATTGATTGTTCCCTGTTTGATTTTCACAAACTAGGTATTTCACGCAAAACAGGCCTTCAAAAAATGGAGGATTGTGCTCTTCTTGGGCGAATAATGCAGCGTAAGGCGAACCAGAATGCTCTGCGCAGGGCGGTATTCCCCAACGGTCAAGGAACGTGCATCGTCTAAAGCGGTGCCCCGCAATAAAAAAGCCGCCCCTTTTGAGGGGCGGCGCCAGAACGGCTACTGCGGTTTTCGCGCCACCAGCACGCGCGGACGGCCCGTCAGGTCGTGTGCGATGCGCACCTGCTCGAAACCGCATTGCTTGGCAAAATCGCCCGCCTGGCCAAGATGGTCTTCGAACAACTCGACAGCCAACACGCCGCCAGGCTTCAAGCACGCCAAGGCATCGGGCACGAAACGCCTGAACAGATCGAGCCCATCGTCCCCTCCGTCAAGGGCAAGGCGCGGGTCCCAGTCGCTTACCTCTTTGGGAAGGGTTTCGCATACCGCCGAAGGAACGTAGGGCGGGTTCGAGATAATCAAATCGAAGCCACCGCGTTCTTCGGGGGCGACAGCGGAAAGCAGATCGCTTGAGCGCACCTCGACGCGCTCTTGCAGGCCCAAGTGGTCGACGTTTTTCTGAGCAAGCTCCAATGCCTCGGGGGCAATGTCGAGCGCAACAACCTTGGCGGCGGGATATTCAGAGGCAATAGAACAGGCAATGCACCCCGAACCAGTGCAAAGGTCTACAACCTTCAACTCAGGCAAGTCGGGCGAAAGGATCTCTTCTCCTTCCTCCCCCGCCGTAACATGATCGGCCACGCGCGGCAGCTTCAGCTCGGCGAATGCCTCGCTCACCAGCACCTCGGTTTCAGGACGCGGAATCAAAACACCCGGCGCCACCAAAACGGTTATATAGCGAAACGGCACCTTGCCGCTGATAAGCTGCAGGGGCTCGCCTTTGCCACGGCGCGCCACGAAATCGCGCAGCACCGCACGCTCGTCAAGGGAAAGGGGGCGCTCAAAGTTCACATACAGTTCGATGCGCGTCAGCCCCGTTGCCTCGGCCATCAACCATTCGGCAGAAAGGCGTGGATTCTCATCGCCCTTGCGCTCCAAGAACCCCACCGTCCAATCAAGCGCCGCCTTGATGGTCCAAATATCATTGTCAGCCAAAGCAAAGCCTTTCTTTTTCCCAATAGACCCAACCGATCCGTAAAGTCGAGCTCTTTAGTAGCAACACGTCCAATCAACGTTAGATGAAAACCATGAGTTCACATAGCCCAATTAGCAAATGTTGCCATGTCCCAATGGGACAACGCACAAAAAACAAGAGTCCGGGCATGCGCCAGTAAAACAGCGGCAGGGTTCTGACGAGTGCAGGGGAAGTGAAAAGGGCGAGGCGCTGGCCTTTACGCCGCGCCTCGCCCTTTGAGGTTTCCCTGTGCCGTCAGAACCCTGCGCAGCGTCATCGCGTTTATTGTGTGCGTTTCGACGTTCGTAGAACGTCGAAACCCTTAAACCGCTTCTTCCAGCTTCTGAGCGCGGTCGGCTGCCTGAAGGGCGGTGATAACGTCCTCAAGCAAATCGCCCATGAGCACACCGTTGTAGGTGGAGTTGAATCCGATACGGTGATCCGTCACACGATCCTGCGGGCCGTTGTAGGTACGGATCTTCTCGGCGCGGGCACCCGAGCCGATCTGGGCCAGGCGCTTAGCGCCCTCTGCTGCCTGCTGCTCCGCCAGCATCTTCTCGTACAATCGAGCGCGCAAAACGGCCATGGCGGCAATCTTGTTCTGCAGCTGGCTCTTCTGGTCCTGGGACTGAACCACCAAACCGGAAGGAAGGTGCGTGATGCGCACCGCCGAGTCGGTGGTGTTAACGCACTGACCGCCCGGGCCGCCGGCACGGAACACGTCAATGCGAAGATCGCTTTCCTTGATGTCGATATCGATCTCGTCTGCTTCAGGCAGTACGGCAACCGTCGCCGTGGAGGTGTGGATGCGGCCCTGACTTTCCGTTTTCGGAACGCGCTGAACGCGGTGAACGCCCGACTCGAACTTCATGACGGAGTACACCTTTTCGCCGGTTACCTTGAACTGGATTTCCTTGTAACCGCCTGCTTCAGAAGGCGAAACGTCCATGGTTTCGACCTTCCAACCATGATGATCGGCAAAGCGCAGGTACATCTTGTACAGATCGCCTGCGAAGATAGCCGCCTCATCGCCACCGGCAGCAGCACGGATTTCCACGATGATGTTCTTCTCGTCGGCGGGATCGGAGGGAATCAGCATGAACTTGATGTCTTCCTCCAGCTGGGGAAGCTCGCCTTCAATGCGGGAAATCTCTTCCTGGGCGAATTCCTTCATATCGGCATCGCCAAGCATTTCCTTGGCTTCTTCCAAGTCGTCAAGATCCTGCACGTATTTGCGAGATGCCGCAACCAACGGACCCTGGTCAGCATAGCTTTTTGCAAGCTTGTTGTACTCGTGCTGGTTAGCCAGAACCTGAGGGTCGCCCAGCTTCTGCTCCAGCTCTTCGTACGCATCGATGATCTTCTCGAGCTTTTCGCGCATGTTCTTCCTTTTCACACTTCGAATGCCAGCGGTTTTTCGCCAGCCCAACAGGCATCGGCGCTGTGCCTATGCCTGGAAAATTTCCAGCTATACATCTTATCATGAAGCTAAGAAACTGGCAGCCGATTCCGCGGCAAGGGCACCATCGGAAACCGCCGTGACCACTTGGCGCAACGGCGTAGTGCGCACATCGCCCGCTGCAAAGATACCGGGCACCGAGGTTGAGCCGCCTTCGCGTGCCACCACATAGCCGGAATCGTCCAACTCTACGATGTCTTTGAGCCATAACGTGTCGGGCTTGGTACCGATGGCGACAAAAATGCCTTGAACAGCAAGATCAACAGTCTGCTCGGTTTTGCCATCCTGCAGCCGCACCCCGCTCACACGGCCTTCGTCTTGCAGCACCTCGCTCACCACGCTGTTCCAGTGCATAACAAGGTTGTCAATTCCCTGCAACCGTTTCGCATACCACGGGCTTGCCCTCAGCTCACCGCGACGATGCACCAAATGCACGGTGCGGGCAATGCGGGAAAGGTACACCGCATCGGCGGCGGCACTGTCACCCCCGCCCACGACCACAACGTCTTTTCCACGGAAGAAGTTGCCATCGCAGGTAGCGCAATACGATACGCCCTTGCCCACCAGGTCTTCCGCCCCTTCCGCAGGAAGAGCAGCGGGCTTCGCCCCCGTTGCCACGATCACACTACGGGCACAATAGGCGTCTTGAAGCCCCTTAACGCTGAACAGGGCACCGCCAGGCACTTCAGCCTTCGAAAGGCCAACTGCCTTGTCCGCAACAATACGGGCCCCAAAGCGCTCCGCTTGCTGCTTCAAGGAATAAGCGACCTCGAACCCGTTCACGCCTTCGGCAAACCCCGGGTAATTCTCCAGGTCATCGATAGAGGCCAGCTGGCCGCCCACACTCGACTCTTCCAAAATCACCGTTTCCAAGCCAGCGCGCGAAGCGTAGACTCCCGCAGCAAGGCCGGCAGGACCTGCCCCCACCACAAGCACATCTATCGGATTCTGAGAGTTCATCGAAATCCTTCCCTTCTGCCAATCAGGGGCACACACCACATGCGCCTGAAGCCTACCCCGCTGTTTTCGGCGTACAATGAATGTTCACATCTAAGGAAACGAGGCGTTTTGAACAACCCGAACACGAAAAAGCCCCTTCGCTCAGCGCGACAGTCTTTTACCGTGCTGAAAAACGCCTTTAAGCAAATCGGCGGCTACGGGCTGTTCGTCGGCTACGGGGTATTCCTCATCGCGTGCTGCGCACTGCTTTGCCTATTGGAACCAGAAACGTTTCCCACCTTTGGAAATGCGATATGGTATGCGTTTCAGGCCATTACCACCATCGGGTTCGGCGATATCGTTGCACACTCCACAGCATGCCGCGCCATCACCATACTGATCGGTTTATCGTCGCTTGTTGTGGTTGCCCTGATAACCGGCACGGTGGTTAATTACTACAACGAAATGATGCGCTTGCGCAGAAACGACACCATCATGGCATTCGACGAGCATATGCGAAAGCTCACCGAGCTTTCGCCCGATGAGCTTCGCGAACTGGAGGAAAGTTACCGCGCCTTCACGAAAAACCATCGCGACTAGCGCAGCAGCTTCCCGCTCTTTTTAAGCAAGCGCCTCTTCAAGGGCCTGTTTGGGCTGCACGCCCACGAACTGCTTGGCAATAGAGCCGCCCTTGAACACGACGAGGGTCGGCACGCTCATCACGCCAAAGCGCTGCGCAAGCTCGGGCTCCTGATCGACATCGACCTTGTACACCGCAGCCTTACCCTGCTTGGCAACGGCAACCTCATCGAGAACAGGCGCCATCATCTTGCAAGGGCCGCACCACGTTGCGAAGAAATCAACCAGCACCGGGTACGGGACGTTCTCAACCTTTTCAGCAAACTCTTCCTGGGTAATGTGAGGAACCATGTTCGGTCTCCTTCCTTCTGCCAAATGCAACTTGGCAAGTGTCATTTCTTGATGCAATTCTACCATGAGCATGTCCCTCTTATAATTCCGACACGCTCCCGTTACCAACGCAAAAGAGGCTGCCCTTATCGGACAGCCTCTTCACAACAGTTAGCGTGGAAAACCCCTAGGAACGGGTACGAATCTCTTCGAGAACCTTCGCACAGAAATCCTCAACCGTCGAAGGAACCGTTTCATTGGAACGGTCGCGTACCGAGATGTTGCCTTCGGACGCTTCCTTTTCGCCAAGGATAAGCATGTAAGGAACGCGATCGATGCTTCGTGCCTCACGGATCTTGTAGCCGATCTTCTCGTCGCGGTTGTCTACCGTAACGCGAATGCCGGCTGCCTCGATCTGCGCCGCCACCTTATGGGCATAGTCGCGGCTCTTCTCGGACACCGGCAGGATCTTAACCTGCGTAGGAGCAAGCCATACGGGGAACTTGCCCGCATAGTGCTCGATAAGGATGCCGATAAAGCGCTCTACCGAGCCAAAGCACACGCGATGAAGCATTACCGGACGCTTCTTCGTGCCGTCGTGGTCGGTGTACTCCAGGTTGAAGTTCTGGGGCATCTGGAAGTCAAGCTGCACCGTGCCGCACTGCCACGTACGTCCGATGGAATCCTGCAGATGGAAGTCGATCTTCGGACCGTAGAAGGCGCCGTCGCCTTCGTTCACCTCGTAGTCCATGCCCAGCTTGTCGAGCGCCGTCTTCAAGCCCTCTTCTGCTGCTGCCCATTCCTCATCGGATCCCATCGAATCCTCGGGGCGGGTAGAAAGCTCAACATGATACTTGAAGCCGAACTGCTGGTACACCGAGTCGATCAGCTTCACTACACCGATGATCTCGTCGGTAAGCTGGTCGGGGCGCACGAACAGATGGGCATCGTCCTGGTTGAAGCAGCGAACGCGGAACAGGCCATGCAGGGCACCGCGCAGCTCGTGACGATGCACCGTGCCGATTTCGCCTGCACGAATGGGCAGGTCACGATAGCTATGGGGCTTGGAAGCATACACCAGAACGCCGCCAGGGCAGTTCATGGGCTTCACGCAGTACTCCTCTTCATCGATCATGGTGGAGTACATGTTGTCCTTGTAGTGATCCCAATGGCCGGAGGTTTCCCACAGCTGCTTGCTCATGATAAGCGGCGTGGAAATCTCCACGTAGCCGGCCTTGTGATGGATCTCGCGCCAGTAATCGAGCAGCGTGTTCTTCAGAATCATGCCGTTGGGCAGGAAGAACGGGAAGCCCGGTGCCTCCTCGCGCATCATGAAGATGTCCATTTCGCGGCCGATGCGGCGATGGTCGCGCTTTTCGGCCTCTTCAAGGTTGTGCAGGTACTCGTCCAGATCGGCCTTCTTGAAAAATGCCGTGCCGTACAAACGCTGCAGCTGCTCGCGGTTGGCATCGCCGCGCCAATAGGCACCAGCGAGCTTCATCATCTTGAAAGCGCCGATCTTGCCAGCGGAAGGAACATGCGGGCCCGAGCACAGATCAACGAAGTTGCCATGACGGTAGATGGAAATCTCCTCGTCGGCCAAGTCGTCGATATGCTCGAGCTTGAAGCGCTGGTCGGCGAAGATCTTCTTCGCTTCCTCAACGGAAACCACTTCGCGCACGAAGGGCTCGTTCTTCTTCACGATCTGGGCCATCTTCTTCTCGATTGCCGGGAAATCGTCAGACGAGATGTTCTCGGGCAGCTCGAAATCGTAGAAATAGCCGTTGTCGGTAGCAGGGCCGAAAGCGATCTGCGCCCCTGGGAACAGCTCCTGCACCGCTTCCGCCATGATGTGCGCACAGGAATGGCGCATGATGGAAAGAGCCTCGGGGCTCTTGTTGGTAATGATTTCGATGGTTGCGCCGTCGGTTACCGGAGCGGTAACGTCCACCAGCTCGCCGTTGACCTTGCCGGCAAGCGCAGCTTTAGCAAGACTGGTGCCGATAGATGCTGCCACGTCGTATACAGTGGCGCCTTCCTCGAGGGTCTTCTTCGACCCATCTGGGAGAATAATTTCCACAATCGTTTCCTTTCTTGCGTCGGACGCCAAGCGCGCGTCCATGCAAACCATCAACGAACGTGCCATGGTAACACATAGCTCGCCTTACCTTAGCACAGCCCATAGGGGAATAGGCGTCTAGCGTCAAAAACAGCAAGACCCAGCCAGGCACCGCCTTGTCCCTTGCAGACAAAACGGGTCGGGCTGAGCCTTAAGCCGCCTTTGTATGTCAGGCAGCTACTTGATCTTTGTTGTGCAGTACGGGCACACGCTCCACGAAGGATCAAGAGCATGGTGACACGTAGGGCACAGGTTCTTCAAGCGCGTATGGCAATTCGGGCACATCACGTAATCCGCCTCGACGGGATATCCGCAATTGGCGCAATCGCCGTATTTCATCAGTTCGCGTTGTTTCAGGGCAAGCTCCAAATCCTGCTCTTCACGGTCGGCCTGCAGAAGAGGCGGGCGGACCATGCAGTAGGCAATCAAGCCAACAATGGGCAGGATGGAAAGCAAGCCCCACGCCCAGCCGAACCCGCGCGACTGAGCATCACGCACTGCCCAGAAAATGGAGAGCACGTAGATAACGACGAGCATCACCAACAGGGCAATGAGCACCATCTGAATCTCGCTGGTAAGGAACTGGGAAAGAAAGCCGTTCATGCCTAGCCTTCCTGGGAAATCTCAGCAAGCTCAGCACGCAAGCGCGTCAGGCGATCGGTAATGTCCGCCAGCTTGGTGCGGTCCTTCTCGATAACCTCGGGCGCTGCCTTCGAAAGGAATCCGGGGTTCGAAAGCTTCTTGTCGAACTTGGTGAAGTCCTTTTCCAGCTTGCCGATTTCCTTTTCCAGACGAGCACGCTCCTTGTTGAAGTCGACCAAACCCGAAAGGGCAACGTACACCTCGACGCCGTTGGCCAAGCACACACTCGATTCCTCAGGACGAACCGCATCGACGGAAACGGAAGCGATCTTCGCATTCGCCAACGTGGAAATGAGCTCAACCTGGCTCTCGAACAGCGAAGCAGCGTCCGCATCCTGGGCCTTCACTACCGCCTCAAGCTCAGCGCGAGGAGAGATGCCGTAACGCGCACGAATAGAGCGGATGCCGGAAACCACCTGGGTAACCATGGTGATAACCTGCTCGGCTTCCTCGTCGATGTACTTCTCCAGCTCGTCAGCATCGGGCCACGAGGCAACCATCAAGTACGGTGCCTCCTTTTCGCCGGGGAGCTCCTGGTAAATCTGCTCGGTAACGAACGGCATGGCAGGATGCAGCAGGCGAAGCGCCGTGTCGAGAACGAACACCAGGTTGCGCTGCATGGCAGCACGTTCTTCCCCACCGGCATTCAGGCGAGCCTTGGAAAGCTCGATATACCAGTCGCAGAACTCGTTCCAGAAGAACGAATACAGCTCGCGGGCAACATCGGCGAACTCGAATTCGGCGTACGCCTCGTCAAGCGAGCGAACCAGGCGAGCCAGACGCGAGAACATCCAACGGTCGGCCTCGGTAACAGGCTCGGGGGCGCCAGGCTCGAAGCCTTCCAAGTTCATGTTCACGAAACGGGCGGCGTTGCGCACCTTGTTTGCGAAGTTGCGGCTGCTTACCAGCTTGTTCTCGTTGAACTTCAAATCCTGAGCGCCGGTGACCTGCATAAGCAGACCGAAGCGCATGCCATCGGCACCGTAGTCCTGCATCAGCTTCAGCGGATCGACACCGTTGCCGCGGCTCTTCGACATGGGCTTGCCGTCGGCGGCCATCACCGTCGGGTGGATGATGACGTCCTTGAACGGAATCTGGTCGGTGAAGTACAGCGAAGACATAACCATGCGTGCAACCCACAGGCCCATGATGTCGCGGGCGGTGGAAAGCATCTGCGTAGGATAGGTGCGCTTCAGCTCTTCGTCGGTTTCGGGCCAACCCTGCGTAGCGAAAGGCCACAGCTGGGAAGAGAACCACGTGTCAAGCACGTCTTCATCCTGATGCACGTGTCCGCCACACTTCGGGCACACGTCGGTGTCTTCCATCAGCGCGTCTTCCCACCCGCAGGAATCGCAGTAGAACATCGGGATACGATGACCCCACCACAGCTGACGGGAAATGCACCAGTCCTTCAGGTTCTCCAACCAGTCCAGGTACACCTGCTTCCAGCGGGCAGGATGGAACTTGATCTCGCCGTTTTCCACAACTTCGGCAGCACGCTTCTTCAAACGGTCAACGGCAACGAACCACTGCTCGGACAACCACGGCTCGAGCTTGGTATGGCAGCGGTAGCACGTCATAACGGAGTGGTCGTGGTCTTCGACATGATCAAGCAGGCCCAGTGCCTCGAACTCGGCCACAACGGCCTCGCGTGCCTCATCGCGCGTCATGCCGCTGAACTTGCCGTAGCCTTCCACGACAACAGCATGCTCGTCGAAGATGTTGATCTGCTCGAGATTGTTGCGCTGGCCCATGGCGTAGTCGTTCGGGTCGTGTGCCGGGGTGGTTTTCACACAGCCGGTACCGAACTCGGAATCTACATAGTAGTCGGCGAAAATCGGGATCTTACGGCCAACGATGGGCAGATCGATAGTCTTGCCGATAAGGTGCTTGTAACGCTCGTCCTTCGGGTTCACGGCAACACCGGTGTCGCCCAGCATGGTTTCAGGACGCGTGGTTGCCACGATCACGTATTCCATGCCGTCAACCGGTTCGGAAAGTGGGTAGCGCAAGTACCACAGATGGCCTTTTTCATCGACGTATTCTGCTTCATCGTCGGCGATAGCGGTGGTGCACGATGGGCACCAGTTCACAATGCGGCGGCCCTTGTAGATCAAGTCGTCGTGGTACCAGTCGCAGAACACCTTGCGCACCGCGTGGGCGTATTCAGGCGACATGGTGAACTTCTCGTCGTCGTAGTCGCACGAGCAGCCCATGCCGGCAATCTGCTTCACGATGGTGTTGCCGTAGTCCTCGCGCCAATCCCAGCACGCATCGATGAACTTCTCGCGGCCGATTTCCAGGCGGGAAATGCCCTCTTCGGCCAGCTTCTTATCCACCTTGGTCTGCGTGGCAATGCCGGCATGGTCGGTTCCCAGGATCCAGCGGGTCTGATAGCCCTGCATGCGGGCACGGCGGATGCAGGTGTCCTGGATGGTGTCGTTCAAGGCATGGCCCATATGCAGCATGCCCGTCACGTTCGGCGGGGGGATAACGATGGTGTACGTGTTAGCACCGTTTTTACCGAATCCGGGCGTACGGCCAAAGTAGCCTTGTTTCTTCCAGGCGTCGAAAAGCGGCTTTTCCCAATCCTGGTAGGACTGCTCTGCCTTTTTGTCAGATGCCATGCCTTTTCCTTCCAAAGTTCTAAAAATCTGCTTGTTCCAGTAAACAGCCCGAAAGCCGCCGCATCAACCCTTTGCGGGGCATGCGACGGCTATACGGGAGAAATATGCTATGCCTCGGGCTTTTCAGAAGCAGCGTCGTCGGCATCAACATGCTCGATAACAGGCTTCGTGGTTCCCTCGATGTCGCTTCGGCGGATAACGACACGGGTGTGGCCCTCATGTTCAGGCAGCTCGTACATTACGTCCATCAACGCCTTTTCGCAGATGCTGCGCAGGCCGCGGGCACCGGTCTGATGCTCGATGGCACGCTCGGCAATTGCGGTGAGCGCGTCGTCTTCGAAGATCAAATCGGAATCCTCATACTTGAACATCACGGTGTACTGCTTCACCAGGGCATTCTTCGGCTCGGTGAGCACGCGGACCAAATCTTCCTCCGAAAGTTCCTTGAGCGCCGTGATAACCGGGATACGTCCAACGAACTCGGGGATCATGCCGAACTTATGCAGGTCCTCGGGAAGAACCTGGGCAAGCAACTCGGCATCGGCGGCACGCTTCGACTCGGGCATGTCGGATCCGAAGCCGATGTTGGTCTTGCCAACGCGCTCGGCAATGATGTCCGGCAAGCCAACGAATGCGCCGCCCAAAATGAACAGGATGTTCGTGGTGTCGATGTGGATAAGCTCCTGCTGAGGATGCTTGCGGCCGCCTTGCGGAGGCACGGAAGCCTCGCAGCCCTCAACAATCTTGAGCAGTGCCTGCTGCACACCTTCGCCCGAAACGTCGCGCGTGATGGAAAGGTTTTCCGCTTTGCGGGCAACCTTGTCGATCTCGTCGATGTAGATGATGCCCACTTCGGCACGGGAGATATCGAAATCTGCCGCCGTGATGAGCTTCAGCAAGATGTTCTCAACGTCTTCGCCCACATAGCCCGCTTCGGTGAGCGTGGTGGCATCGGCGATGGCAAACGGCACCTTCAACGTGCGCGCCAGCGTCTGGGCAAGCAGCGTCTTGCCTGAACCTGTGGGGCCCAGCAGCATGATGTTGCTCTTGGCAAGCTCGACATCGCCGCTGTCGGCCGATTCGCCCAAGCTCACGCGCTTGTAGTGGTTGTACACCGCAACGGAAAGGGCTCGCTTGGCTTCTTCCTGGCCAACCACATGCTCGGAGAGCTGCTCGAACAGCTCACGCGGCGTAGGAAGCTTGTCCAAAACCGGCGCACCGCTTTCGGCATGCTCTTCCTCTTCGGCGTCGGCCGTAACCTGAAGCACATGGTTGAGCGCATCGGACTCAAGGCCACGCAGGTTCAAGTCGGCCATCATGGCCTCGGCGGAAAGCGAAATGCACTCGTCGCAGATGAAGATGCCATCCGGACCGGAGATCATGGCATTCACCTGGTCGGGCGTCTTGCCGCAGAACGTGCAGTGGATATCGTCGCGTACAGGGGGAACAGATCCCGTCTGATCGGTCATTAGTGCTTACTCTGCTTTCTAGTCGTTAGAGGCGAAACGAGATGCCACAACCTTGTCTACCAGGCCGTAAGCACATGCCTCTTCAGCGGTCATCCAGTTGTCGCGCTCGGAGTCGGCGTGAACCTTTTCCACCGGCTGGCCGCAATGCTTGGCGATGATGCCTTCCAAACGGTCGCGCGTCTTCTTCATTTCGGTTGCCAGAATCTGGAAATCGGTTTGCTGGGTGCGCTCGCCCGAACCGCCCATGGGCTGATGGATCATTACCTGTGCGTTGGGCAGGATGATGCGCTTGCCCGGCGCACCCGCCGTAAGCAGAACCGAGCCCATGGATGCCGCCAAGCCCATGCAGATGGTGGAAACATCGCACTTGATGTACTGCATGGTGTCATAGATGGCAAGGCCTGCAGAAACCGATCCTCCGGGAGAGTTGATGTAAAGCGAGATGTCCTTGTCGGGGTCGGTGGACTCCAGGTGCAAGAGCTGGGCCACAACGGTATTGGCGACGGCATCGTCAATGGGCTCGCCCAGGAACACAATGCGCTCGTTGAGCAAACGGGAATAGATGTCGTAGCTTCGCTCACCGCGGGGCGACTGCTCTACAACGTAAGGTACGAGTGCTGATTGAGGGGAATTCATAAACATAGCTGCCTCTTTCACTCATTCATGCCGCAAGAAAATGCGGACGGGGCTTTTATTGATGAAAGGGCAACCATCGCCTAAGCGACAGCTGCCCTCGCATTACAGGATATCAAGGACGAGCAGATGCTCTGGTTGTCCTATTCGGCTTCCTTGGTCTCTGCAACCTCGGTTACCTTTGCCTTTGCGACAACATCGCGCAGAGCGTTAGCGCGAACGATGCTCTCGCGGATCATGGGCAGGCGGCCTTCCTTGCGCCATTCGTTCTCGATGGCCTCGGGATCGTCGAGGTCAGCCTGAGTGAACTCGTTGTGAACCTCTTCTTCGGTTGCCTTCATGTCGAAGTGACGTGCCCACGCGTCAAGAGCAAGGTCCTGACGAACGATGTCAGCTGCCTGCTTCTTGTTGTCTTCTTTGAACTGATCAGCGGTCATGTCCATAGCGGAAAGATACTTGTCGAAGGTCAGGCCCATGCTGGAAAGCTGGCCATAGAAGTTCTGGAGCAGGTTGGTTTCCTCGCGCTCGCACATAGCCTCAGGCAGTTCGCCTTCCAGACGCTCGCCCAAAGCCAGAAGGCATTCGTTCTCCTTGCGGCGAACCATGCTGGAGCCCTTCTGGGACTTAATGCTCTCGGCGATCTTGCCGCGCATGTCCTCAAGGCCCTCGAAGCCGAAGGTTTCCTTAGCCCATTCCTCGGTAACCTCGGGAACGATCTTCTTCTTGATAACGTCGATCTTGACGTCGAAGTGGAATACGCCCTTCTTCTCGAGGGAAGAAGCAACAGCGGAAGTATCCTCGGAAAGGTCGAGGTCGAAGGACTTCTCTGCGCCCTTCTTCAGGCCAATGAGCTCTGCATCGAAGGATTCGGGGTATACACCCTGGCCGAGCTCGTACAGACGATGGTCAGCGGAAAGGGCGGGAACGTCGTTGCCCTTTTCGTCGGTTGCGGAAAGGGTGAGCTCCACGAATTCGCCGGGCTTTACCTTGGTGTTGGCGTTTGCGTCCTTGAAGTCGTGGTAGTAGTTACGGAGTTCTTCGATCTGAGCATCGATCTCTTCGTCGGTTGCCTCAGTGGAGGGAACCTCTACCTCTACGGGCTCGTAGCTGGAAAGCTCGTATTCGGGCTTTACCTGCACGGTAGCGGTGAAGTTGAAGGGCTTGTGATCTTCAACCAAGTCCAGCTCGTACTGGTAGTCGGGACGCTGCAGAGGCACGATGTTGTTTTCTTCGAGTGCCTGAGGATATACCTCGTTGACAAGATCCTCGGTAACGGTGGTGCGAACCGCATCAGCGCCCATGATGTTGTCGATAACGGGACGAGGAGCCTTGCCAGGGCGGAAGCCAGGGAAGCTGTAGCGCTTGGCAACCTGACGATACGTACGCTTGATGCGTGCGTCTACATCGTCAGCGTCGACCTCGAAGCTGAACTTCACTTGGTTGTTCTCGAGAGCCTCTACTTTGATGTTCACGAATAAACTCCTTCTTGGGTACAACATTGAATCGCGTAGATGGTGCGGGTGAAAGGACTTGAACCTTCACGGGGGTTACCCACCAGAACCTAAACCTGGCGCGTCTGCCAATTCCGCCACACCCGCTTTTTGGTACGCGACGTTTGCCACCCGTCCAGGGCGACAACTTCGCTATGATAGCAAATCACTTTGCTCTTGTAACTCACAATGCAAAAATCGCAGAAAGGTGCACGAATCTTCCGCAGCCGAACGCACCCGCCCAACCTCAAACCGAACACGCAGGGCGCACCTGTTCAGATGCCTTGTGCATAGCTGCCGCCCAATAGCGCTCTTCAGGAGCAAAATCCGCCGCAGAAGCAGTGGCAAACGTCACCCTAGCCCCGAAGCCTTACAGCGAGGAAACGTCTTTAGCGGTAATGGTGCGCGAGGGGGAAACCAAGATGGTTCCCACTTGCCCCTTCAGGGCGGCATCATCGTAGAACACGCCCTTTACCAGGGCACCATGCGGGGACAGGCCCTCGTCCTGCGTGGAGATAACGATGGCAGCGCCCGAATAGTCCTTTAAAAGCGAGAGGTCCTTCGTCACGCATACCACCAGGTCGACGCCGAGCTTCTTATAGTCGGCGATGCGTTTGGCCAGGTAACTTTCCTGCGCCGTTACCTCATCGATCGACACGAACCCGAACGTGCGCCCATTGGCGCGCACCACCGTTCGCTCGTTGTAGCGGCTGGGATTTTCCACGTCCACCACCACAACGCGCGCTTGTTTTTCCACGTACGAGCAGCGCAAGGAGAACAGCGACACGGCGTCGTTGCCCTCCCCTTCTTTTGCGGCGTCAGACGCCTGCGAAGCGCTGATCTCGTCTTTCTTTTCGACGGTTTTCTGCGTTGACTGCTTGTTCAACGAGCGCGATGCCAGCTTGCCGTCTTGCGCGCCTGCCGTGTCGACCACCGATTCGCGACGACTTTCCGCTGTGCCATCGTAGACCAGCGCGGTATAGCCGTCCAAGCTGCCGGCGGCATCGTCGATGGAGCTTGCCGCCACGTTGAGCGAATGGCCCAGCGTGCAGATGTAGGCGATAACGATGCCCAAGGCAGAAAGCCCCAACACGATGAACACCACCAAAGCGGCTTTTTCACGCGATATCTTCTTCATGGAAACCCCGACCGTAAAGCCTGTTAACAGGCGTCCTTATCGCGCTTTTCCTTGGCGAAAATGCGCGCAAGGAAGCGACCCGTATGGCTCTCGGGCACGGCGGCAACCTCTTCCGGGGTGCCGCTGGCAACGATGGTGCCGCCGCGGTCGCCGCCCTCGGGGCCCAAGTCGACGATATAGTCGGCTGCCTTGATGATGTCCAGGTTGTGCTCAATAACCAGCACAGTGCTCCCCGCGTCAACTAAACGCTGCAGCACTTCTAGAAGTTGACGCACGTCATCGAAGTGAAGGCCCGTGGTGGGCTCGTCCAAGATGTAGAACGTCTTACCGGTTTGGCGACGCTGAAGCTCGCTAGCCAGCTTCACGCGCTGGGCTTCGCCGCCGGAAAGCGTGGTTGCGGGCTGCCCTAAGCGAATGTAGCCCAGGCCAACGTCGTGCAACGTGTCGAGCTTGCGGGCAAGCCCGGGGATCTTCGAGAAGAAGCTGCGCGCCTCATCGACCGTCATGTCAAGCACGTCGTAGACGTTCTTGCCACGATACGTTACTTCGAGCGTTTCACGGTTGTAGCGCTTGCCCTGGCACACCTCGCAGTCCACGTACACATCGGGCAAAAAGTGCATTTCGATCTTCTTCTGGCCATCGCCCTTGCAGGCCTCGCAGCGGCCACCTGCAACGTTGAACGAGAAGCGCCCGGGCGCGTAACCGCGCACCTTGGCTTCAGGCGTGGAAGCGAACAGCGCACGGATGTCGTCCCACAGGCCGATGTAGGTAGCCGGGTTGGAACGCGGCGTGCGGCCGATGGGGCTCTGGTCGATGTTGATCACCTTGTCGATGCGCTCGGCACCCAAAAGGCGGCGATACTCGCCCGTCTTGCGGTGGGCATGGTTCACACGGTTGGCAAGCGCAGGAGCCAGGGTATCGGTGATAAGCGAGCTTTTACCCGAGCCCGAAACGCCTGTGATAAGCGTAAGCGTGCCCAGGGGAACGGTGAGGTCCACCTTTTTCAGGTTGTTCTCGCAGGCGCCCTTAAGCTGGATGGAGCCACGGCGCGGATGACGGCGCTCAGCGGGAATGGGCACGCATTTGCGCCCGCTTAAGTACTGCGCGGTGAGCGATCCTTCCACCTTCATGATTTCTTCGGGCGTGCCGGCAGCAACCACTTCGCCGCCCAGCTCGCCAGCGCCCGGTCCCATGTCGATAACGTAGTCGGCGCTGCGGATGGTGTCCTCGTCGTGCTCGACCACCACCACGGTATTGCCCAAGTCACGCAGGTGCTCAAGCGTGCCGATAAGACGCTCGTTGTCACGCTGGTGCAAGCCAATGGAAGGCTCGTCCAAAATATAGAGCACGCCCATAAGGCCCGCGCCGATCTGCGTTGCCAGGCGGATGCGCTGCGCCTCGCCGCCGGAAAGCGTTGCCGTGGCGCGCTCGAGCGTCAGGTAGTCAAGACCCACATCAACAAGGAAACGCAAGCGCGTCTTTATCTCTTTCACGATGGGAACGGCAATGGTCGCCTGTGCATCGGCAAAGCTCAAGCCCTCGAAGAAGGCAAGCGAATCGCGCGACGACATCTCGCATACCTCGTGGATGTTCTTGCCGGCAACGGTTACCGCCAGAATCTGCGGGTTCAGTCGCTTGCCGCCGCACGTTGCGCACGGGATGATGGAAAAATACTGCTCGTATTTCTGACGCTGACGGTCAGACGTTGCCTCTTTGTAGCGGTGCATAACCGCCTCGCAGATGCCTTCCCACTCGATGAACCAATAGGTTTCACGACCGTCGACGGTCACGTAGTCGACGCGGATCTTCTCGCCAGGCGCGCCTTCCATCATGATCTTCTGAATCTTCTTCGGAATGTCTTCCCAGGGGGTGTCCGGGCTTACCCCGTAGTGCTCCAGCACGGCGCGCATAACCTGCGGATAGTAGTTGCCCGTGCGAAACGGCGCCACAGCTCCCTCGGAAAGCGAAAGCGTTTTATCGGGTACCACCAGGCTCGGATCGACTTCCTCGCGGCTGCCGATGCCCAAACAGTCGGGGCAGGCGCCGTACGGCGCGTTGAACGAGAAGTCGCGCGGCTGCAGTTCGGTCATGGAGTGGCCATGCTCAGGGCATGCCAAGGCAAGCGAGAACAGATGCTCGCCCTGCGCCAAGCCGCCGGTGGCACCCGAAGAGGTTGCCACATCGGCGCTCTCTGCGCCCTTTTCCATGATCTTCACCAGCACGCGGCCCTCCGCAAGCTGACAGGCCATTTCCACTGCCTGGGCAATGCGGCCGCGCGCGCTTTCCTTCAGCACAACACGGTCGACCACCACTTCGATGAAATGCTTGATCTTCTTGTTCAGCACTACCGGCTCGCCGCCGAGCTTCGTCACCTCGCCGTCGATGCGCACACGGGAAAAGCCCTCCTTCTGCAAATCTTGGAAGAGCTTGGTGAACTCGCCTTTGCGGCCTGCGATAACAGGCGCCATGATAAGGGCACGCTCGCCTTCGCCCAACGCCAGGACATCGTCGGTAACCTGGTCGGTGGTCTGCGACTTGATCTCGCGGCCGCACTCAGGGCAGTGGGGTACGCCCACACGTGCAAACAGAAGGCGCAGGTAATCGTAGATTTCTGTTACCGTGCCAACCGTGGATCGAGGGTTTTTGCTCGTGGTTTTCTGATCGATGGAAACGGCCGGGGAAAGGCCGTCGATGGAGTCGAGGTCGGGCTTGCTCATCTGGCCCAAGAACTGACGGGCATAGCTGGAAAGGCTTTCAACGTAGCGGCGCTGGCCTTCAGCGTAGATGGTGTCGAAGGCCAAAGAGCTTTTGCCGGAACCCGAAAGCCCCGTGATAACAACAAGCTTGTCGCGCGGGATTTCGACATCGACGTTCTTCAGATTATGCTCACGTGCACCTTTGATAACGATAGAGCTCTGCCCCATTGCTGGCCTCTTCCTCTTTTTTCGTAGCATTTGATTCTACCGCACTGCCAGCCTAACGTGCAGCACCTCCACAATCACCCTCGGGGATGCGCCTTATGATGGGCCTCCCGCAAACGCTCGGGGGTCATGTGCGTGTAAATCTGGGTGGTAGAAAGGCTCGCATGCCCCAACATCTCCTGCACGCTTCGCAAATCGGCGCCCCCCGCCAGCAAATCGGTGGCAAACGAATGGCGCATGGCATGGGGGCTCAACGTGCTGTCCAAGCCAGCCGCCGCCAAGGCTTGCTTGAACACCAGCCGGATGGCATTGGCGCTCATCCTGTTGCCCCTCGAGGAAAGAAACACATAAGGGCTTGGCTCCCTCAGCAAACAAGGACGCGCTTCGTTGAGATAGTAGCCCAAAGCCTTGCACGCTGTTTCGTGCAAGGGAACGATGCGTTCCTTCGAGCCCTTGCCCACCACGCGGAGCATCGACTCGTCCAGCAACACCTGGGTGCAGAGCAAGCCCGAAGCCTCTGAAACGCGCAGCCCCGCAGCATAGAGCAGCTCGAGCAATGCCTGGTTGCGCATGTCGATCGGCGTGATTTGGTCGGGGCTCTTCCCTTGAAACGTCACCGAGAGCAGCTTTTCCATATCGCTACGCCGTATGGCACGGGGAAGGGCCCTGCCCTGCTTGGGTCCCTGAATTACCTCGGCAGGGCTCGAGGGCATACGGCCCGAAGCTACCAGCCAGCGATAGAACGCCTTCACCGAGCTCAGATGCCGGTTCACTGTTCTGCGGGAATAGCCCGCTTGGTCAAGGTAGGCAAGATAACGGCGCACCTCTCGGTGACTGGCAGAAAGCGGCGACACGTCGCAACGCGCACACCAACGCGCGTAATCGCACACGTCCGCTCGGTACGCCCGCACGGTTTCCGCCGACGCATTGCGCTCCGCGCCAAGAAAGCGGCAGAATCCCTCTATCGAATCAGCGCAGGGCACACCCCCGGCCGACTTGGCGCAAGGCGTGCCTTCACGCGTACCGAGGGCTTTCGTGCGTAACGTACTCCCCAACGCATTGGAGGCTTCAACGCAAGACGCGCTTTCCGGCACGGCCTTCTTGGCGCGCCCTGCCCTGCTGGGAATATCGCCTTCAGGCAGCATCAAGCAATCAGGCCCTTTTCCTGCAGCTGGCCAACATACTTTTGCAGCGCCTCATCACCGCGGCCTGCGTAGGCAGCATAACGTTCCCGCTTGTTCCTGATCTTCGGCACAAAGGGTGCCATGATGCCGAAGTTAACATGCATAGGCTGGTAATCGATCGTTTCAGGGTTCGTCGCATAGGCAATAAGCGCGCCGAACGCCGTTTCCTCGGGAAGCATCGGAGGCTCTTCGCCCTTCAACAAGGCAGACACGCCTAAAGCAGCATAAAGGCCCGACGCTATTGCCTCGCAGTAGCCCTCCGTCCCACCGAACTGACCCGCCACGAAAACAGGCGTGCCAAAAGCAGCTGCCGCATCGCTTCGAAGACGAAGCGTACGATCAAGCAGATGAGGCGCATCGATGAAGGAATTGCGGTGCATCACGCCATAGCGGGCAAACTCAGCGTTTTCCAAGCCGGGGATCATACGGAACACACGCTTTTGCTCAGGAAATGTCAGATTCGTTTGAAAACCAACCAGGTTGAAGCTCTGCCCATGGGCATCTTCGGCGCGCAGCTGCACCACCGCCCAAGGACGCCTGCCCGTTGCAGGATCGGTAAGCCCTACCGGCTTCAAAGGCCCAAAACGAGGCGCATCGAAACCGCGGCGGGCGATTTCCTCTATGGGCTGGCACGCCTGGAACAGGTCAGTTGTCTCGAATTCGCGCTTGATAACCCTTTCAGCGCCAACCAGCTCTTCCATGAAGTGCTCGTACTCTTCCTTGTTGAACGGTGCATTCAGGTAATCCCCGCCGCCGTCCTCGTACCGGCTCTGGCTGAATACCTTGCTCCTATCGAGCGAATCGGCCATCACCACAGGGGCGGCCGCATCATAGAAGGCAAGATGATCTTGTCCGGTAAGCCCCTGCATGAAAGAAGCGAGCCTGTCGGACGTAAGCGGCCCTGAGGCAACCACCACGGCATCGGCAGGACCGAAAGGCGCATGAGCGCCCCCGTCCTTATCGGCAACAAGCACTTCGCCTGCTGGGCCCAAACCAACCACTTCGGCGTTGACGCGGGTAATCAAGAGACTTTCCTCGAGCGCCTCGGTCGCCCGCCCCGAGAACAAGTCGCGGTCGACGGCAAGCGCGCCACCTGCCGCAACCCTCGTTTCGTTTGCAAACGCAATAAGATGTGAGCCCAAAACCGCAAGCTCATGTTTCAACATGCCCGCAGCGCTGTCGGGCTTGGTTGATTTAAGCGAATTGGAGCACACCAATTCCGCCGCATTGCCGCTGCGGTGAACATCGGTTTGCACCAAAGGGCGCATCTCGAATAAACGCACCGCAATGCCGCGCTGCGCAAGCTGAAGGGCGGCCTCGGTTCCCGCAAGGCCCGCCCCGATGATATCTACTGTTTTCGTATCCATGGCAGAAACTATACCCGAGACAAGCCCATTGCCCTGCGGCATTCGCCTAGCACCTGCTTTTCTCCAACCAAGTTCGCAAAAAGGAGCAAAGCACGGCGTGCAACAACCCACGCGCTTAAAGCTTGGCGGGACCGTACCTTCCATCGGGGAAACGCGTCACCAAGCCATCGCGTTCATAGGATGCCAACTTCAGCATGATCCAGGTAAGCACATCGCCCGACGACTTCCAAAGCACTTCTTCCCAAGGAAGCGCCAGCATTTGCTCTACCCTCATAGGGTTGGCGCAAAGCGCAATAAGCAGCGGCTCGTCATCCTCGCGGCTGCCAGCCAACGGACCGACTTGAACCCCGCCTTTGCACGCTTCTTCGCGCAGGTCTTCCCTACGCAGGCAGCCGAACAGCCCGAACAGCGCATCTTCGAACGTTTCCTCATCGATAATGGGCGTGGCACCTTGGTAAATAAGCCGGTTGGCGCCCAACGAGGTAGGCGAGGTTATGGGCCCGGGAACCACTAACACCTCACGGTTGGCCGCCAATGCCTCGTCGGCAGTGGAAAACGTGCCCGAAGGCAGCCCTGCCTCGACGATCAACGTAGCGCGCGCCAACCCGGCAATGATGCGGTTACGAGCCCGGAACGTGTAGGGCAGCGGAGGGAACTCCCAATCATGCTCCGACACCACCGCTCCGCCTTTGTCGATGATTTCCTGAAACAGCTCGGCATTGCGCGCTGGGTAAGGAACGTCGCAGCCGCCGCCCAGCACAGCAACCGTTTCACCACCGGCGGCAAGCGCTCCCCTATGCGCCTGCGAATCGCAGCCAAGGGCTCCGCCGGAAACGACGGGCACGCCCTTTGCCGCTGCCAAACCGGAAAACTTCCCAGCAGCCGAAGCGCCATAGGGCGTGGCTTTGCGTGCCCCAACCACGGCAAGGCCATCCCTTAAGGCATCGAGGTTGCCCACCACGTACAGCGTTTCAGGCGGGTCGGGTATCCCCATCAAGGAATCGGGATACCCACTTGCCCCCTTGCGAAGGGTGTAGCGCGGGCCCTTCATCTTCACCACGGGAATAGTGGAGTAGCGCGCCTTGTGCAGGCGCTTTGCCTGGTTTGTCGTTGGTTCCCCTACCATTTCAATCCCCCTCCGAAACGAAGCCCGAAAGCCTCTGCAACATGGGCGCTCTGTACCTGCTCTTGTTCCTCGATGTCGGCGATCGTGCGCGACAGGAGCAACGTTTTCGCCAGGGCACGTGCGCTCAGCTCCCTGCTTTCCGCCAAACTAAGGAAGAACTCTTCGGTCTTCGCGGAAAACGCGCAGGCCTCTTTGAGCTGCTTCATGCTCTTACCTGCCTTCGAACCGCACGTACGATTCCTGGCATTCGCGAAGGCACGCGCCCGCTCAACGCCCTCGCGAAGCTCTGCCGAGCTTTTCCCTTCGCTCTCGCCCAGCAATTCCCTGCTGTCACTGCGCCACACGTCGATGCGGATGTCGATGCGATCAAGCAAGGGGCCGCCGATTCGGTTCTGATACGTCTGCACAGCCGCAGGCTGGCATTTGCAACGTCCCGTTGGATCGCCGAAATAGCCGCACGGACACGGATTCGTTGCCGCCAAAAGCTGGAACCGCGCCGGGAAGGAATACGTGCCGTCGGCACGCGTGAGCGTAACGCTGCCGCCTTCCAAGGGCTGTCGCAACGTTTGCAGCACCGAAGCCTTGAACTCCGACATCTCGTCCAAGAACAGCACTCCATTATGGGCGAGCGACGCTTCCCCCGGACGCGGCGGCGAGCCTCCCCCAACAAGGCCCGCTGCCGTGGCGCTGTGATGCGGACTGCGAAACGGCCGGGCACCCGAAAGGATGCCCGCGACTTCTTCGCCAACCACTGAATGGATAAGGGCCGACTCAAGCCGTTCCTGCTCGCTCAGCTCGGGCAGGATGCTCCCGAAACGCTGAGCGAGCATGGTTTTGCCCGACCCTGGCGGCCCCACCATGATTACCCCATGGCCGCCCGCTGCCGCCACCTGCAAGGCGCGCTTTGCCATTTCATGCCCCAACACCTCCGAGTAATCGCCCACCTGGGAGTAATCAGGCAGGGCAAGCGTTGGAGCAGAAGCGAAACGAGGTGCCCGAATATGGGAAAGTCGCTCGAGCAATTTGCAGGTAAGCCCTTCAAGCTGGACGATCCCCTCTTCGGGGACGCCCGTGATCAGGTCAAGACCGAGCGTTGCGGCACAGCGCTGAAACGCCAGCATGCCTGCCGCACATCGGACGCCGCCACCTAGGGAAAGCTCCCCTACCACCAAAGCGCTTTCCAAAGGAGCCGGATCGATTTGCCCCGTTGCCGCCAAGATCCCCAAGGCAATGGGCAAATCGAATCCCGACCCCGTTTTACGTAAGGCGCCTGGAGCCAGGTTCACCACGATTTTCTCCGTGGGCATGACGAACCCGCTTGAGCGCAGAGCCGCCTTGACACGCTCGCGTGATTCTTGAATGGCGGCATCGGCCATACCCACAATGGCAAAGCCAGGTAAGCCATTCGACACCACCACCTCAACCGAAACCGGAACGGCTTCGACTCCGCGGATGGTTGCGCTTTGCACCGAAAAAGAACGAAACGCCATGGCTATTCCGTTCCGAACGCGTTTTTGTGGAACCGAAGAAATGCCCGACGCTCTGAAAGCACGAGAATGGATATCACATCGAAACGCACTCTGATATCGCAGTCTTCGTACGTGGTTAGGTAGCTGGCGGCGATTCGCTCGTATCGATTGCGCTTCTTGGCGTTCACCGCTTCGGCGGGAAACCCCTTTTCGACGTTCGACCGCGTCTTTACCTCGACAAAGCACAGGGTGTCGTCTTCCTGAGCGATGATATCTGCTTCGCCGGCATTGCACACCCAGTTCGTTTCCAGGATCTCGTAGCCTTTGCGCTGCAAGAAGCGCGCCGCCGCAAGCTCTCCGCGCTTGCCAAGCGGCAAACTGCGCTCTTCTGGTGTTGGCTCGGGAAACGGCTCCTCTTCGCTTTCCTTGTTTTCATGTTCAGCAACCATAGCAGCCTCCTTTCTGGAAGCCACAGTACGGGCCGCTCCTTAAGCACATGCGAAAACGATGCGAAAGTTTTCGCAAAGAAATGGGAAACGCGCACACCAAAAACCCCGTCCGCACTGCATCTAGGCAGAACGAACGGGGTTAAGAACCTGAATTGAAGCACAAGGCAGCAAACACCTTGAAGGAAGACTTATCCGAAAAGGGACTCCTGAAGGAAATTCTGGCAGAACGAGACACGGTGGATGGGGGTAAGGCCCTTTTCCGCGATTGCCTGGCGATGACGAGCACTGCCGTACCCCTTTGACGAGGCGAAATCGTAACCAGGGTACTCATCTTCGTAGGAAACCATCAAGGCATCGCGGGATACCTTGGCAATAAGGGACGCCGCCGAAATGGAGGCGCAGCGTGCATCGCCGTGCACAACATTGACCTCGCGCGGATCCAAGTGAAGCGGGTTGCCGTCGAGCAGAACCACTTCGGGAACAACGCCCTGCGCTTCGATTTCATGGATCGCCTGGCGAAACGCCTTTTTCAAACAAGCCGTCATGCCGCATTCGTCAATTTCAGCAGGAGGAATGTTCACAATAGCCCACGCCAACGCGCGCTCTTTCACCGTTTCGGCTAAAGCGGGTCTGTGAGCTTCCGACACCTGCTTGGAGTCGTTAAGGCCTTCGATCTGCGGAGCATCGTCGCACAGCACCACAGCACCAACGGTAAGGGGACCCGCCAAGGGGCCACGACCTACTTCATCGAGCCCCACGGTAAGCTTGCCATCCGTTATCTGCTGCTGATACGAATACAGCTGGGAAACGCGCTCACGCTCCTCCTGCTCGGCAGCCAGACGACGCCTGGCAACGGCAAGGGCGTTCTGGACCCCTTTACGCGTATCGGCCAAAAGCGAACGCTCCAATACCGCAAACTCATCAGCCGAAGCCTCCGAAAGCCGCTTCTTGATATCGCTCACCGTTTGCATGCCTGCTCCTTCCAAACAGCACACAATTCTACCCCAAGGAAAATGCCTGAAAGGACACTAACGGCCTTACCTCGGTGGACAAAACAGCAAAAAGCCCTGTGACAAGTACAGAAAGCAGGGCGAGCATGCCATTGGCATGCTCGGTTCCAAGCTACGCACCCAAACGAGCGCATCCTGCGCAGCTCTGCTAGGCAGGAATGCCAGACATGCTTTGCACATCTGGCCCACTTGGACCGCCCTTCGTGCCGTCACAAGGCTTTGCAGCACCGTCGCGCCTCCGGAGCATGGCGCTGTTCGGCGGCGCAACCAAAAGTACGCCCTATATGAAAAAAGCTCCGCTAAAAAGCGGAGCTTCAAAAGACTAGTTGAATGCCTTTTCCTTGATCTTGGCAGCCTTACCAACCTTGTCGCGGAGGTAGTAGAGCTTGGCGCGGCTAACATCGCCACGACGGGTTACCTCGATCTTCTCGATCTTGGGAGAGTGTACCGGGAAGGTGCGCTCTACGCCAACGGAGAAGCTGATCTTGCGAACCGTGAAGGTTTCACGGGAAGAAGCACCGTGACGGCGGATTACGTCGCCCTGGAAGACCTGGATGCGCTCGCGGTTGCCTTCCTTAATGCGGTAGTGAACCTTTACGTTGTCGCCAACGTTGAAGTCTGCGACCTCAGGGTTGATCTGCTGCTGCTCGATTGCGCGGATAATATCCATGGTTTCCGTTCCTTCTATATGCTCAACACTTAGTTTCACTAATAGGATGTCTTATGACACAGCCGAAAATTATACTGTTGATAAGACAGCTGTGCAAGGGGTTTATTGCTTTTTATTGGCAAGCCCACATCGACACCGTATTCCCTCTTCTTTGGGCTGGACGTAAGAAGAAGCTGCCAAACGATAATAGCAGTTCACTCGCGTTCGTGGGGCAAATACTCGGCTAAATACCCCTTATCTGCCAAGGCGCGCTCGATGTCGTCAAGCACTTCCTCGCTTTCTGCCGATACCAAATGGAAGTGGTACCCCGAAGTAACCGTCATCAGCAACGAGGATCGCCCCGTTGCCATGTTGTCGGCAAAATGCGCGATATCACGACGGCTTTTCAACCCCAACGGCGCCGTAACCTTGCCGTACACGCGATGGTTCACCATCACATCTTCCACCACACCGCCCAAATCGACGATGGTTTCCAGCTCGTCAATGGTCTGGCTTTCGTCGTGATGCACCTTGAAGCGGCGCGTGAACCCCGACGGCTTCTTCCCAGAGGCAACAAGATAACCGCGGTTCGTGGCCACGATGTCGTAGCCGTTGGCGCGCAGAAGCGCAATGTCCTGCACGATAACCTGCCTGCTTACCCCCAGCTCCTTGGCCAAGGCGGTGCCGGAAACGGGCTTTTCGGCACCGGTCAGCTCCGAAACGATGCGTCCACGCCGTGCCTGCGCGCTCGCCGTGCCTTCATCTTTGCCCATGCGTCCTCCCGCCTAATCAAGAACCTTCAAATGCTTCATGCTCAAATCCAGTATGCCAGCAGAATGGGTCAGTGCGCCAGACGAAACGAAGTCAATGCCCAAGCCAGCGATATCCTGCAGAGTATCGATGTCGACGTTTCCCGAGCACTCGGTTTCGGCGCGCCCGTCAACCAGACAAAGAGCCTGCCTCATGGTAGGAATGTCCATATTGTCGAGCATGATGATGTCAGCACCGGCTTCTACCGCCTCGGAAACCTGCTGCAGCGTTTCGCACTCGACTTCGATCTTGCGAACGAACGGGGCACGAGCACGGGCCGCAGCAACAGCCTGGGCAATGCCGCCCGCCGCGTCGAGATGGTTGTCCTTGAGCATCACGCCGTCGGAAAGGTTGAAGCGGTGATTGCCGCCCCCGCCCAAGCGCACGGCCTCCTTTTCGAAGATGCGCATTCCCGGCGTTGTCTTGCGCGTATCCACGACGACGGCTTTCGAACCTGCGGCAGAAAGCACGTCGACGGCCTGGCGCGTCTTCGTAGCGATACCGCTCATGCGCTGAAGGTAGTTCAGGGCAACACGCTCGCCCGAGAGCAAGGCACGTACATCGGCCTTGACGGTTCCCAGCACCTGACCTGCTTCGATACGGGAGCCGTCTTCGACATTGCGCTCGAAGCAAGCCCCAGGGTCTAGGATCTTGAAGGTTCGCTCGAACACGTCGAGGCCTGCGATGACGCCGTCCTGCTTCGCAATAAGCTCCACTGACCCCTTATGGGCTTCAGGCATCACGGCAGCGGTTGAAACGTCTTCGCTGGTTATGTCTTCACGAAGGGCTTCTTTGATGTGCTCGTCGACGATAAGCACAAGTGAGGAAAGGTCCACCTACCTCACCGCCTTTTCAGGGGCAGCTGCCACTGCCGCCGAAGTCTGCAAGCCAGCCTGCGCACGCTGAGCGCGCTGCGCCGCGCTGGCAGCGGAAGCTGCAGCAGCGCGTACAGTGGCAGCCTTCGCCATGCGGGCGGAAACCACGCGTGCAGCACGCTGGGCAAACACCAGCGATTCCAAAAGGGAGTTAGATGCCAAGCGGTTCTTGCCATGAACGCCGTTGCAGGCCGTTTCCCCTAGCGCAAAGAAGTTGGGCATGGTGGTCTCGGAATCGCTGTTCACATGCACGCCGCCCATGAAGTAATGCTGCGCCGGCACAACGGGAATGGGCTCTTTCAGAAGATCGTAGCCTTCCTCCAGGCAGTGCTCGTAGATGTGCGAGAAATGACCGGTTATCTCTTCGGGTGCCATGCGCTCGAAGGAAAGCATCACATGATCGGTGCCGTCCTTTTCCATCTGTTGGTAAATAGCAGCGGAAACCACATCGCGCGGCTGCAGCTCATCGGTGAATCGGTTGCCATTCGCATCGAGCAGAATAGCGCCCTCGCCGCGGCACGATTCGGAGATGAGGAACGCGCGCCCAGGATGCTTTACATACAAGCTGGTGGGATGGATCTGCACATAGTCCATATGCTCGAGCGCCACCCCGTGGGCCTTTGCGATACGGCAGGCATCGCCGGTAAGGCTGGGGAAGTTGGTGGAGCGCTCATAGCTGCCGCCGATGCCGCCGGTTGCCAGCATCGTGTACGGTGCGCGTATCGTCAGCTGCTTGGAAGCCTGGTCCCCTTCGCGTCGATCGGTGCACACCACGCCAACACAGCGGTTCCCCTGAGGCGCTTCGATGATGTCGGTCACCTCAACATGCTCGAGAATGCGCACGTTGGGAAGCTTGCGGACGTTGGCCAGCAGCGTGGTGGTAATCTCCTCACCCGTGATGTCCCCGTGATAGCAGATGCGCGGACGTGAATGGGCGCCTTCACGCGTGTAGGCAAGGGAGCCATCCGCTTCGCGTTCGAAATCGACGCCACGGCGAATAAGGTCATCGATCACCGATCGGCTGGAGCGAATCATGATGTCAACGCTTTCGGCGCGGTTCTCGTAATGGCCTGCGCGCATGGTGTCCTCGTAAAACGCATCGTAGTCACCTTCGTCGTGAAGGACACAGATACCGCCCTGGGCAAGCATCGAGTCGCATTCTTCCACCACGGTCTTGGTGAGCATCACGATGTTGGCCGTCGAAGGAAGGTTAAGAGCGGCATACAAGCCAGAAACACCGCACCCCGCAATAAGCACATCGCATTTCATTTCCTCTGAATTCATGGTTTCCCCTATCGTGCGGCGTATTCGAGCATGAGCTCGAGCGTTTTCTTGGCTGGTTCTTGCAGGTTGGCGGCAACTTGCACGCCCACCTGCTCGTTTTCAAGGCAGTCGGCTATCTTCTCAAGCGTGATGGTGGTCATGTTCTCGCATACGGGAACACGGCGGGCGAAGTGGAAGCGCTTCCCGCTTCCAGCATTGCGCAGCTCCATTTCGCGCAACACGCCCACCATGGTTACGATGATGAAGTCCTTGGCATCGCTTTTCTGCGTGAACTCGATGATGCCCTTGGTGGAGCCGATGTAGTCGGCTTCGGCAAGCACCTCTTCGGTGCATTCCGGATGGGCCAAGACCAATGCCTCGGGATATTCCTCTTCAAGAGCGATTATCTCTTCGGGAACGATGCGCTGATGACGTGGGCAGTAGCCCTTGTTCAGCAGCACGTGCTTTTCGGGAACCTGCTTGGCAATGAAGCGACCCAAATTCACATCCGGAATGAACAGAAGATGCTTTTGAGGCAGCTCGCGGCAGATCTTCTCGGCGTTAGACGAGGTGACGCACACATCGCTCCAGGTTTTCATCTCTGCAGTGGAGTTCACGTAACACACCACTGCCAAATCGTCGCCGTACTGGGCGCGGGCGTCGTCGATGGTCTTCTTCGCCACCATGTGTGCCATGGGGCAATCAGCAGCCGGTTCAGGTAAAAGCACCGTTTTGTCGGGGTTCAAAAGCTTTGCGCTTTCGCCCATGAACTCAACGCCAGCCAGAACAATGGTCTTCTGCGGCAACTCAACGGCGAGCTTCGCCAGATAGAACGAGTCGCCGATATAGTCGGCAACGGCCTGAACCTCGGGCTGCACATAGTAATGGGCCAAGATAACGGCGTCGCGCTCCTGCTTAAGCTGTTTGATTCGGGCAACCAGCTTGGCATCGGGCTGCTGTGCCGCAAACGAGTTCAGCGGTGCTTCGCACTCGGGACAGTCCTTCCTGCCGCGGGGGTTGGGAAAGCCTGCGCTTCCCTGAGGCGGCGGAGCCTGAACCTCAGTCTGCTTCCCTGCTTCTTGCGTTGCCGTAGCGCTCATGCGAAACCGTCCCCTTCTTCGTTGCAACTTCTTGTCGCTTTTCATATGGGCGGTAGTGTAGCACCGCTGTTTACAGCTGACAATGCAACTGACAAGACAGTAAAACAATGAAACGATGGGCAACGACGAATAGGTTTGCGCAAGGCCTGGAGCGAGCCTCATAAAAAAAGCGCCCGCATAAACGAGCGCCTTGACTCAGATAAGCATGAGCAGCCCATAGCTTCCCACGCCTGCGATGATGCACCACACCAACGATTTCGTCTTGAGGGCAACCACGATGACGATAAGCGTTGCCACCAAAGGGATGGCCGCAGGCCACACGCCCGCATCGAACATGCCCGGCGAAAGCAAGTCGTTGGCAATAAGGGCAGCGAATGCCGCCGGGGGGATGAATGCAAGTGCCTGGGAAAGCCACCCTGGCAAATCGCGACCGCGAAGGGCGAAGACCGGAACCACACGGCATACCAGGATGGTGAACGCACACGCGAGGCCGATGAGGGCAAAATCACTCCATGACATGGGCAGCCTCCTTCCTTAAAACGATCATGCCTGCCGCAACACCTGCAAGCGCGCCAACAAGAATTGCGGGACCGGAAAGCCCGATGCACTTGCACAGGAACACGCCAAGCACAGCCACCAACGCTGCAGCAACGTTGGAAATCGTGCCTTTCTGGGAAAACAGCAAGCACAGGAAGATGCTGGTCATGGCAAACGAGGCGAGGGCCGTGGGAACCGTGAGCAACGATCCCAGAACAACCCCTACCACGTTGGCAAGCGCCCAGGTGGTTTGACACAAGAGGTTCACCGCCGTTGCTTGGGAAACCTTCCAATTCCCCGTGCTGAAACGGCCCAGGTTGACGGCGAACGATTCGTCGGTCACCGTTGCGCCGAACAGAAACGAAAGGGCCTTCGGCGTGTTGTGGCAGAAGCGGGAAAGCGATGCGCCGTAGAGCAGCTGGCGGGTATTCACCAGCGTTACCGAAGCAATGATGGCCAAAGCCGGGGAACCGGCAAGCCACATGTTGGGAATCATGTACTGGCCTGCCCCTGAGTAGAAAAGCATGGAAAGCAGGAACACCTGCAAGGGGTCGAGCCCTACCTGCTGTGCCAAGATGCCGCAAGGAATGCCCAGGAACACATACCCGATCATAACGGGGAACGCCGCGCTCAAGGGGGCTTTGAGACGTCCAAGGCCCTTTGCGGAAGCGGAGGGGCCAGCACTTGCCCCTTCTGAATTCGAGGTGTCTACCTCGGTTTGTTTCGATTTCGTTTCGTCCATAGTTCAGACAATATACCACTCGCAGCGAACCTCCGCAGAGATACGCCGTTCACCCTGCAGGGGGAACGCTTACGGAAGAAGCAAAGAGGCACCGCGTGCAGGCTGCACTTCCCCCATGCAACTATCCAGCCAGGCTCGCCCTAGCGAAACGACTGGGGCACGAACATCTCTTTGAAGAAACCGGTGGCGTAACGATCGGTCATGCTGGCAACGTGATCGGTAACCGCGCGCAGCGGGTCGCCCTCGAAAATGGAGCGAAACTCAACGGGAACCTGATCGTAATGGCGCACGAAGTAGTCGAACAGGTCTTCCACCAGATGTTTTGCCTTGCGCACTTCCCTCATAACCGGCTCGGAGGTGTAGACGTTTTCGAACAGGAACGAACGAAGCTCCATCATGGCGTCCCACACCGGCTCGCTCATATGGATATCGCCGACCTTCGCCGAGGTTTCGATCATGTCGTGCACCAACGTTTCGATGCGCGCCGAGTGGTTTTCGCCCAGTACCGCATGGGCGGAGGCAGGAAGCTCCGCTTCCAGCAACGAGCCGGCACGGATGGCATCGTCGATGTCGTGGTTCACGTATGCGATGCGGTCGGCCGTGGCAACGATACGCCCCTCAAGCGTTTCGGCACGCTGGGAGCCGGTGTGATGCAGGATGCCATCGCGTACCTCGGCGGTGAGGTTCAGCCCCTTGCCCTCGTTTTCGATAACGTCAACCACGCGCAGGCTCTGCACGTTGTGACGGTACAGCGCCTGACCTTCAGGCGATTCGGGGTCGATGCCCTTATGGCGGGCAAGGCAAGCGGAAAGCGCCTGCTCCCCCACATGGCCGAAGGGCGTGTGCCCCAAATCGTGCCCCAGGGCAATAGCCTCGGTAAGGTCTTCGTTCAAGCCCAGTGCGCGGGCAATGGTGCGGGCAATCTGCGCCACTTCCAGGGTATGGGTAAGGCGCGTGCGGTAATGATCCCCTACTGGGGCCAGGAACACCTGGGTTTTGTGGGAAAGGCGGCGAAACGCCTTGGTGTGAAGGATCTTGTCCCTGTCTCGTTGGTATTCGGTTCGGTACAGGTCGGGCTCACACGAGCGTGCCCTGCCCTCCGTTTCATCGGAAAACGCCGCTTCCTCGGAAAAGCGGACGTGCTCTTGATCGGCCTGTTCTTCCATGGATACCAACTTCATGGCTATTCCCCTTCTACCACAAGGAGGCGACGACACGCGGGGCACGTCGCCAAAGGAGCCTGAGAGCGGATCTTGCTCATGCGGCTCGAATCGAACGTGTGGCGACACGCGCTGCAGGCCCCGTCGCGAAGCTCCGCCAAGGCAACGCCGCCGCACGCGCTGCGCGTTTTCTCGTACACCTTCAGAAGATCCCTATCAACCTGCTCGGCAAGCTCGACGCGGGCCTTTTCGCCCTCTTCGATGGCGGCACGCAGAGAGCCACCCGTTTTCTGGAAGGAAGCGATAAGCTCCTGTTCCTTGGCATCAAGGCCCGAAAGCGCTTGCATGATCTGCTTCATAACCGGGTTGATCTTGTTCACTTCCTCTTCCACGCGGGAAAGCTCCAGCGAAACCTTTTCACGGCGCTTGCGCACACCGTCCAAATCGCGCGTATGGGCGGTTACTGCGCGGTAGTCGCCTTCCACCTGGGTAAGCGTTTCAGTGATTTCGTCCTGCTTGGCGGAAAGCTGTTCGTCTTCCTGGACCAGAGCGGCAAGCTTGCCCTCGGCCTCATCGAGCATGTCCTGAACCTGGACCTTGCGCTTGAGCACTTCGTCCTTCTTCGCGCGCACCTCGAGGATGGCCTTTCGGTGGGGAAGCTCCTTGAACTCCTTCTTAGCCGAAACAACCTTTCGATCCACCTCCTGCAACGTGCGGAGGGTTGCGATGTCGTGTTCGGTAGCCTTCATGGGCGCACAGCCTTTCTTCTGGACTTGCAAAACGAGTACTGATTATCAATTATCGCCTGGATGACTCAGGCGTGTACCAGTTGTTGTTCTGGTCGATCATGGTAATGCATGATTCGGCGACGCCCGCCTCAGCCGCATAGGCTGCAAGCAAAGCGCACAACGGGAATTCGGAAACATCGTGTCCAAGCTCGATTATCGCCAAGCCGGAAAGCGCTGCATCCAATGCCTCATGATACTTTATCTCGCCGCAGATAAGGCACCCAATACCCGCATCAAGGCACATGGGGGCAAACGAGCCGGCCGAACCGCCGCTGGTAACAATGCGCGAAAGCTGCCTATCGGGAGAGCCCCATACCCTGGGGTATGTGCCGAACACGGATACGCACCGTGCGCTCAGGTGGCGCAGCGTCAGCGGCTCTTCATCGGCCGCAGGAGCGCAAATGCGGCCGAACCCCTTGTTGGCAGAACCCGGCAACGGGTCGAGCACGCCAAGCGGCGTCAAGCGCAAAAGCGTGGGCAAGGCATCAAGGCCCGCCGTGGAAACATCGAGCGCGGTATGGAACGAGAGTATGCTTATTCCCAGCTCACAGGCACGACGCACCACCGCCCCCGGCACATGGCCCGCTGCAGCCTGAGGCATGAACGTGGTAGGAGGATCGAGGAACACCGGATGGTGGGTAAGCAGAACGTTGGCACCATGCAAATGCGCTTCCTCAAGTGCGGCAACGGTAGGATCGAGCGCTACGGCAACACCGCGTACCGTATCCATAGGATTGCCCACTAGCATGCCCGTTCGGTCCCATGAGCATGCATCGGCTGCAGGCATCTTGCGCAGAAGCTCGCGTTCCAGCTCGCCAACCAAGATCATGCGGTCATTTGCTGCCAGGTCTCCTGCATCTGACTTTTTCAGGGAAACAACTTCATCGGTCATAGCGACCATCTCCTTGCCTTGCGAGGCTACGCCAGGGCAATGGTTCTGCGGTCCCCGCCGGGAACCACTACGGTAACCTCGCGATATCCTGCTTCATACAGTAAACGATACCCCGCTTCAATGCCCCTATCCACATCGGTTACCGTATGGGCATCTGTGCCGAGTGTGCAAGGAACGCCGGCACGGCAGAACTCGTGCAGCAAACTGGGCGCTGGGAACATTTCCCTGCAAGCATAGGTAACGCCCGAGGTGTTCACTTCCACCATGCGCCCCGCCTCGTGCGCCGCTTCTGCGGCTTGGCGATACAGTGGCGCAGGATCGAACGAGGGCTTGTGCCCATGCTTTTTCACCAGGTCAGGGTGGGACATCACCGTGAAAGGCGCCGAAGAGGTAACCGCTTCGCACCACACTTCGAAGTAACGGCGCCAAATGTAGTCGGCACCGACTTCGTCCCAATACCCGCTTTGCGCCGGGTCGTCGAACGGCCACAGGTCAAGGAAGTGCACCGACCCCAAGATGATATCGAATGGATCGAAGGCGTCAGGGGCAAAGTCCCGGTCCTCGTCTTTTCCGAGCCAATCGAGCTCGCACCCCACCAGCACTTCCATGTCGGGATACTTCGCTCGTTGGGCAAGAATGCGCTCAAAGTACTCGGGCAGGCGCTCGGCATGCATGGAAACGTAATCACGTGGGTCGACTTGAGGCGTGAGCGGATAGTGCTCCGTCACCGCAATATTGGTTATGCCAACCTCATGGGCACGGGCAATAAGCTCTTCAACGGGTGCATGGCCATGGTTGGTCATGTCGGTATGGGTATGCTGGGTTACCAGTTCCATGAATACAGCTCCTACGGCAACGAAGAGGGCACCGACCGGCGCCCTCTTTGAACAGTTTTCTTTATGGTATCGGCTTAGCCGACCACTTTTTCGAACGCTTCGATGAATGCATCGATCTCTTCTTCGGTGGTGGTAGTGCCCAGCGAAACGCGCAGCGAGCCCAGAGCATCGTCGCGGCTTACGCCAATCGCCTTCAGCACATGCGAAGGATCAAGCGAATGGGACGAGCACGCCGAACCGCCCGAAACGCAGAAACCCCGTCGATCGAGCTGGAGGATAAGCGTTTCGCTTTCGATGCCGTGTACCAGCACGTTCACCACATGCGGGGCAAACGCCGTGCTGCCAGGTTCAACGGCAACCGCCGCCTTCACCTTGGGGTTGGCAGCAAGGCGCGCATAGCACTTGTCGCGCAAGGCGGTTATGCGTTGGGCGTTTTCCTCGAGGTTGGCAAGGGCAGCGCGGGCGGCTGCGGCAAAGCCAACTGCCCCCATGACATTCTGTGTGCCGCTGCGACGGCCCGATTCCTGGCCACCGCCGACGATCTGCGCCGTGAACGGCGTGCGCGCCTTCACGTACAGGGCGCCCATGCCTTTGGGGCCGCCGATCTTGTGCGAGGAAATGGAAAGCGCATCAACGCCCCATTCCTTCACGGAAACGGGAATCTTGCCAAACGCCTGTGTGGCATCCACGTGGAACAGGGCCCCCGCCTTGTGCGCCACCTGCGCAAGCGAGGCGATGTCCATGGTACTGCCCACTTCGTTGTTCACCGCCATGATGGAAACGAGCAGGACCCTTTCGGTGAGCACCTGCGCCAAAGCCTCGGGCGTGATGTGGCCCGAGGAATCAGGCTCGACATAGGTGATCTGAGCGCCCCAATGACCCAGTGTTTCAGCTGCCTTCAACACCGCATCGTGCTCGATGGAGGAAACCACGATCTGTGGAACACATTCGTGGTCACCTTCCTGTTCGGCACGTGCCATGGCGGCATCGACAATGCCGAACAGGGCGGCGTTGTCAGCTTCGGTGGCACCGGAGGTAAACGTGATTTCGTCGGGGCGCGCCTTGATGGCGCGTGCTATGGTCTCACGCGACTCTTCCAACGCGCGAAACGCCGTGCGGCCAACCTCGTAGAGCGAGTTGGCATTTGCGTTGCCGGCAAGCAAGCCGCTTGTTCCCGCCTGCACGAACGGGGCCATGGCACGTGCGGCCTCGGTGCACAGTGGCGCTGTTGCCGCCCAATCCAAATATACGGGAGCCTCCATTAGCGCGCCTCCTCCCCTGCTTCGCGAAGAATGCCGATGGCTGCCTCGGGGTCTTCCGCCTTGAACACGCCGGAACCGGCAACCAGAACATCGGCACCTTGGGCGCATACCAGACCGGCCGTGCGTCCTGCGCTGATGCCGCCATCAACCTCGATAAGAAGGCTCGGGTTCAGGCGCTTCGCCATTTCGGCAACCGCCCCCACGCGGTTCTCGCTGCCCTCGATGTACGACTGCCCGGAAAAGCCGGGGAATACACTCATAACCAAAACCATGTCAACGTCGGCAATGTAGGGCTCCAGCGCTTCCACCGGATAGTCGGGCTTCAGGGTAAGGGCCGGGTGCACGCCCGCTTCGCGCGTGCGGCGGATGAATTCACGTACCTCTTCTTCGCCATGAAGTGCCTCCATGTGCACCGACACCCAATCAGCACCGGCATCCAGGTACCAATCGAGCTGCTCAAGTGGGTTGGAGATCATCAGATGCACGTCAAGCGGCACCTGGGTAATTTTCTTGAGCTGGGAAACGAAGGGGACGCCCAACGTCAGGTTCGGCACAAAGTGACCGTCCATCACATCGACATGGATGAAATCCGTCCCGCCGCGCTCGAGCATGCGAATATCGCGCTCAAAGTTCATGAAATCGGCGGAAAGGATTGAAGGAGATATCTTGATGTCACCGAACACGGCGAGCCCCTTTCTTGAATGTAAAAACCTGCTGCCTATTCTACACGCATGGCCCGTCCCGTTTGCAAACACCTGCGCAGCCGCCAACCGCGGCACCGCGGACAAGGCGCATCGGCAGCCGAAGCCTGTCTGCTAACGCGCTTTTGCCTCAAGCTCCAGCAGAAACTTCTTCACATGAGGGCCGAACACATACCCTCCAAGCGAGCCATTGGAACCCACTACCCTATGGCAGGGAACGAACAGGGGAACAGGGTTGTGCCCGCATGCCTGGCCCACCGCTTGCAGGCCCTTGGGCTTGCCCACCGCCTCGGCGATTTGCGCATAGGTGCGCGTTTGGCCGTAGGGAATGTCCGCTATGGCATTCCATACAGCACGCTGGAATGCAGTGCCCTGGGCTTCAACAGGCACGTCGAAAGCGGTTCGCTTGCCCGCCAGGTATTCCAGCACTTGGCTCGATGCCTTGTTGGTAAGTGCCGTGGCGCGCTCGCTCCCCCGCAGCCCCACAGGGCCAAAGGCGAAATGCGTTATGGCCCGTCCGTCCGATTCGATGGAAACACGGCCCATAGGCGTGCGGTAGACAAAATAGGTGAAGCCCATTATCGAGCACCCTCCGCGTCGGCAAGCCCCCAAAACTCCGTGGTAAGGGGACGCTTGAACAGCTCGGCGGCCAACGGCTCGATGGGTGCGCCTTCCCATACCAACGCGCGAACCGCCGTGGTGATGGGCAGTTCAACCCCGTGTGTTTCCGCCAGCGGGCAGATGGTTTGGCAGGCAACCGCCCCTTCGACAACCATATGGGTGCGTTTTTCGAACCCGGCAAGGGTGGCACCCTGGGCCAATGCCTTTCCAAACGTTCGGTTGCGCGAATGCTCGGACGTGCACGTCGCAATAAGGTCACCTGCGCCGGCAAGCCCCATGACCGTAAGGGCATCGCCGCCGCATGCCTTCACCAAACGGCTCATTTCCGCCATGCCGCGCGTCATAATCATGGCTGCGGTGTTGTCGCCGTACCCTGCGCCGTACGATGCGCCCACGGCGATGGCAATAACGTTCTTGAAAGCAGCGCACAGCTCAACGCCCACGTAATCGGACGAAGTGTAGCAGCGGAAAAACGGGGTGGTGAACAGGTCGCGGAAATAATGCGCCGTTTCCTCCGACTGGGAGGCGATAACCGTTCCCGCCGGAACACCCAAAATAACCTCCTCGGCATGGTTCGGCCCCGAAAGGGCGGCCAGCCTATCAAGGTTGCCCAGAACTTCCGCGAACACCTGCACGGGCAGAAGGCCAGTGCCTTCCTCCACGCCCTTTGAGCAGATGACGATGGGCGTATCCGGCTGCACGCTGCTGGCAAGCTCCGTGGCGAAATGGCGCATCAGGCGCGAAGGGGTGACGATCACCAGCGCATCAGCGCCTTGGGCAGCTGTCTGCAAATCGCTGGTGGCCGCAACAGAATCGGCCAGCATGACACCGCTTAGGTAGCGCGGGTTGCGATGCTCTTCGGTAATAGCACGAGCCACTTCGGGCTTACGCGCCCACATAGCCACTTCGTTTCCGCCTGCCGCAAGCGTCTGCGCAAGCGCCGTGCCCCACGAGCCGGCGCCGATAACGGCAATCTTACCCATGCATCCTCCTTACAGACGAACAAGCGCCTTTGAAAAACATAGAGGGCAGGCTTTGCGGCCTGCCCTGTTCACTTACTTGGTTTGCGCTTTCTTCGACCCGATACGGTTTTCCGTCCCGGCGCGCAAGCGCGCGATGTTTTCCCGATGAGCCCAGATAACGGTCAGGGCCACCAGCAAACACAGCACAAAGGAAACCGGGTTGCCCCAGAAGAAATACAGCGCAAAGAAGGGGCACGCCACCGCTGCGGCTATCGACCCAACCGAAACATACTTGGTTGCCACCACCAGCACAGCAAAAACGACGATTTCGAGCAAGGCGCCAACCGGCCCAAACGTGGAAAACAAGCAGCCAACGGCAACGGCAATGCCTTTACCACCCTTGAAGCCCAACCACGGGCTGAAAATGTGGCCCATGGTGCATCCCAGAAACGCCACAGCCAGGCATACCTGGGTGATGTACAGAAACGGGTTGGGAGACCCACCGAACGTCTGCGCGAATTCCACCACGCCAAGCACATTGCCCGAAAGCACGTGGGTGCCGAATGCCGAGGCAATAAGGCCGGCAACGATGCCCTTGCCGAAGTCGAGCACGAACACCGCATAACCGCCCACCTTGCCCATGGTGCGAATGGCGTTGGTGGTACCGATGTTGCCCGACCCGTGTTTCCGCAAATCAGTGTGGTAGAACACCCGCGAGATTATGACGCCCCAGGGAATGGAGCCCAGCAAAAACGCGATTACGAGCAACAAGACCAATTGGCCAAGAACCATCAGCATGGGTTGTTAATCCTTCTTCTTGAACTTGAGATTGATAGGGGTACCGGTGAAATCGAATGTGGAACGCATCCTGTTTTCCAAGTAACGTTCGAACGAGGGCTCCACCAAGTCGGGATGGTTGCAGAAGAACGTGAAGAACGGCGGCTCAACACCGGTCTGGGTTACGTACTTCAGCTTCAGGATGCGCTTGCCCTTGGAAATGGTATGGCCGAACTCGCGGATATCCTGCAGCCAATTGTTCAGGCGGCTGGTGGAAATGCTCTTGGAGTAGTTGTCGTGGGCCTGATCGATAGCGCTCCAGATTCGCTGCACGTTCTTGCCGGAAAGCGCCGAGATGGCGATTACCGGGGCGTAGCCGACGAACTTCAAGCGGTCTTCGATGCGCTCGCGCACTTCCGCCTTCGCCTCGGGGCCTTCCACCAAATCCCACTTGTTCAGTACCACGACCATGGCGCAGCCACGGTCGGCCGCCATGCCGGCAACGCGCTGATCCTGATCGGTAAGGCCGACGGTGGAATCGATCACCAGAAGCACAACTTCGGCGCGGTCGATGGCGCGCATGGCGCGCACAAAGCCGTAGTACTCGACATCTTCGTCAATAACGCTCTTCTTGCGCAGACCCGCCGTGTCCACGATGGTGTAGAAGCGGCCCTCATGTTCCACGGTTGTGTCAATGGCGTCGCGCGTGGTGCCCGCCACGTTCGAAACGATGGAGCGGTCGTTGTTGGTGAGCTTGTTGGTAAGCGACGATTTGCCCGCATTCGGACGGCCGATGATGGCAACGTTGATGGAGTCGAAGTCATCCTCTTCCCCGTCGTCTTCAGGGAAGAGCGAGACCACTTCATCGAGCAGGTCGCCAGTGCCGGTGCCATGGAGGGCGGAAACGGGGCGCGGCTCGCCCAAGCCCAGCTGCATGAACTCCCACATGGCAACGTCGTCGGCAGCATTGTCGAGTTTGTTCACCGAAAGAAGAACCGGCTTCTTGCTGCGACGAAGGATGTTGGCCACCGCCTCGTCGTCGGCGTTGATGCCGGTTTGGCCGTCGACCAAGAAGATGATGATGTCGGCCTCGTCGGCGGCGGCAAGCGCCTGAGCGGTGATGGAGCCCTGGAAGGCATCGTCGCTGCCCATCTCGATACCGCCGGTATCGATGATCTTGAAGGCCCTGCCGTTCCAGTCGGCTTCGTGATACGAACGATCGCGCGTTACGCCGCGCATCTCGTGAACAATAGCTTCGTTATTTTCCGCAAGGCGGTTCACCAAGGTGGATTTGCCCACGTTAGGGCGACCAACAATGGCCACGATTGGCAAGCTCATACCTGCTCCTTAGATTGATAAGGGTAACTTTCTCAAGGTTTCAGGATACCACGCAGGCACTGCCACGCATCGACGACCGCAGCAGCAGCACGGTATCACCATTCCCCTGAAGAGCCGCTACACGATGGGCTTCTTCCATTCCGGCAGGCCACGGGCGCGGCGATTGCGCTGGCGCCCGCGCATGTTCTTCACGCACCCCTGCATGCCGTGGGGAACGTAGTCCATTTCCTCGAGGTCGTCAGGCAGATAGCTCACCAGCGAGAGCGGAGCCGTCTGCTGAACATTTTCCGGCTCGGGGCCCGCAATGGCAGCGAAGCCGTGCACCGAGGCGCCCTGCGCTACCAGCTTCTGCTCGTAACCGCTCCAGGGCTCCTCCGGGAAAAGGGAGCGCACATCGTCGGTGTTCCACAGGATCTCATAACCCGCCAGATCAAGCTGGGTAAGCGAAAAGTCACGCATGGGTGCGCTATCGGTGCGCAGACGAAGCGGCGCTTCCGGCGCCAAAAGAGGACGGTAGGCCATCAGACGATCAAGGTAGGTCAGGCGCAGGGGCGCTTTCTTCTTCTTGGGAAACGGTGTTGGGAAGTTCATCAGAATGGCGGAAAGCTCGGCTGGCGCGAAAAACTCCGAAAGGGGCGCGTCTTCTTCGTTGAAGATAAACGCTACATTGGTTACCCCTTGGGCGATGGCCCGCTCTGCACAGCGAACTATGCACACGCCGTCCACATCGATGCCCACGAACAGCACATCAGGGCGCGCCGCAGCGCATTCTACCGTGTACTCCCCTTTTCCGCATCCCAAATCAAGCACCACCCGTTGATAGGCACAGGCGCGCACCTCTTCGTGAGGCGCCCAGCTTCGCCAACGTCCCTTCCAGCCAGTGGGGTTCGGTTCAAATGATTGCGTGGCGCCGGCAAGGCGGTCTTCAAGGGAAAACCCCTTGTTCAAACGAGATCGGGTTGTTCGCATTACGGTAACTCTCTATCACGACGGCATACCGCACGCACAGCCCCTTAAGGCTGCACGCTGGGCACCCGTTACAGTTCGCTTAGGTATTCGACAACGCTGTCGATTTGATTGTCGGGCGTGGAAGCGCCAGCGCTTACGCCCACCACACGGCATTCGTCGAACCAAGCAGGATCGATTTCCTCCGCGCTTTCAACGTGGTAAGCACGTGCGCAATGCTCGGCGCAGATCTCGTACAGGCGCGTGGTGTTGGAGGAATTGCGCCCGCCGATAACCACCATGGCATCCACGCGCTCGGCAAGCTCGACAGCGGAAAGCTGGCGCTGCGTGGTGGCAAAGCAGATGGTGTCCTTCACCTCGAGGTCGACATCGTACGCCTCGAGCGCCGCCAGCACTTCTTCGAACCGCTGACGCGATTGAGTGGTTTGAACCACTACGCCAACCTTGCCCGACAAGTCGGCAGGGATATCGTCTGGCGAGCCCACGATGGTGCATGTGCCGCCGGCAACGCGGGCATGGGCGGAAATGCCCTCCACTTCAGGGTGCCCCGCTTCACCTACCACCAAAACATGGCGGCCTTCCTTGGCAAGCTTGGCAGCGGCACGCTGCGCACGCATGACATGCGGACAGGTAGCATCGATGACCGAAAAGCCGCGCTTCTCTATCTCGTCGATAACCTGTGGAACCACCCCATGAGAACGGATCACTACGCCATCCGCCGTAATATCATCAACGCCATCGGCAACGCAGATGCCCCGTTGCTCAAGCTCCGCAACGACACCAGGATTATGGATAAGGGGCCCCAACGTGCAGACCGACCCGCCCTTTTCGGCAGCATCGAGCGTCATGTCAAGCGCACGCTGAACGCCGTAACAGGCTCCTGCGTAGGCGGCTTTCACTACTTCCAAGCGTCCCATGGCTCTACTCCTTGCCAGCGTAATCGGGCAGTGTGGCAGGATCGAACGTCGGAATAGGATGCTCGGCGAACACCTGCGTGTAATCCTTCGAATCGGGGAACAGCTCGCGCATGTCAACATCCTGCGGCGCGCAACCGCGCGTAAGCGCATGCGCCTCGCGCATCACATACCAAGAGCACCCGTCCATACGCTCGTCCTTGGGAAGGAAATCGAACGAGGAAAGCGACACTGGCGTGCCAAAACGCGCCGTGATGCGCGGGAACCGAACCCGCTGCCCCTTCTGCTTCACCTTGCTTACGTTCTCCAGGCCAAGGGGAATGATGGGAGCCTTGCCCATACGGGCGATAAGGGCCGCGCCCCCATGCAGCTCAGGAGCAGCGCTTCCCTTTCCGCGCCTGGTGCCTTCAGGGAAGATGCCCACCCATTCGCCGTTCTTCAGCATGCGGGCGGCACGCTTCAAGGCCGTGCGATCGGCCGTGCCGCGCTTGATGGGAAACGCACCGACGCTGGAAATAATCGTCCCCAAAAAGCCGTTGCCCGCACGGAACAGGGAATCGCGCGCAATCAAGCGCACCCATCCCTTGGGCCGCACCGAAAGGAACATAATCACCACATCGAGGTAGGAATAATGCGGCGAAACCAAAATCGCACCGCTCTTCTTCCCTGCAAAGGCATCGACGATTTCCTTGCCTTCTACGCGGAAACGGAACAACACCTTGCACAGAAAGCAGCACAGACCGGAAAGGAAGATCGCAAGCCCGTGGGGGATGCGATTTTCCTGGTCGTTACCGGAAAAGGGACGGTCCCAGTATTCCTCATGCATGTTGAAAGCCATTACAGCGTCATCCTTGCACGTGCCAAACCGCAAATGGAGGCAATGACCTCTTCCACATGCATGTTCGACGAATCAAGCAAAACGGCATCATCAGCAGGACGCAAAGGGGCGGTATCGCGGCTGGAATCCAGCTCGTCCCTGCGGATGATGTCGGCAAGCACTTCCTGGTAGTCGATGGAGCCTACCCCACGATCGGCATTTTGGCGCACGCGACGATGAGCGCGCTCTTCGGCTGAAGCGGTAAGGAACACCTTCACCTCGGCGTTCGGGAACACCTCGGTGCCGATATCGCGGCCTTCCACCACGTAATTGCCCTGCATGCCGATACGGCGCTGCTGCTCTACCAATGCTTGGCGAACAGCGGGCACCGCAGAAACAGCGGAAACGGAACGATCGATTTCGGCGGTACGGATATCGTTGGTAACCTCAACGTCGTCGACGAACACCCTTCGCGGCACCGGATCACCCGCCTCATGACGGAAGTTGATGGTGCAGTTATGGGCAATGGCGCCCAACGCCTCGGCGTCTTCGAGCGAAACGCCGTCGTGCAGCGCACGCCATGCCACCGCGCGGTACATCGCGCCCGTGTCCAGGCAGGAAAAGCCCAGCTCCTTCGCTACGGCTTTCGCAACGGTTGACTTGCCTGCCCCAGAAGGGCCGTCAATCGCAATGATCATCTATGCCAATCCTTTCAAGCATTCAAGGAACGTGGGGAAGCTGATGGAAACGCAGTCGAAATCGACGATGTCGACCGACGTCTCGGAGCACAGACCCACAAGCGACCAGGTCATAGCCAGACGATGGTCCTTACGCGAGTCGAATACCAGCCCTTCGGGAACCTGAAGGTCGGGCACGCCCTCGATATACAGGTCGTCGTTTTCAGCCCAGGCGTTCACGCCCAGCTGGCCCAAACCTTCGATGATGGCGGTCAGGCGATTCGATTCCTTCTTGGTAAGCTCGCTTACCCCACGGAACACCGTGATACCCGCCGCATGGGCGGCAACCAGCGCCAACACGGGAATCTCATCGATTTCGGAAGCAATGTGCTGCGAGGGAATCTCGCACCCGACCAGCTTGTCGGTATAGGCGGCCTCGATGATGCCGATGGGCTCCTTGCCTTCGGCGGTAAGATAGCGCACCTCGATAGAGGCACCCATGCGCTCAAGCGTGCGAATGAAGCCGACACGGCCTGGGTTCAGGCTCACGTTCTCTATCTGGATAGAGCTGCCCTTCTTCAAAAGCGCAGCACAAATCAGGAATGCCGCCGAAGAGGGATCGCCGGGAACATCCACCTCGGAAGCGGAAAGCGTTACCGGACCTTCAACCGAAGCGCGGCGGAAGGCATGATCGACCTTCACACCGAACTCGGGAAGCATCAATTCGGTATGATTGCGCGAGATCGCAGGCTCGTTGATGGTGGTGGTTCCCTTTGCCCCCAAACCCGCCAGAAGCACAGCAGTCTTCAGCTGGGCAGATGCCATCGGCGAATCATAAGTGATGGCCTTGAGCTCCGGCGTGCCCACCTCGGTTACCGGCAGCGTTTCGCATGCCTCGGGCTCAAAACGCACACCCATCTTCATCAGCGGGGCGATAATACGGCGCATCGGGCGCTTCTGCAGCGATTCGTCACCCGTGATCTGAACACGAATGGGCCACGGTGCCAAAACGCCCATGAGCAAACGGGACGTGGTGCCCGAATTGCCGCAGTCGATGGGGCCCTCGGGCTGTTGGGGGCCCTTTTCGCCCCACCCGGTTACGCCGCCGGCAAGCGTCCCGTCAACCTGGCGCTCAAGGGAGACCTTGGCACCCAGCGCGGAAACCGCCCCGATGGTGGAACGCACATCGGCGGAATCAAGCACGCCCGTCAAACGAGACGTGCCCTCCGCCATGGCAGAGAAAAGCACTGCTCGATGGGAAATGGATTTATCGCCGGGAACGCGGGCAGCTCCGTCAAGCGGAGCGGGCAACGGTTCGATTCGCGTAGTGTTCGTAGCGCTCATAACTTCCACTACTCCTTAGAAAGAGGGTTGAACGAAATGCTGAAACCAGCCTTGATAAGCTGGGTGGAAAGCTTTCCGATATCACCTTCGTCGGTAAGCACCATGTCGAGTACAGCGCTCGAAGACGTGATGTGGTCGATGCCGATGGACTGCACATTGCAGCCAACTTGGCTTGCAATGGTGGTAACCTCCGCGATAATGCCGGGGCGGTTGGTAAGGGGAATGCGCACCTCCAGCAAATCCTCGGTGGCGGGAACCCACTTGGCAGGAATGGACCTGCGAGCCTGAGCCGCCCTGTCAAGCAGCTTCGTGAAGCCCTCTTTATCGCCTTCGCGCAGGGTGTCGGCATATCCGCGCAAGATTCCCTGCACCTCATCGAGCCCTTCGACGATAGCCTCGCGATTGTCGAAGGCGATGCCGGTCCACAGGGCAGGAGATCCCGCCGCAATGCGCGTGGAATCCTTGAAACCGCCCGCCGCCAAACGGAACAGCGCTTCCTGGTCGTCGGCATGGCGCACCGCCAGCTCAACCAATGAAGAGGCGACGAAATGCGGAACGTGGCTTACGATGGCAACTGCCTCATCGTGCTTGTCGCGCGGAAGGGAAACCACACGGGCCCCGATGCCAGTAAGCGCTTCGTGAAGGTTGGCATAATCTTCTGCAGACGTGTCCTCGTCGGGGCACAGCACCCAATGGGCGCCCTTGAACATATCCTCACGCGCCCCTTCGATGCCGCTCTTCTCGGACCCGGACATAGGATGGCCGGGAATGTACTTCTCGGGGTAACGAAGAATGTCTTGGGCCTGCTGGCTCACGATCTTCTTGGTGGAGCAGGCATCGGTCACCACGCCTTTGAAATCGCAATCGGCGATAACGCGGAAGTACTCGCTGGCAACGGGCACGGGCGTGGCAATCATCACCAAATCGCAGGTAGGAAGAACTTCGGCAAGATTCTCCGAAGAGGTGTGCCCTTCGCTGATCCAACCGCGCTCCAAGGCAGCGCCCACGGCCTCGGCGGAAACGTCAATACCCACAAGGCGCGCATCGGGATATGCGTTGCGATACATTGCCGCGAACGATGAACCGATGACTCCAAGACCGATTACGGCCACTGAGGGAAAATGCGTTTTCATAGCGTATTAGCTCGTTTCTGATAGCGATTTGTTTGCGTGATGAGATTCTACCACGCCTATTTCGAGGCACGTCGGAGCGCGTCAACCTCGCCGGCATCAAGGATACGATAGCTTCCCATGGGAAGATCGCCCAGCTCAAGCGGCCCAAACGACGAGCGGTGCAACCTGATTACCGGATAGCCCACCGCTTCGCACATGCGCTTTACTTGGCGCTTCTTGCCCTCGTGGATGGTGAGGTCCAAATAGGTGTTCTTTCCCTTTCGCCCCACAACGTCTACCTTGGCAGGCTGGGTGCGGCCGTCTTCGAGCTCGACCCCCGCACGCAACCGGGAAAGCGCCTTCTTGTCGGGCGTGCCCTTCACCAAAGCACGGTACGTCTTGTCCACATGATGCGATGGGTGCAACACCGCGTTGCCCAACTCGCCATCGGTGGAAAACAAAAGCAGGCCCGTTGTGTCGTAATCGAGACGGCCCAACGGGTACAAACCCGGGTACACATCCGTCGGCACCAGCTCGGCAACGCAATGACGGCCTTGCGGGTCTTTCATAGAGGTAAGGTAGCCAGCGGGCTTGTTCAGCATCAGGGTCGTTGCCTGCGCCGCCTGGCAAATCGGCACCCCATCGACGCTTACCGCGTCGATGCCCGGACGCACCTTCGTGCCCAGCTCGGTTACCACTTCCCCGTTCACCGCAACGCGGCCTTCCACGATGTAGCGCTCGCTGGCACGGCGGCTGGCAACGCCGGCGCGCGCCAAGAACTTCTGCAGGCGAACCTGCTCTTCCTGATCACCGTCTTGCACGAAAACCCCTATTCATCCTCGTCGAATACCAATTCATCGAAATTGATCTTCTCAACTGCGCCGACTCCGGCGGCAAGTGCATCGGAAAGCATTGTCTGCATTGCCTCCTGCATGGTTTCAGGCTGCAGCAGCTCATCGCCTTGCTCGTCATGCTCTTCGCCCAAGGAATACGTTTCATCTTCCGGACGCACAACGTTCAAACGCTCGGAGATGAAAGCGCGCGTTTCCTCATCGGGCGCAAACGACTCCAGCGGCGGCAGATCGCGAACCGATCGGAGACCGAACTTCTCCAAAAACGTGCGGGTGGTTGCGTACAGAACCGGGTTGCCCGGTGCATCCTGGGTGCCCGCTTCGCGCAAAAGCCCCTTTTCAACCAGCGAGTTTATGGGACTGTCCGAGCTCACCCCGCGCACCGACGCCACACCGTTGCGGGTGATGGGCTGGCAATACGCCACCACGGCAAGCGTTTCCAGCGCAGCCTGGGAAAGCTTGCGCGTGTCCCACGAAAGGACATAACGCTCGATGAGCTCATGGTAACGGGGGTGCGTGTACAAGCGCCATCCACCCGCAACCTCACGGAGCTGAATGCCGCGATTTTCCCGTTCGAGCTCCTGCTGCAAGCGCACCAACGCTTCCTGGATCTCTGCTGGATCGGTTTGCAGCATATCGGCGAACGTCAGCACGCCCACCGGCTCGTCGGTGACGAACAGCATCGACTCAATGGCGCCGGTAAGCCATGCGCCATCGGAATCGCCAAGTACCGCAGCGGCGTCTGCTGCGCCGTTCCCGTTTTCCTCCTGCGTCATCAGGCCTCCCCTGCCGAATCGAATTCACTGTCGTCGAGAATCTGGGCGTTCGCCCCTTCAACATAGCTGATGGCGATATCGCCGAACAAATCGTCCTGCTTTAAGCTCACCATGTTGCGCTTATACAGCTCAAGCATCGCCAAGAAGGTGACCACAATCAGATGGGGACTGTCATCAGCCGAAACGAAATCGGAGAATCGCGCACTTCCATTGGCGCACACGCGATCGAACACCGTGCGTACCTGCGTTTCGACAGGTATAACCTTCGCCGCGATATGTTCGGATTCGAGCAGGAACACATCGCGTCGTGCAATACATCCTGCACACAGCTCACCCAAGCGCTCGATCTTCACGCCCTCCAAGTAGTCGGGCACCATCGTCAAAAACGATCGGTCAGGCCCGAAGGGACGTGTGTGCACCCTGGACTCCGCTTCAAAACGGCCCTGCAAGGCAGCGGCAGCGTTCTTGAACTTCTTGTATTCCAGCAAATGCTCAACCAAAGCGTCGCGCATCTGGCCGGCAGACATTTCCTCGTATTCTTCGGGGACGTCTTCTGCTTCCTCGTGCGGGATAAGGCTTGCCGCCTTTATCTCAAGGAGCGTCGATGCCACCAGCAGAAAGTCGCTCGCCACGTCCAAGTCGACGTTGCGCATGCGCTCCACTTCCGCCAGGTACTGATCAGTGATTTCAGACAGGGAAATCGATCCAATGCTCACCTTCTGGCGACTTACCAGATACAGAAGCAAGTCGAAGGGACCTTCGAAGCTCTCTATGCGAACACGGTACGACATGTCTACACAAGCGCCTCGAATGCGTTCTGGCGCAAAACCTCGTACACGCCGATGGCAACCGCGTTGGAAAGGTTCAAAGAACGCAGGCTCTCGCGCATGGGAAGACGCACGCACGCATCGGCATGCGCCTTCAGTACCTCAGAATCGATGCCACGGCTTTCCCTGCCGAAAATCAGGTACAGCTCACCAGCATCGCTCAAGTCGCGGTCGTAAAACGAATGATCGGTATTGCCCGTGAAGAACAGCATGCGTTTTCCCTCGTGCTGCTCAAGGAACTGCTCCACGCTGGCATGGCGCTCGATGTTCACCTTGTCCCAATAATCAAGACCGGCGCGGGCAAGATTACGCTGCGTGTAACGAAAGCCCATCGGCTCCACCAAATGCAGCGTTGCCCCCGTGCACGCGCACGTGCGGGCGATGTTGCCCGCATTCTGGGGGATCTCCGGCTCGAAAAGCACCACATGCAAGTCAAGCGCCATTACGCATCGCGCCCCTTGTTCATCTCTTCCTCGATTTCCTCGGAAAGCATGATCCATTCTTCCTCATGGGCGGAAAGCGACTGCTTGAGCTTGGCATGCTCGGCAATCACGTTGCTCGAAGAATCCTCGTTCGTATAGAAATCGGGGTCGGCCAAAAGCGCCATGATCTCTTCCATGCGCGCCGTTTCGCGCTCGATGATCTTGTCGAGTTCCTTCACGCGCTTGCGCTGGTTCTTCAATGCCGCATAGGCACGGTTGCGCGCCTCTGCCTCGGCGCGCTTCTGCTCCTTCGTCTTCGGAGCAGAGCCACGCGGAGCCGTCATGGGAGCCTTTGCCTTGCCCTCCTTCGGGAATGCCTTGGCGAAAGCAGCCGAAGAAGCGGCAGCGGGGGCAGCCTTGGCAGAGTGCACCTTGGCGCCATCAACGGCGCTGCGGCTGTCCTCCTGCCCGGTTTTGTACAGGTAGTACTCGTAATCGCCAGCATAGGAGGTAACCTGACCTGGCTTAACCTCGATGATGCGGTTGGCCACCGAACGGATCAGATGCCTATCGTGCGTGATGAGCAGAATAGTGCCCTCAAATTGCTTCAGGGCCTGCTCCAAAATATCGGCGCTGGCAATATCAAGATGATTCGTAGGCTCGTCCAGGCACAGCAAGGGACGTGGCGCCACCAGCATCTTCGCTAAAGCCAAACGGCACTTCTCACCGCCGGAGAGTACCGATACCTTCTTATCCACCGCATCGTCCTGGAACAAGAACGCGCCCAAAAGGGTACGCACCTGTGAAATGCTCCAGCCAGGCGCCGCACCGTCGAGTTCCTCGAACACGGTATTGCCAGGATGCAGCTCTTCCAATTGATGCTGCGCGAAATAGGTTTTGCTCACATGGGCGCCGTACTTGATAGTGCCCGCATCGGGCTGCAATACCCCGGCGATCATCTTCAGCAAGGTCGACTTACCGGCACCATTGGGGCCAACCAAAGCCACCTTTTCACCGCGGTATATGGAAAGGTCGAGCCCGTCATATACCGTTTTCGAGCCGAACGACTTGCACAGGCCCTTGGTTTCCACCACTAAATCGCCCGTACGGGGCGGCTGCTGGAAGTTGAAGTGCACGCTTTTACGCTCAGGGGGAACCTGGATGATCTCCATCTTCTCCAGCTTGCGCACGCGGTCTTGAACCTGCTTGGCCTTCGTTGCCTTGTAGCGGAAACGCTCGATGAACGCCTCCATGTGGGCAATTTCCTCTTTCTGCTTCTGAGCTTGCTCCCTCAGAAGGGCAATGCGCTCTTCGCGCTGGGTCAGGTAATCGGAATAGTTGCCCTTGTACAGCTGCACGTGACCAAGGTCGATTTCGGCCACGCGATCTACCATGTTGTCCAAAAACTCACGGTCGTGGCTTACCACGATAACGCTGCCCGTGTAGCTGCGCAGAAAGCCTTCAAGCCATTTGACGCTCTCAAGGTCAAGGTGGTTGGTCGGCTCGTCAAGCAGCAGAACCTCGGGGTTGCGGGTCAGAAGCTTTGCCAAGGCAATGCGCATCTGCCAACCGCCGGAAAAGTCAGTGGTCATGCGCTCCATGTCGTCTTCGCCGAACCCCAGGCCGAACAACACCGAACGAACGCGCGATTCGAGCAGGTAGCCGCCCATGGCCTCGTACTGGTCGCGGGCACGACCGTATGAAGCCAGCTTCTGCTCGGAAGGATTTTCGCCCAAAGAAGACTCCAGCTCGCGCATGTAGCGCTCCTGGTTCAGGATCTCGTGCTGGGCGGAAAGCACCTCTTCGAAAATGGTGTTCTCCCCCATTTCGATGGCTTCCTGCTCCAAATAGCCGATCTTCGCGCCTTTCGCAAGCACGATGCGCCCTTCATCGGCATCTTCCTTGCCGGTGATGATGTTGAGCATGGTGGTTTTTCCCGCACCGTTCGGACCAACCAAGGCAAGGCGGTCGTATTCCTCCAAACGAAACGTTACGTCCGAGAAAAGCACGCGGGAACCGAAAGATTTGGTGATGTGTTCAAGCTGTAAAATCATAACGATTCATTCTACCGTATATAACTTGCCGTGCTGATTTTCGCCGTCCCACTCACAATCCAAGCATAGTCGCAGCATCCCTTCGCAGGCGAAGCACGGTAACACAACACGAAAAGCAGCCTGCGGATACCGCCTTAGCAGGCACCGAGGGTGCTAATCGATGTAAATGCTCGGTGAAGTTGAACGGTCGAGCTGATGGCCGCGAACATACTCGATGAAATGCTCGACGCAATAGGGGCGATAGTTCTTCTCGCTGTATACCAAATAGATAGTGTGGCAGTAACGGCGCTTTTCAAGCTCGTTGTTGTACAGGGGCTTCACCACAATGTCTTCCACCGAATGGGGGAAGAACGTATCGAGCATCAACGCGATATCCGACCCGTTTGCCGCAAAACCTGCAAGAATCGACTCGTCTTCGTAGGCATAACGCACCTGGTCAATACCGAAGCCATCAAGCAGGTTCTTCACCGATTGTCCCAGGGGCACTTCGTCACGATACGTGATAAGCGATTCTTCCCGCAGATCGTCCAAGGTAAGGTACGGCTTCGCCGCCAAAGGCGAAGACGGGCTCATGGCAACCACCAGCTGCTGTTCCACCACGGGAATTTGTTGCAAACTGGCATCGAAGCTGGCATCGAATGCGCAGAACGCCACATCGTGGTTTCCGGCAACCACACCGCTCAACAAGTCCTGAGAGGGCTTCTGGTTGATGTTGAATTCCGTCTTATGCTCGTTAACCGAAGAATACCCGTTCAACAAACGCGGCAGGTAATCCGTTTGCAGGGTGATAATGCAGCCCAAATCGATGACGCCGCCATCACCTTCCCCCGAATAGCCCTTCATGATGGCTATGCCCTTGTCGAGCTGTTCCAGCGAAGCATTCACGTATTTCAAGAACTCGGCACCATACTTGGTAAGCTCGACATTACGGCCAGCCTTCTGGAACAAGGAAACACCCAACTCCTGCTCAAGCGACGAAATCGAGCCCGACAAGGTAGGTTGCGTAATGAAGAGTTCCTTTGCGGCCTTGGTATAGTGCTGCAGTTCGGCAAGTTTACGAAAATAATAAAGCTGAGATAGGTTCATGCTCTTACGCGCCTCCGCATTGACAAAACGGTGACAAGTATAGCGTAAAACCGATAGATAAGGCTGAATCTATAAGCAGTTCCTTAGGTTTTCGGTTTAGCGGTTTCCCTAACACGAAAAAAGGCCCCGGTTTCCCGGGGCCTTCTGCCGCATGCGTTGTTACATGAAGCCGAATGCCGTTAGTCGTGCATCTTTTCCATAGCGCTGTAGCCGAACTGCTTCTTGAAGCGAGAGATAACGTACAGGGCCATTACGATGCTTACCACTGCTGCAACAAGGAGCAGGATCATCATGATCCACACTGCGCTTGCTTCGCCAACAGACTTGGTCATGCTGCCAACGATGAAGGGCAGGAACACGGATGCGAAGCCCATGAAGGTGTAGTACATACCTACGTTACGACCGCGCGGACCAGGGCACATCATCTGACGAAGCGTAACGCCCGTCTGAAGCATACCGCCAGCAGCAGAGAAGCCGAGCACTGCGATGGCGACGTATACAACGCCAGCGCCGAGGTTCAGGGGCAGAGCAATGATTACGAGAGCCAGTGCGCAAGCAGCAAGGATAGAGTCGATCAGGATAACCTTAATCGGGGTCCAACGAAGCTTGCCCATCATCCATGCCCAGAACAGAACTGCGATTACCGAGCCAACCGTGTAGATGGAGGTAAGGCCTGCAGCTGCCGTCGCGTCGAGGCCGAGGTTGGTGATGCCGAACTGCTTGGTGTACTGCTGTGCGCCGTACATGATGAACATGATTACGAAGCCGAAGAACAGCGTTACCGCGTTTACCAGGCCATTAGGCTGTTCCAGCATGGCGTCCTTGGCTGCCTGGATTTCTTCCTGAGCCTTGTTCTTTGCGCCTTCGTCTGCACCGGACGTAGCTGCCATCTTACGCTCATCGTCGTAGATGAACGGGGTGCAGATTGCCATGATGGTGGCGATGACCGACATAACGATCGGGATCATGATGTTGATGTGCCAGTTAGCACCGCTGTTCATGGCAACGAACAGAGGATACACAATGCCGGAAATGGAGATTACCAGCTTGATGCCGATCGTGGTAGAAGCGGAGTACTTCGGGTTAGCTTCGGCGATTGCCGGGTAAAGCGAGCCATCCCAGAAGCCGGAAGTGGCAACACCGGAAAGGAAACCAGCCACACAAGCCACCGTTGCGTTATCGGTTACCAGCATGATCGCGAACGAGATGATGTAAAGAACGCCACCACCTACGGCCATGATCTTGCGGCCAATGCGGTCCGAGATTTCGCCTCCGATCCAAACACTCACGAACTTACCAATGCCAACCCACATGATTGCCGTTGACACGGCTGCAGCACCTGCTGCAGCATCGGTGAAGCCCCATTGCGTATAGAAGTTCACCTGGTTTTGACTGAAGATAATTGCCTGAACGCCATGTGTCAGGTAGCACATGTATACCGTCGCGATTGCGAACAGGTATTTGGTTGCTTGTTTTGCTGCGCTCACAACACTCCCCTTCCTCTCTTTTTCCTCCATGCCGTTCCTAGCGCTGCACATATCCCCTAACGAACGCGTAGTTTAGGAACAATCCCATGGTAGAACCGAAAGTAAGCTAGTTCTAATTCATTCGAATTATGCGAATCTTATTCTGCTATAACAAACGCTTATAGGTTTGATAATTTACCGATATAACTCGTAATGAAACAGAGGCACATTAAAAAAGGACCCATCCGATGGACAGGTCCTTTTCATTAGCAGAAAGATCAACGCTTATGCGTGGAAATCCTAGCCGAAGCGATACTGTACGCCCATGGTAGGCTGAGGATACTCCCACTTCTCAAGGATGGTTTCGCCACAGATCATGCGGCAGGTACCGCACTCGAGGCAACCAGCATAGTCGAAAATGGGCTCGTCGCCCTCAGCGGGCATCTTGTAGAGCGCTGCGGGGCAGCACATAACGAGCTTCTGGAACTCAGGATCGGAAGCCTTAACGCCATCCTTGATCTTGATGTGAGCGTTCTCTTCGTCAACCTCAAACTTGTTGAGGGAAAGCTTCTCGTCGACGTTAACGGTGATATCGATCACAGTGCCTTCACTCCCTTCATAGCAACCTTAGCGAGCTTGAACAGACCCTGACGCTTAACGGGAGGAAGTGCAAGCTTCAGAACGTGCTTGCGAGGCTCGCCGTCAACCATGAAGAGCGGGGTCATGATGTCGCGGATCATCTCAGGATAACCGCGGAACATGCCGGGGCAGTTCTCCAGGAACTCAGGAATGTCCTGATACATCTTCATTTCGCGGATAACGAAAGAATTGTCCAGCATGGTCTTGTACTCGGACAGACCAGCCTTGGAGGTATCGCCAGCATCGAGAGCCTTGATAACCGCCTTAGCAGCGATAGCACCGGACTCAACAGCAAGGTCCATGCCGCGAACCGTGTAACCAAGGTTCATGCACAGCATAGCTGCATCGCCAGCAACAACAACGCCGTCGCCAACGATCTCGGGCATCATCTTGATACCGCCCTCAGGAACAACATGGCCGGAGTACTCTACGGTCTTGCCACCAGCAATAAGGGGCTTGATCTCCGGACGGTTCTTGAAGTTCTCGAGCATCTGATAAACAGGGATGTCCTGCTTCAGAACTTCGCTCATGGTAGCAACGATACCAACGGAAACGGATTCCTGGTTTGCGTATACGAAAGCACCGCCGATAATGCCGTTGGAGCAATCGCCGCAGAACAGCCAAGAAGCACCTTCGCCAGGGTTGCACAGGAAACGGCTCTCAACTACGTCGGCAGGAAGCTCGATGGTTTCCTTTGCGCCAACAGCAACCTGATGGATTGCGGGAGCCTTCTTGGAAAGACCAGCCTTAGAGGTAAGCAGGGAGTTAACGCCGTCAGCGAGGATTACCACATCAGAAGTGATCTCGTCGCCGAATGCGAGGATGCCCTTTACCTTGCCGTCTTCGATGATGAGGTCTTCTACGGCAATGCCATAGATGAACTCAGCACCGGCATTCTCTGCCTGCTCTGCCAGCCACTGGTCGAAGGGGCCACGGAGAACGGTGTAGGACTCTTTGCCAGCTTCTTCGAGCTCACGAGCGGCATAGTCAATGGTGAAGTTTGCGTCAGGAGCCATCAGCGAAATACGCTCATGGGTAACCTTACGCTGCAGGGGTGCTTCCTGATAGTTAGGGAATACCTTGGCCAGCGAATGCGTGTAGATACGGCCACCAGTCATGTTCTTTGCGCCAGCGTACTGACCACGCTCGACAACAAGAACCGACTTGCCTGCGGATGCGAGGGTGTAAGCAGCAACAGAACCTGCGCAGCCAGCACCGACGACAATCGCGTCAAAATCGGACATGCTTTTCCTTTCAGAGTATGAACAAAAAAACAGGGCGCAGTTTCCTGCGCCCTGCAATAATAAGCGTTTACAGCTTTTCAATCAAGGCAGGAAGAACCTTGTAGATATCGCCAACGATACCATAGTCGCACTGCTTGAAGATAGGTGCGTTCTGGTCCTTGTTAACTGCGATGATGGTGTCAGCGCCCTGAACGCCTACCATGTGCTGCATCTGGCCGGAAATGCCGAGAGCAATGTAAGCCTTAGGAGCAAGCTGCAGACCGGAAACGCCGATGTAGAGGTTGCGGGGCAACCAATCAACGTTCTCAGCCAGAGGACGAGAGCAACCGAGCTCGCCGCCAACCTTTGCGCAAAGGTCGCGAGCCATCTGGAGGTCAGCTTCCTCAGCGAAGCCACGGCCAGCGCCAACAACAACGTCGCACTTGGTGAGGTCCGCGCCCTCGCGGGGAACAGCCTTGGTGCCGCGGAGTACGAGAGCCTTCTCAGGTGCAGTGTAAGCAATGGTCTCAACGTCGTCGGAACCAGTTGCCTCAGCATCAGCGAAAGCGGTAGCAGCTACGGTGTAAACCTTAGCGCCGGTTGCCTTCTGCTTGTTAGCAGCGAGGCCGCCGAAGTACATGTTGGTTACGGAGTCACCGTCGAATGCGGTAACGTCGGAAACAACAGCGGTACCGAGCTTAGCAGCAAGAAGACCAGCGAGGATCTTGTTGCGGGGAGTGGGCTCAACGAGCACAACGTCGGGCTGTGCAGCGTCGTAAGCAGCCTGAACGCCAGCAGCAGCGTTCTCTACAGGCTGACCCTCGGGAAGCTCTACGTCGTATGCCTTGTCAGCAACGCCGGTCAGGGGAGCACCCTTAACAACTGCGAGTACTACTTCGTCTGCGATAGTACGAGCGCCAGCGCAGAGAGCGCGCTGAGCGTCGGTGGATTCAGCAAGAACAAATGCTTTCATGTTTTAGAACCGCCTTCTCTTTATTTGAGTGCCTCAGCAACAGCCGCCGCGAATGCGTCGATGTCGCCTTCTTCGAAGATCTGCTGCTTACGGGGTGCGAGCTCGGGAGCCTTGATCTCCTCGATCTCTACCTTAGCGTCTACGCCACCAGCAAGCTCGTCAACGGTGGAAGGCTTCTTGCCAGCTGCGAGGATCTCACGCATGCCGGGGATGCGAGGCTCACCGATGGAAGGAGATACAGCAACAACTGCGGGCAGAGGAACTTCGATCTCCTCTACTTCTTCCTCGAGGGTGCGCTCAACAACAACCTTGTCGCCTTCAACAGCGATGGAGGTTACCTCGTTGATGGTAGGAACGCCGAGTGCAGCAGCGAGCTGTACGTTTACCTGGCCTGCGTAGAAGTCAGCAGAACCGTCGCCGGTGATGATCAGGTCGTAATCGGAAACCTTCTCATCAACGATGCCCTTCAGAACCTGAGCGGTTGCGAAGGAGTCAGCGGTTGCCAGAGCGTCGTCGGTAACCATGATGAGCTCGTCAACGCCGCGGGAGAGGATGTCCTTCTTCAGCTTAGCGTCGGTAGCCTTGGAGGTTGCAGCGCTGATGACAGTAACGGTGCCGTCGTTAGCAGCAGCGAGCTGAGCTGCAGCTTCGATAGCGTTCTTGTCGTAAGAGCTGATGACCTGGTGGGCCTTGGAGTAGTCGAGCGTACGATCGCCAGCGACGAAGATGTCCTGGTCGTCAGCAACTACTTTTACTGCGACAACAATTTTCATAACTTTCTTGCTCCTATTCTCCTTGTATTACCTATACAAATGGGAGTTTACGTGCAGCAATGCGCGTAGGGTTACTTGTACTGCTTCGGAATTGCGCGACCAGCGATGTAGTCCATAACCTCGCACGTACCGCCAGCAAGCATGTTACCACGAAGGTCACGCCAAATGCGACCAACGCGAACTTCCTCGGTGTAGCCAAGGCCACCATAAACCTCGATTGCGTTGTCGGCAATCTGGAGGTGAGCACGGGTGCCCCAAGACTTCAGCATAGCGATGTCAGCGTTGATGGACTGACCCTGGTCGAGCTTCCAGAGGCAGTAGTACAGCCAATGACGGGTCTGCTGGAGCATGATCTCGTTCTGCTCGATGAGGCCCTGAACACGGGGGTTGGTGATGATCGGCTTGCCGAATGCGATGCGCTCCTTAGCGTAAGCGATTGCATCGTTCTGAGCAGCCTGAGCAAGGCCAAGACCCTGAGCAACAACCAGGCAGCGCTCGAACTCGAAGTTCTTCATGAGCAGCAGCCAGCCAGCGCCAGCCTCACCGATGCGTGCGGACTCTTCAACGACAACGTTGTCGAAGAATACGTCTACGAAGGGAACGGTGTGCTGACCGATCTTGGTCAGGTGAGCAGTGGAAACGCCTTCGGTCTCGCGCTTAACGAGCCAGAGGGACATCTTGTTGTTTTCGCGAGCAGGATCCTCGTCCTTGCAGATAACGATGTAGTAAGGAACGTCAGCACCGTTGGTAACCCAAGTCTTCTGGCCGTTCAGAACATAGGTGCCGTCAGCCTGCTTCTTGGAGGTCATGGTCATGCCCATGTTGTCGGAACCAGCAGCGGGCTCGGAAAGGCAGAGAGCAGCAACGGACTGGCCGGACTTCTCGTACTCTTCCATGATAACTGCGGACTGCTCAGGAGTACCGAACTCAGCGAGGTCGGCGCAAGCGAGCATGCCGGTCATGAACGGAGTCATGGCACCGGTGAACTCATAGAGCTTCTCGGTCATGAGACCCAGGGTTACGTGATCCGTGGGGATGCCACCAACCTCTTCAGGAAGGCCCATGAAGGGGAAGCCTGCGTCGCGGTATGCGTCCTGAGCTTCAGCGTTTACCTGATGGTTTTCATACATCTGACGTACGGACTCATCGTCGAAGTAGCGATCTGCATACTCCTTGAGGGACTCAACAAGAAGTTCCTGCTCGTCGGTGAGAGCAAAATCCATAATCTTCTCCTTCTCCTCGCCCGCCCCATCCGGAGGCAGACGAACTAGTTCTGGCAGCAGTATATGCCAGAAAACGGACTTTCTGCTGTACCCAAGTTTAAACGCAAGACCAGCACTGTCCAGTAGAAAAAAGGTTAGAGGGCACAAAAAATTACCGATTCATCTCAATAAAATTCATAGGCTCGGTCTATCGATATCAAATGCATACGCTAATCAAATAAATAGGATTGAACACGATCACCAAAAGTGTCCAAAGATGCGTGATGACGATGCCC